>CAZOAZ010000002.1:266819-267151 GCA_964577955.1 uncultured Bifidobacterium sp. | reverse complement strand
TGTCGTGGTGCGGCGGCGGTGAAATCAGCCCGACGCCGGGCGTGGCGTAGCGGACCTGGGCAATCCAGGGATAGACCTTGTGCCCGGGGAGCTGGCCGCCTTCGCCGGGCTTCGCGCCCTGCGCCATCTTGATTTGCAGATCGTCGGCGTTGACCAGGTACTCGCTGGTGACGCCGAAGCGTGCCGAGGCGACCTGCTTCACGGCGCTGCGCCGCCAGTCGCCGTTCGCGTCCTTCTTGTAGCGCGCCGGGTCCTCGCCGCCTTCGCCGGTGTTGGACTTCCCGCCGATGCGGTTCATCGCGATCGCCAGCGTCTCGTGGGCTTCCTTGCTG
>CAZOAZ010000002.1:264797-266809 GCA_964577955.1 uncultured Bifidobacterium sp. | reverse complement strand
CATCGCGCCGGTCGCGAAGCGCTTGACGATCGTCTCCACCGATTCGACCTCGTCGATCGGGATCGGCTTCTTCGCGGTTTTCAGCTCGAGCAGGCCGCGGAGCGTCGCCATCCGCTGGCTCTGATCGTCGACGAGCTTCGTGTACTCCTTGAAAATCTGATACTGCCCGCTGCGCGTCGCGTGCTGCAGCTTGAAGACGGTTTCCGGATTGAACAGGTGGTACTCGCCGTCGCGCCGCCACTGGTACTCGCCGCCCCATTCGAGCTCGTGCTCGGCTGCCGGGCGCGCGGGAAACGCCTTCACGTGCCGGCGGTGCACTTCCTCGGCGACCACGTCGATGCCGACGCCGCTGATGCGCGACGCGGTCCGCGTGAAGAATTTGTCGACGAACGACTTCTCGAGGCCGACCGCTTCGAAGACCTGGGCGCCGCAGTAGCTTTGCAGCGTCGAGATGCCCATCTTGGACATCACCTTCAGGATGCCCTTGTTCAGCCCGTGGATGTAGTTCTCGATCGCCTGCTCGTGCGAGATGCCGAGCAGCATGCGCTGCCGGATCATGTCGCCGAGCGTTTCGAACGCGAGGTACGGGTTGACCGCGCCCGCGCCGTAGCCGAGGAGCAGCGCGCAGTGATGCACTTCGCGCGCGTCGCCCGATTCGACGATCAGGCCGCAGCGCGTCCGCGACCCCATCTTGACCAGATGGTGGTGGACGCCCGAGGTCGCGAGCAGGCTCGGGATCGGCGCGCGCACGCGGTCGGCGTCGCGATCCGACAGGATCAGAATCGTGTAACCGGCCTCGACGGCGTCGTTGGCGCGCCGCTTGAGATCGTCGAGCGCGCGCTCGAGACCCTGGCCGCCCAGCGTCGCGTCGAACAGCATGGGCAGACGGATGGCGCGGAATCCGGGTTCGTAGACGTGCCGCAGCCGGCCGAGCTGATCGTTGTCGAGCACCGGATACCGGATCTCGATCTGGCGGCACGACTCGGGGCGCGGATCGAGCAGGTTGCCTTCCGGTCCGATCGTCGACTCCATCGAGGTCACGAGCTCCTCGCGGATCGCGTCGAGCGGCGGGTTGGTGACTTGCGCGAACACCTGCTTGAAGTAGTCGTAGAGCATGCGCGGGCGATCCGAGAGCGGCGCCAGCGCCGTGTCGGTGCCCATCGAGCCGATTGCCTCTTCACCGGTCGTGGCCATCGGTGCGAGGAGCAGCCGGAGATCCTCGTGCGTGTAGCCGAAGAGCTGCTGCCGCTGTGTGACCGTCTCGTGGCTCGGCGGCGGGAGGTACGGCGCCGGATCCAGATCGTCGATGTCGACGAGATGGTTCAGCCATTCCTTGTACGGCAACGCCGCGGCGAGGTCGCGCTTCACTTCCTCGTCAGAAATGATCCGGCCCTTGGCGGTGTCCACCAGGAAGATGCGGCCGGGATGCAGCCGTTCCTTGAGCACGATGTCTTCGGCCGGAATGTCCAGCACGCCGACTTCCGACGCCATCACGACGAGATCGTCCTTGGTGACGTAGTAGCGCGACGGCCGCAATCCGTTGCGATCCAGCACGGCGCCGATCACGGTGCCGTCCGAGAACGCAATCGACGCCGGGCCGTCCCACGGCTCCATCAAGGAGGAGTGATATTCGTAGAAGGCCTTCAGATCCTCCGGCATCGTCTCGTGGTTCTGCCACGGCTCGGGGATCATCATCAGGATCGCGTGCGGCAGCGAGCGCCCGGTCATGACCAGGAACTCGAGCACGTTGTCGAACGTCGCCGTGTCGCTGCCGCCCTCGCGGATGACCGGCAGAATCTTTTTCAGATCGTCGCCGAAGAGCTGCGTCTGGAGCTGTCATTCACGGGCGTGCATCCTGTTGTTGTTGCCGGTAAGCGTGTTGATCTCGCAGTTGTGTGCCACGTACCGGTACGGGTGCGAGAGCGGCCAACTCGGGAACGTGTTCGTGGAGAACCGCGAGTGGACGAGCGCGAGCGAACTCTCGACCCGCTCGTCGTCGAGCTCGGGGTAGA
>CAZOAZ010000002.1:58543-264787 GCA_964577955.1 uncultured Bifidobacterium sp. | reverse complement strand
CCACGACGGGAACGTGTTGGTGCTGAAGCGCTGGTGCACCAGCGCCAGCGCCGATTCGAGCGCCGGATCCATCAGATCCGGAAACATCGTCTCGATCTGGCTGGCCGTCAGCATGCCCTTGTAGATCAGCGTGTTGCACGACAGATTGACGATGTAGAAGTACTTGCGCGATTCCTGGGCAATCGCCAGCGCGTCGACCGCCTGCTCCATGCGCTTGCGGATGATGTACAGCTTCCGCTCGAAGGCCGCGCGGTCGTCGGACTCGCGGCCCGCGCCGGCGCCGACAAAGATCTGCTTGAAGATCGGCTCCACCTGCACCGCGCTCGGGCCGACCGGGCTGTGATCGGTCGGGACCTCGCGCCAGCCGATCAACCGCTGGCCTTCCTCGGCGATGATGCGGGCGAACAGATCCTCGACGGTCTCGCGATCGGCATGATGCTTCGGCAGGAAGACCAGGCCGCAGCCGTACTGGCCGGCCGCCGGCAGCGCCGCCGGCGCGACCTTGCGCAGGAAGGCGTCGGGGGTCTGAATCAGGATGCCGGCGCCGTCGCCGGTGTTGACTTCGCATCCGCAGGCACCACGGTGCTGCAGGTTCTTGAGGACCTGCAGTGCCTGCCGCACGATGCCGTGCGACTTGCGTCCCTTGATGTCGACCACGAAGCCGACGCCGCAGGCGTCATGTTCGTGTTGCGGATCGTATAACCCTTGTGCGTCCATGATGGGGCCCACTGGGCGGCGGACCAGGTGTCCCGTCAGCCGCGGTCAAACCCGCTCGGGAGGATCCAAACGGAAGAGTGTTATCGCCCGGTACCAATGCAGAAGTAAAATACAATCATTGTATCCAATACATGACTGATATAGATGGATGGATGGAGGCGGCGCTGGTCCAGGCGCGCCGCGCGCGCGACGCCGGCGAGGTGCCGATTGGCGCCGTGGTGGTGCTGGGCGACGAAATTGTCGGAGCGGGCTTCAACCAACCGATTGGCGCCGGCGATCCGACCGCACACGCCGAAATTGTCGCGATTCGCGCCGCCGCGGCGAGCCTCAAGAACTACCGGCTTACCGGGGCGACGCTCGTCGTCACGATCGAACCCTGCCTGATGTGCGTCGGTGCGCTGATTCACGCGCGCATCGGCACGCTCGTGTATGGCGCGGCCGAGCCGCGGACCGGCGCGGTCTCGTCAACGGTCAGGGCCGGCGACCTGCCCGGCCACAATCACCGCTTTGAGGTCGTCTCGGGCATTCGCGAAGCCGAGTGCCGCGACCTCATGCAGTCGTTCTTTCGTTTGAAGCGCTGAGGGTGAAGCGCTGAGGGGTCAGACACGTGTCTGACACCACGTCTGACACCCTTTCAGATTTTGCACCGTTCAACCTGATGGTTTACGCGTTGAAGCTCAGGTGTAGGCGCGCTGACCACAACAAATAGACCAGCGCCCTGTCGCGACTACAAGGCGGGGTCAGACACGGTGTCAGACACGTGTCTGACCCCGCAGATGTCAGAAGCGATAGCCGAGCCCGACGGTGACGCTTTGAGTGTTGATCGGGCTGCTGCCGGCAATCCGCGAGTAGCGATACCCGCCATCGAGCGCCAGATGACGATCGAGCTGGACGCCGACGCCGCTGCCGATTGCGTAGAGCGCTTCGTTGTCGGACGCCTCGGCGCCCGGTTCGAGGTGCGCGATGCCGGCGCCGCCGAGCACGTACGGCGTCACGCGCCCGTAGCGATTGCCGTTCACCTTCACGCCGCCGAGTGAGTAGAGCGCCGGCAGCGTCGTGCCGGCCTTGTTCAGCACGCCCGTGTCGTCACTCGCGAGCTTCGCCGCGAGGTCGAGGGCGGAACCGGCGCTGGCGCTGCCCTCGAGATTGCCAAATTGGCCGATGCCGCCGATGACCGAGACATGCGACCCCAACCGGACGCCGACGTCGCCGGCAATGTCGCGTGACCTCACGGACGGAGCCGTCACGCCGGCCGTGCCGTCGATGAACACCCGCGGTTCTCCGGCGAACGCGGACGACGCCGCCACGGTCAACGCGATCGCGATGAGTTCTGCACGCATGATGCCTCCAAGGCGCAGGCGCTGGCACTTGGTGAGACTCGCGATCGATGCCGGCGGTTTGATTTGACGGGTTGACGACGCGCTCCTTGCGACTTTCAGACGCGGATTGCCCAGCAGCCGTCGTAACCCAGATGAGGACCGCAATCATGCAGAAAGATGACAGCGTGCACGCCCGTCGTCGCGCGATCGTTGCCGGCGGCGCCATCGCCACCGCCGCGCTGGCCGCGGCGCTGGTTCCGTTCGGCCATCACCCGCGACTCGCGGTGACGACTGAGCCGCTGACCTCTGGCTCGATCGTGCGTCGGATCGTGACGACGGGAACGGTGATGCCGGTCAGCAGCGTCGACGTCGGCACCCAGGTGTCGGGAACCGTTGAATCGATTCTCGTCGACTACAACTCCGTCGTACATCGCGGGCAGGTGCTGCTGCGGCTCGACAGCGGATCGGCGCGCGCCGTCCTCGAGCAGGCGCGGGCGACGCTGGGGCGAACCGAAGCCGATCTCGCGCAGGTGAAGACGGCGGAAGAGGACGCGCAGCAGAAAATGCAGCGTGCGGACGATCTCGCGACGCGTGCGTTGATTCCCGACGCCGACCTCGACGCGGCGCGAACCGCAGTGGCGCAGGCGGACGCCGATGTCGCGTCGGCTGAGGGAGCCGTTGCGCAGGCGCGCGCGGCAGTGCGGGAAGCGTCCGTTGATCTTGCACAGACCGTCATCCGCTCGCCGGTGGACGGCGTCGTGATCGACCGCGCGGTAGACGTGGGCGTGACGGTTGCCGCCATCCAGTCGCCGGTGCTGCTGCGCCTGGCCACCGACTTTCGGCACATGGAAGTCCAGGCCAGCGTGGACGAATCGGACATTGGCGAACTGCGGCCAGGTGAGTCCGCCAGCTTTCAGGTGTCCGCCTATCCGGATGAAACGTTTCGCGGGACGGTGTCGACGATTCGTCTCGACGCTGTGCGCGAGGCCCCGACCGCCGATCCCTCGCGCCCTGCCGTTCCGGCGCCGGCGAGCGCCACGGCGGTCGTCAGTTATCCCGTCATCATCACCGTGGAGAACGCGAACGAAGAGCTGCGGCCAGGAATGACGGCGACCGTGTCGTTCGAAGGGCTGCGCCGCGATCACGCCGTCCGGCTGCCGAATCAGGCGCTGTCGTTCACCCCGTCGCCGCAGGTCTTGACGGCGTCACACGTGACGAAGACGGTACCCTCGCCCGTGGAAGCGTTCGCGACGCACGTGGCCCGCGTCTGGGAATACAACGGCAGCGACTTCACGCCGGTGACGGTCGAGACCGGTCTCAGCGACGATCGTTGGACGGAACTGGTGAAAGGACCGATCGGACCCGGCATGCCTGTCGTCACGCACGCCGCGATCGAACGCTAGCGCGACTTCTGGTGGAATGCGGCTTGGCCGGATTTTTCCGGCTCCGGCTGAAGCCGGAGCCCACCGACTGACTCAGGAGCGCGACGACGGCGGCTTCGTCCGGAAGCAAATCGTGCGCGCCGCCGGTCGCGGACTTCCGTGGACGGATGATTCGTCCGTCCTCATAGCACGTGAGGATGGCCGGATGGATGTAGCACTTGCGGCAGACGGAGACGGTGTTGCCAAGCCGATCCGCCGCCGTCTCGATGGCGCGAAGGATCGTGCGCTTGACGGCGGTCTTTGACGCCGGCGCTTCCTTCCTGGAGGTCTGCGCGAGCTCCTTCGCGACGATCACCGTTCCGGCCCAGGTGCGAAAGTCCTTGGCGGTGAAGTCCTCGCCGGAAACGTCGCGCAAGTACGCGTTCACGTCGGCCGAGTCGATCGCCTGCCGCGCGCCTTCGCCGTCGACGTACTGAAAGAGCTCGTGGCCGGGCAGATCGCGGCAGGCCTTGACGATGCGCGCGATTCGCCGGTCGCTGAGATCGACGCTGTGCGAGACGCCGCTCTTGCCGCGAAACTCGAAACGGACGGTCGATCCGTACACGGTGGCGTGTCTCTCTTCGAGGGTCGTCAACCCGAATGAGCGATTCTCGCGCGCGTATTCGTCGTTGCCGACGCGAATGAGGGTTTTCTCGAGCAGCTGCACGACGGTCGCGACGACCTTCTCGCGCGGCAGCCCTGGACGGCCGAGGTCTGCGGTGGTGCGTTCGCGGATGCGCGGCAGGATCCTGGCGAACGCCAGCAGCCGTCCGTATTTCACTTCGTCACGGACTTCGCGCCATCGCGCGTGATAGCGGTACTGCTTGCGACCGCGGGCGTCGCGGCCGGTGGCCTGCAGGTGGCCGAGCGGATGCGGACAGATCCAGACATTCGTCCAGGCCGGAGGAATCACCAGCGCACGAATGCGCTGCAGCGTGTCGCGTTCGGCAACGGTCTGGCCGCTGGCATCGACGTAGCGAACCCGATGGCTTCGGCCGATCCGCCGGATTCCCGGCATCGTCGTGTCGTTGACGTAGCGAAGACCCGCGACCTGAGCCGAAGCCTCCGGCGCGACTGTGACTCCCTGCGCCGCCTGCTGCCGTGCCCGATGCCGGCGTCTGGCGGCTGCCTTCTCTTCTGTGACCAGCCGGTTCCACGCTTTGGGCAGTGCAACGGCACGCCGGTTCGTTCGCACGAGGCAACGATAGCAAAGAGTCCGCCATGAGATACGCTTGCCACCGGCGCCGCCATCCTTATGACCGCTGCACCGATCACGCGGACCATCCATTCGACCGGCGAGCAGCTGGCGGTCGTTGGCCTCGGCACCTGGCAGACCTTCGACGTGGGGCCGAACGAGTACGGCGATCGGGCAGCGCTCCTCGAAGAGTTTCTTGCCCGCGGCGGTCAGGTTGTTGACTCTTCGCCGATGTACGGACGCGCGGAGGCCGCCGTCGGCGCGGCCCTCGACGCGCGCGGACTGGGTTCCGGCGCCTTTCTGGCCACCAAGGTCTGGACCACCGGACGCGAGGCCGGGCGGCGGCAAATCGAGGATTCCTTCCGCCACCTGCGCACCGATCGACTCGATCTCCTTCAGGTGCACAACCTCGTCGACCTCCGCACCCAGCTGGCGACGCTGCGCGAGCTGAAGGGCGAGGGGCGAGTCCGCTACATCGGCGTCACTCACTACACCTCGTCGGGTCACGACGCGATCGCACGCGTCATCGAGACCGAAGCGATGGATTTCGTGCAGATCAACTACTCGGTCAGCGAGCGCGAGGCGGAGAACCGGGTACTGCCCTCCGCAATGGACCGCGGTGTGGCCGTGATCATCAACCGTCCGTTCGCTGAAGGCGCGTTGATGCAGCGGCTGCGGAGTCGCCCGGTGCCGGCGTGGGCCGCGGAGATCGACTGCCGCACATGGGCCCAGCTGCTGCTGAAATTCGTCATCGCCCATCCGGCCGTGACCACGGTGATTCCGGCCACCGCGAATCCGCAGCATCTTCGCGACAACATCGCCGCGATGTACGGATCGCTGCCAGACGCGGCGTTGCGGACGCGCATCATCGCCGCCGCACGGTGATCCAGCGGTGACGAAACCGTGGCTCCTCGCGCTGCTGGTCGCCGGACTGGCGCTTCAGGCCGCGGAGGATGTCAACGGCGCCGCGATTCTCGCCCACCCGCTCGGACAGTTGGCCATCCAGTCCGCGGAGCTGATTTCAGCGGGCAAGATCGATGAATACATGACGCTCCGCATCGGGTCCGATCAGGATGACTGGAAAGCGGCAACGCCTGATGAAAGGGCAAGAGCGACCTCGGAGTTCAAGCGGCGCACGCCGTCGGTGGCGGTCCTCACCGAGGCAATACGGCAGACTGGACGTCTGATCGTCCGCCGCAGCGAAGCCACGCTGTCCGCAGACGCCCCGCCCGGCGAGATCCTCGTGTACTACGAACGCGAGCTGAATGGCTGGCGCATCGCGAGCGGTCCGGCATTTGCCCGCTGATCGTTTGCCTGCCGCCCGCCCTGCCTGCGTTGCCAGCCCCACGGTCCGGCTGACTTGTCCGCCGTAGCCTTGGCGAAGGCGGAAGCCGGACCCCACAACGGTGCGTCACCACAACGGTGCGTCACGTACCAACGACACGCCACATCGTCCGCAGCGCCGCCTGCGGCCAGCCTCGCGGATCCTGAGTCAGCGACCGTCTGAGGGCGCGTTTCAACACGCCCGTCTCGTCATGTTCGAAGGCATGACGGAGCAGCGTCGCGCCATCGAGACCGAACGCGGCGCAGTAGCGCGCCGATGAGCGCGCGACTTCGATCGCCGACCTCGGGCTGAGCCGGCTCTGCGCGACGCGGCCGGTGCCGACTGCCCGGATCAGGCCCGCCGCGAGGATCGATCGGACCTGGTCGGGATCGGAGAACTGCGTGAGCGCGATCCGGACGCAGGCGACTGCGTGATCCGTCCAACGCTGGACGCTGACGGCGCGCGGCTCGGTGAACCAGCCCGCGTGCACGGACGTCGAGCCATAGCGCTTGGCGTAGAGCGGTTCGGGCAGACGGCGCAGCTCGCCGGCCAGCGCCAGCCGCATCATCCAAACGGTGTCGGCGGCAAAGTTCCCTGGCAGGTCAGTCGGCAGCAACGGGAGCGCGGCCGTCCGCCGCCGGACGAGGCCGCGAAATGCGACGGCGGGGAAGTGATTGAGCAGCAGATCGAGGACCCGCTCGTACTGCGTTCCGCGCACGTCAGCTTGCTGAATGTACGGTTCGCGAAAACCAAAACCCTTGAGATCGCTGTAGGCACAGGCAGCGCTGTCGTTTTCGTCCATCAGCGCCAGCAGCCGTTCGAGATAGGTCGGTGCCAGAAGGTCGTCGTGCGGGACGATGCAGAAGAACGGTGTGTCAACGCCGGCAATCAGGGTGTTGACGTTGCGGACCCAGTCGAGACGGTGTGGCTGGACCACGACTCGGAATCGCGCGTCGCGCTCGTAGGTCCGGCAGATCTCCGCCGAACCGTCGTCGCATCGGTCGACGGAGATGCGCACGCGGAACTCGGTGAGCGTTTGAGCGACGAGGCTGTCGAGCGTGTCGCGAACGAAGGGTGCGGCATTGTAGACCGGCACCACCGCGGTGATCGGCACGGCGCCCACGTCACACCGCTTTCAGCGTCGTCAGACGGTCGGCGATGCGTTCGGCGATGGCCGGAGCCATCGTGTACTTGGCGGTGTCGACCGACAGGTAGGTGCCGCGGCCGTCAGTGCCCGAGTCGATTCGTTCGTGGAGCTGACTCTGAGGATCGTCGATATCGGAGTGGCCCTCGGCGCAGATCGATCCGCCGTTGACGATCGCGGTGCCGTCGAACGCCGGCAGACGGCGGACGGCCGGGCAGATTTCAGCGAGCCCGTCCATCGTGCCGCGATAGACCGCCGCTCGATCCACGGACGCGAGCACCCGCGACCAATCGGTTTCCTCACTGGTCGTGGACGTTCCGATCAGGCACGTCGGATACCACGAGAGATACACGCGTCCGCTTCCGTAGGTGACGATGTCGCCAAAGGGGCCGAGCATGATGGTGACGGTCGGGACGCGAATTCCGGTGGCGGCCGGAAAGACGTGGACGCCCAGCTTGCGGCGGGTGAACCATCGACCCGGCCGCGTCACGCCCGTACGTTCGTCGATCGCGCGCCGATTGGCCCAGAGCGCGTTGACGATGCCGTCGAACGGCCCGAGAGTGTGCGCGTGGTTCGAGTCCAGGACGACGTCGTGGCGTCCGTCGGCACGGGTCCGAACCGAATGGACGCGCGTCGCGCCGGCGAATTCGATGTGCGGCTGCTGATCGACCGCCTCACGCAGCGAGCCAGCGACGCCCCAGACGTCCATGCCACGCTCGCACGTTTCGTAGGCAGCGAGCGCGGTCGCGGAGTCGTAGCGTTCGTCGAGTTCGCGAGGTGTCAGCCGTCGCCAGATCGGGCGGCTGGCGTCGCGCGCCGCAATGGCGCCGCGGCCGGACTCGACCTGACGGATCGTGGTCGCCACGCGTGCGAAATGCGCTTCGATGTTGTCGACGCTGATCATCGTGTCGCGATGGACCACGTAGTCGAAGGGTTCAGTCTTGAGCGCATCGAGACGAGCGGAAGGCATCCAGCGTGCGAGGACCGGAAGGAAGCGCGCCGCCCCGCCGATCATGCGGTGTGCAGTGCGGAACGTCGGGTCTGCGGCGTAGACGAAACCGAGGTGGATCTTGCCTTCGTTGTGGAAGCTGGCTTCGGTCAGCGGTTCGTCGCGCTGGTCGATCAGCGTGACCTGATCGCCGCGGTCGGCAAGTTCCAGAGCGGTGCAGACACCCAGAAGTCCGGCTCCCAGAACGGCGACCCGCATCTGTCTACTGTAACCGGGTTATCGGTCCGTCACGATTGGCGTCGCGTAGTCGCGATTCGTCCACTGCAGGATCGGCTGGTAGAAGATCGTGGGAAGCGCCGGGTCGTTGTCGGGAGCGACGCGAAGCGATCCGTCGGCAGTGCGAATGGCTCGGGCCTGCAGCGCTTGACTGCCGACGCGCCACTCCTCGAGCCACGCGACCTGCGTTTTCATCGACGCTGTGTAGAAATTAGCCGACCGGATGACTGCGAACAGACCCAGAACGGCGAAGGCGGCGTGACCGGCCCAGGGCCGTCGAGCCGTTCGCTCGATTTGTCCCGAGAGCGCCGCCGCAACGGCGGCGACGGCCAGCGCGAACCCGACGCTCGGCAGATACGAATAGCGTGAGACGTTCCCGCTTGTGAAGCCGAGAAAGGGCAGCATCGCGATCCACAGCCAAAGGACCCCGAATCGTGCCGTGGGCATGAGCAGGGCGATCGCGACCGATCCGACGACGCACAGCAGGTACGCGCCCCACCAGCCGGGTCCGACGTACATGCCGACGACATAGTCGAGCGCGTGCTGGACCATGTGCCAGCCGATCCTGTAGCCGGCGTTCGTGAACAACGGATTGCGCGCATTCGAGAGAACAGTCAGGCCGCCAAACAGGAGCGCGACCAGCGCCAGGCCGGCCAGAAGCGGCCGCTCGCCCGGAAATGGTTCACGTCGCACCGTTCGCCACATCAGCCACGAAATCGCCGGCAGCGTGATCGCGGCCTCGTGGCAGAGCAGCGCGCCCGCGAAGCTGACGATCGCCAGCGCCTGCAAGGCAGTCCGCGATCGCGACGACCGGGGTTGCCCGGACAGGAGCTGCAGCCAGAGCGAGAGCAGGAAGAAGGTCGCCGACAGCAGTTCGGTGGCCGCCGAAATCCACGCGAGCGCCTGCGTATTGGCGGGATGAATCGCGAAGAGCGCCGCCGCGAGCCAGGCGGCGCGACGGTCGCGCGCGATCGCCAGCGCGATCAAAAACGCGAGCGCCGCGTTGACGAGGTGAATCCCGAACGTGGCGGTGTGGTAGCAGAAGGTCGAGTAGCCGCAGGCGGCAAACTGCCCGGAAAACCACACGACCACCAGCGGCCGGTAGAAACCGTCGCCAACCGGCAGCGGCAGATGCCCGGTCCGGAGCAACGCCTCACCACCCGCCAGCCATTGGAAGTCGTCGGCGGCGAGAAAGGCGCCAAACAGGCCCGTGCGGGCGGTGACAAGGGCGAGAAGAGCCAGCAGGCCGAGCAGTGCGAGCGGCGTGACGATTTGGCCAGACGATCGCGACGCCGTCGTCACTTCGCGATCAACGCCCAGGGATAGGTATTGACGTTCACTTTGACTAGACGATAGCTGAAACCGTCCCGGTGGGGAATGGACTGGCGCGGCGTGTCCGGCGGCATGTTCACCACGTCGCCGGCCCTGAGCGGAATGCCCCGGCCGTTCGGCGATTCTAGTGGCCTGTCCACGCTGAAGCAGTACCGATTGCCGGAGCGCGGCGCCCGGATCGCAAGGCGCGAAGAGCGAGCTTATTGGGCATAAGTGAGCGATGAGCAACGCCGCGAGGCGGGATGCCCCGCCCGGCAGGCGGTACTGCTTCAGCGTGGACAGGCCACTAGCGCCAGCCGGACCAGATCGTTGCGCCCTACCAGGCGTCGACGACGGCCAGTGCGCGTTCAACCGAGGCCCCGTCCGGCGGCGACTCGAGTAAAGAGTCCGCGCTCACCGCATTTCGATCCAACGCCTGCGCGACCATCAGGTGATACCTGAGATACAGCCCTGAGCGCGCCGGGTCGAGTTCGCGTGCGCCAGCCTTGAAGCCAGCCAGGGTGCGATCGAGATCGATGTCTCGCGCGACGTAATCGGCATAGCCCTCGCTGACCCACCGCGGCAACCGCAGGAACGCGAGCGGGCTGAGCCTCCGGGCGACGACAGCGTGGATGATCTCGTGGGCCATGAAGTATGAGAGCGGACGATCGGCCTCGACCGGCGTCCCGCGCGGCGAGATCAATCGATCGTGCTCCATGTCGCTTTCGCGCAGGAAGACGTGTTTGCCGAAGTAGTTCATGACGCCGCCGACCTGGTAGTTCGTCCGGGCGAAGAGCGCGAAGAGCCATCGCGAGTGGCAGATGAACACGTCGTAACGGTCCGATGGCGCCACGAGGGGCGTGCGATTCAGTCTGCCGCGGACGCGCTCGAGCGTCTCTCGCATCGCCTCCGGAATCGGCCGCGTCGCGTGCACCACGATTCCGGCATGTTCGAGCTCGTAGGCGAAGAGCGGCTGCGGATGCAGAAGCAAGAGCACGTAGAAAACGGCTAATAGGGCAGTCACAGCCGCGGCACGGAGCCAACGCCGTCGGCGCCGCCAACTGGGTTCGCCATGACGGTCGATCGAGGCCGCGTCAGGTGATGGGGATGGCATAGCTGATTATCGGCTGCCGTCTACGAACGAAGTCGACGCACGAGAAACCCGGCCACCTGCACAGGCAGCCAGATCCAAAACAGTCGGGGGAAACGCCGCCTGAAACCCACAGGCAAACGCGATCGCGCAAAAGCCCCCGAGTGCCGCGGTCCAAATGCCCCGCAACGTGTGGGCATCGTTCGCCATGACGAGGGCAGTCTAGTTCACTGGGCAGGACGAGCAGGACGGGCAGGCAAGGCAGGCGGGACGGGCTGGACGACTGGAAAGGCGGGCGAGGTGTGCAGATCCAGAAACGCTTTCTGGCGCCGCGGTATAATCAAGGGTCCGCTTCACGCTGCTCACCTCAGACGGAGAGGTACCGAAGTGGTCGTAACGGGGGCGCCTCGAAAGCGTCTTGTCCGAAAGGGCACGTGGGTTCGAATCCCACCCTCTCCGCCATCACTCGCTCACGCTCGTTCTGGCGGTTCGGGTGGTCTTCAGGCCGCCGCGCGGCTCTCGCCGCGACTCGGCTCGAATCCCACCCTCTCGTGAACTCGCTTCGCTCGTTCCGTCGTGCCAGCTCTTGTGAACTTCGCTTCGCTTGTTCCGTCGTGCCAGCTCTTGTGAACTTCGCTTCGCTTGTTCCGTCGTTCCAGCTCACGGAACTTCGCTTCGCTCGTTCTCTCTTGGCCTTCAGTGAATAGAAGGGGTGTCATCGGTGTTTAGAAGTCCCGTCACCGCCATCAAAGCCGCGATCCGGGTCCTGTTTGGCGGGTTCTTCGTCGTCACCGGCATTCTGCACTTCGTCCGCTCCGACATGTTCATCCGAATCGTGCCGCCGTATCTGCCGGCGCCGGCCGCCCTGGTCTACGTGAGCGGCGTCGCGGAAATCGTCCTCGGTGGCTTGCTCCTGCTGCCTGCGGCGTCACGCCTCGCGGCCTGGGGATTGATTGTGCTCTTGATCGCAGTGTTTCCCGCCAACGTCCACATGGCGCTTCATCCGGAGCTGTACTCGCAGTTCTCGCCGACCGCGCTGCTGATCCGCCTGCCACTTCAGGGCGTCCTGATTGGTGTCGCGTACTGGTTCACCAAACCGTAGGAGAAAGAGTTCTCTGGAGCGTGGCCACGCGGGTTCTGTGGGCTCGGTGTGAAGCTTTTCTCAGGGATCTTCGTCGTCCGCGTGCGCGACGACGACTCCGCCGGACGTGACCTCGCCACCCTCGACGCATCGATCCTGAACGTCAATTCTTAGAAACGTCGCAACTCTCTGCGCGAAGGTGAGCGCCGCGGGCTTTTCGCGGTCGCCGAAGAGCGCCAGCAGCACCTCGCGCTTGCCCGCGGTCAGATACACAGGCAGCAGGAATCCGGTGCGGACCGAGGTGAAGAAGGCACCGCGTGTTCGCCGCTCCGAGCCGCGTTCGTAGCGCATCAGGATGTGCGCGTTCGAGGGGATTGAGGTCTTCGTCCGGTGCGTGTAGACAAGGAAGTCGTACTCCTCGCTGACCTCACGCGCGGTGGCGTCAATCGTCGCGCGCTTGCGGAACATCGTGATCAGCCAGCCGGGAACGAGAAACGCCGCGGTCATCAGTGGCAGGAGGATCCAGCCGGCAATCGTCAGCTCGCCGGGATGAAGTACGCCGTCGAGGAATTGATAGAGAAAGTAGCCGCCGACGACGATGAACGGCACGCCGAACAGGCGCGCGATGCCGGGTCCGGCCTGGGTAATGGTCACGCGTCCTGGCGAGGTCTCTTGCCAATGCACGCGGTGATTATCGGACGGACGACGGACAGCCTGAAGGCTGTCCCTACCGGGACAAACGGCTGACGGACAGCCTAAAGCCTGTCCCTACCGATACAACAAGTTCAGAGTCGTCACGGCGTCGGGCGGTGGTTCGTCGAAGGCGGGGAGTTTGCGCTCCGCGTTCGATCCCAACGACAGCAGCGTTCGGAGGGCGAGCCACACGGCAGCCATCGCCGCGACCAGCGCTCCGGCGGTCGCCGGGTGCTGCAACAGCGTCCACTCTTCGCGGGCGGCGGCATACGTCAGCGGCAGCACCAGCATGAAAAGCACGGTGACTCGTACGTGCAGCAGCGAGCGCCCGGGGAGGTAGGCGCTCGTGAACGGGATCTTCGGCACGTCGGCGATCGCCAGCTCCACGAGCAGCGCCCCGGTCAGCCACAACACGGCGACGTGCGCGAGTGCCATGGGCCAGGGCCACACGGCGAAACAGACGGCCGCCCAGACGGCAACCGCAGGCGCGACCGCGACGGCGTGGAGCGACCGGCGCCGCGCCGTGACGATTTCGCGGCCCTGGCCCAGCGGCACGATCCGGAAGATCCAGTTGGCCCGCAGATCTTTGGGAATGGCGAACGCGACGCGGCCGCCGGCGATGGCGAACGCCAGCATCAACAAGCTCGAGAGAATCATCGGCACGCCGCCGTCGAGCCACGGGTTGTCGGAAATTGCCGCCGACTGTCCGCGCGGGGTCTTCAGGAAGAGAATCACCACCGCAAACCCGAGACCGAGGTAGAACGCCATCATCAGTCGCTGGGGCGCGCTCCGGAGGAGCGTGCGGATGGCGAAGTGCGCGATCGCCGTCTGCCGTTGATCGCCGAGCGGCGGGAGCCGGCGCGAACGTGCGGCGCCCGGCAGGACGTCCGGTTCTTCGGCGATCTTGCGCAACACGCGGTAGTACGACAGCGCGTAACCGCCTGCAGCCAGCGCCAGGGCAAGGCCGAGCGCCCACAGCGCACGGTGCGCGAGCGGCTGAAGCAGCGGCACACCCGCCAGCCACTGAAACAGCCCGAGGAACCAGTACGTCGGCGATACCAGCGACCAGCCTGGCTGTTGCGCACGCACAATCGGGTCGGCGCTGACGATGATCGGCTGAAGGCAGTAGACCGAGACGATCGTGCCGAACACGGTCATTTGCAGCAGCGATGAGACGCGGAGGAACGCGCGCCGCGGCAGCAGCGATGCGGCGACCCCCTGGATGCCCGCGATGGCCGCAAAGATGAACAGGCTGGCCGCGAACATCGTGACCCAGTAGGCGGCGTACTGACGGACCAGCGCGCGTGCGCCGCCGCCGCGTGGGACGACCACGTCGGCGATGGCGACCGGCGGCGTGCCCTTCAACCGCGCGTGGATGTGGGCGGAGATCAGATCCGCGGACACGACGCTCAACGGGCCGACATTCGAGAGAACGACGAGGGCCGTGTCGTCCTCGGGGCTGAAGAAGGCATCGGCGGTGAATCCCGCGGTCGCGCCATTGTGCGAGTACTCCACGGCATGCGTCGGCAGGAACCAGCCGAGCGCCATCCGTCGACCATCCGGCGCGGTCGTGCGAATCCGGTGCGTGGTGATCAACGCGCGCTGGAGCGGACCGCCGGGCAACCGTTCCGGATGCAGGTGGGCTTCGAGAAGGGTGAGCAGATCCGAGGCTGTTGATCGGATGCCGGCTGGCGGGACCAGCGCATCGAACTCGTAGAAGGGCGCTGGTTCGAGTTCCGAATCGTGACCAGGAAGCAGGCGGCGCCGCTGCTCGGATGAAACCCGAACGACCGTGTCCGCCAGGCCGAGCGGTTCGGCCACGAGCTCGCGAAGGAGCGTGGGGTAGTCTCGTTCAGCGCGCGTCGCGAGCGCGTGACCCAGCACGCTGATCCCGAGATTGCTGTAGCGATAGCTGGGCTCGCTGGACTTGCCGAACCCACGCTGGAAGAGATAGTGCTCGAGTTGCCGGCCATCGTAAGCCGCCGCCATATCCACTACCGATTGGCTCGTCGGCCGGCGTCCCCGAAAGGCCGGCGGCATGTCCGGTAGGCCGGAACGGTGGGTGACCAGATCGAGAAGCGTGATCTCCGTCGTGAACGGCCGAAGCGACGCGACCTGCGGCAGCAGCTCTCTGACCGGTTGCTCGAGAGTGACACGCCCGTCCTCGATCAGGTGCGCGAGCAGCAGGCCGGTGAATGTCTTGCTGACCGATCCGATCTCGAAGATCGAATCGGTTCGGGCCGCACCGAAGGCCAAGACGCGACGGACACCATGTGTCGATACGCCCACAGCAATTCCGGCGGCGCCGTCGGCGAGCCGTCCGCTGTGACGGACCGCCGCGAGATCCTGTTCGAGAACCGTCTGCAGCCCGGCAGCGTCGACCGGCGCGATCGGCGGTTCCGACGTCAGCGTCGGCACGTGGAACGCCGACGTCTCGGCATTGAACAAGTACGGCCAGACCAGTCCGCCGACGAGATGAAAGCAGAGGACGGTCGCGCCAAGAGTTGTCCCCGCGGCCAGCAGTTTCGCGGTGAAGATCGTGCGCGTGCTTACCGGCAGCGGTCCAAGAGTGAGCACATCCCGGCGATCGGGGAACATGTTGTCCCAGCCGAGCACCGCCAGCAGCCCGACGATCAGCATCGTCGTCGCGATCAGCAGATGCTGGGCGCTCCACGTGTACGTCAAACGCAGACCCGAGCCGAGGTCGAGGCTGAAGATGCGCGCGAAGAGCGCGAAGACGATGCCGAGGACGATGATGAAGGCCGCGATCTGAATCAGCAGCCGACTGGCGTCGCCGGCGCCGTGTGTCGACAGCAGTTCGCGATCGATCACGCGGAAGAGGAACTCGCGATGCAGGATGCGCCGTTGCCGCCGCGTTCGCGTCGACATCGAACTCGCTACCGCTGGACGAGGGCGACGATCTCGCGCGAGACGGCGACGCTGTCGTGGTCGACCGCAAGCTGCGCGAAGATGTCTTCGAGCGTCGCCGCCGCCATCAGCTCGCGCAGACGCCCGATCGAGTCGTCCGCCACGATGCGGCCGTGATGGAGGATGACGACGTGCGAGCAGACGCGCTCGACCGTGTCGAGCTCGTGCGAGCTGAAGAGGACGACCTTGCCGGCGTGAGCGAGCTCCTGAATCAGGCTGCGCAGGACGAGGCTCGTGCCGACGTCCAGGCCCGAGAACGGTTCGTCGAGGAGCAGCAGTTCCGGATTGTGGATCAGCGCGGCCGCGAGCAGCACCTTCTGCCGCATGCCTTTTGAGTAGGTCTGAATCGCGGCGTGGCGATCGTCGTAGAGCGCCAGCAGGCGCAGCAGGCCGTCGATTCGTTCGGCAGTCGCCCGCGGCGGCAGGTCCCGCAACTGTCCCACCATGGTCAGGAATTCCACGGCGGAAAGGTGCGCGTAGAGGTGCGGCTCTTCAGGGACGTAGCCGACGCGCTCTTTCCAGTCCAGCCCGGCGGTCTGAATGCTCCGGCCGCCGAAGACGATGTCGCCGGCCGTCAAATCGATCAGCCCGGCGACCATCTTGATCGTCGTGGACTTTCCCGAGCCGTTGGCGCCGAGATAGCCCGTCACCTCGCCCGGACGGGCGACGAAGCTGACGTTGTCGACGGCGAGGCTCCCGCCGAACCGTTTCGAGACGTTCCGTAGTTCGAGCATCTCTCCTCCCGTGACCCCATCTTGGACCCCGAAGACCGTTCAAGGTTCCTAAACGAAGCATAAGATATCGATGCCGGATTGCAGGAGGGCTCAATGACTGTGAAACACACGCTGTCGACAGCGATCGCGATGACGTTGTTCTCGACTCCTCTGGTGCTCGCTGACGCCAAGGGCCAGGTCAAGCTGTCGCGCGCGACATTCACGATTGCCGACGCGGTGGCTTACAAGACCGACGATGGAATCGAGGTCGCGCTGCTGTCGGCGCGCTTCGACCGGCAGGCGGCGGCCAAGGATCAGAAGATCGACAGCTTCGACATCATGCGGACCGACGGGATGTCGATCACGCTGCGCATCGGATCCGACGGCAGCTTCAACTGCATCGACTTCCGTTCGGATTCCGGCGGCGGCTCGTCGTGCAACAGCAACTACACGCCGGCGCTGAAGATCACCGCCCGTACCGCTGACCGCATTGCCGGCACGTTCAAGCTGAACGCGGGCGGCGAGTCGGCGGACATCACGTTCGACCTGCCGGTCGAATCGAAGGCGGCGCGAACCGGCACGGCGCTTCCGGCGGGCGGCGGCGATCCCGGCAAGGCGGTGATCGCGCACTATGCCGCGCTGGAGAAAAATGACTGGGCCGCGCTCAAGGCATCGGCGTCGCCGGATCAGCGCAAGCAGCTGGACGAGGCGGAGAAAACCGGCGAGAACAAGGACGTCATGCAGATGCTGCGCCGGATGTCGCCGACGAAGATTCGCGTCCTCGGCGGCACCGTCAACGGCGATCAGGCCGAAGTCGACTACGAAGGCCAGGAAGACGGGAAGACGGTGAAAGGCGTCGCCGACGTCCAGCGGATTGGCGGCCGTTGGTACATGATGGGATCGAATCAGTAACGTGCGACGCGACGGAGGGTTGGTATCCGGCTGAAGCCGGATTCCACATTACGTCGAGCGAAGCGGGCGCACCAGCAGCGTCATGAGGAAGCCTACAGCGAGCAGGACCGCGAGCACCTGGAGCGGCGTGTCGTAGATGTGGATCCGGTCGGCGCCAGCCGGCAGCGCCGCCTTGGCGCGGTTCGACAGCTCGGTGATGATCACCGGTCCGACCACGGCGGCGGCGCTCCATGAAGTCAGCAGCGCGCCGTGGATCGCGCCGACGTTGTCGGGACCAAAGAGATCCGCGAGAAATGCCGGGATCGTGGCAAACCCGCCGCCGTACATCGTGAAGACGATGAACAGCGCGGCCTGGAAGATTGCCCAGTTATTGCCTGCGGCGAGCGTCGGGATGACCAGGAATAGCACGAACTGCGCCGCGAAGAAGATCAGATAGGTGTTGCGCCGTCCGATGTAGTCCGAGGTCGAGGCCCAGACGAATCGCCCACCGGCGTTGAAGATGCTGATGAGCGACACCACTGCAGCCGCCTGAATCGCCGTGCGGTGAAACATGTCCTGCATCATCGGCGACGCCTGCGCCAGGATGCCGATGCCCGCCGTCACGTTGATGAACAGCATGCCCCACAGAAGAAAAAACTGCGGATGCTGCAGCGCCTGATTCCGCGTCAGGCTGACGTTCGTGATCATCGGGTTGGTTTTCGCCGGCGGTGTCCACCCCTCGGGTTTCCAGCCGGGCGGCGGGCGCTTGAGCAGCCGCGATCCCGCCAGCATCACCACGAGATAGGTCGCGCCGAGCGCCATCACCGTCCGCGCCACGCCGATCCGATCCATGAAGAACACATTGAGGTAGCCGGCGATGAACGCGCCGCCGCCGAAGCCCATGATCGCCATGCCGGTCGCCATGCCGCGGCGATCGGGAAACCACTTCACGAGCGTGCTGACCGGGGCGATGTAGCCGAGGCCGCAGCCGATGCCGCCGATGATGCCCATCCCGAGAAACACGATCACCGATTGACCCAGCGCGAGGCCCAGCCCGCCGATCAGGAGTCCGCTGCCGAAAAACAGCGCCGAGGCGGTGGCCGTGACGCGCGGCCCCTTGCGCTCGACCCACGGTCCCATGAACGCGGCGCTGAGGCCGAGCAGCACGAGCGCGGTCGTGAACGTCGTATATGGCGGGCTGAACCACCACGGATCGGCGGGAAACAGCTGCTGAATCGGCCGGTTGAAGGTGCTCCACGAGTACACCGAGCCGATGCAGATGTGCACGGCCACCGCGCCGACGGGAATGCGCCAACGCTCAGACATCAGGTGAAGTCCTCCGGGTTGGCCGGTATTCTAGTGGTATCGGACGGCGGACAGGCTAAAGCCTGTCCCTACCGGGAGTGGCGCTCGCGACATCGGTAGGGACAGGCTTCAGCCTGTCCGATAACATCAGGCACGTTATGACAACTGCTGCTCGCCGAAATCTCACCTTTGCAATCATGCTGACGGCACTGCTGTCCGCGTGCGCACGGCCGGCGCCAACGCCAGTCGGCATGTGGGACGCGGTCGTGACGGTCCGCAGCTTCGACGTGCCATTCAAGTTCGAGATCACCGGGGACGGAGACACGATCGCCGGCACGTTCTTCGACGGCGAGGTCCGCGTGCCCTCGACGAGCGCGACCTTCGACGGCGAGAAGCTGTCGATCGCCTTCGCGCAGTACGGCAGCCGCGTCGACGCCACCTTCAAAGGCGATCAGCTCGAAGGTTTTTACGATCGCGGGACGCGCGGCCGCGGCTACGAATTCAGAGCCACCCGCGCCAGCGCCGCGGCGCCGCCGGCCGGCGACGTGCCGCAGATTTCCGGCGAGTGGCGCATTCCGCTCGAGAAACCCTCGAACAAGGGCGAGTCGGCCTGGCGATTCCTGATCCGCCAGGATGGTCCGAATGTCACCGGCGCCATCATGCGCGTCGACGGCGACAGCGGCACCCTGAACGGCCGCTTCGTCAACGGCACGCTCGTGCTGAGTCATTTCTCGGGCGCACGGCCGACTCGCTACGACGTGACGCCGCAATCCGACGGGTCACTCGCGCTCGTTGAAGACGGCAGAACCCCACTCGCGGCGTTTCGCGTCGACGTGGCCAAAGCCAAGGGCCTGCCCGAGCCGACCGATCCGCGCCAGTACACGACGGTGCGCGATCCCAACGAAGTCTTTCGGTTCCGGTTTCCGGATCTCTCCGGAGCAATGGTGTCCGAAAGCGACGATCGGTTCCGCGGCAAGGTCGTCATCGTCAGCATCACCGGCAGTTGGTGCCCGAACTGCCACGACGAGGCGCCGTTCCTGTCAGCGCTCTACAAGTCGCACCACGATCGGGGATTGGAAATCGTCGCGCTCGCGTTCGAAGAAGCCGATCAGCTGAAGAATCCCGATCGCGTCCGCGCGTTCATCAAGCAGTTCGGGATCACCTATCCGGTGCTGATTGCCGGCACGCCCGACGAGGCGTCGGCGAAGATTCCGCAGGCGGTCAACCTCTCGACGTTCCCCGCGACGTTCGTGCTCGGGCGCGACGGCCGCACCAAGGCGGTGCACGCCGGGTACGCCAGCAAGGCGACCGGCGAGTTCTATCGCCTCGAGCAGGCGGCGTTCGTCGAAGAGATCGAGCGCCTGCTGGCGGTGCCGACGCCGACGATGTGAAGGTGGCGTCCGGCTTCCGCCTCGCCAAGGCTACGGCGGACCAGTTAGCCGGACCTCAGATCGCGCTCCAGGACAACGACCCTTTCCAGCCGCTGTCGCCGCGGCGATACGCGAGCATCACGCGTCGCAGCGTTTCCTTGTCCACTCCGCCGTCAACAGCGATCTGCGGACCATCGGCCCGGGGGCGGTACTCCAGCTGATACGGTCCGTCGCCCTCGCCCGCTGCCTGCAGGAATGCGTCGCCGTTTTCGAGGATGACGAACTCGATGTCGGCCCGTGCCATCGCCTCGATCGCCTCGACGAGTTGCGGAGCCGTGGGACTCTCGATCGCCGCTTCGTCGTTGCCGATGCCGGCCGTCTGACCAAGGCCGCTCAGGAGCGCGCCGAGGACGGTGCCGGAACCAGGAAATCGCAGGATCATGCTTGATGGTAGCGCGCGACGGCCGTTTGAAACTGTGACGTGAGGGTGATTCCGGCGGCTGGCCAGCGGACGAACGGGGCGAATAGTACAATCACGCCCCTCTAGAGAGGCGGCACATGAGCGACCCGACTGGCGGGCACCCCTACGTCACTTCGGGCCTCGTCAGGCTGACGAGGCCGCAGTTCATCGGCACACTGACGGGACTTCTGCTCGCGGCGCTCCTTGCCGCGATCGATCAGACCATCGTCGGCACGGCGGAGCCGCGGATCATCGCGGAGCTCTCTGGTTTCGATCGCTATCCGTGGGTGGCGACGGCGTATCTGCTGTCGTCGACGGTGTCGGTCCCGATTTTTGCCAGCCTGTCGGACATTTACGGACGCAAGCCGTACTTTCTTTGCGGCGCCATTCTGTTTGTGGTGACCTCGGCGCTGTGCGGTGCGGCCGGCAAGCTGAACTTCCTGCCGATCGACGGCATGGGACAGCTGATTCTGTTCCGTGGTCTGCAGGGCATTGGCGCCGGCATGGTGCTCGGCATCCTGTTCACGATCGTCGGCGACATCTTCTCGCCGGCCGAACGCGGCCGCTATCAGGGTCTCTTCGCGGCCGTCTGGGGTCTGTCGTCAATCTTCGGTCCGACGCTGGGCGGATGGCTGACCGATTCGTGGTCGTGGCGCGCGTGTTTCTGGGTGAATCTGCCGGTCGGCGCGATTGCCGTCTCGGCGATCTACTTTGAATTTCCGCACATGCCGCCGCGCGGCTCTCATCGCAAACTCGATTGGGGCGGCTATGCGACGCTGATCGGTACGGTCGTGCCGCTGCTGCTGGCGCTGACTTGGGCGACCCAGTACGGCTGGACCTCGACGCGTGTCGCTTCGCTGCTCGCCCTGGCCGCGGCCATGTCGATCGCCTTTGTCACCGTCGAACTGCGATCGGCGGAGCCGGTGATTCCGCTGTCGCTCTTCAACAATTCGATCATCGCGATCTGTTCGCTCTGTTCGTTCGTGCTCGGCATCGGCATGTTCGGCGTCATCATCTACCTGCCGCTCTACATGCAGGGCGTGCTTGGCGTGTCGGCGACGCAGTCGGGCAGTCTGCTCACGCCACTGATGATGGGCGCCGTCGTCGGCAGCATCTTCGGCGGTCAGTTCGTCTCGCGCACCGGCGGATACAAGAGCATTGCGGTCGTCGGCTCGCTGCTCGTCGCGGCCGGAATGATCGTGTTCGCGATGATGGACGAGTCGAGTTCGCGGCTGTTTGTCGCAAACGGGATGATCGTGTCAGGGCTCGGGATGGGGTTCCTGCAGCCGGTCTACACGCTGGCGATCCAGAACGTCGCGCCGAGCGCCCAGATGGGCGCCGCCACGTCGTCCACGATCTTCTTCCGCTCGATTGGCAGCACCGTGGGCGTCGCCGCGTTCGGGTCCGTGATGCTGACGCGCTACAACTCGACGATGGCGGAGGCGGTGCCGGCGGGCGCGCCGGCGGGGATCCTGCGGTATTTCAGCAATCCGCTGATGCTGTCGCAACTCCGTCCGCAACTCGAGGCCGAGTTCGGCAAGCTTCCGAACGGCCTGGGGATGTTACAGATGCTCCTCGGCAATGTCCGTCATGCGCTCGCGAGCGGCCTGCATCTGATCTTTGTCTGCGCCGCGGTGATTATGGCCGGCGCCGTCCTGCTGCATGTGTTCCTGAGGTCCGAGCCGCTCCGCGTCCGCGCGGCCGCTGCTCCGCAGCCGGAGATCGCACACTAGGGGTCAGCCTGCAGTCTGGCACCAGCCTGGCACCAGCCTGGCACCAACCCGGTACCAGCCTGGCACTACGCGCCGCTAACCCTAAGCCATCCAGTGGTTAGGGTCAGCTTGCTGTCTGGCACCGAACTGGTTCCAACCTGGCACCGAGCTGGCCCCCCCATCCTCATGACTGACGGCGGAAGATGAGCGTCCGGGTGATGTCGACGCCGTCCGCTCCGGCTGACGTGAACTTCAGCGTCAGCGTCCCCTCGTCGAGCGTGAACGGACGGACCCAGTCCTTGCCGAGATCCTCGGGGAACAACGACCCCTGGACGTGATGGGTAATCGTGCCGGCGGCTTCGTCGACCGTGTAGGTGCCGAAGTACGAGTCGTAGCCGAGGATCGCTCGCGGATTCGCGGCATCCTGCGGATTGCCAGGCTTGCCGATCGCCGCCGTCCGCGCCTGCCGCATCATCTGCAGCGACATGACGCCGCTGACGTCGTAGTACAGCCGCCCGAGCGGTTCAGCGCCGAGGACCGCGTCGCTCAGCACCGTTCCGTCGGCCTTCGTCACGACGCGTGACGCCAGTTGCCACGCCCCGATCAGCCGTTGCGCCGCCGGCATCGTGGACTTCGCGGCCGCCGGCGCGCCGCGTTTTTCGATCCGGCCCGACATGTGGCCGCCGACCTTGCCGTGCGACCACGTGCCCGAATAGCTGTCGCCGTAGAAAAACAGCCGGACGGTGAACGTACCGAGACCAGGAAGACTCGTGTCGGTCATCATGATCACGGGCGTGTCACCGACAAACCGCAGCGGGACTGGAATCGGGATCGTGCCGTTGACCCCGCAGCACGACATGCTGGCGTTGAACCGCCAGAGATCGTCGCCGATCTTCTCGACGCTCTTGATGTCATAGCGATCGGGACTGGCGGGCCGCCCTTCTCGCCCCCAAATAGTGAACGTACCCACCAGGCTGGCGTCGTTCATCCGCTCGGCAAACTGACGCTCGACCTCGGAGAGTGACGCCGGATTGACGACGGATCCGATGCCGAGTCGTCCAGCGAGCCAGCCGCCAAGAAACAAGACAACCAGCGCTCCGCCGATAGCGGCGAAGCGCAACGCGCGTGGAGCAGCCATTCGTCCTCCGGCTATACGGTCCGGCTAAAGCCGGACCCCACGACTATTGCGGGCTCGCGATGCAGTACAGATACGCGTTGCCGCGCAGATACATCTCGCGGCCGGCCAGCGCCGGCGACGCGTCGAACCCGTCGTCCAGCGTGTTCTTGGCGAGCACTTCGTAGCTCGGACCGGACTTGATCACGATCGTCGTGCCTTCGCGGCCCGGGAAGTAGATGCGCCCCTGCGCCGACACCGGCGAGGCAAAGACGTTCGGCACGCCGTCGAGACGCTGATTCTGATAGTGCGGCTTGCCGGTCTTCGCGTCGAATGCCGAGAGGATGCCGGAGTTCGTCTTGAGAAAGTAGAGGATCCCGTTGACGAGAATCGGCGACGGTACGTACGGCGTGTCGCGATCGAACGACCAGACGACGTGTGGGGTGTTGTCCAGATTGCCGCGCGCATCGGCGAGGCGAATCGCCTTCAGGTCGTTGCCCTGGAAGCCGCTCATCAGATACACGATGCCGTCGTCGTGGACCGGCGACGGAATCGGATTCATCGTCAGGCCGTCCGACTCCCAGATGACGGCGCCGGTGGCCAGATCGTAGCTGCGATTGCGCCGCATGGCGGGCACGATGACCTGCGGCTTGCCATTGACGTCGAGGACGAGCGGCGTGGCCCAGGTGTCGATCTCTTCCCGCGCGACGCGCCACAGTTCGCGGCCGTCGCGTTTGTCGAACGCGGCGATGAACGAACCGTCGCCGTTCAGATGATCCCAGACGATGACGATCGTGTTGCCGTAGAGCGCCGGCGTCGATCCCTCGCCGAACTGATTGCGCATGCGCTTGTCGCCGAGGTCCTTCTTCCAGCGCAGCGTGCCGTTCATGTCGTAGGCATAGAGGCCGAACGACTCGAAGTAGGCGAAGACGCTGTCGCCGTCGGTGATTGGCGAGCTCGAGGCCCACGTGCTGTTGTCGGTGTGGCCGGCTTCGTGCGGCTCGGCTTCCGTCGCGACGCGTTCCCAGACGGTCTTGCCGGTGTGGCGATCGATCGCCAGCACCATGAACCGGTGGACGCCGCGCGGCCTGAGTCCACCGCGTGGATCGTGCTGCGCCTTGCCGTCGACGTTCGCGGGCACCGCGGTGGTGACGAAGAGCCGGTCGTTCCAGATGACTGGCGAGGCGTTCCCTCGTCCGGGGATCTCAACCTTCCACTTGATGTTCCTGGTCTCACTCCATTCGAGTGGCGGATTGGCGGTGGCCGACACGCCGGTTGCGTCGGGACCACGCCATTGCCACCAGTTCTGCGTGCGAGTCTGTGCGCTGAGCGTGATTGAAAGAATCGCCGTCACCACCACGGCGGCGAGCGGCGCGGCGACGAAGGACGGACGCTGCATGAAGCCTCCGAAACGGGATGTATGAGCGCGGATTCTAGGCGGCGCGCGAGGCTGTGGTAAAGCGAGCGAATTGACCCTGAGTCCAAAGCGCGAGCGTGAGGAGGCCGGCGCCGGCGACGGCAAAGCTCGGCCCGTAGCCGAACAGCCGGATCGCCCGGCCCATCGCGATCGGACCGAGGCCCTGACCGAGGAAGAAGATGAACGCGAAGAGCGAGACGGCGGTCGACCGCGCCTTGGGATTGATTTCCGTGGCGCGCGTCTGGATGGCCCCGTGCATCGTGAAATAGCCCATGCCGTAGAGGATCATGCCCGGGATGAACAACCACCAGGCGCGCAAGAACCCAATCAGCAGATAGGCGGCGCAGAGCAGCGAACCACCCACGATGAGGGTGCCCCGCTCGCCGATCTTCGGGACCAGGCGTTTGACCGTTACGGCGTAGCACAGACCGCCGACGCCGTAGCCGGCCAGCATCAGACCGACCTGGCTCGGTCCGAGGAATGAGAATCGTTCGAGCATCGACGCGGAGAGAAACGCCAGACCGCCGAAGACGAACAGCCCTTCGATGAAGACGCTGGTGAAGACGATCGGCGCGCTCGGGGCCTGCAGCAGATCGCGGATGGCGGCAAACGAGAAGTAGCGCTCCTTGCGATCCGCGGCGAAGCGCGCCGACTCGCGGCCGAGGAGCGCCGCGACGAGGAGACCCGCGGCGCCGAAGACGAGAAAGACGCCGCGCCAGCTCGCGTACTCGCCGAGCACTCCGCCGAGCGTGGCCGACATGATCTGTCCGAGCATCAGCGCGCTGATGAAGCGGCCGAGTGCCGCCTGGCGGTGTTCGTACGCGAACTTGTCGCCGATGTAGCTGATCGAGAGCGGAATGATGCCGGCGGCGACGACGCCGGTCAGCAGTCGCAGCGCGATGAACGTTCCGAGATTCGGCACCGCGGCGCACGCCAGCGTCCCCAGCGCGAAGAGCGCCATGACGGTGGCCATGACCCTCAGCTGGCCGACGCGATCGCCGAGCGGTCCGTAGAACAGCTGGCAGAAACCGTACGGCAGCGCGTAAGCCGAGATCGTCAGCGCCGCGCTTTCGTTCGACACGTGGAATTCAGCCGCGACGATCTTGAGCAGCGGATCGATGACCCGGGCATCGGCGCTGACCAGAAACGCGGCGGCGCCGAGCGTCAAGAGCGACGCGCGGTTTGCGGGAGACACGGAAGGGAGTATAGCGTTGAGCCGTGATTCCCTTCGACTTTCAGCCGCGGACGCGGGTGATTCTGCGTGACGGCGCCTTCGCCAGCCTAGGCGAACTCGCGCGCGAGCTCGGGTTCTCGCGCACGCTCCTCGTCGCCGACGCCGGCATCGTTCGCCTCGGACTCGTCGACCGCGCCATCGCACTCCTCGCCGACGAGGGCATTGCGACGACCACATTTCACGACTTCGATGCCAATCCGGACACGGTGATGGTCGAGCGCGGCCGCGTGGTTGCCGCGGCAGGACGCGTCGATTCGATGGTGGCGCTTGGCGGCGGCAGCTCGCTCGACTGCGCCAAAGGGATCAACTTCGTGCTGACCGGCGGCGGGAACATGCGCGATTACCGCGGCCACGGCAAGGCGAAGCACCCGATGCTGCCGATGATCGCGGTCCCGACGACGGCCGGCACCGGCAGCGAAGCCCAGAGCAACGCGCTCATCTCGGATGCCGACACCCACGAGAAGATGGCGTGCGGTGACGAGAAAGCCATGTTCAAGGTCGCGGTGCTCGATCCGTCGCTGACCGTGTCGCAGCCGCGGGAGCTGACGGCGATCGTCGGCTACGACGCGCTGTCGCATGCGGTCGAGTCGTTCGTGACGACGCGGCGGACCGGTGCGTCCGAGCTGTTTGCGCGCGAGGCGTGGCGGCTGCTGAGCGGCGCCTTCGAACGCGTCCTCGACCATCCGAAGGACCTCGAATCCCGGACCGCGATGCTCGCCGGCGCGCACTTCGCCGGTGCGGCGATCGAGCAGTCGATGCTCGGCGCGACTCATGCGTGTGCCAATCCGCTGACCGCGAAATACGGGACAACCCACGGCGCCGCGATCGCCGTCATGTTGCCGCATGTCGTCCGCTGGAACAGCGAGGTCGTCGGCGACCGCTACGAGGAGCTGATGCGAATCGCCGGCTGGGATGCCAGGGGCGGTGGGCCGACGCTCGCCGATCTTCTCGCCCGTCTGGCGCGCGCCGGTCAGTTGCCGGCAACCCTGCGTGACCTGAACGTCCCACGCGCGGACATTCCCAGGCTCGCCGCGCTCGCCGCGCCGCAGTGGACAGGAACGTTCAACCCGCGGCCGTTCGATGCTGAAGCCGCGGTCGAACTCTACGAGCGGGCTTACTGACCCAAAAAACAAATGCGCCACGAAAGCACGAAAGCACGAAATCTCTTTCTTAGCTAACGCCTTTTTCGTGTTTCCGTGTTTTCGTGGCGCATTTCGCTCTGTGGTCTCTACTCGGGCAGGTCCGTCGTCTTCGGCTCCGGCAGCCAGAAGCTCGCGATGAAGCCGATCACGTACGCCGTCGTGCCGACAATCGCGGACGCGTACGCAAGTTTGATCGGTACGGCGGCGCCCGGCATTGACGCGACGAGATTCGTGGTGACGAGCGCGGCGCAGGTGCCGATCATCCGTCCGCCGACGTTGGCGGCGAAGCTCTCGCCGGTGCCGCGGAGGTGGACCGGGTAGACGCGCGGCAGATAATTGCCCCAGAAACTGAACTGCGAGATCGTCGCCATGCCGACGAAGAAGATGCCCCACTTCGCCATCGTCAGCCCTTCCACCGGTGTCAGCAGGAAGACGATCGGCAGCAGGATCAAGCCTGGAATCTGAAAGATGTAGAGCAGCTTCCGCCGCCCGACGATGACCGCGGCGAGGAACGCGAGCAGGATGCGGCCCGCCAGGCCGCCGAATTCCTGGAACGACTGCACGCCGCTGATGGTCTGTTCCTGCGCGGCGCGGGCGAGCGTGCGCACTTCCTCGAGCCCTGGCACGACGCGCGGCATCTGCTGGATCGCGCCGAACGCGGCGGCGTACGCGCACGCCATCATGATCGTCGTCACGATCGTCGTGCGGCTGAACTCTGGGCGGAACAGCTCCGCGAAGCTCGGACGCTTGAGCGTCCCGGCCTTCTTCTTCGCCAACCAGCCGGGCGATTCCGGCAGGAACGGCCGGATGACGATCAGCGGAAGGGCCGGAATCACGCCCGACAGCAAGGTGTAGCGCCACGCTTCGTGTCCGCCGGCCACTGCCGGGAAATTGTGGCCGTAGGTGACGACGACGTAGTAGGCGCCGGTCACCATGATGCCGCCGATCGAGCCGAAGGCCTGCGTATAGCCGATCACCCGTTCGCGCTGCTCACGATTCGCGAAGAGCTCCGCCAGCCAGGCGACCGCCGCGACGAATTCGACGCAGACGCCCACGAACGTGCAGCAGCGCCAGAAGAGCAGCTGATAGACGGAGGTGGAGAGACCGGCGAAGAAAGCGCCGAACGCGTACAGCAAAATGCTCCACACGAGCACGCGCCGGCGGCCGAGCCGATCGGTGAGATACCCGCCGAGCAGGCCGAAGATGCCGCCCGCGACCGCCGGGACGTATTGCATCGTGCCGACCCACGAGTTGACCTCGAGGCTGTTCGGCGCGACGTGGAGGAGTTCGGCGAGCGCCGGCCGCGCGATGATCGGCAGCATCAGCAGCTCGTAGGAGTCGAAGGCGAAACCGAGCGCGGCCACCGCGCAGATCAGCCACTGCAGCGGCGTGAGAGGAGCCGGGCGCGAAGTGTCCATCAGCGTCAGTGTCCTTGCCCGGCGAAGTATTTTGCCAGCGTCGCCTGTCCGGGGCAGGCGCGCGGTGTCAACAGTGAGACGCTCCACATCAACAGCGCCGACACGATCGTCATCGGTACGACCGGCAGCAGCCCCAAAACCAGGGCGCCGGTCGACGCCCGCGTGACGACATCGACGCCGCCGATCGCGAGTACCTGAACGCCCGCGCCTGGCGGCGGTGGTGCGATCGTCGACTGGATCACCGCCACGGCGGTCACCGCGGCGGCCGTCCACAGCGTGCTCGCCAGCGCGCCCCACCTGGTGCTGCGCCGCCAGAAGAGCGCCGCCACCAGCAGCGGCGACAGCGCGGCGTAGCCGGCAAAGGCGTACTGCGTCGCGATGTCGAAGATCGACTGCGGAACGCGCATGGCGACGAGATACGCGATCAGCGTCAGGACGACGACGAAGAGGCGTCCGGTCCGGACCTGCATCGCGTCGCCGTAGCGCGACGTGCCGCCATAGTAGGCGAAGACGTCCTCGGTGAACATGGTCGACAGCGCGAGGATCTGCGAGTCGCTGGCCATCACCGCGGCCATGACGGCGGCGGCCAGAAGCGCCGCCAGGAGCGACGGCGCGTAGCCCTCCACCAGCCGCAGAATCACATCGTCGCCCGCCGCCTGCGCGCGGAGCCGGTCGCGATCCGGCGCGGTGAGCGTGGGCCCGCCAGCCGCGAGCTGGCTGCGGGCTTCGAGCTTCGCCTGGATGGCCGGGACGGCGGTGGCGCCGTTCGAGATCACGCCCAGGAAGACCGACGGCAGCCAGATCAGGATCATGCAGATCGGATACAGCACGATCGTCTTCTTGAAATGCGAGACACGCTTCGCGGTGAGGCAGAAGATCGCGATGTGCGGGAAGGCGATCGACGAGAGCGGAATGAAGGTGTAGCTGAGAAAATAGAGCGGCGAGACGCGCTCACGGGTCAAGAGCGGCGCCGTCGCCGGCGCTTCGAACAGCCGCTCCATGACCTGGCTGAAACCGCCCATGCCCGCGCTCACGACCGACACCGCGATGGCGCCGAAGCACAGATACAGAACCGTCTGGAACGCGTTCACCCACGCCGTGCCGCGCATCCCACCGAGGAAGACATAACTCATCACGACCAGCGACACGATCGCGCCGCCGAGCCAGAAAGGCACGGCGCCGTTGCTGACGGTTCTGAGCGTGGTGCCGCCGCCGATGACGGCGATGATGATGTAAGGAATCAGCAGCACCGACTGGACCGCGAAAATCGCGGTGCCGATGTGGCCGCATTCCCACCGGTCGCGAAACATCTGGACCGGCGTGATGAATCCGTGCCGTTTGCCGAGCGCCCAGAGACGCGTGCCGATGACCAGCAGCGAAACCGGAATCACCAGCGCGGAGGATGACGCCATCAGCCCGTAGGTGACGATCCCGTTGGCAAAGGCATGACCCGAGGCGCCCAGGATCGAGAACGCGGTCATGTTCGAGCCGAAGAGCGACAGCAGGAACACCGTGGGTCCCAGCGACCGCCCGGCGAGGAAGAAATCCTCGGCTCCCTTCGCGGTCCGGGTCCGGAAGGCGAACACGCCGATGTAGAGGACGACCGCCAGATAGGCGAAGACGACCAGCGCGGAAGTCATCCGACGGAGGGACCTTCCAGATCCGCGGGCCAGAGCAGCCTGACGAGCAGCGCCAGGGCCAGCGCGGTGACGACCGTGAAGGCGGCGTGGTAGAAGAGGCCAATCGGCATGAAGCCGAAGACGAGCGGGCGCGCCTCGCGCCAGAACCAGAAGTCCTGATGCAAGACGTAGAGCGCGACGATGAGCAGGACCCCCAGCGCTGTTTTCATGGATGCCGCGTGCTGTGTACTACCACAGCCGCGTCATTCGCGCTTACGCCTTCGTTATACTCGCTTCGATGAGTCTGCCGTCCTCGACCGCTGAAGCCACCCGCGATCAGGTGGAACGCGCGACGAACGCGCTCGACGCCCAGGTCCGGGAGATGGTTGCCTGGCATTTCAATCCCGAGACCGGCTGTCCGTTCTGGCTGGACTACGCCAAGCGTCTGGGCTGGGATCCGCGCGACCGGATCAACACCTTCGCCGACTTGAATCTGCTCGGCGCCTTCGAGGACGAGTGGCTGCGCGGCGGTCCCGTTCAGCGCTGGGTCCCCAAAGGACTGGCGGGAAAGCCGGTCTACGTCTTCGAGACCGGCGGGACCACCGGCATCCCCAAGACGCGCGTCGCGTGCGACGACTTCCGAACCGACTACGAACTCTTCAGCGCCACGCTGCCCGACGACAAGTTTCCCAAGGGCTCGAACTGGCTGATGCTCGGACCATCCGGTCCGCGCCGGCTGCGGCTGTCCGTCGAGCACCTCGCACAGTATCGCGGCGGCATTTCATTCTGCGTCGATCTCGACCCGCGCTGGGTGATCAAGTTGATCAAGAAGGGCTGGAACGAACATCTCCAGGCCTACAAGGATCACGTGATCGATCAGGCGGTCACGATTCTGCAAGCCGGCCACGACATCCGCTGCATGTTCACCACGCCCAAGCTCCTCGAGGCGCTGGCGCTGAAGCTCGAGTCGATGGGCACGACGATCCGCAAGATGGGCATCACCGGGATCTTCTCGGGCGGCACGGAATTCACGCCGCAGTGGAACCGCTTCGCTCACGAGGAACTGCTCGACGGCGCCTACATGACACCGACCTACGGCAACACGCTGATGGGGCTGGCCGCGAGTGCGCCGAGCGGACCGCACAACGGTTACAAGATCACGTACTACGCGCCGCAGCCGCGTGCGGCGATCGAGGTCGTCGACTTCGACGATCCGTCGAAGCTCGTCGACTACGGCGCCACCGGCCGCGTGAAGCTGACGACGCTGACGCGCGAGTTCTTCGTGCCGGGTTTCCTCGAGCGCGACGAAGGCGAGCGCGAGCGGCCGTACGAACGATATCCTTGGGATGGGATCAGTGGCGTGAGGCCGTATCGCGGATTCGCGTCCACGACAACCGTGGGCGTGTACTAGACACTAGACACAGTCGTGGAGTCCGACGTCAGTCGGACTGATGATGGTCGTATGTTGACGATTCCGGCGTACCGCTGGGGACAACCGTATTCGAGTCTCGAAGTCGACGAGGTGTCGCACTTTCTGACCGGCGAACCGATCGCGCGCATCAGCCGGACCAACGGCGGGATGGTGCAGCGCGACATGCGCAAGGCGCAGCAGGCTCGAGACGCGTTGCGGGCGGTGCCGATCGAGGAACTCATCGATCGGGTGGCCAAAGCCGGCGAGCTGTACTTGCACGGCGAACTGCCGATCGGCGACGGCACGCAGACGCCCGAGGCATTCGTCCGCGCGCAGTCGGCAACCACTGGTCTCCCCGAGCGGCTGGCGCGCGCCAACATGCAGAAGAACGGGTTCGTGCTGACCCAGATGCGGCGCATCCTGTCGGCGCTCACCCGCGAACTGAAACTCGACGTCCTCACCGCCGGCCACGGCGAGGAGCGCGGCGTGCCGATCAGTTATCAGGCGCAAAGCCCGGTGCTTGGCCTGGTGCTGCCGTCGAACTCACCGGGCGTCCACACGCTGTGGCTGCCGGTGATTCCGCTGCAGCTCGGCCTCGTGCTCAAGCCCGGATCGCAGGAGCCGTGGACGCCGTACCGCATTGCCGAAGCATTCTTCGCCGCCGGCATTCCGCGCGAAGCGATTTCGATCTACCCGGGTGGGCACGACGTCGGCGCGGCGGTCCTCGAATCCTGCGGCCGCAGCATGATGTTCGGCGGCCAGGCCGCGGTGGATCAGCATCGCGGCAATCCGCGCGTGCAGGTGCACGGTCCGGGCTTCTCGAAGATCCTGATCGGCGACGACGTGGTGGATCGGTGGACCGACTATCTCGATCTGCTCGTCGAAAGCGTGGTGACCAACGGCGGGCGCGGCTGCATCAACGCGTCGGGAATCTGGGCGAGCCGGCATACGCGGGAGATCGCGGACGCGATCGCGCAGCGGCTGGCGGCGATTCGGCCGCTGCCGCCTGACGACCCCGACGCGCTGCTTGCCGCCTTCACGGTCCCCGGTGCGGCCGCCGCGCTGGCCAAAGTCATCGATCAGGATGCCGCGCAACCGGGTGTCACCGATGTGACTGCCAAGTACCGGGACGGGTCCCGTCATGTGACGGAAGGGCGCGCGGAGTACTTGCTGCCGACGGTCCTCCACTGCGACTCGCCGGAGTCGCCCTCGGCACACAAGGAATACATGTTCCCGTTCGTCAGCGTCGTCCGCTGCGACGAAGCGAAGATGGTGGACGCGATCGGTCCGACGCTGGTGTGCACGGCGCTGACCGGCCAGACCGCGCTCAGGCGCCGGCTGCTCGACAGCGTCCATGTCGATCGGCTGAACTTCGGTCCGGTCGCGACGACCGCGCTCAATTGGCTCCAGCCGCACGAAGGCAATATCGTCGAATTCCTGTATCGGCCTCGGGCGTTTCAACAAGCGCCGGTCGGTGCGGTCTAGCATCACACCATGCGGATCCTGTCGCTGACCGCCGGCGCCGCGGGGATGTATTGCGGCAGCTGCTTTCGCGACAACGCGCTGGCGGCCGAGCTGATCAGGCGCGGCGAGGACGTCTCGCTGGTGCCGATGTACACGCCGACGCGGACCGACGAAACCAACGTCAGCTCCAGGCGCGTACTGTTCGGCGGGATCAGCGTGTACCTCCAGCACGCGTCGCCGCTCTTCCGCAGCACACCGAGGTTTCTCGATCGCCTGTGGGATTCGCCGCGGCTCATCGCCGCCTTTGCTAACCGCGCGAGCTCGACCGACGCGCGGACGCTGGGCGGGCTCACGGTGTCGATGCTCGACGGCGAGTCGGGCGTGCTGCACAAGGAGTTTGAGAAGCTGCAGGACTGGATGCGGGCCGAGCCCGCCCCGGACGTCATCAACATCACCAACTCGCTGCTGATTTCTCTGGCCGCGCCGCTGAAGCGCGTGACGGGCCGGCCCGTCATGGTCACGCTGCAGGGCGAGGAATTGTTTCTGGACGGCCTGCTCCCCGAGTACCGCGACCGGGCGTTGGCGCTGATCCGCAAGCATGTCGTTCAGGTCGACCGCTTCATCGCCGTCAGCGAGTACTGCGCGCGGTTCATGGGCGGCCTGTTTGCGATTCCGGCCGCGAAGATGGCCGTCGTTCCTCTCGGGATCGACCTCAGTGGCTACGAGATGGCCGTGCCTTCACCCGAGATGTTCACGGTTGGATTCTTCGCGCGGATCGCACCGGAAAAAGGGTTGAAGGTCCTCGCGCAGGCCTACGTCGAGTTCAAGAAGCTGACCGGCGGTGCGCCGTCGCGGCTGGTGGCGGCCGGCTACATGGCGCCGGGACCGTCGCCGTATTTGAACGAAGTCCGCGCGACAGTGGCAGCGGCTGGCCTGGAACACGAATTTACGTATCAGGGCGAGGTCGATCGTTCGGGGAAGATCGAGTTCCTTCGCCGGCTCGACGTCCTGTCCGTCCCCGCGACGTACGACGAGCCCAAGGGTTTCTTCCTGCTCGAGGCCATGGCGGCCGGCGTGCCGGTCGTGCAGCCGCGGCGAGGAGCCTTCGTCGAGATCGTCGAAAAGACCGGCGGCGGCCTCCTCGCCGGGACCGGCGATCCCAAGGATCTCGCGCAGGGGCTCTTCGCACTCTGGAAGGACGCGGGCCTGCGTCGCACACTCGGCGCGAAAGGCTTTGCCGGTGTGCGAGAGCACTACACGATCGCGAAGTCCGCGGATCGTTTTCTCGACGCGGCGCGCAGCGTGACGGGTAGCGCGCGTGCGCGCGCTTCGGTGGCCTGACGTGCTGGACGTCTCCGCACTCGGCAAGGTCTACGAGACGCCGCGCGGGCCGTTGCCGGTGCTGGCGGACGTCAATCTGTCGCTGGCGGCGGGAGAAGCGGCGGCGATCACCGGTCCGTCGGGCAGCGGGAAGAGTTCGCTGCTGTATGTCCTCGGGGCGCTCGAACCGCCAACGAGCGGGACCGTCACGCTGGACGGGACGAACCCGTTTGCGCTGGGCCCCGCGGCGCTGGCCGACTTCCGCAATCGTCAGATCGGCTTCGTGTTTCAGGACCACTGTCTGCTGCCGCAATGTTCCGTGCTCGAGAACGTCCTGATCCCAACGCTGATCGGTTCGCGGAACGATCGGCCGCAGATCGCCGAGCGGGCGCGGATGCTGATCGATCGCGTTGGTCTGAGCGCGCGTCTCGATCACCGGCCGGCGGAACTGTCCGGCGGTGAGAAACAACGCGTGGCGATCGCGCGCGCCCTGATCCGCCAGCCGCGCCTCGTGCTCTGCGACGAGCCGACCGGCAATCTCGATCCCGACACCGCGGCGTCCGTGGCGACCTTATTGCTCGAGCTGCACCGGCAGCAGAACACGATCTTGATTGTCGTCACGCACAGCGCGGCGCTGGCAGTGCGGTTTCCCATCCATCTCGAGTTGCGCGACCGCCGTCTCGCCCGGGTGAGTGCGAGCACGGAGGTGGCGCGTGGCTGACGCCGGCGTTGGCACACTGACCGCACCGCGCTCTCGGCTCTACTACGGCTGGACCGTACTCGGCCTCGCGTCGCTGGCGATGGTCGGCACGCTGCCCGGACGCACGCAGGGCCTTGGCCTGATCACGGAACCGGTGCTCAAAGACTTTGCACTGAGTCGGACCGCGTACGCGCAGATCAATCTGTTCGCGACTTTGATCGGCGCGCTCTTCTGCTTCGGTATCGGCCGGTGGATGGACCGGGTGGGCAGCCGCCTCGTGCTGACCATCGTCGCGGCGGCACTGGGGATCGTCACGCTCGGCATGAGTCAGGTGACGAGCGTCGCCGCGCTCGCGACGATGATTACGCTGACCCGCGGCATCGGTCAGAGTTCGCTGTCGATCGTCAGCCTCGCGATGGTCGGTAAGTGGTTCCGCCGGCGGCTGACCAAGGCGATGGCGATCTACGCGCTCACGATGAGCATCGGCTTCATGATCGCGTTCCCGGTCGTGGGTGCGATGGTGTCCGCGACCGGCTGGCGCGTGGCATGGGCCGGAATTGGCGTCGCGCTCGTCGTCGGGCTGGCGCCGATCGCGTGGTGGATGGATCGCTCGTCTCCAGAGAGGATCGGTCTGGAAGTCGACGGTGAGACGGCGGTAGCGACAGGTGTAGGGACAGGCTTTAGCCTGTCCGACTCGGCGGCTGGCACCAAAACATCCGTCCCACTCTGGACCGCGCTTAGATCGCCGGCATTCTGGGTCGTCGCGCTCGCCAGCTCCGCCTATGGACTGATCGCGTCTGGCATCGGACTCTTCAACGAGTCGATCCTGGCGCAGCGCGGTTTCACGCCGGACATCTACTACACCGCGCTCGCGGTCACGGCGATCACCGGTCTCATCGGCAACTTCGCGGCCGGAGCGTTTGCCGATCGAGGATCGCTGCGCGCGGTGTTGCTCGTCGCACTCGCCATGCTCAGCGTTGGCCTGCTCGGTCTCGTGTATGTGACCACCGTCACGCACGTGATGGTCCAGGCCGTGGCGATGGGGATCGGTGGCGGCTTCGTGATGGTCGTGTTCTTCAGTTTCTGGGGTCGTGCCTACGGGCCCGCCGAACTCGGACGGATTCAAGGTGCGGCGCAGGCCATGACCGTACTGGCGTCCGCGGTCGGTCCGTTGCTGCTCGCGCTGTGCGTGGACATGACCGGGTCTTACAGCACCGCGTTTCAGGCGCTCGCGGTGGGCACTGCCTTTTTGGGCGTCGCTGCCGCCGTCGTGCCGATGCCGCCCGGGGTTCGCGGTACGCCATGACGACCGGCCAGCTCGTTCGCCGCAGCCTGGTCCACTACTGGCGCACGAACGTGGCGGTCGTTCTCGGCGTGGCGACGGCCGTCGCGGTTCTGGCCGGCGCGCTGCTGGTCGGTCACTCGGTGCGCCGGAGCCTGGCGAATCTGGTGGAGCAGCGAATTGGCGCCACCGATCTGATCGTCGCCTCACCACAGTTCTTCCGTGAACAGCTCGCCGCCGACATTGCGGGCGACGCGCGATTTGCCTCGAGCTTCAGCGCCGCCGCGCCGCTCATCGTCGCCGAAGGCGCCGTCACCGACCAGGAGAGCGGCCGGCGCGCTGGCCGCGTCAAGGTCTACGGTGTCGACGAGCGCTTCTGGCGCTTCCACGGCCGGAGTCCGGTGCCGCTCGAAGCCCGTGAAGCGATCGTGAGTACCGCGCTCGCGCGCGAGATCGGGGCGCGGGAAGGCGCCGCCGTCCTCGTCCGCGTCCAGCGTCCCGCAGACGTGCCGCTCGAATCGCTCCACGGAAAGAAAGACGCTGTCGGCCGGACGCTGCGGCTGACCACCCGCGGCGTCCTCGACGCGGCAGCGCTCGGCGACTTCTCGCTGGACGCGCAGCAGGGCGACGTCTTCGCCGTGTTTGTGCCGTTGGCCAGACTGCGCGACGAACTCGAAGTGGGCGAGCGCGTCAATACCGTGCTGGTGTCGCGGGTAAAGGGGCAGTTTGCCGCGCCCTCGGCGCTCACCGAAATCCTGAAGGCCGTGGCGCGGCCTGAGGACGTTGGATTCACGCTCCGCGCGTCGGACGACGGCAAGGACGTCATCGTCGGTTCGTCGGCCGGCCTGCTCGACGATCCCCAGGCGGCGGCGACTCGGAAAGCCGTGCCTGCCGGGCGCGAAGTGTTCACGTATCTCGCGAACACGATGCGTGTCGGCGGCAGGGAAGTGCCGTACTCACTGGTGACGGGGATTGATCTTGGGTCGCTTGCAATCCGGCTAAAGCCGGACGCCACCGATATCCAGATTGAACGTGACTCGATTGTTTTGAACTCGTGGACCGCCAACGATCTTCAAGCCAAGACCGGCGACGCGCTCGAGATGGAATTCTTCGTCTGGGTGGAACCTGGCCAACTGGTCACTCGTCGCGCCAGCTTTCACGTCGCGGGCATCGTGCCGATTGAGGCCGGCGGACCGGATCTCGCGCCGGAATTTCCAGGCATCAGCAATACGACCAACCTGCGCGACTGGGATCCGCCGTTTCCGCTGGACCTCAGGCGCGTACGCCCGGTCGACGAAGACTACTGGGATCGCCATCGAACGACGCCGAAAGCGTTTGTGCCGCTCGACACCGCACGGACACTCTGGGGCTCGCGCTATGGATCGCTGACGTCGATTCGGGCGGCGGCGTCTTCGACCTCCAGCGCCGCCGAGGAAGTGCCGCGTGTGGGTAGCGCATTGCGACAGGCGATCGATCTCAGTGCCTTCAGCCTCGGCGCGCGCGACCTCAGATCAGAAAGCCTCGCGGCGTCGCAAGGCGCGACCGATTTCGGCGAGTACTTCGTGTATTTCAGCTTCTTCCTGGTCGTGTCCGCGCTCGTGCTCGTCGTGCTCTTCTTCAAGCTGGGCGTCGAACAGCGAGTGCGGGAAGTCGGACTCCTGCGCGCGCTGGGTCTCTCGCCGCGCGCCATCCGCCGGCTGTTCACCACCGAAGGCGTGTTGCTGGCGGTCGCCGGCAGCCTGATCGGAATCGCCGGCGCGGTCGCATACGCATCTTTGATCATTGGACTCCTGACGACACGATGGGTCGGCGCCGTGGGCACGACGGCGCTCGCTCTCAACGTCGCGTTGGGTCCGCTCATCGTTGGCATCGCCGGCGGCGTGGTGTCGGCGACGATCTGCATCTGGTGGACGCTGCGCGGTCTCGCGCGAGTTTCTGAACGCAGTCTTCTGGCGGGTGAGCTCACCAACGCGACAGTCGAAGGGCGATCAGGACGATTCGCGCGCTTCGCCGCTCCGCTTCTCGCAGTCCTTGGCGTCATGCTCGCGGCGCTCGGCGGCTCCGGCTTGATTCCCGCCGCGGCCGGATTCTTCGGAGCCGGTGCGGCGCTGCTGGTTGCGGCGCTCACCTTTGCCGGCGTGTTCCTGCGCCGGCCGGCTCGTCATGCGATCGACGGCATGCCGCGCCTCGCGGCGCGAACGGCGAGCTATCGGCCAGGCCGCAGCGTGCTGTCGATGTCGGTGATTGCCGCGGCGACGTTCATTCTCGTCACGGTCGATGCGTTCAGGCGCGACGGAGCCGTGAACACGACCGATCGCGGCAACGGCACCGGCGGCTATGCATTGATGGTCCGCATGCTCTTGCCCTCGGCCCACGATCCGAATTCACCCGAGGGACGGGCCGCGATGAACCTGACCGGCCTGAACACCGCGACAACGTTCGAACCCTTTCGCGTCAGGGCGGGCGACGATGCCAGCTGTCTGAATCTGTATCAGCCGGCAAACCCGCGCATCATCGCCCCCCGCGACGCCTTTCTCGCTGAAGGACGGTTTGCCTTTCAGTCGTCAGCGGCGACGACGGATGCCGAGCGCCAGAATCCGTGGTTGCTCCTCAACCGCGATGAGCCGGACCAGGCCGTGCCGGTGATCGCCGACGCCAACTCGATGATGTACGTCCTCCATCGCGCGGTCGGCGAAGAAATGGTCCTGACCAACGCCGGCGCTCCCATCAGGTTGCGTTTCGTGGCCTCGCTGCGCGACAGCATTTTCCAGAGCGAGCTGGTGATGTCCGAGGGCAACTTCCGGCGGCTCTTTCCCGATCAGCAAGGATTTCAACTGATGCTCGTGGACACCAGCGACGACCCTGCGAAAGTGTCGCAGGAGATCGAGCAGTCGCTGGCGGACGATGGTGCCGATGCCGTGGGAACGGGCGAGTATCTCGCCTCGTTTCACCGTGTCGAGAACACCTATCTGGCGACCTTCCAGACGCTCGGCGGCCTGGGTCTGCTGCTCGGCACCATCGGTCTGGCCACGGTGCTGCTCAGGAACGTGCTCGAGCGGCGGCGCGAACTGGCTCTGCTTGCGGCGGTCGGCTACCGGCGGTCACACTTCCTGCTGATGGCCATCGTCGAAAATCTCGTCATCGTCGTCGGTGGCTTGGCGATCGGTGCCGTCTGCGCAGCGTTGGCCATCGCACCGGCTGTGGCCGAGCGCGGTGCGCGGTTGCCGCTGTCGAGCGGCGCGTTGTTGCTGCTCTTTTCCGTGTTCGTGGTGGCGATGGTGTCGACGGTGGTCGCGATGACCGCGGCGACGCGGACGCCGATTCTGCAGGCGCTCAGGTCGGAGTGAGAGAGATGCTGGTCCGGGTATTCGTCGCAAGCGTGTGGCTGGCCGCGGCGGTGCCGTTGTCGGCGGACAACTGGCCGCAGTGGCGCGGCCCGTCGCTGAACGGCGTGAGCAAAGACACGGGTTTGCCGGTGAAGTGGTCGAAGACCGAAAACGTCGCGTGGAAGCTGGCGATGCCGGCCTGGTCCGGTTCGACGCCGATTGTCTGGAACGATCGCCTCTTCCTGAACGTCGCCGACGGCGGCAACCTCGCACTCTGGTCGATCAATCGCGCCGATGGCACGGTGCTCTGGAAGCGGCCGCTCGGCGGCGGCAACGTCCGGATGCGCAAACAGAACATGTCGACGCCGTCGCCGGTCACCGACGGCACGAACATCTGGGTGATGACCGGTACCGGCATCCTCAAGGCCTTCGACTGGACAGGACGCGAGTTGTGGATGCGCGACATCCAGAAGGACTACGGACGCTTCGGACTGAACTGGGGCTACGGCTCGTCGCCGCTGCTCTTCGAGGATTCGCTCTACGTGCAGGTGTTGCACGGGATGACGACCGACGCGCCGTCGTATCTCCTGCGGATCAACAACACCGACGGCCGGACGCTGTGGCGGATCGAGCGGCCGACGCGGGCGATTCGCGAATCTCCGGATGCGTACACCACGCCGGCGCTGCTGCGCTACGGCACGGCGACGGAGATCGTCGTATCGGGCGGCGATGCCGTGACCGGCCATGATCCCGCGAACGGCCGCGAGTTGTGGCGCGCCGACGGTCTCAATCCCGACAACGATCCCAGCTACCGGATCGTGGCCTCGCCGGTCGTTCATGCCGAACAGCTGTTCGTGCCGTCGCGCGAGCGGCCGCTGATTGCAGTGAAGCCGGGCGGACGCGGCGACATCACGCGTTCGCATGTGCTCTGGAAGTTCATGAACGGTCCGGACGTGCCGACGCCGGTCACCGATGGGACGTATCTCTACGTCATCAACGATCGCGGCATCATGTGGTGCCTGGACGCGAAGACCGGCGCCGAAGTCTACGGCCGTCAGCGGCTGCCGTCATCGACCTACAGCGCATCGCCGGTGCTCGCCGACGGCCGGATCTACATCACGAATGAAGACGGCGTCACTGCCGTCGTCAAGGCCGGTCCAAAATTCGAGTTGCTGGGGCAGAACGATCTCGGCGAGTACACGCTCAGCTCACCGGCCGTATCGGCAGGTCAGATCTTCATTCGCACGGACGCATTCCTCTACGCCATCGGATCCTGGAGGCGGTGAGATGTCACTGTCAGCTGTGGCGTCCGGCCCTTCGACCAAGCTCAGGGCCGTCCTGAGCCAGTCGAAGGACGGCTTTAGCCGGATAACATCATTCGCGGTCGCGGTCGTTGTCGCTTTATTGTTTGTCCAGGGGATCGGCCTGCTCGCTCAAGCCCCCGCGCCGGCCGTGCGGATGGTCGAGGACACGGGAGAAGCCGCGCGCTACTGGGCGCGGTGGCGCGGACCGTCAGGTCAGGGCGTCGTCAGCGCGACCGGTTATGTCGATCGCTGGTCGGCAACGCAGAACGTGCTGTGGAAGACGCCGGTGCCCGGCGCGGGCAATTCGTCGCCGATCGTCTGGCGCGATCGCATCTACCTGACCACCGCTCGCGACGGCGGCCGCCGCTTGTCGCTGCTGGCCTACAACCGCGCCGACGGGAAGCTGGCCTGGGAAGCGACGGCGCCAGAAGGGATCACCGACTCGCCGCACTTCAAGAACGGCTACGCCTCCGCGACACCATCCACCGACGGCGAGCGGATCTACGTCTCGTTCGGCAGCCGCGGACTGATGGCGTTCGACCTGGCCGGAAAGCTGCTGTGGCGGCGCGAGATGGGCGCGATCGAGAACTACCACGGTGCGGCCGGCTCGCCGCTGCTCTACAAGGGCAAGGTCATCCTCTATCAGGATCAGAACCGCAATTCGTTCATAGCCGCCTTCGACGGGCGGACCGGTCAGCCGGTGTGGCGGACCGCCCGCCAGCAGTCGGTCGGCTGGGGCACGCCGATCGCGGTCACCGTCGGCGATCACGACGAAATCATCGTCAACGGGGAAGCGATGGTGATGGCCTATCACCCCGACACCGGCGCCGAGCTCTGGCGATGCCGCGGCATGAGTTACGAGGTGATTCCGACTCCGGTCGTCGGGTACGGCTTGGTCTTCTGTTCCTCAGGACGCGCCGGTCCGACGCTCGCGATCAAGCCTGGCGGCAAGGGCGACGTCTCGAGAAGCCACGTCGCCTGGAGCACGGAGCGCGGGTCACCGTTCGTGCCGTCGCCGATGCTCTACAACAATCAGCTCTACACCATCAACGACATGCAGAGCATCGTCACGTCGTTTGATGCGGCGACCGGACGAACGCTCTTTCAAGGGCGCCTCGGGGTCGCCCAGCGCGAAGGATTCTCGGCATCACCGATCGGTCTCGACGGCAAAGTGTTCATGACCAATGACGACGGCGAGACGTTCGTGCTGAAGGCGGGTCCGACCTTCCAGTTGCTGCACACAAACAACATCGGCGAGCGGACGCTGGCCTCGCCCGCGCTCGTCGACGGCGTCTGGTACATCCGTACGGATCGGAATCTGTTCGCGATCGGAGCGAAGTAGAGCGGGTTCTCAAATGCGCCACGAAAGCACGAAAACACGAAAAGTAGTTGGGCCGGCCACTTGTTTCTTTCGTGCTTTTGTGTTTTGGTGGCGCATTTGTCTGTGGTCTCGATGAAGGCAAAAGAATTGCTCGCGCAGATCGGGAGCGGGACTGCTCCGAAAGTGCTCGATGTCCGCTCAGGTCTCGAGTACCGGCGCGGCCACGTGGAAGGCGCTCAGCACATTCCGTTCTGGACGCTGCCGGCGCGGCTTGGCGATGTCGAGGCCGCGAATCACGATCCGGTGGTCGTCTACTGCGGACACGGTCCGCGCGCCGCGCTGGCGGCGTCGGTGTTGCGCGCGGGCGGGTTTCAGAACGTGACGCTCCTCGAAGGACACTGGTCCGGATGGACCGCCGCCGGACTGCCGGAAGTAAAGGGCTCCGGCCGGCGCTGACGTAGTAAGCTCCCACCATCCAGCCATGAAGAAGGAAGCGAAGATCAGTCAGAACGAGATGCGGCGTCGAGCGAAGACGCGCGCCAGGATGATTCGCTGGACGATCGGCCTCGCGATCGTCGGCGCGATCGGCTACGCCGCGACGACCATGTCGTTCATCCCCTACGACGAAGACGACATCAAGGTGGTGCGCTTCGACGATCTCGATTCGAAGCAGAAGCGGACGGCGCTCGAATCGGCCAACGCCGCGCGCTGCACGTGCGGCTGCGGGATGACGCTGGCGCAATGTGTGTCGACCGACATGAGCTGTCCGGTCCGAGAGCCGAACATCGAGCGGATCAAGACGATGGTCCAGGAAGCGCGCGGCACGTCCTAACCGCTTGCCCCAGTGCGCCCCCGCCGGTGGATGGCGCCAGGGGCGATCCGCGTCGTCGCCGCGACCGAACGTCGCGCGGAAAACGTGCGCGCCGGCGCTGGACTCACGATGGCTGCGTCGATGAGCCCAACCCGGCATCCAGCTCAAACATTCGACCATCCAGGTTACCCGCCAGATGCCTCCGCCATTCACGATCGACGCGGGTTGACCGCCTCCGCGCACGTTTCGGTCATGAGTGAGTCGCGCGAGTTGGACGCGTCGCCGCCGCAAATCGTCCCTGTCGCCGGCAGCCGGCTCAGGCTCTGATGGAGAGCGTCTCTCAACGCCAGACCTGGACTGCTGCGGAAGCGAACCTTGCCCTTCGAACATGCTCAGAGCGCTCCGAGCGTGTGGAGGGTGCGAGCGGCCTGGCGTGTGGGCGAGCGCCCGCCGGTCTAGACGGAATTCGAAAACGGTCGTCGGCCGAGCGGCTCAATAGGCAGTCGCCTAGAACCAGTGGCAGTTCATCTCAGATAAGAACTCAGGCGTAACCGGAAAGCCAGAGTTGCTTCCAATGACGCTATCAATACCGCACTTGGCGCACAATGCGGTTTGGCCGTCGTCGGTCCATTCCGTGATTTCGCTCGGCGAGTAGATCGCTTGGCAATAGAAACAGCCGCAGAACTCACTTGCCAGCAACTCGTCCCGATGAGAGCTCGAATATCGGTGCGCATCGCGGATCTGCTCAGGGAACTTCGCGATCCGAGTTTTTAGCTGTTCTTCCGACGCCATCTCTGCGATTTGCCTAACCAATCTTGGGGTAGCAGCCTTTTCTCACATTGAAGTCCAGCAATGGCATCTGATCGCGGTGTCGACCGCCATCTCCGAAAGGCGAGAGATGTCAGCCCGACGCACCTGCTCACGGCCAACCTCTAACCTCTAACCTCTAACCTCTAACCTCTAACCTCTAGCCTCTACCCAAACACATAGACGGTGCCGTCGTTGGTGCCGATGATCACCTTGCCGTCAGCGACGGCTGCTGATCCGGTGATCGCGGCGCCGGCGTTGTACTCCCACAGCTTGCGGCCGGACGCGGCGTCGAGGACGTAGAAGCGGTTGTCGTTGGATCCGATGTAGACGCGGCCGGCGGCGACGACCGGCGAGGAATCGACGCGCGCGCGGGCGGCGAATTCCCAGGCTACCTTTCCTGTCGCGGCCGCGAACGCGCGCACCATCTTGTCTCGTCCGCCGACGATCACCTTGTCGCCAAAAATCGCCGCCGATGAATAGAAGGGGAAGGCGCGCTCGGGATCCGCGAACCGCCACAGGACTTTCCGTGCGCGCAAATCCAGGCCGAGCACCTCGTTCTCGAACGTGCCGAAGAACGCCCGGTCGGCCGTCACCGCCGGCGAGGCGCCGGTGTAGCCGCCGACGTCGATCTTGTACATCTCGCGGCCGTCCGTGATCCGGATGGCGCGGAAGATGGCGTCGCAGCCGGCGACGAAGGTGAGCCCCTCGTAGACCGCCGGCGTCGCGTGCACCATGCCGTTGGTCGTCACCTTCCAGCGCTGACGACCGGTCTTGGCGTCGAGGGCGTAGAGATTGCCGTCGTACGCACCGAACAGCACCACGCCGTTGACGACGGTCGGCGACGATTTGATTTCGGAGACGGTCTTGAACGTCCAGAGGCGCTTACCGTCAGCCGTGTTGACGGCGTGAAACTCGCCGCCGAGATCGCCGATATAGACAACGCCGTCGGCCACGGCCGGCGACGATTCGCCGATCAGATTGTCAGCGGTCTTGTACTTCCACTTGACCTTGCCGGTGGCGAGGTCGAGCGCGACGAGATCGCCGTCGCCGCCGCCGACATAGACGACGCCGTCGGCTATCGCCGGCGTGGATTCAACCGTTTCGCCGGCGTCGTAGGACCAGAGCACCTTGAGCGTGGCCGGCGGCGTGCTGGCCGAGGCGCCGGTCAGACGCAGGCTGCCGCGAAAACTCCGCCACTCGTTGGCCGGGGACTCGGCGGGCGCGGGCGGCGCCTGCTGGGCCGCGAGCACCGGCGCCAGCAGCAGGACCAGCGCCAGACGCGGCAGCCAGGGCCGCATCTATTTCACCGCCAGCGCAAACAGCTGCGTGCGGTTGTTGATGAAGATGGTGCCGTTGGCCGGCACGATCGTGCCGTAGATGGCGCTCCCCATGTTCATCTCGTGCAGCACCTTCAGTTCCTTGCCGGCCTGCAGGACGACCATGTCGCCGTCCTCGTCGCCGAGATAGACGCGCCCTTCGAGGACGAACGGCGAGGCCCAGACGGCGGCAAACACGTCGTGTTTCCAGTACTCCTGTCCCGTCTTGGCGTCGAGACAGTGCAGGAACCCGCTGAAGTCCGAGATGTAGACCAGTCCGTCGGCGATCGCCGCGGTGGAAATCATCCGGCGGATGTTGTCGAACTTCCAGATTCGGCCGCTCTCAGTGATGTCGCCGCGCTTCGTCGGGTCGATGGCGTAGAAGTGGCCGACGCCTTCGCCATGTTCCGGATCCTGACCGTTCCCGATGTAGACCTTGTTGTCGTAGAGCACCGGCGTCGCGATCAGCTCGTTCCGCGTGCGCGGCCAGACCGAGTCCTTCGGGTTGGTGTCGAACTCCCACAGCTTCTTGCCGGTTTCAGCCTCGTAGCCGCGCACCCAGCCGTCGCCCTGCGCAGAGACCACTTGGAGCACGCCGCCAAGCGTGCCGACCGCGGGCGTCGACCACTGGCCGTGGAGAATCCGATCCTCGACCGAGTTGTCTTCCCAGACCAGCTTGCCGGTATTCTTGTCGAGCGCGATCACCGCCGGTGCGCGCGGCGACGGAATGTTCACGTGGCTTTCGTCCTGTCCGTTCGATGTCGACAGGAAGATCAGGTTGCCCGACACGACCGGCGACGAGTTCGACATGTTGTGCGGATACGAACCGACTTCCTCCATCATGTCGAACGACCAGATCACGTCCGCGTCCGTCTGCCCCGTGAGCTTTTCGTCCTTGAACGGGCCATCGTTCTCGTTGTCGCGGAACCCGTCGATGTCGAGGCAGAACACGACGCCACGGTTGCTGACGTAGTAGAGCCTGCGATTCTCGACGAGCGGTGACGAGGCGACACCCTGAAACGGCCAGTCGTTGGCGCGTCCCGATTCGAGCTTCACGTGCGTCTGCTGCCAGAGGAACTCACCGTCCGATTCGCGGAAGGCCATCAGCACACCGCGGTCGCCGCCCTGAGCCTTGTCCCGCACCAGCTCGTTGTTGGTGCCGACAAACACCATCCCGCCTGCGACGACCGGGTTCCCGTAGCTCTGCGAGCCGAGGTCGGCGACCCACTTCACGTTCTTCTTCGTCTTGACGTCCCACTCGGCGGGCAGCCCTTTCATGTTCGAGACCATGTTGCGGTCCGGTGTCCCACCCCACATCGGCCAATCCCCGCCGCCCGGATCGCCTGCCAGCAGACGATTGGCGAGCGGCGCCACGAGCGCGACGCTGACGACGAGCGTCGCGATTCGTCGACTTGTATGAGTCTTCATGAGAATGATTTCCTCAATATCTGCAAATTGCTCCGGCTGAAGCCGGAGCCCACGCACGACACGCCTACTGATTCTTCGAGATCGCGAGATTGTCCAGATACGCGCCGAACTGCGCGTTGAGGAAGAGGCCGGGCGCGCCCTGGCGGTTGCCGATCGGATCCAGCTTTTCGATCGTCCACGCCTGCGGCTCCGCTTCGCCCACCGCCCACGCCTTGCCGCGCGCCCGCACCTGACCGTTCGGCAGATTCTCGACGCGCAGTTTCAGGTGATACCAGGTGTCCGGCTTCCACGTGAACGGAACGGTGACGGTCCGTGCCGTCTCCGGTTCCCACGGCTCGATTTTCAGCTTCTGCGAGTTGCCGTAAAGCACCAGCGAGTAGCGCTGCGCGGTGATGCCAAGATCGCCGAACTGCCGCCGCCGCGTCGAGGCGCGCACGTCAGCGTCGAACGTATAGTCCGACCACGTCGTCGGGCCGATGAAGCCGCGGACGCGCATGAAGATCGTGTCGTCTGGCGCCTTCTGGAGCACCTTCTGCCCGTCGAGCGTCGTCACCGACACTTTGCCGGCGGTTGCGTTGATCCAACCCGCCGGCACGGCGCCGTCGGCATACGAATCGAAGCCTTCCTTCCACGGCATCGGGCGGACGACGCGGATGCGCGCCTGGCCGCTCAGCGCGCCGACGGTCGCTTTCACGAGCCCGGCCTGCTCGATCGGATCGGGCGCGGGAGTAAAGGTGCCGGCGTTGACCGTGCCTTTCAAACCGTCCAGCGACCAGGTCGCGGGTTCTTCGCGAAGGAAGCGTCCCTTGTCGTCGAAGAGGCGAGCCGTCAACGTGACCGGTTTGCCCGGTTCGATGACGACTTCCGTCGGCGCGACCTGCACGTGGGTTGGGGCGCCTTCGCCGCGCAGCACCGGCTCGTCGACCGCTGTTCCAGTCGGCGCAGTAGCCCGGCGTGAGCCGATCGCGTAGACGGCGTCGCTCGACACAAAGAAGATTCTGCCGCGCGAGATCGCCGCGCCGCCCAGGATCTGCTCAGGGGTTCCTTCAGATCCGCAGCAGCTGTTCGCGCTGACCGGCAGTTCCACCGCGCTCAGAATCTCGCCGCGATCGACGCGCGGGCGGACGATGTAGAACTTGCCGTTGTCGCTGCCGACATAGATCTTGCCGTCAGCCATGACCGGCGGCGCCTTTTGCGCCGTTCCGAGCGCGAGTTCCCAGATCTGTTGACCCTTTTCGATCTCGAACGCGTGCAGCGTCGACCCGCCGTCGAGCTGATAAAGGCGCGTGCCGTCGACGAGCGGCGAGGAGAACGCGAACTCGGTGCCTTTCACCGACCACTGCGTGGTCTTGATGTCGCCGGTCTGCGATCCGTCGATCGACGCGAGCAGTCCGAGCGCGTTGCCTTCGAGATTCTCGTCGCCGTGCGACAGCAGGACCTGATTGTTCTTCACCACGACGCCGGTGTTGATCGCGCGCTTGGCGGCGACGAAGCTCCAGATCTTCTCCCCGGTCTGCGGTTTGATGGCGTGGATCGCGCCGTCGCCGAGGCCGACGATCAGCATGCGCAGGCCGTTGATCGTGGCGATGGTCGGCGCGGCGTAGGCGGTGTCGTACGGGCGCCCGCCCGGATTCGCGATGTAGACGATATCGCCGGTCCGTTTGTCGAGCGCGATCAGCCGGTGCGATCGGTTGCCCGACGTTCCCCAGCTCGAGACCGCGGCGCTGACGATCACCAGGTTGCCGTCGATGATTGGCGACATCGTGCGGCCGCCGTGGGTCGTGAACGCGGCCCACTCTTCGCCGAACGACCGATCCCAGAGCACCTTGCCGTCCCGGCTCAGCGCAATCACCTGCGCGCCGCCACTCAACGCGTAAATGTTGCCGGTTTCGGGGTCCGCTGCCGGCGAGGCCCAGGCGATGCGATGGGCCGGCACGTCACTCTGGAACAGGTTGAACTTGTATTCCCAGACGACGCGGCCGGTGTCGGCGTCGAGCGCCATGACCCGTTCCTGCAGGTTGGTCCCGCGTCCGGAGGGATTCTGGACGTAGACACGGTTGCCCATGACGATCGGCGCCGAGCGTCCGCCGTACGGGACGCGCCAGAGGAAGTTCTCGCCGTTCAGCGCCCACTTCTCGATGAGGCCGGTTTCCTTGGAGCTGCCGTCCCTGACTGGTCCGCGCATTTCCGGCCAGTCGCCGACGGCAATCCGGCGCGGCGCCTGGGCCGTGAGTGAGACGCCGATCGCCGCGGCGATCGCTGCCAGCGCGAGTGACTTTCTCAGCATGAGGTTTCCTTCTGGCTCGAGGTCAGCACCGGGCTTCGGTAGGGACAGGCTTTAGCCTGTCCGCGCTTCGTCCCGGAGGTTATTCTAGCGTTCAAGATAAGGGGACACCTATGAGAGCGCGGATCGCTGCGAGCCTCGTGACCGCCACCATCCTGGGCACGGTTGTGCTCGCCGCGCCGGCCGACTGGCCGCAGTGGCGCGGGCCGGATCGGAGCGGGATTTCGCAGGAAACCGGGCTCCTCAAGCAGTGGCCCGCCAACGGGCCGCCGGCGCTCTGGACGACCCAGAACCTCGGCGAGGGCTACGGGTCGCTGTCGGTTGCCGGCGATCGTCTCTTCGTCCAGGGTCTGCGCAACCGCCAGAGCATCGTCTCGGCGCTGCGGATCGAGGACGGCGTGTCGCTCTGGTCCAAGAACCTCGGGCCGGGCGGCTCGAACGATCGCGGCAACGGACCGCGCAGCACGCCGACCATCGACGGCGATCGGATCTACGTCCTGACCGAGAACGGAGACCTGGCCTGTCTGAAACACGACGGCACGGCGGTCTGGCAGAAGAACATCCTGCGCGAGTTCGGCGGCCGCAACATCCAGTGGCTGATCAGCGAGTCGCCGCTCATCGACGGCAACAAAGTGATCGTGTCGCCCGGCGGCCGCGGCGCCGGCGTCGTGGCGCTCGACAAGATGACTGGCGCGACGATCTGGACCAGCAAGGAACTGAGCGACGAGGCCGGCTACTCCTCCGCGATTGTCGCCGACGTGCAGGGCGTCCGCACGGTGATGACCTATACCGCCGAAGCCGGCGTCGGCGTGCGTGCGTCGGACGGCAAACTGCTCTGGCGCTACCGCCCGGCCGCAAACAACACGGCCAACATCGCCACGCCGATCTTCTTCGACAACAAGGTGTTCTACAGCTCGGCGTACGGGACCGGCGGCGCGCTGCTCGGGCTCCGTGCCGAGAACGGCGAAGTCCGCGCGCAGGAGATCTACTTCACGCGCGACATGCAGAACCATCACGGCGGCGTCGTGCTCCTCGGCGGTTACCTGTACGGCTTCAACAACGCGATCCTGACGTGTCTCGAGTTCGCCACCGGCAAGATGATGTGGCGCCACCGGTCGGTCGGCAAGGGATCGCTGGCGGTGGCGGACGGCCATCTCTACATCCTGAGCGAAGATCACGTCGTCGGTCTGGCGGAGGCGTCGCCAGCCGGATATCGCGAGCGCGGCCGGTTCAGCATCAAGGACTTCGGTCTGAACTCCTGGTCGTATCCGGTCATCAGCAACGGCCGGCTGTATATCCGCAACGAGCAGACGCTGACGTCGTACGACGTGCGGCAGCGTTAACGGTGGCGTCCGGCTTCAGCCGGATTACACGAAACGAACATCGCTCGCAATCCGGCTAAAGCCGGACGCCACCGAAGACGCCGGACGCCACCGTCGAGAGAATCTAGAACCGCACGCCCAACCGGACGCCGAACGTCCGCGGCCGGCCCATCTCGCCGAGGAATCCAATGCCCGGATACGCGAAGGCCAGCGGCACGTAGCGCGTGTCGAACGCGTTGCGGATCCAGCCGTCGACGAGCACCGCGCCGATCTGCACGCCGGCGTTGATGTTGGTCAGCGCGTACGCATCCTGCCCCGCCGTGTTCGCATCGTCGTACTGATAGGCGCCGATCATCGCGACTTCGCCGCCGGCAAAGAGCGTCGTGCGACCGTTGAGCGCACGGCTGTAGCGGGCGCCAATCGTCGTCGTGTAGTCCGGCGTGCTCGTCAGTCGGTTGTCGGAAACGTTGATGCCGCCCGAGAAGCTGCCGTCGGCAAAGCGTCCGCTGGTAAGGCCCACCGCCGCGAAGAGATCCAGCCCTTCGGCCGCGCGGCCGCTGACTTCGAATTCCACGCCGGTGCTGCGCGCCCCGGCGACATTCGCCAGATAGAACTGGAGCGCCGACTGCGGGTTGGGCACGTTCACCTGCAGGTCGTCCCAGTCGATGTAGAAGAACGCGGCATTGGCCTGGACGCGGCCCTCGGCCCACGTCGTCTTCACGCCGGTTTCGAACTGCCAGGTGTGTTCTTCAGCGTACGCGGTCGCGACGCTCGGAGCCGTCGGATTGAACCCGCCGGACTTGTAGCCGGTGGTGAAGGATCCGTAGACGAGATGCTCGGGGCTCAGGTGGAAGCCGATCGACGCCTGCGGCGAGACGTTCGAGAACGAGCGGTCCGTGTCGACATTCGTGGGCGCGGCAATGAGCGGCGAGTAGAGCACGTCGATTGCCGCATCCTTGCTTTCACGGTCGACGCGCGCGCCGACGGTGAGGTCGATGCGCCCTTGCAGCGTGAGCGTCCCCTGGCCGTAGACGCCGATGCCCATGTCGTCAAGCGAGGCATCGGGTGAGGTCTCGGTCACCTGGAACGGCAGGAACTGTGACAGCACCATCGGCGCATAGGTGTTCGTCGCGAGCTGGTTGTAGCCGTTCGTGAAGAGGAAGAAGCCGGCCTGCCACCGGAGCGTGGCCTCAGGCGACAACTGCAGCGGCGCGGACGCCGACGACGCCAGCCGCACTTCCTGCGTGAATTGCCGTGCGCTTTCCTGGTTGCGCCGCGTGACGAAGGGATACGGCGAGTAGTCCAAATCGGTTTCGTCGGTCGTGCTCCAGTCGACGATGCCGGTGATTGTCGAGAAGGTCAGACGCGAGCCCTCGTGGCGGTTGAGGATCGTCGCGGACGTGATGTCGCGATCCGTCGATCCCTCGAAGTCATGCTGCACGTGGAACGGGTTCTGGCGCAAGCCGTTCAGCTCGCCGAGCGCGTAGTCGCCGTCGCGCGCCCGTTCGCCGCTGACGATGACGCGGGTTTCCCACTTGGATGACGGCGTCCAGAGCAGCTGCGCCTTCGCGAACGTGTTCTGGCGCGAATCGATGGCATGCCCGGTGACGTCGTTGGTGGTGAAGCCGTCGCGCGAGCTGCGGCCGGCGCTGAAGCTGAGCCCCGCGGTGTTCGAGATCGGTCCCGACACCGTGCCGCGCGCTTCGACGTCGCCATAGTTGCCGAGCGGGACCGACAGACTGCCGGTCCACTTCGACAGCGACGGCCGTGGGCTCGCGATGTTGATGATGCCGCCAAGGGCATTGCGTCCGAACAGGGAGCTCTGCGATCCGCGGACGAATTCGATCTGCTGGACGTCCATGAGCTCGACGTTCGAGGCGTTGCTGTGCAGCATCGGCACGCCGTCGACGTAGGTCGTGATCGCGGGATTCCCCGGGCCGGAGAAGATGCCGCGGAAGCGCGGGAAGCTGAGTTTTCTCGCGGTGAACTCCGAGAAGAACGTGTTTGGCGAGGCTACGGCCGCGTCGGCGATGCTGGTCAGCCCAGGGGCCAGCAGCAGTCCTTCGGGCACGGCGGTCACACTGACCGGCAGATCCCGCACGTCCGCCGGTTCCTTCTGGGCCGTGACGATGACCGGCGGCGACGTGAAGCGAGCGACCGGATCCTGCGCCGCGGCGTTCGGCGTGTTCGCGGCGATCAGCGCACAACCAAAAACGGCGGATGACGCGTACCGAAAGACCTGGCTGTTCATTTAACTCAACGTCCAAAGGGTGAGGTGATTGAGGTCTTTGATGAAGATGCGATTGCCCGAGTAAACCGCTTCCGCCCACGTTTCGCCGTCGGCGACCTTGTACTTTTTCAGGAGTTCGAACGCCGCCGGATTGTTCTTGATCACGAGCAGCTCGCCGTCGTCTTCGAGGCTGAAGAGAAAATCGCCGGCGCGCGCGATCGAGCCCTGTCCCGCCTGACGACCGGGCGAGATCCACAGCGTCTTGCCGGTTTTGACGTCGACGCCGAAGTACTGCCCGGCGTTGCGGTTGGTGATCCCGAACAGCAGGTCGCCGACGAGCACGAGATTGGTGAGCCGCAGCGGGACCTCCGCGTTTTCCCAGACGTTGGTGGTCGTCCACGTCGCACCCGCCTTCGCCGCGGTGAACGCGACCGTCGGTCCGCCGTTGCCGGAGACGATGATCGTCTCGCCGTAAAGAATGGGAGTGTTCGAATTGTTGTCCGGCCCCGCCTTGAAGGGCCGTTCCCAGAGCAGCGCGCCGCTCTCGAAGTCCACGCCAACGACCTTCTGCTGCGTGATCGTGATCACCTGCCTGGTGCCGCCGATGGTCGCGATGATCGGCGATCCGTACCCCGGTCCGTCGCCGCTCCAGCTCCAGCGCTGATTGCCGGTCGCGATGTCGAACGCCGTCAGCGCTCCCTGGTTGTGGCCGCCGACGTGGAAGATCACCGTGTTGCCCTGGACGATCGGCGAGAAGGCGTGCGTCGTGTAAAGCGGCACCGGCGTCATCGCCGGTTTTCGCCACAGGACGCGGCCGGTTGGCGCGTCCCACGCGGTGACGACACCGGTCATGCCGATCGAGAGCAGACGGCCGTTCGAAAAGACCGGCGTCGACTTCGGTCCGGCGTTGTGCCGGGCCGCGGCGCTGTTCATCGTGAACGGCGCGTCATAGCCGAAGCGCCAGAGCTCGCGGCCGGTGGCGACATCGTGCGCGCTCATGCCTTCGTTGTCGCCGCGCCGCGAAAACACGTAGACGCGATCGCCGACCACGATGGGGCTGGCGTAGCCGGTGCCCACTTCGATCCGCCATTTCTGGACCAGGGTGTCGGGCCACGCGGCCGGGCCGGTAAACGTCGAGGCCACGCCGTCGCGATTCGGGCCGCGCCACTGGGTCCAGTCGGTCGAGCCGCGTTGCGCGTCAATTGATGAAGAGGCCGCGGCGACGACCAGGAGGACCGCCGCGGCTCGAAGATTCCTATGCATGGTGCACCTCAAACAGAACCGATCGATTAAAAGGACAGGCGTGCGCCAATCTGTAACTGGCGCGCCGACGTGACCGTCGAGCGGACACGCCCGAACGTCGCGAGCGGTGCTTCGGTCGCCGTCGCGCCGGCAAACGCGATCAAGGTCGGGTTGCCGAAGTTGGCGCGGTTGAAGACATTGAAGACCTCAATCCGGAGGTCGAGCCGCTTCGTTCCGCCGAGCCCGATCCGCTTCACCGCGGCGAGGTCGACCGTCTTCAGATCCGGACCGCGGAAGGCGCCGCGGCCGCTGTTGCCCATCGTTCCCTGCGGCTGCAGCACGAAGGCGGTCGGATCGAACCACTGATCCGGCTCGCCGAGCACGGCGTCTTCCGGCGTCCGCCCCGGCGCGAGATCCGGACGGTCGAGGCCGGTGGTCGCGGCGATCGACGGCGACCACTGCGAGCGCGACCAGTTGCTCTGCACAAAAACGGTGAGCGGCTGTCCGCTGCGCATCGTGCTGATGCCGGTCAACTGCCAGCCGTCGAGCAGCGCCTTCTTCGCGCCGCTCGCGTTCTTCGCGAACGGCACGTCCCAGACGACATTCAGGACCCAGTTGTGGCGCGCGTCCCAGTCCGACGGGCCGCGGTTGTAGTCCGGATCGAATTCCGGAAACGCGACCGTCGTGCCATTGGTGGCGTCGGAGAAGAACGTCGACGCCTGCGTCGTGTCCTCCGAGGACGACCACGTGTACGACGACTGGACCGAGAGCCCGTCGTGGAACGTCCGTCGCAGTTCGACGATGAACGCCTTGTACGAACTCTCGCCGTCGCTGGACTTCAGCTCGATGGTGCCGAAGTTGCGGTTCGGGCGCGGCAGGCCGGCGGCGAAGAACAGCCGGCCATCAGGCCCAGGCGTCGGCGTCGGGATGTTCACGTCGGTGTTGCGGAAGAGATGCGTGCCGCGCGATCCGGCGTAGCCGAGCGTGGCGATCAGGTCGCCGGGCAGCGATCGCTGCAGGTTGACGTTCCACATCTGCAGGCGCGGCGCTTCGAGCTCGTACTGCACCGGGCGGATCGTGTTGCCGACGCCGCGATCGAACGGCGGCACCGGGAACGTCGGATTGGCGATCACGAAGCGCGGTGTCGACGGCGGATTGGTGACCGTGACGATCAGGTTCTGCTGATTGTTGGTGTTGTAGTAGAGCCCGTAGCCGCCGCGGATCGCGGTCGAGCCGTCGCCGAGGACATCCCACGCCGCGCCGACGCGCGGCGAGAGATTCGCCGTCGACGGGTTGTCGTACAACTGTCCGACGGTCGCGGCGGAATCGGTCAGGGTGCGCAGCGCCGAATCGCGTCCGCCGGTGTCGAGCGGCATCGTCGTGCCTTCGTAGCGCAGGCCGGCCGTGACCGACACCCTCGGCGTGATCTGGAAGTTGTCCTGCGCATACGCGGCGAAGTAGGTCCAGGGCCAGTCGCGGTCGATGTCGCCGGTCGGGCCGAGACCGACGAATCGCAACGGGGTGTTCGTCAGGAAGTTGCGCAGGTTGGAGAACGTGTAGATCCCGAGGCTGAAGGTCGGGTTGGTCATGAAGTCGCGATAGCGTTCGACGACTCCGCCGGCCTTGAAGAGATGCGCGCCGCGCGCGTGCGTGATGTCGTACTGCCCGCTGTAGACGTTCTGCGCCAGCCGGAGATTGGCCGAGCTCTGCGGACCGAAGCGCTGCATGCCGCCGATGTCGATGTCGCCGACGAGCGCGCGTCCGGTCACGAACGGCGGCAACGTGGTGTCGAGGTTGGCTTCGACGTTCTGCCCGATCCGCGTCCGGCTGTAGCCGAAGTGAAAGGTCTGGAACGTCCGCGCCGAGACGACGTTTCGGTACTCGAGCGTCGCGAACTGGTTCGTGGAAATGAACGAACGCGGAAACGCCGGGTAATCAGTGGGCAGGCGCTGGTCGGCGTCGTCGAACGTGTAGCGTCCGAAGAACTGATGCGCCGCGCCGCGCTGATAGTCGAGTCGTCCCTGGAAGAAGTGCTGATCCAGCGTCTGGTCGAAGTTGAACGTGTGCGTCGCGAGGCCGGAGCCGATGTTGGCGCCGTTGGCGCGCGGAATCGCATTCAGGTACGGCACGATCGCTGGGTTGATGGTCACCGGGCCGTCGGGCAGTGTGCCGGCGCGCGCGTTGTCGTCGGGCACGAAGCTCGAGATCGTCTTGCCGAGATTCTCGCGCAGCGCTTCGTAGCCGATGAAGTAGAACAGCCGATCGCGGACGATCGGACCGCCGAGCGCGCCGCCAAACTGATTGCGCGAGAAGTCGGGCTTGCCGTTCACGTCGAAGTAGTTCGCCGCGTCCATCGCGTCGTCGCGCAGGTACTCGTAGGCGCTGCCGCGCAGCGTGTTGCTGCCGGATTTGGTGAGCACGTTGATCTGGCCGCCGAAGTTCCTGCCGAACTCGGCGCCGTAGGCGTTCGACTCGACGCGGAATTCCTGGATCGACTCGACGCCGAGCGCGGTGCCCGCCGCGCTCCCGGCCGGCCCGTTGGTGAAGTCGTTGTTCAGCGTGCCGTCGAGGAGATAGACGTTCGAGCGGTAGTCCTGTCCGTTGATGCTCATCCCAAGGCCGTGAGCGACGACGGACCCGCCGTCACGCGACGGGTAGGCAATCACACCGGGCTGAAGGAGGGCGAGGTCGGTGTAGTTGCGACCGTTCAGCGGGAGCGACGATACCGCTTGTTCGCCGACCAGATAGCTGAGCTCGGACGTCGTCGTGTTGACGCGCCCCGCGGTGCTCGTGACCGTGACGGCTTCCGTGATGCCGCCCACTTCCAGGCGGACCGGCGGCAGCGCCACGTTCTCGCCGACGGTGAGGAGGATGTCGGTGGTCGCGGTCGGGCGGAATCCGGTCAGCTCGGCGCGGAGTTCGTACAGGCCGGCCGACAGGCCAGCGGCCACGAACCGGCCGTCGTCACCGGTGGCCATCGTGCGAGCGAAGCCGGTCGCCGGCTGACGGACCGTGACCTGAACGGCGGCGAGCGGGCGTCCCGAGGCGTCGATAACCGAGCCGGTCAGCGTGGCGGTGGTCTGGGCGCCGGCCGGAGCGGTCAGGCCGCAGAGGATCAGGGCGAGCGCGAGGGTCCCGAGGACGCCGCCGCGCACGGAACGGATAAAAGACATCATCGACGAGTCAACCTGCCAGGAAACCGGCGCCCTGAGTTGGACGCCGCGAGCTAAGAAGCCGTCGCGAGTGTAGTCGAATCCCGTCCAGACATCGTGCGGGCGGGAATCGAGGCCCAGCCGTAACTGCCTTGCAACTTCATTACGTTGCAACAGGCGCCGTTGTTACACGCCAAGGGACCGGGGTCAGACACGTGTCTGACCCCACGTCAGACACCTTCTATACCGTTTGGGCGATCGCGGTTCTAGAAATTGCGGTCGGCGGCGTGGACGGCGCAGCAAATGGTGCATCGGCTGTTGCCGGTGTCAGACGGGGTGTCAGACACGTGTCTGACACCGGCTCTGCGCGACCTCAACCATTCGTGACTGATCGAGATCGTTAGCGCGCACGCGAATCCGTTTCCTGCACACCCGAGGACCGCGCGGGTCTTCAAGGAATCGCCAGGAATCCGCGCGGGAATGGTCCTTGCCTTTCACTCGCCCGACATCGGCCAGTCGATCGGCGCGATGTGCACGGACTCCCCGAATTCATCTGGCGTTGACGATGCGCGAGCGAGCTCGCGCGCGCGGCGACGTGTGAACGGCACACAGTCCGCACCACGAAAGCGTACACGGCGGAAGGAGAGGCGACGTGAATCGATCGACGGCACTCTGTCTGATTGCTGCACTGACGGTTTTCAGCCCACTGACAGCGACGGCAGGCACCACACCGCCGCGCACGACGCGCACCCTCGCACCGCTGCCTCCTGCGCCTGCGACCTCTCCAGATCCGGTCACCGCCGTCGGCGCCACGACGAGCGTGACGATCTCGTGGACCGCGGTTCCGGGCGCGACCGGTTACCGCGTGCAGCGGCTCTCTGCCGCGGGACTGTGGGATCTGGTCGCCAAGGTCGCGAACACCGTGACGACCTACAAGAACAGCGGATTGACGAGCGGTACGCCGTACGCGTATCGCGTGCTCGCGCTGAACACCGGGGGTGACGGACCGCCGTCAGCGACGGTGACCGCGACGCCGCTCGCCGTCCCCGCGCCGTTCACGGCGACGGCCGGCGACACCCAAGTGACGCTCGCGTGGGGCATGAGCCTCGGCGCGACCGGGTACACGGTGTATCGCGGCACCTCATCCTTGCTGACGTCGATGGTCGCGATCGCCGAAGGACTCCCGGCGCTGACGCTCGTCGACAGCGGGCTGACGAACGGCACGACCTACTACTACCGCATCAAAGCGACGACGACGAACAGCACGAGCCCGGTCTCGAGCGTGGTCTACGCGAAGCCGCTGCCGCCGCCGCCGGCGACCGCGCCGGCCGACCTCACCGCGACACCGGGCAACGCGTTCGTGACGTTGGCCTGGTCGGCGATCGACGGAGTGACCGGCTACAAGATCTACCGCAGCACGACCGGCGTCTTCGAGAACACGCCCTTCACGAGCGTCAAGACCCTGACGTTCAAGAACACCGGCCTCACCAACGGCACGACCTACTTCTACAAAGTCGCCGCATACGGCCAGGGCGGCATCGGCCCGCACACCGATCCGGTGTCGGCCACGCCGACCGCGCCGCCGCCGGCACCAACCGGTCTCACGGCGACCGCGGGAGACGGCGTGGTGACGCTGAACTGGAACGCCGTGCCGGAAGCGACGAGTTACAACGTCTATCGCGGCACCGCGTCACGCAAGGAATCGAGCATTCCGATCGCCACAGGACTTACCGCGCCGACGTTTACCAACAGCAATCTGGAAAACGGTCCGACCTACTTCTATCAGGTCACGGCCGTGAACGCCGGCGGTCAGAGCCCGCGCTCGGCTGAAGTCTTCGCCAATCCCGAACAGCCGCAGCCGCCGGTCGATCCCGAGACCGTCTCCGCATTCCAGTTCCTCCGCCAGGTGACATGGGGCCCGAAGCCCGGCGACGTCGACGCGGTGAAGGCGATGGGCAAGGAAGCGTTCTTGTCGGCGCAACTCGCCGCGGCGCCGTCGACGTACCCCGATTCGCTCTTCACGATGTCGACGGAAGCGGCGCAGGAACACTTCATGTCGCTGGCGCTCAGCGGACCGGATCAACTCCGGCAGCGCATGGCGTGGGCGCTTCACAAGATCTGGGTCGTGTCGGCCGTCGAAATCCCGAGCGCCACAGGGATCGTCACCTACCACCGGCTGCTGCTCAACAACGCGTTCGGCAACTACCGCGATCTGATGCGCGACATCACGCTCAATCCGGCGATGGGGCGTTACCTGAACATGCTGAACAACCGCAGTCAGGCCATCACCGGCACGCCGCCGAACGAGAACTACGCGCGCGAGCTGATGCAGCTCTTTACACTGGGGCTGACGCAGCTCAATCCGGACGGGACGCCGCAGACCGCCGGCGGCAGCCCGATACCGACCTACACCGAGCAGGACGTGAAGGAGCTGGCGCGGATTCTGACCGGCTGGACGTTCGGCGACGGGAATCCGGCCACGGCACCACGGCGCCTGGCGAACGAAAACTACGGCGTGCCGATGGAAGCGGTCGAGCGCTATCACGACACCGGCGCGAAGACGTTCCTCGGCCGTGAATTCGGCGCGGGGCAGACGGCGCAACAGGATCTCGATCAGGCGCTCGACGTGATCTTCGCGCACGGCAACGTGGCGCCGTTCATCAGCCGGCAACTGATTCAGCAGTTCGTCACCTCGAACCCGAGCCCGGCCTACGTCGCGGCGGTGGCGTCGGTCTTCAGCGCGAGCGGCGGCAATCTCGCTTCCGTCGTGTCGGCGATTCTCACCAATCCCGAGGCCGGCATCTCGACGGCGACCAACGGCAAGCTGGCCGAGCCGGTGATCTTCGTCGTCTCGATGCTGCGGGCGCTGAACGCCGCGGTGACCGATCACCCGTTCATGAGCGACAAGGCGGAATCGATGGGGCAGAAGGTGTTCTATCCGCCGTCGGTCTTCAGCTACTTCTCGCCCGGCTACCGCGTGCGCGGTACGCGCGGGCCGACCGGAGCGCCGCTCGGCGGTCCTGAATTCCAGGGATTGACGACGGTGACCGCGCTCGAACGCGCGAACTTCGTCGGCGCCCTCCTTGGCGGCTACTTCGGCGCCGATGTCACGTGGGATCGCACGCCGTTCACCACCCGCGCCGGCGACGCCTCGGCGCTCGTCGACTACTGCAGCCTGGTGTTCATGGCCGGCCGCATGTCGCCCGAAGAACGCGCCGCCATCATCGAGGCCGTGCGCGTGTCGCCGCGGACCAGTCCGAACGAGCGCGTGCGGACGGCGTTGTATCTGACGCTGACCGCCGCGCAGTCACAAGTTGATCGCTAAACAAGGAGTCGAGCGATGCGTCGAAATCGTCGTCAGTTTCTGAGAAGCTGCTGTCACGTGGGTGCGGCCACGATCGGCGCCCATCTCGCGCACCTTGCGCCAATCACCGCGAGCGCGCAGGGGCTGTCGGACTACAAAGCGCTGGTCTGCATCTTTCTCTTCGGCGGCAACGATTCGAACAACCTGGTCGTGCCGAACGACTCCCGCTATGCCGCGTATCAGACGATGCGGGGGCCGGTGGCGCTGCCGAGCGCGTCGCTGCTGGCGGCGGGGAATACCGGGTACGGATTCCATCCCTCGCTCGTCAACGTCCGGAATTTCTTCGATCAGCAGCGAGTGGCGACGGTCTTCAACGTCGGCACGCTCTTCACGCCGACCTCAAAAGGCACGCTGAACTCGGTGCCGCTGCCGCGCAACCTGTATTCGCACTCCGACCAGACGCAGCAGTGGCAGACCTCGGACCCGAACGGCGGCGGCACCGGCTGGGCGGGGCGGCTCAACGACCACGCGCTGTCGCACAATCCCGGCGCGCTCCCGCCAGGTATCACCGTCAACGGCGGCAACGCGCTCTTCCTGTCCGGCCTGAACACCAAGGGGTTGAACTTCTCGAACGCCGGCTCGTTCGGGTTGACGACCTTCGGCGATCAGGCGTCGATGATGGCGCGGTTGACCGCGATGCAGAAGATCCTGACCTTCGATAGCGGTCTGCAGCTGGTCAGCGCGGCGAACGGCGTGCTCGGCGAGTCGATCAAGTCGGCGCAGGAAATCGACGCGGCGATCGGCGGCGCGCCGGCCTTGCCGGTCGCTTTCCCGAACTCGGGGCTCGGTCAGCAACTCGCCCAGGTCGCACAGATCATCGCGGTCCGCGACGGACTGGGCATGAACCGGCAGATCTTTTTCGCCGGCATGGGCGGGTTCGACAACCACGAGGATCTGCTCAACAAACAGGCGCAGCTCCTGACCGACCTCGACGCGTCGATTGGTGCATTCGTCAACACGCTGGAGCAGCGCGGCTCGCTCGGCAACGTCACGCTGTTCACGGAAAGCGAATTCAATCGCACCGGCAACGCGAACGCGAACATCGGCACCGATCACGCCTGGGGCAGCCACCATCTCGTGATTGGCGGCGGCGTGCAAGGCGGCACCTACGGCATCTTCCCGACGCACGAGCTGCGCGGCCCCGACGACGCCGGCGATCGCGGCAACTGGATTCCGACGACGGCGCTGGATCAGTACGCCGCGACGCTTGCGCACTGGTTCGACGTGCCGGAAGCGGATCTGTCGGCGGTGTTCCCGAACCTGGGCAACTTCTCACCGCAACAGTTGGGCTTCCTGTAAAAGCCTTCACACCGAGACCGCAGAGGCCGCTGAGTTTCTTCGCAAAAGGATCTCTGCGGTTTCTGCGTTCTCGTTGTGAAGCTTCTTTCGTCGCTGCAATCCCGTAGAATCTGAGACCGATGATCCAGATTCGGGACTGTGCGCTTGTTGCGAGTTTCGTACTCCTGCTCGCGACACTTGCGTCGGCGGATATCCAACTCGTCCCGGCGGTGAGCGGCGTGACCGGGCCGACGTTTCTCGTGCACGCGGGTGATGGATCGAACCGGCTGTTCATCCTCGAGCAGCGCGGCGTCATCGACGTCGTCCAGCCGGGATCGTCGACCGCGACGGTGTTTCTGGACATCCGGACCAGAGTGCTGTCGGGCGGCGAGCGCGGATTGCTCGGTCTGGCCTTCCATCCGCTCTACTCGCGGAACGGCCGCTTCTTCGTCTACTACACGCGCCAGACCGACGGCGCGCTGACGATTGCCGAATACACCGTCTCGAGCAATCCCAACGTCGCGGGCACGACCGAGACCGTGCTGCTGACGATTGCGCACCCGAGCTTCAGCAATCACAACGGCGGCATGCTCGCGTTCGGTCCGGGCGGATACCTCTACATCGGCGTCGGCGACGGCGGCTCGGCCAACGACCCGCCGAACAACGCGCAGAACATCGACGCGCTTCTCGGCAAGCTGCTGCGCATCGACGTCGATCGTCCGGATGCCGCGGCCAACACCCGCTATTCCTCGCCGTCCAGCAACCCCTACGTCGGTCGCGCCGGCCGCGACGAAATCTTCGCGATTGGGCTCAGAAATCCGTGGCGGTTCAGTTTCGATCGCGCGAACGATCAGCTGTGGATCGCTGACGTCGGCCAGGGCGCGCGTGAAGAGGTCGACACGCCAGTCGTGGCCGGAATGAATTTCGGCTGGCGTGTGTACGAAGGGACCTCGTGCACGAACACCGACGCGTCGCTCTGCCGTCCGGGCTCGTATACCGCGCCGCTCTTCGACTACGGCCATAGCGGCGGCCGCTGTTCGATCACCGGCGGCTACGTCTATCGCGGCCCACGCGGGACGTTTCCTGCCGGCACCTACGTCTACGCCGACTACTGCTCCGGCGAGATCTTCACCTGGGACGGCCGCGTGCAGACCGTCGTGCTCGACACGACTCTGGGGATCACGTCGTTCGGAGAAGACGAGCAGGGCGAACTGTACGTGCTCGGTGGCGGCGGATCAGTTGACCAGATCGTCCCGACGTGCACCGCGGCCCTGTCGCCGGGAACTGCGACGGTCCTGGGCGAAGGGGGCAGCACCCAGATTCGCGTGGCCGTCGCGGCTGGCTGCACGTGGACGGCGGTCAGCGATTCGTCCTGGGCGCGGCTGGCGGTGCAGAACAGCGGCTTGACGGGAACCGTGACGGTCACCGTCGAGCCGTCACCAGAGTTTCTCGAGCTGCGGCGCGCCGAGCTGACCATCGGCGGCGCCACCTTCGTCATCGTCCAGTTCCCGCGCCCGCCATTCTGACTAAAAGGCCTCACACCGAGCCCGCGGAGCACGCAGAGTTTCCTTTCCAAAAAGAGATCTCTGCGATCTCAGCGGTCTCGTTGTGAAAGCGTTTTCAGTACACGAGACTGCGGACGAGCGTCAGCTCGCCGATCTTCCGGAGCGGGACGACGTAGATCTCGCGTTTCTCTTTCGGTGAGTTCTCGTTGAGGATCACGGTCACGTTCGCCGTGATGACGTCTTTCTTTCGCGTCGACTCGTTGAAGTGATAGCCCTCGGCGCCGAGATTGCCCCAGTAGTTCGCGAAAACGTGATAGAGCCCGCGCATCGGCGCCGGCATCGAGAACATTTCCGGTCCCGCGCCGTCGACGCTGTCGACGTCGAGCCCGCCGCCGGTCGTCAGCACGGGATCGCCCCAGAAGGCGTGCTGGCCATCGGGCGTGATGATGTGCAGGTCGATGTCAGCCTGGTTGTCGTCCCACCCGAGGATGATGCGGATCTTCGCCGGCGTGAGCGTCGCGTTGGCCTCGTAGAACTGGATGCGCTTCCGCGATTTGCCGTCCGGGCTTCTGACTTCGATGCTGTTCGAGCCGACGCCGAAGGCGAATGGCCTGGCGTAGCGGCCATCAGGTCCGGCATAGAGCGGCATCGGGTTGCCGTTGACGATCAGGGTGTGCGGCTTGTCGTTGTCGAACTTCTCCAGCTTGCCGCGAATCAGCGTGCGGTACTTCTGCGCGCCGCGGTCGATCGCGTTGGGCGGGTAGGCGGCCTGGACCTTCTCGCTGTCGTCCACCAGGCCGCTCACGTTCCAGCCGCCGCGCGGGGCGTCCACGGTCACTTGCTGAGCGGAGGGCGTCGTCGCGGTCAAGACAGCGGTGATTGCGAGAATTCCGGTACTCGCGATTCGTTTGATCGTCATAGCGTTCACACGGACCGGCTAAAGCCGGTCCCTACCGCAGTAACTCCCGTGCCGTAGCTTCCACAAATGCTTCGTCGTCTCGTTTTGGGTGGAAACGGAACGCCAGGTGGACGTACTCGTGCGCGATCGAAATGCGGTCTTCGGTCGTCGCGACGCCGCGGACGTAGATCCGATTGCGCGAGCGATCGGCGTAGGGGTTGCCGTAATCGAGCGCGCATACGGTCATCCCGTCAGGGGCTTCGAATCCGGGTTCGCGAGCGAGACGCCGCTGCCAGGCCGCGGCTGAACGCGTCAGCCATGCATCCGCTGCGGTGAGATGCCGGCACTCGCGCTCGCCCGAGGCCGTGCCGAGCGACGCCTGCGGGAAGGCTTTGGCGAGAATCAGGTCAAAGGACAGCCCCGCGTTCGCTTGCTGCACGGCCGTCGTCCAGGCCATCACCCCAGGCGATTGCGTGTCGCGGTGGTAGCGCACGTTTGTCCCGTCGAGAATCAGGCCGTCGGTGAAGTAGGAAACAGCCCGTGCGGCCATGCCCGGCGGGTTCGCGCTGACGCGCTGCATCCGCGTGCTGTCAGCGACGATGTAGCAACCGCGTTCGAACGGTGCGTTCTGCAGCGTCCAGCTGCGCGCGACGATGGCCAGCGCGCGCGCGGCTTCGGTGACCGTCGCATCGGCTTCGCGATCCAGGACCCGCGCCACGTACTCGCTCATCGCAAACTGGCCGCGGATCCGCAGACCGCGCTCGTCGCGGGTGAGATGCAGATCGCTGGCGGCGGTGAACGTCAGCGCGTTGCCGTTCTGAAAGAGGACGCGGTACGCACCACGCAGTTGACCCGGTGACGCTGGCCGCTTCGCCGGCAACTGATCGACGGCGCGAATCGGGTACTGCGCGAAGAAATCGACAACGACGCAGGGGTCGCCGGCTGGCCCGCTGCGGGGCGGCGGCAGCCATGCGGCGAGTTGATCCGCATGCTCCAGCAGGACGCGCCGGCTCGAACCGGTCGACTTGAACCACACCGGCGTGCCGTCGACGAGCCACCCGGCCGCGCCGCCAATCGTGACCTCGTTATTCCCGGTAGGGACAGGCTTCAGCCTGTCCGTCTTTGTCTCCGACCAGGTGTACGTCTTCGCCCGCAGCAGGCCGCCCAGCTGCGCGACCGCGCCGTGCCCGTAGCCGTCGATGACGACCGGCAGCAGCGCTCGTTCCGCCGCCGCCCGCACATCGTCGGGGACGGTCGCCAGAACGCGCAGGAGTTGGGAAAGGGGCGCCTCGGTTTCGGGACCGAGATGCCGGAGGTCCAGGAGCCACTGCGCGTCAGCGCCCGCGCGGGCGCGCCAGAACTCCTGCCATGCAGTGGTCGAAATGTTCAGGCGGATCGGATCGAAGAACAGGCCGCACGATCGCGCGAGTGCGTGGTCGCGTTCGATGGCCTGACCAGGATCGCAGCAGTACTCGTCGCCAGGTTTTCGCGGCAAACCGCAGCGATAGACCGGCGTAGCCACGTTCTTTTCGACGGCAAAGGCATAGACGAACAACTTCCAGGTGCTGCCGAGCGAGGTCGTCTCTGGTGCAGCGGCGCCCGCGCTGGTGCGAACGTCGACCCGGCCGTCACGCAGCCACGCGACCGACAGCGCCGGTGCCGGCCTCGAGGCGGCCGTTGCCGCCATGGTCGCCGCGACGACGAACGCAAGCGCGAGCTTCATCGGACGTCCATCCGCCGCACGCCTTGTCCTTGTTCGACCGCCTTGGCGGCCGGCTGATACATGCGATACAGGCGTGCTCGCGGCATCGCAAACGAGCCCTTCTGCGAGAACCGCACGAGATGCCGAATCCTGGTCGGCTCGTCGATGTCGTCGACCGGTACGACGTAGCCGAACCTCGTCGTCTCATGCCGCGAGGCTTCGAGTCCTTCGAGCTTTTCTTCGTCTCGATCCGGTTCCCGTTCTGAAGCGGGGAACCCGATGCCCCACGTCGTGCTGTCGACGCTGGCGCCCGGCGGCAGCGGCACTTCGAGTGCGGCAAAGCGGACGCTCGAGGCACCCGGCGTGACGAGAATCTCGTCGAGATAAAGCTCCGAAGTCGAAAGCGGCGCATTGTTCGCGAGCTGCTGAAGCGTGTAGCCTTCTTCGCCGTCGCGCTTCACCACGCGATACAACCGGCGCTGCAGGCCGACGGCAAGCGACGGACTCGCGGCGGCCGCCGACGTGTATTGCACGACGGCTCGCATGCCGACGGGCGCCGGTTGCGACAACGCGAGCGACGTTGGGACAGTCGATCCGGCCGCCAAGCGCCACACCGTGGCGCCGGTCGCGGTTGTTGAACGCGTCCACGGCGCGCGGAGCGCCGGTGCAGGGCCGGTGGGCGCCGTTCCCAGCGATCCGCGCAGCCACGCCAGCGTCAGCGAGCGCTCAAAGGTCGGCATCTCGGCCCTGACCCCGCTCAGAATCGTTCCGGCTTCATTGCGATCGAGGCGGCCGGTGGCCACGAGGAGCGCGCGCGACAGCGGTTCGTTGGTCGCCTGCAGCAGGTCGTAGGACGCGTCGACGATCGGAGTCAGATCCGCTGGCACAGCCACCCGTTCAGCCCGCGCAATCCGGTCGAGAACGACCATGGCGATCGCCTGCACGACCGGTTCGTCCGAATCACCGAGCAGCAAACCGTCGTCGATCGCGTGCCGCACTGGTCCGCCGGTCAGCCGTGGCCGGGCACCGCGAACGTCGGCGATCGTGCCCTCGATCAGGCTGCGCGTCGGCAGCTTCATCTCCTGCATGAAGTGGAGGAAGAGTGCGCGGTGGGGGAGCGGCAGATCCTCGCCGTTCTCGCGGTAGACATCGAGCAGCCGGTTCCAATGATCCGCCGGCAGCGCCAGCCCCATCGTCCGGCTTGCAATCCAGTCAGCGTAGTAGGCGTACGCCGTGAGGAACGGATCGTCGTGCGTCAGGCGTCCCCACCACGAGAACAGGCCCTTCGGATCTGCCATGTAGGCGAGACGGAGACGCTGTCCGCTCAACTGCGCGGTCAACCGTTCGCGGATCCGCACTTCCGTTGCCGGTAACGATTCGATCGCCAGCGCGAACGGAATCATCCGGCTCGCGGTCTGCTCGATGCAGCCGTACGGGTACTCCATGAGGTCGTCGGCGACGCGGCTGAATTCCGCGGCGGCCGACGAGGTGAAGGTGACGCGGATGTCGCGCGCGTCCCGCGGCAGCTCCAGCCTCGTCGCGGCTTCGTTGGCGTTCAGGAATTGGGTGTGCTCGCTCGACCAGGCCGTCGGCGTTGCGGTGAGCGGCGTTTCGAGACGGTCGATGACAACGCTGTTGCGACGGATCGTCAGTCCGATCGTGCCGCTGCCGTTCGCGCCCTGCAGGGTCTGCTCGAGGAAATTCACGCCGGGCTGGAGCGTGACCGTTCGCGTGTTGGTCAGGCCGGGCCCGGTGATTTCCACGTCGGCGCGCTGCGGCGTCGGCGTCTGATTGAAAACCGCCACTGTCGCCACCGGGGCGTCGCCGACGCGGGTCCACGTCGGACTGGTCCATTTGCCGTAGAGGTCCTTGTCCGATCGCACGAAGGCGACGCGTTGGCCGACGGTGCCATCGCGCGCCACGCCCCGCGCGGTCAGCCGCCAGCGGGTGAGCGAGTCGGGCATCGTGAACGTGAAGCGCGCCGTTCCCGAGTTGTCGGTGCGGATCGTCGGCTGCCAGAACGCCGTGTCGACTTCGTCGCGCCGCGGCCGTTCGAGCACTTTGACGCGCCGCTCGTTGACCGATCGCGGTTCGACCGCGCGCTTCGAGCGCGGCGCCGAGAGGTCGTAGCTGAGGAAATCCTGGCTCGCCGTGGTCCGCACGTTGTTGCGGCGGGCGTGGAAGAAGAAGTCGTTGATGTCGGGTGCGATCTCCGGCTGCAGCGCGTAGATCATCTCGTCGACGACGCCGACAGCCAGGACGGCAGGAACCGGACGTCCGGAAACAGTTGTCTTCACCTGCACGTCGACGACGTCTCCAGGCTGATAGACGTCTTTGTTCGTAGTCAGCGAGACGTCCACGATCGGCTGCGTGACGGTGAGGCCTTGATTCTGGAACACGTACTCGCCGTGCTTGACGTAGACGACGGAGAACGTGATGTTCGGCGCGTAGGCCGCTCGCACTGGGACCTGGGCTCGCCATTGTTCCGGACCAAGCCGCGTGACGCGCACCCAGTCGCGCGCGCGGGTGAGCGGGACGGCTGACTCGACCTTGTCACGTTCGAGCGTCAGCAGCGCCTCGTCGACCGGTTCGGGAAACGTGATCAGGAGATCGGCGAGGTCACCCGGGGCATAACGTTCCTTGCTCGGCACGATGTCGATCGTGCCGGTCGGCGGACGCGTCCCTGGGCCGCTGACCCAGTGCGGGCAGGCGGCGACGATGTTGCCGCGGGCGTCGCGGAGATTGACGGTGTAGGAGCCTGGTTCGCTGAAGGTGATCGTCAGCCGATCAGGGTTGTCGAGCCGTCCCTGCGCGCGCTGCCGGTTCTCGAGCCGGACCCAGTCCCACGAAACGGGTAGTCCGTCCTCGCCAAGGCTACGGCGGACAGGCGCGATTGAGAAGGTGACCGCATCGTTCGGTCCGGTGAATTGCGGCTCGGCGCGCATCGCGAACGAACTCTGGCTCCGTTCGACGAGCAGTTCCTTCGTGGTCTTGACCCGATAGGCGGCGCCGTCGGTCGCGGTGACCGTCAACAGGAACCGGCTTGGCTCGCTGGCCGGCGGAAGGCTGAAGCGCGCCTCGCCGCGAGCGTCGGTCGTCAGCGTTTCTTCTTCCAGCTTGACCGGGAACTCGCCGTAGTAGCGCAGCTCTCCGTCCACGGTCGTCAGCGTCTGCGAGCGCACGGTCAACGAGATATCGGCGCGCACGGGCTTGCCGTCCGGATAATGCAGCTGCAGCCGTCCACTGACTGTTTCACCAGACTTGAAATCGGGCTTGTCGGGAACCACCGTGATCTCGAAGTGCGGCTTCTGATACTCGGCGACGCGGAAAGCCGAGGAGTACTGCGCATCGCGGTACGTCATGCGCAGTTCGTAGCCGCCGGCCGTGCTGTTCTCCGGCAGCCGGAAGCTGGTGTCGCCGCCGCTCAGCGGATCGAGCCGCAGACGCTGGTGGACGATCGGCGCCCCGCCGGGATCATAGGTTTCGAGGGTGACCGTATCGGCGGCCGCGGGACGGGAATCGCGGGCGGATTCGAAGGCGCGCGCAAACAGCTTCACGAACACCTGATCGCCGGGACGATAGAGCGGCCGATCGGTGGTCGCGTAGATCTTCGTGTCGTAGATCTCGCTGTCGTAATAGAAGTTCTCGGAAATGAACACGCCGCCGTTCGGGTCTTCGCCGAAGACGTAGCTCCGTTCCGGCGTCTCGCGGTCGTAGCGCGCGATCCCTTGCGCGTCGGTGCTTCCGCTCTTCAGTATGCCGGCGCCGTCGGTCCACGTGACGCTGGCGCCGCGCACCGGCATCCCGTTCGTGCGGTTCACGGTCCACACGAACATTTCACGGGCCGAGGTCTTGGTGATCGCCATCGTGTCCGAGACGAAGAGCAGCGACGTGGCCCGATGGCTGCCGACGGTCGCCTCGACGAGATAGAGGGCCGGCTGGAGCTTGCCGAGCGGAATCATCACGTTGCCCGGCGAGTCGATGATGAATTCGCTGCTGCTGCCCGCCAGCTTCACGCCTTTTGGCGGTCCGATCGGCTGAGCGCGGTGAACCGGATAGCGGAAACGGGTGACGAGATCGAATCCGGGCAGCGCGCGATACTGCGGCGCGTGGGTGAATCGGGTCGGCGCATTGAAGCCTTCGGCCGTGGCGAGCGCGGGCGCCTGCTTGACGGTTTCCTTGCGGACCGCCGCGGTGAAGATGGCGCGCCACGCCATGCGCGTCGCGCGGAACCACCGGTCCCAGAGATGCGCGAGGGTATTGCGCAGCCCTTCCTCGCGCGCCGGCAGGTCGGTGGAAATGCGATGGAGATTGCGCTGACGCTGAAGGAACGCAACCGGCCGCGGCACCTTGTACAGCACGACGTCCACGCCGCCGTTCACCTCGACGGTGCTCATGCCACTCTCGGTCGAGACGATCTCGAGGCGAATCTGCGCCGCGTCGCCGGTGCCGTACGCCTTGTCCGACATCAGGAAGAACGGTTCGCCCTCGAGCGGTTGATAGCCGCTCGGCTCGTACTGGGCGCCGGTCTTCGCGACGGCGAGGCCGCCGACGGTCAGCGCGACAAGAAGCGCAGACGATAGACGCCGGCGAAATTGGGATTGCCGCGAACTGGTTGCCACCGTGTGTCTCTCCACGACATGAGTTCCGGTACCGACACGGCGCGCAGGCCGTTGTCCTGCGCACTGCTCGATCCGGTGTGGTAGCCGATATAGCGTCCCATCCAGACCATCAGGTGCTGGTCGTCGCCTTGATCGAAGAACAGCAGATCGCCCGGCTCGGCGTCGTTGATGTTCTTCGACACGAACGTGGTGTTCTCCTGCACGAGCTCGAGGGCCTGGACGAACGCCGAATGAGAGCCGTCGGCGAGCTGCCAGCGATTGCGCAGGCCGCGTTGGTCGTCCGACATCGTCAGTTCCGGCGGGACGCGGCCGCCGATGCCGTTCGCGTGTTTCCAGCCGGCGTCGTGCGCGCGCAGCGACTCGGCGACCGCGAAGCGCACCAGGCCGGCGCAGTCGCGGTGCTGCCAGCGCGGCGTCGGACCGCTGGCGATCTGCGCGTCGATGATTCGCACCATCCAGGCGCGGAACACGCGTGACTGATCCGGCGAGAACGGCGTGGCTGTCGGCACGTGCAATCCGGCTGAAGCCGGACGCCACCGGTTCTCGGAGCGCCCGACTTCGGTGGCGTCCGGCCCTTCGACGAAGCTCAGGGCCGTCCTGAGCCTGCCGAAGGACGGCTTCAGCCGGATTACACGGTTTTCGGCGAGCAGGGTGGCCGCCGATGCTATCAGCGCGCCGATGACGGCGAACATGGCGCTCCACCGGTTCATCGCGGCAGCTCCTGCCAGGTGACGGTGTCCCACCGCCGTCCTGATGCGGTGGGCGTCGGCAGCGCGAGACGGTACGAGGGATAGCGGGCGATGCGATCCAGCCGCGGCAGCAAGCGCTCCTCCGCGGCCACGCGGAAGACTGGTTCATCCATCCGCGGCAGCATGGCCAACGACTCTCGTCGGCCGAGTGACGCGAGGCCGGCGGGTGAAAAGACGGCGAGCGACACATTGCCGATCGGCAACGTATCCGCCATGCTCGGATAACGTTTGGCGACCGTATCGAGTGCGCGGCTTACGTGGTCGGCGCTCGGTGAGAAGAAGATCTGTCGTCCCTTGACCGCGAGCGTGATCGTCAGGTCGCCTGGCTCCGGCCGACCGGTTTCGCGATCGACGGTCGAGAACGGCACTTCCATTTCGCGCTGCCACCACGTTTCATCCGTGGCGGCCCGGCGCGGCACCACGGCGGGAGTCGCAGCCGGTTTCTTCACGCTCCAGTCGAAGAGGCTGGTGAGAAACGGTTCGAGCGCCGGACGCGGATTCTTGAGCGTCGCGGCGATGAGCGGCGCGTGGAGCGGCGCGCCGACATACCAGCACGCCACGGCCGGCCCTTCGAGCTCCTGCCAGAGATCCGCGGTGCGGACGTCCGCGGCCATCGCGGCCGAGATGTCGCGGCCGCGCGACCAGTCGACCGGAAGCATCGCGCAGAGCGCGGCGTTGGCCGGGACCGCGGACCACAAGCCGCGATCGTTGAGGCGGTCGGTCGGCAGCTCGGCGCCGTCGACCAGCAGCGACGACGACCACTGACCGTTGCCGAAGTCGAAGCGCAGCGCATCGACGCCGGGGAAGAAATCCTGGTAGCCGAACGAAAGGAAATTGAGTTTGGCGGCGACGCTGTGGGTCAGGCCGTCAGGCACCGGCGGAAACGCCTCGTCGAAAATGCGGCGCTTGCCCGCATCCGCGGAAAGCAATTGGCTGATCGCCAACGACGGGTCGACGCGCAGACGGCCGGTTCCGTCGCCCAGGAGTCCCCGTTCGGACAGCACGACCAGCCGATCGCCGCGCGCGGCGATCAAGAGCGTCTGCGATGGCGCGTAGTCCAGCGCGTAGACGGTCACGGCCGCGCCGTCGACGGTCAGTTCTCCGAACCGCGACAGCTGCCGATCCTTTGCTGCGGCCGTGGCCACTTCCTGCAGCAGGGTGGCGAGCGAGTTGCGGGTCATCGCGATGGCCCAGTGATCCAGCGCGCCTTTGTCGCCTCGCCACAGGACGACGTCGGCCGGCTCGTCGAAGACCATCGAGACCAGACGATCGGTCCAGGTCAGCTCGTGCTCGTACGCGATCCGGCGAATCGTGCCGTTCAGACCGAGACGATCGGGATTGCTCTCATAGTAGAAAACGAAGTCTTCGCCGAGCAGATCCTGGGCGAGCGGCACGCGCAGGAGATCGCGGAAGAGCGACGAGAGACTGCGCGTGCGGATGAGCACGTCAGGCTCGGTCAGGTCGACGTCGACGACCGGGTATTCACCCTCGGACTGCGCCCACCCGGTCGTGCGGTAGAGCACCGACGACAGGAGGAACAGGGCCAGCGCGATCAACCCCACAGCGCGCCGTCGTGGCAGGCGGGGAATCTCCATGAGTCGGTCTATCGGCTCATGGGAATCAGTTCTGCACCGCGAACTGAAGCGAATTTAAGGAAATTCCTAAATCCTGAAATCTTCCGATCGCCTCACTCTGCCTTCAGCTTAGCGGGGGGAACGATCTCGCCGAGGGCGCGTTTGATGTTGTGGTCGTAGAGGAAGATCGAGTCGGCTACTCCATCGTCCACGAACGCCACGAGCTCGAGACCGTCGCGGTTCGAAGCGGCGTTGCCGGTCGGGACCGCCGAAGTACCACTCTCTGGCTTGAGCGTTGCCGGCGTGTAGCTCTGGTTGTCCTGCCAGACGACCATCTGCACGATGCGAAGGCACTGGCCGGTCTTGAGGAGCGTTTCGATCTTGTCCTGAATGATCGACCGCTCCTTCGGCGTTCCGCCGAGGATCGTGACCGTCGTCCGCGACATCGGCAACTTGATCGGCACTTCTTTGCCGTTGCCGGCCGGACACGCCTGGGCCATGCTCTCGAGCCGCTCGTCGAGCTTCCGCTGCATCGCTTCGGCGGCCGCCTTCTCGGGATCGACGTGCTGCTGGCTGGCCACCGACGCGGTCTGGACCGGTTCCTCTTTGGAACAGGCGAGCGAGAGGCCGAGCGATGCCGTCAACGTGATGATGCCTGCCGTCCGGGCGATTGCCATCTGATTCCTGAGCTCCGAGGGGAAATTATCCCACACGGGTTCGGAGGTACTCTTTCGCCGCGCTATGGAATGTGTATCCGTTGGATCAGCCTGGCGACAGTTCTGCACGCCGCTGCAGGACTGTCCCGGACAGGCTGAAGCCTGTCCCTACCGACGGGCGACCCAGGGCGTTCCGATGATCAACTTCGGATCCGCGTCCGGCTTCGGGACGAACTTCTGCGTGCGGCCGTACTGGTTGTCGCCGCCGTACAGATTCCGGTTCGAGTCCACCGTGAAGGTGTGGACTTCGAGGTAGCCGTCGGGCAGGTCGCGCGGGACGAGCCACGTGTAGAGCTGATTGCCCTTGAAGTCGTACTTGATGAAGCGGAGCGGTTGCAGGTCGGTGATCCACAGACTGTCGTCGTTCACGATGATGTCGAGCGGCAGCCGCAGACCGGTGAAGGCTTCGACGAATTCGAGCGTTTTCTGATCGGATGTCCAGCGGAAGACGTTGATGCGCCCGCCCGAGCGATCGAGGGCGTACACGCGGTTGTTCGGTCCGACCGCGATGGCGTGGACGCCATCGAACTGTCCAGGGCCCTTGCCGCGTCCGCCGACCTCGCCGAGATAGTTCATGTTCTTGTCGAGGATCATCACGCGGTGGTTGTCGAGTCCGTCGGCGACGAGAATGCGGCCGTCGGGCAGGAACGCGACGTCTTGCGGCTTGCCGAAGTGCGTCCCGTCCGATCCCTGGACGTTCTTCTCGCCGAGCGTCTTCAGCAGCTTCTTGCCGTCGTTCGAGAACACGTAGATCTGGCTGAAGGTCTCGTTCACGACCCAGACGCGACGGTCGGGATCGTACGGGCTGATGCGCAGGCGATGCGGTCCGGGGCCGGACGAGCCTTCACACAGATGATCCCACTGCGTCCACAGTTCCTTGACCTTGCCGTCGCCGTCGAGCGTGTAGAGGCAGTTCTTCCACACGCGGCGGGCCGTGTCGCTCAGGACGTTGATGCCGATCGATCCGGCGAAGCCGAGAAATCCCGCCGGCACGGGATCCGGGAGCTTCGCTTCGCCGCGCTGCGCGACGAAGATGCGGTTCGGAGACTCGGCGAAGACTCCCGAGTTGCCGCCAAACGCGAATCCAGGTTGGGCAAATGGCTTGTGCCAGCCGCGGACGACGTTGTACGGGCTGGGGCCTTGCGGTCCGAGGATCTCGGCCTGCGCCGGCGGCGTCTGCGTCTGCGCGACAAGCGCCGGTGCGATCGCGCCGGCGGCGACGAGGACGGCGACTGCCGCCGCTCCGATGATCCCGACGCCCGCACTCTTCCGCATACCGGCCTCCATCAAGACGCGGTTATCTTGACACGCGAGACGCGGGACCGGCGGACTGTTTCATCTCCAATTCAGGGTAGGCAGAGCGTTTCAAACCACCGAGGTCAGACAGATCGCAGAGAAATTCGCCACGAAATCACGAAAACACGAAACGGCTGTCCTCGACGCGGCGCCGCGAAGCGGCGGCGTCAGCGTGAACGAGTCACACAAACGAAACCCGCATCGTTCATTGGTGGTTTCGTTTGCGTGACTCGATTCACGCTGAAAGCGCGGCCTGCTCCGCAGGCCGCCCGCGTCGAGGCCCAGCGTCCTCTGTGTCTCGGTGTCTCTGTGGCGCGTTAGATCGAGCGCCTGGCAACGAGCTGGAGGCTACGCCTGGAGTGGACGTGTCGAGCTGCAGGATTTGTTTCGTGCTTTCGGGTTTTCGTGGCGCATTTGACAACCACGTGAGGTCCGACTGACGTCGGACCCTACATGCGGAGCGCTCAGCGGGTAACGGTGACGGTGATGTCCTGCGACGCCCAGAGGCCGCCGTCGTGCGCGAGGGCGCGGATGACGTAGGTGCCGGGCTCGGCGAACGTGGCGCGGGCCTGCCACGTGTTGCCTTCCGGAACGGGCGGCGTCTTGAAGCCGGCGGACCACGGCGAGCCGCCGCCGTCGCGCGTGTTCTCCCAGGTTTCCACTTGCGGCGGATCGAATGTCACAGCGGCGTTGCGCCCGCGATAGACGAAGAACGACAGCCGCAGGCCGGTGGCGGATTGCGGGAGCGTGTAGTCGCTGCCGAGCCGCGCCGGCATGTTCCGCACGTTCGGCTTCCCATCGTCTTTGGCGACGGCGGTCAGCGCGACCGGCTCGCCGACCTTTGCAGTGCGGTTCTTGGCGCCCTCGAGCGCCAGCGTCGGGGCCTTGTTGCCCACCATGTCCGGCGTGGTGCTGAGGCCGCCGCCGGTGCCGATGTTGGACATGATCGACGTGTCGTCGAGCGCGTAGTCGGCGCGGAGCGAACCGTAGGTTTTTTCGGTGCGCCCCTTGGTGGTCAGCGTCCAGACGATTTCCTTGGTGCCGAAGTCCTTCGGCACGTGCACCTGGAACACGAAGCGGTTGCGGCGCGGGAAGAAATTCGTCGGCTGTCCGAGATCGGGCGTGGCGCCCATCGTGTTCTCCGGCCCGATCGGGACCGAGACCGACTGGCTCCAGTCGCGGTTGATGTAGCCGAAGTGCAGCTCGAACGACCCGTCCGGGTTCGGGACCCAGCCCTCATAGATCGGCGTGACGTTGTTGATCGACGGCTGGATCTGCGCGGTCACGCCCACGGCCGCGATGGCCGCGAGCGCGATCGCGCCGATCGTCGCCAGGCGCGCGTGTTTCATTGCTGTTGTCCCGTGGCCTGCGGCAAGCGCGGCGCGGCCGGAATCTTCTCGAACGAGCAGAGCGGGCAACCCGGGGCGTCCTCTCCCGGCTTCAGCTGCAGGGCGGCACGGCGTGCCGTGACTTCGGCCTGGAACTGTTCGTCGGTGAGCGAGACGCCCTGCATGATCATGATGTTCATGTTGTCGATCGAGCGGTGGCCCAGACCCGACCAGTTGCGCGGGTCGGCGACGTTGCGGTTGGCCGGCGTGTTGTCGTAGTAGCCGGTGATCCGGAGGATCGTGCCGCGCGGCAGCAGCGGCGCCGCGTTGTCGGCGTACTGATACGCACGCACCCAGCTGTGGTCGTAGCCGGAGCAGCTGAGCGTCTCCATGCGCGAACCGTAGATCGCGTCGAAACACATGCGGACGGCGGCGGCGTGCATGTGCGGCTCGTACACCGTCACCTTCGTCGGCGCCTGCAACGTCATGAACGCTTCGACCTTCTGGCCAGACTCCATACCGCGGATGTCGATGTCGCCGGTGCCGATCGGCATCAGGCGTTCGGTGTACTTCGGCTTGTAGTCCTTCGGATGGAACTTGAATGCGATCTCGAGGTGACCGGTGGTGTCCTTGCCGTTGGCGTGCATGTGCACGTTGCCGAAGCCGACTTTGGAACCGGCGCGCAGCAGTTTGCCGGCGTCAGGATTGAACACGTCGGCGTTGCGGCCGACTTCGTGAACCGGCCAGCCGCCGCCGAGTGCGCCAGCGGCGGGCGCGCCCGGCGCCTGGGCGCCCATCAGCGCGTGGTGGAAGATGAAGAAGCCGCCGACGGTGTTGGACGCGTTGCCCTTGCCCATCTGATCGTTGACTTCCTTGATCTCGACGGCCGCGACGTAGCGGTCTTCAGTGAGGCCGGTGTCGGCGAAGCCGGCGGGTCCCCACCAATCCGGCTGCACGGCCTTCACGGTGACCGGCGGCGTCTTGACGACGAGATCGGGCGTGCCGATCGTCCAGCCCTCGGTCGAGTCGTTGAACGTGAGCGGTGCCGGCGCATCGGCCGGGTTCCCGCGCGGCGCGCCGTTGTCGGCCCAGGCCGCGATCTTCGCGAGGTCCGCGTCGCTCAGCGAAATGTCGTTCTTGTAATCCTGGATGCCGATGTTCTTCTCGATGTACCACGGCGGCATCGTGCCCTGCCGGTTGCGGATGCTCGTGCGCCGCTTGATCGCCGACGCGTACGGGCGCGCCTGCTCGTAGGTCAGCAGCGACATCGGCGCCAGCGAATTCGGCCGATGGCAATTCTGACAGCTGCGCTGAAAGATCGGCAGGATGTCCTTGTTGAACGTGACTGCCGTTGCCGCGGCGGACGCCTGACCGGCGACCGGCACGGGCTGTGAGAGCACGGTGGCGCCGACGGTGGCCGCGGCAGCAGCCATCAAGACAGTTCGGAAAGAAGTCATAGTGGGCCTACTTTGCCCCTGCTAGAGTGGTTCCGCAAGAGTGAATTTTTGAACGAGACGGACAGGCTGCCTGTCCCTACCGCCGCCAGAACTGTCTGAAACGTGCGCCAATGACTACTGCCACCCTCTCCACACCGGGCCTGTCCGAGGACGAAACGCTCTTTTTCAACAGCGTTTACGAGTTTGCCGACCGGGAAATCCGGCCCTACGTCCGGGCGATGGACGAGCATGCCAAGCTGCGCCCCGAGCTGATTCCGGCGCTCTTCGACCTGGGCGTCATGGCCATCGAAATCCCCGCGGAGTACGGCGGGGCGGGCGCGACGTTCTTCCATTCCGTGCTCGCCGTCGAGGCGCTCTCCCAGGTCGATCCGTCGGTCGGGGTGATGGTGGACGTGCAGAACACGCTCTTCATCAATGCGCTGCTGCGCTGGGGCAACGCCGATCAGAAGGCGCGGTACTGTCCGGCGCTGGCGACGCGCACCATCGGCGCCTACGCGCTGTCGGAAGCGGGATCGGGCAGCGACGCCTTTGCCATGGCAACGCGGGCGCGCGAGGCGGGCGATCACTTCGTCCTCAGCGGCCGCAAGCTCTGGATCACCAACGCGAACGAAGCCGACGTCTTCATCGTGTTCGCGAACCTCGATCCGGCCGCGGGGTACCGCGGCATCACCGCGTTTCTCGTCGAGCGCGGGTTTCCGGGATTCGCCGTCGGCAAGAAGGAAGACAAACTCGGGATTCGCGCCAGCAGCACCTGCGAACTGCTGCTCGACGATTGCCGCGTGCCGCGCGCCAACGTGCTCGGCGAGGTGGGCAAGGGTTACAAGGTCGCGATCGAGACGCTCAACGAAGGACGGATTGGCATCGGGGCGCAGATGGTCGGCGCCGCGCAGGGCGCCTTGAATCACGCGATCCGCTACGTCAAGGAGCGGAAGCAGTTCGGCAAGCCGATCGCGGAGTTCCAGGCGGTCCAGCACCAGCTGGCGCGCGCGGCGACGGAAGTGGCCGCGGCGCGGCTGATGGTCCATTCGGCGGCACGGCTGCGCGACGCGCAGCAGCCCTTTCTCACTCAAGCGGCGATGTGCAAGCTGTTCGCGTCCGAAGTCGCCGAACGCACCACGTCACTGGCCATCAACCTCTGCGGCGGCAACGGCTATGTGAAGGAATATCCGGTCGAGAAGCTGTGGCGCGATCAGAAGATCGGACAGATCTACGAGGGGACGTCGAATCTGCAACTGCAAACGATCGCCAAGCAGATTCTCGGGTGAGCGGACAGGCTAAAGCCTGTCCCTACCGATGTTTCGTCCGGCGTCTACGGGAGGGACAGGCTTTAGCCTGTCCGCTCATTTCGTCACTTCGCAGTCCCCAACGTACTGTTCAGGGCGCGATGTGAACCCGGGCAGCGACACTTCCGTGAATTCGTGTCGCGTGTGTACCGCGCGCAGCAGTCCCGGCCGGCTTTCGTACGGGAAGATCGTCGTCACGTAGAGCGGCCCCTCGCGGAACGACTGCAAGAAATGCAGCACGCCGCCTGACTGACGCACCACGATTTCCGAGGGACCGAAGGCTCCGATCACGCGCGCGGTGCCGTCATCCGCGTCGATTTCGTCGAAGCCGATCTTGATGTTGACCGGTTTCGTTTCCGCCGACGCGGCTCCGGCCTTCCAGTCGCCGGTCGTGAGCGTCGAGAACACGCACTGCAGGGCCTTCGCGTTGGTCAGACGGTCGCTGGCGCGTTGCGACAAAAGTGTCGCCGGCGTCGCGACGATCACGAGCCCGAGCATCGCAGCCGCAAACTTCGTCATGTGATAATCACTACCGTCCATGCGCCGCATGCTGATCGTGGCCGCGCTCGCCTCCGCCTTCGCCGTGGCTACGGCGGACCAGGCCGGCTCCACGATGATAGCCGCAGGCCAGGCTCCGCCCGAGGGCAAACTGCTCGCGCAGTTGACGCAGCTGTTCCCGGCCGCCGCCGGCTTCTCGGCCAAGGAGCCGTCGCCGCCGCACTTCAAGGCCTACGGGCCCGAGAGCGCGGGCACGCGGCCGGTCGTCGGCCTGGCGTTCTGGACCACCGAGCTCGAGCCGCTCGAGCGCGGTTACGACGGCCCCATCAAGATGCTGGTCGGGATGGACATGCGCGGCCTGCTCACCGGTGTCATCGTCGCCGAGCACCACGAGCCGTACGGCTACTTCTCGATCGAGCTCAAGGAATTTCCCGCGCAATTCGCCGGCAAGAACATCCGCGATCCCTTCAAGGTCGGCGCGGATGTCGATGCCATCTCGCGCGCGTCGATTACCAATCTGAGCGCGACCCGCGCGATCCGCAACAGCGCCCGCCGCATCGCCCGCGCACTCCTGACACCGTAGGGACAGGCTTTAGCCTGTCCGACACGATCTCAGTCGCGGGTCCGGTTGAAGCCGGACGCCGTCGTCATTTGGTGACGGTCGCAAAGTACGCGGGCAGATTCTTCTTGGTCTCGCGCAGGATGTCGACGACCGCGGTGCGGTCGGCCAGCGTCAGACTCGCGTAGCGCTTTGCGCCGTCCTCGCCTGAGAGAACCATCCACATGCGGCGATACACGGCGTCAAGCGTGCTCGCGGGCAGCGCGTCGAAGGCCGGCGAATAGATCAAGTAGCTGCACGGATACTTCAGCAGACGCCGTGTGAGATCCAGATCGCGCAGCGATCGTCCCTGCTGATCCTTCGGCCCGAGTTTCGCAAAGGCCTCGGCGAAGCCGGACACGCCCTCAATCCGGCGCGGGAACGGCGCCTCGTCGGCGAAGAGCAGGTAATCGACGAAATCCCGCACCGCGGTCTGCATCCGGAGGACGAGTTTCGGATCGGCGCCGCTCTGTTCCGCGACACGCGCTTCCCACCCGAGCCGCGTCAGCAGGTTCGTCATGTGCGTCTGGTGGGCGAGGACCATCGAGGCGACGACGTCGCTGTATGGACTGAGGAAGCCGGCGGTGTCGAATTGTCCCGTGACCGACGACAGGATCGGCGCCGGGCCGGCGGCGCGATTGAGCTCCGCCGCCGGACGAATGACCGGCGCGTTGCCGTAGTGCCGCGCCGGTACGGACTTGCCGGTGACATACCATCCGCCCCACCTGAGATCAAAGTCGGTGCGGTGGTCGACGGTTACTCCGGACGCGTAGGCATGTTTGTCGTCCGACATCGGGAACGTACTGATCATCGTCAGCCCGGGTACGCCCAGCGTGTCCCACGTCAGGTGGCATTCGAGACAGCCGTCGCGCCGCTTCAATTGCGGGCGGGCCGCGGCCTGCTGCTCGAGCGCGTAGAAGATCGTGCCCTGCCGCGCATCGTGTGCGGCGACTTCCAGTGTGTCGGCGCCGCGGACCCAGCCGACCGCGGTGGTGTCGTTGAAATAGATCGCGCGCGGATTTGCCGGCTTGATGAGCGGCGCCTGCGCGCTGGTTTCCGAAAAGACCAGCAGCTGCGATTCGACCGGCACGCCAAGCGCGCTCAGAATCGCAGGGAGATAGCCCGCGTTCTTGTCGAAGGTCAGGCTGACGGCGCCGGTTTCGAGGCCGCGGTTGAGGCGCGTCGCGCTCGTATCGACCGCGCGAGTGGAGTATTGAATCGCCGCGTGGTCACGTGAACTGGTGAAGGCATCCGGCCGCTGGGCGAGTAGCGCGACGGCCGCGAAGACGGTCAGTGGAATCGAGAAAGCGACGGCGAGCCGTCGATACATCACTGCCGCAGTCTATACGTGGCCGTCTGTGATAAGAAACGTCGCGATGCGTCTTCCCGAGTGGCTCGAGCCGATGGCGGCTACCCTCATCAAAGACCGCTTTCAAGGTCCGGAGTGGACCTTCGAGCGCAAGCTCGATGGGATCCGGATGCTCGCGTACAAGGACGGCACCGACGTCCAGTTGTGGTCACGCAACCGGTTGTCGTGGACCGCGGCGTATCCCGCGGTCGCGCGTGCGGTTGGCGCCCTTCCCATCGAGAGCGCGATTCTCGACGGCGAAGCGACCGGTGGCTGGGGCCGCCAGGGCGACGCCGACTACAACGTCTTCGACATCCTGTGGCTGAACGGACGCGATGTGACGAAGCTCACGCTGGTCGAACGGCGGCGTCTGCTGGCGACGATTCCGTTCGTGCTGCCCATCGCGCAGGTGCGGCCGCTCGACGAACCCGCGCCGTGGGAGCGCGCCTGCCGCGAGGGGTGGGAAGGCGTGATCGCCAAGCGGCTCGACTCGCCGTACGAGCACAAGCGATCGAAACACTGGCTCAAGATGAAGTGCGATGCGTCGCAGGAACTGGTCATCGGCGGCTTCACCGATCCGCAGGGGGCGCGCGTCGGGCTGGGTGCGCTGCTGCTCGGTTACTTCGAGGGCGACGACTTCGTGTTTGCCGGCAAGGTGGGCACCGGATTCAATACGGCGCTCCTCGTCGACCTGCGTCAGCGCTTCGAGGCGTTGCACCGCGAAACGCCGCCGTTCACGAAGGCCGTCGGGCTGCCGCGACTGCGCGTCCACTGGGTCAAGCCGGAGGTCGTCGTCCAGGTGGGATTCGCCGAATGGACGCCCGACAACAAGCTGCGGCATCCGCGCCTGATTGCCGTCCGCTTCGACAAGGACGCGCGTCAGGTCGTCCGCGAACGGGTCTGATATCGTGATGGTCGTCAGCAAGATCGGAACCGGACCCGAAGCCGGTGTGCGCTTCGAGCATCGTCGACTGGCGCGCTAGGGTTCCAAATGCGCCGCGAAAACACGAAGACACGAAATTCAAGAAGATCACCACAGAGGTCACAGAGAACACAGAGATTCGACGCGGGCCGGCCGGCGTAGCCGCGCGGTCAGCGTGATCGAGCCGCAGAAACGAGACTTTGTCGATCCATGTTCGTCTCGTTTCTGCGACTCGTTCACGCTGACGCCGCCGCTTCGCGGCGCCGCGTCGAATTCAGTCTGGATGTCTCTGCGAACTCCCTGACCTCAGTGGTGAGAATGCTTTTCGTGCTTTCGTGGCGCATTTTCAGCGTGGGCGGACGGTGACGCCGCTGGGCGCGCGCGGGACGGTCGTCACCGCGGAAGCCGGTGAGCCGCCGTACCAGACCCAAATCTGACCCGAGCGGGTGCGATCGCTCGACCAGTTCTTGAACACGCCCGTGACGAGGGCGCTGTTCGTGCCCGGGTCGTCGACGACCAATCCGGATTGCCAGCCGGACCACGCGATGGCACAACTGCCGCTCGCGGGGTAGAGCGCGTAGTCGCCGGTCTTGGACGGCCCGACGCGCGCGTCGAAGCAGCGCTGGTTGTCGCTCTTCTGATTCTGATTGGCCTGGAATTCCACGAGGCGGATGGCGCTCGCCCGCACGGGGACGCGCAGCACGAAAAGCTGACAGGTGGAGGTGTTGGCCTGGGCGCCGGCGGACCCCTGCGCCAGGAGCGACGCGTCGCTGCCGAGGAGTTCCGCGCGGCGCTGCAGCGCGCTGTAGAGAGCCGCGTTGGTCACCGTGCCGCCGATCTGCGTGCGGGCGAGCGCCAGCGCCGTGGCGTCGGTGTTGCCGAGTGTGCACGGGGGATTGTCGATCGTGGCGTACGACGACGGCGCGACCGAAATCGCCACCGCGGTCGCGTTCATCCGTTGCCGCTGGCACTGTGCGTCTTCAGTGGCGACGCGTCCCTTGCCTTCCTCCGAATACTGGCCGTTCTGGCAGGTGATCACCGTGGGACGCACGATGCGGCTCACGGTGTTGTAACGGTTGGCGCGAATCGCGCTTTGCGCGGCCAGACCCGCGCTGGCCACGAGCAGCATCGCCGCCACAGCTGCTTGTCCGCCGAAGCCTTGGCGAAGGCGGACCGACGTGCCGATCATCGTCTCTCTCCTGTCGCGGGAGTCGCCTGGCAGCGGCTCACTTGCTGTTGAGCCTCGGCGTCCTCCAATAGTAGCCCTTCGCGCAGTTCCGAGGGCGTCAGACACGGCAACTGCAGGTTGGCCAGCCGCTGTGCGTAACCCGCGCGCGAAATCGGCCAGACGCGCGGTGTGTTCTGCGACTGCAGAATCGTCGCGATGAACGCGCCGTCCGGACTGAGCGACAGCGTGTCGGCGTTGATGGTCGCGAGCAGTTGTCCCGTCCAGTTCCAGAGCCGCAGCCGGCGATCCGCATTGCTGACCGCGATGAGACGGCCGTCGCGGCTGAGCACGGCATTCTGCAATTCACCGGCATTGAAACCGGTGATGCGCAGCCCGTTGAGATCCCAGAGCGCGATTGCGCCGTCGCCGGTTGCCGAAAACAGCCGCGTACTGTTTTCGGCGAAGCCGATGTTCGCGACCCTCGCAAGCTCGATGCGATTGCCAGGCTTGCCGTCCGCGGACCAGACCTGCAGGCCTTTGTCGTCGCTCGTGACGAAGCGCTGACCGTCGGCCGAAAACACGATGTTGGTGAACTGGCCGGTGAGCGCGGCAATCGAGCGACCGTTCCGATCCCAGAGTTCAAGTTTGTCGCGGCCGACCGTCAGCAGCCGCGTGCCGTCGCGGCTGAAGATCGCATCGATGACGCCCCCCGAGGCCAGCGTCCGGACCGGTTGCCCGCTGACACTCCAGATTCGCGCCGTGCCGTCGGACGAGGTCGTGACGATCTCGCGAGTGTCCGGGCTGAAGGCGGCGTGGTCCATCACCCCATCCGGAATCGTCAGCGCCTGCGAGGCGCCGTCCTGAATCGTCCACACCCGCGCCGATCCGTCGAGCGAGACGGTCAGAAGACGCTGGCTATCCGCGCTGAACTGCGTCTCGAGGATGGCGTCGCGATGGCCGTTGAACTCCCTGAACGACGTGAAGGCCGGATTCCAGACGCGCAGCGAATAGTCGTTGGTCGTCACCAGCTGCTTGCCGTCCGGGCTGAAGGCGACGCGCTTGAACGATCCGTCATGGTCGCTCAGCGTCGCGCCGAGCCGCTGGCGGAGATTCCACAAGCGCGCCGTATTGTCGAACGACGAGGTCAGGAGAAACGCGCCCGAGGCGTCGAACACCGTCGACTTGATCGCCGCGGCGTGGCCGCGCAGTGTCGTCGCGTGGAGACCGTTCAGATCCCACACGGTGACCGTTCCGCCGACGGCTGGCGCGCCGGCGATCTGCCGGTTGTTGTTGTCGAACGCAATCTTGGCAATGCCCGGGCTCGGCCACTGCGAGACTTCCTGGCCGTACGCGTCCAGCACCTTGATCGTCCCTTCGGTCGACACCGTCGCCGTGTGACCGTCGAGACTGAACGCCGCGGCGACAATCGCCTCCGGCGGCCGGGTGCCGAACCGCGCCGGCGATCCGTCGCCCGATCGCCACCACCGCGTGACGGCGTCGCTGCCAATCGCCTGGACGATTTCGCCGATCGGCGTCGGCACGAACAGCACGGACCGCACCTCCGGCGGCCAGGTGTCGACTGGACCGGGAGCGCCGCGCCGCGGCGGCGGATTGCTCGGGACGAAGCGCGGCCGTCCTGACGGCACGTCCCAGATCCGCAGCACACCGCTTTGCAGCGTCGCTGCCACGGTGCCGTCGCCGTTGGGAACGACTTCGTCGATGAGGCCGTACGCCTCGCCGAAACCGCCAAGCGCCGCACCGTCGGCGCCGAGGACGGTCACGCCGCCAGCCGACGCCAGAAAGAGGCGCCCACCCGTACGGCTGGCGGCCGCGGCATTGACCGCTGCTCCCGGCTTCACGGTCTTCACGACCTGGCCGCGTTCATCGAACCACCGCACGACGTCCTTCCACACCGCGACCAGACCGGTGCCGTCGGCCGTGACCCCAGCGAAGACGATCGGATCCGCCGGCGGATCGCTCGCGAAGTGGCCGAGCCCGACACCGCGCGCCGACCAGAAACGCAGGTCGGTGCGGCCGCGCGTGACGATGCCGGCGATCCCCGCATCCCCGGGCTTCTGCAGGCAGAACGCGTCGACGAGATCGGGATGTTCGAACTTCGCCTGCGTCACCGCGGTGTCCGGCACGCCGGAAATCGCCCGCAGCGAGGCGGCCCACATGTCCGCGTCGTCGGCAACCGACTGATGGCTCTCCATCGCGAGGCCGATGCCGACGATGCCGGCGGTCGGGTCGCTTTCGGCGAGAAACCGTGCACCCGTGAGCTCGGCCAGCAGCGACGCCTTGTCGCCGGTTTCGTTGGCGCGCCGCCAGAGAATCGCAAAGGCGACCGAGATGCTCGCGGCGGCGATCGTCGCCACCGTCAGCCAGCGCAGCCGCACGCGCCCTTCGCGGCGGATCCGTTCCTCGTTCTGGCGTTTGCTCTGATCGGCGGCGTCCTGGCTGGCGGCGAGAAACGCGCTTTCGGACGGCGAGAGATCCTGGTAGTTCCTGGCTTCTTCGAGTTGCCAGCCCTTGAAGAGCAGTTCGGGATTGCGATCCTTTTCCCAGCGGGCGGCCGCTTCGGTAATTGTGAGCCGCCGCCGGCGGATCAACCGCTTCTCGTCGATCCAGGTGACGTAGCGCGGCCAGTTGCGGATGAGCGATTCGTGTTTGACTTCGACGAGCTCGTCGTTGCCGGCGCCTGGCGAGGTGCGCAGGTAGTCCTTCTGAATGAGCAGTGCGACGACGGCCGCGGTGTTCGCGCGGCCGGCGCCGAGGAGACGCGAGAGCGGCACGGGCTGACGATAGGCTTCGAGGAAATCGTCGACCCGCACGAGTTCCAGCAGCACGCGGCGGACTTCGTCCTTGGTTTCCTGCGGCACGCCGTCGTAGAACGCGTCGGCCGAGGCCTTCAGCGCCGTCAGCGGATCGCCGACCTTGTCGTACACCTCACGCGTAATCCGGTTGCGGTCGCGATGGTCCCAGAGCGCACGCAGCGTGAACTGCAGCAGCGGCAGGGCCGCCGGCTGCCCGAGGACGCTCTTCACGAGCTCGTCGGCGATGCCCGGCTGGAACTGGAGATTGACGAGGCTCGCCGGTCGATCGATCGCGGCCCGCAACGCGTCGTAGCCCATCGGCCGCATGTGATACCAGGCCTTGTCGAGGTGCTGCCGCAGCGGCTCGAGCTCGACGAAGCGGGTCTGGAATTCCTCGCGAATCGTGAGCACCACGCGGTGCTTGCGACCGTCGAGCAGCCTGGCCAGGCTGGTGGCGAGCGTCCGTCGATCTCCGTCGCTTGCGAGCGTGAAGACTTCCTCGAACTGATCGATGGTGATGATGGTCGCGGGCGCCTCGTCGCCGCCAAGCCACGCCACGAGCCGTTCGGGCTCATCGTGCAGCCGCGTTCCCGGTTCCGGGGCGGCCGCCCCGACCTGCGCCGCCCTGGCGAGATGTTCGAGCACGGCGTTGCCCGGCCGCAGCACGTCGAGCAAGCGAAAGCCGCCGTGCGCCTTCACCGCCGGCAGCGCGCCGCTCATCACCAGCGACGACTTGCCGCTGCCCGACGCCCCGGCCACGATCACCAGCGGATGCTCGACGATCTGCGCCGCCAGGGCCTTGATGTCGTCGTCGCGTCCGAAGAAGAACTTCTGGTCGTCGAGCGTGAAGGCGTCGAGCCCCTTGAAGGGGCACGGTTTGTCGCTGAGGTCGGGCAGCTTGGCCGCGTCGAAGGGGCGGAGCCGCTGCGATTCGAGCGGATGGCCGGCGCGTGCCAGAGCCGAGACCCAGTAGTCGAGGAGCACGGTGGCCGCCGTGCGATCGCCGACGTGCTCGAGGAACACGCCGGTTGCCGCGCTGCGGTAGATGAACGACACCGCTTCGTCGAGATGCCGCTCGATGGCCTGCCGTTCGCCGTCGACGGATGAGTCCGTCTGCAACTCGCTGTCGACGAGCGCAATCAACTGTGCGTGCGCGTCGCGCAGCTCGCTGATCGATTCGAACGGCTGCGAGGTGATTCCGGTAGGGACAGGCTTCAGCCTGTCCGTCGCCGCATTTTGATCGGTCACGCTGCCTCCCTTTAGCCGATGGCCAGAATCGCCTTGAGCGGCTGGCTGACCACGCTCAAGCGTCCGGAGACTTTGAGCAGCTGCTGATCGGTGTGGCGGAACACCGAGCTGACGATCCAGAAGTACTCGGACACGAGCGTCGCGGTCTTGGCTTGGTCGCCTCCGGCCACCGCGGCGCTGATTTCCTTCTCCGTGTCCGCCATCTGTTCGCTGCCGGCGCTGAGTTCGGCAGTGAAGGGCGGCACGAGGCGATTCCGGGCGCGTTGGATCCGCGGCCATTCCGTCGTTGCCGACTGTGCGTTGCCGCCTTCGCAGATCGACCGCAGCTTGGAATCAAGGTCCTGCAGCAGCGTGTGCTCCTGTACACGCTGATCGAGCTCGCGCTCCAGCTGCTTCAGGGCCTCGACGCCGTCCCAGAGCGGACGCAGTGCCGCGTCCGGACCGCTCGCGGGCACGGTCAGCTTGCCCTGAACCGCCACCATCAGATCGATCAGCCGCTCGAGCTTCACTTCGCGCGCCGTCGCGACCATGCACTGGTCGATACGATCCAGGTTGCGCGACAGGAGCAGCGTGAGCGCGCTCACCAGTTGCTGATGGTCCGGTTGCGCGCTGCTCTTGAGCAGCGTCTGAAACGCCGCGGCCACCGCCGTCAGTTGATCGAGCAGATCCTCGCGCAGGGCGTCGTTGACGGCATCGTGCTTGGCCGCCTCGCGAATCTTCGCGTCCTCGGCCTGAAACGTCACCTGAAACGGCCGCACGCGCGGATTGAAACCGCCGGTCTGCATCGGCCGCAGGCACTCCGCCTCGATGGTGTGCAGCGAATCGTGAATCCTTTTCAGCAAGTCGAGGTTGCCGAGCTGGCGCTCGGTGATCGCGATCACTTCCTTCGATCGGCTCACCGCGTCGACGACGCCCGGCTTGTCCTTGGCGAGATCGCCGAGCAGTCGCAGGCCGGATTCGGCGGAGGTGGCTGCCGCGCTCAGCCGCCGGAGCGTCGTCTGCTTCGTGAGGTCGTCGATCAACCGGCCGATGAGCGTGTTCCACTCCGGGTCGTTGACGACGGCGGCCTGGCAGCGCAGCAGATCCTGCAGGTTGGGCGGCAGCGAGGCCGCGTCGGGCAGCTTCACGTCGCCGAAGAGCACCGGCACGACGATGATCTTCCGCTGCAGCGCGGTCGCGATTTCAGTTCGCACCCAGTCGTCCTCGAAGTCCAGCCGCCGTTTGCCGTCGCGCGTGCAGTTGAGCCAGTCGGGACCGATCAAGGCCAGCAGCGCTTCGCATTCGCCGAGCGACTGACGGATCACCTCGTCGAACTTCGCGCCGCGCGGAATGCTGCCGCCGATGTCCATGAACACGACCGACGAGCCGAACTCGCGCGCGAGATCGCAGAAGAGGTGATTGGCCCACGGTCCGCAGTCGGACCGGCGATAGCTGATGAAGACTCCGGGCATCGAGGCTCGTCCTTGAGCGCGGGTCGATGTTACAGGAGATTCCGCCGCGCCATCCGTACCATGCGAACGCGGTCCGGCTCGTTCCTACGCACCAGCTTGCTATGTCGAAATGTCTGATCGCGTACGTGAAACGTTGTCGAATCAGACACCGCACGAGGGTTGACACGCGGTTCGCCGCGGACAAAGCGGACATCGCGACGGCACTCCGTTTGCGAATGCGCCGGCCGCATCACCGCCTCGGTGTGCGTGCGCCGCCAGCTCCGCCTGCGCCAAGGCTACGGCGGACAAGTTGCCGCCGCCCTCTGTCGGATCGTTCGAGGACAATTTGAGACTGTTGGAATCCCGGGCAGGTATCTGCCTGTACCTGCTCCTGCCGCGTCACTGGGTCTGGACCCTGCTGTCGGACGAGGAGCGTGCGCTCGTCGAATCCGGCAATCGGTATCACGACACGCATCGCGCCGATTTCGTGCGGCCGGAGACCTACTGCCATGGCCACGGCTTCGACTCCGAAGTGGCCGACGAATGGCGGGAGCGCCAGGCGCGCGTGATCGACTTTCTCGATCGGGTCCGGCCGGCCCGTGTCCTCGAGGTCGGTCCGGGTTCGGGACATCTGACCCGGACGATCGTCACCCACCCCGCCGTACGGCGCTATGTGGGCGTGGACATCAATCCGGCCTTCATCGAGTACCTGGCGCCACGTCTCGAGCGGCTCAATCGCCGCGGCCTGTCGTTCGAGTTGATCGCCGGTGAGGTCGCGGATGTTGCTGAAACGGAGCGCTTCGACGCCGTGATTCTGCTCTCGACGGTCCATCACATTCCCGATCGAGTGGCGTTCTTCGCGGCGCTGAAGCAGCGGCTGCGGAGCACCGGGCGCATCTTCGCGTGCGATCCGACGCACTACCTCCTGCGATGGCGTCACCTGCTGCGTAAGGTGCGGCGGCCGGGGTACCTTCGCGAGCACCTCGAGAGTGCGCGGCAAGGCCGCCTGGGTACGCACGCGATGTGTCAATGGGCGGAATACTGCGCGGTCAGCCGCCGGACCGGACTCCAGATCCTCCGGTGTGTGTTTTCGGATCGTCCGGGGCGCGTCGAGCGCTGGCGGCGATCCGGCGTTCCGCTCGGTCCGTTGGGGCGGTGGTTCGCGCAGGAGATCACGGTTGAGTTCGGTCATCAACCGCCCTTGCCTGTCCCGCAGAGCATGTCGGCGCTCCTCGCTCAGCTGGCCGCGACGTTCGTCCTGTTCCTCAACGCGACCAGAAATCGATGGTGAGGTTGTGAGCGCGACTCTGTAGACTGACCTCCCCTATGCATGAGTACATCGAGGTCCAGTTCCGCCGCCGCAACAAGCCGTTTCGCCTCAAGCGCCAAATCGCCGAAGGCTTCGAGTTCAACGAGCCCGATCCGGAAACGCGGTCGATCGCGGTCGGATTCAAGGCCTACGACCCGGGCACGCGCTACCGGATGAACCGGATCCGCCAGATCAAGGGATGGGCACCGGAAACCTTCAAGCTGAAGGCATCGGTCGAGGACGGTTCGCTCGTGATCCGCGGCGACGACGAGTACTCGCTGCCGGAAGGCTGGTACAACCTCACGGTTGAGGTCACCAACGCCAAGGTGAAGAAGCAGCCGGCGCGGAAGGAGATTACTCACGACGGCCACGCCGTGATCGTGATCGATCTCGAGACCGACGATCGGACCATCGAGGTCGATCTCGACGAGGTGGACCCGAAGATCGCGCGCGTGCTCGATGCGTCAACGTTTGACGGCGAGATGTCGCGCGACTGGCTGGCCGACGAAGACATCCGGCCGGGTCGCCGCGCCTGTGCGTTGAATCTCCTGGCCGCGCTGCGCGTGACGCCGGCGCTCTCCGCGCCGCTCGTCGACGAGGTCATCGCGTTCTTCTACGGCGGCGACGAACGCGTGTATGCCAGCGTGACGCATGCGTTCTTCGATCAGGTCCAGGCGCTCGCCGAGGACCACGACAAGGTGTATCCCGAAGGGCCGCCGCACGCCGACATTCACCGCCTGCTCATCGACCAGGTCTGCGTCTTTGATCCGGCCGCCAAACCGTGCTTCGACGAACGCCATCTTCTGAGCTTCCGGGCCGAAGGCAGCCCGTCGCTGCAGATGGTGATCGCGGTGCCGACCGCCACCTTCGCGCACCGGTTCGCCGATCTCGACCTGGATCTCGGCAACCCCCTCCAGGACATTGCCGGCTTCGTCGTCCATGTCGGCGAGCTGCTGAGCGGCCGGCCGACCAACCACCTCGATCTCTGGAAACCGCTCAACCGCGGCAAAGCCAAGCCCTATTTGTATTATCGCGTCAGGTCCGGCTGAAGCCGTCCTTCGACGGGCTCAGGACGGCCCTGAGCTTCGTCGAAGGGCCGGATCCCACAAAAGAGGGTGCCATCACGGTTTCGTGTCGTTTCCTCACGCGGCCGTCACGACCTCAACCCCTGAGCGGAGGAAAATCGGATCAACCGGACGCGCGCGTCCGTCGTCTGATTAAGTCATGCATCAGCCGCTGAACCGGGGAGAGGTGTCGCCGCGCTGGCAATTCGGCGAGTTCGAGCTCGATCTCGTCGCGTTCAAACTGCGGCGGGGCGCGTCGACCCTGGCCGTCGAACCGAAGGCGCTGGACGTCTTGCAGCTGCTCATCGAGCGCGCCCCTCGCGTCGTCGACAAGGGTGAGATCTTTGCCAGCGTCTGGAAGGGGGTCGCGGTCACCGACAATGCGCTGACCCGCGTCGTCGCGCAGCTGCGGAAGGTGCTGGACGACGATCCACGGGCGCCGCGCTTTGTCGAAACCGTGGCCACACGCGGCTACCGGTTCATCGCGACGGTCACGCCAGTGGTCGAGACCGCCGCGCCCGTGCTGCAGCCCGCTAGCCCGCCGGAGCCTTGGCGAAGGCGGGCCACGTCGCCGAGCAAGCGCCCTGGGTCTCGGCGGCTGCTCGCGATTGCCGCCGCGCTTGGTGTGGTTGCTGTCGCGGGCGGCCTGTGGCTCGCCGCCAGTCGCTCTGGCGCCGCGCCCGTGTCCGCATCGTGGCTGTCCGCGGACGGCATTCCGAACACGGCGTTACTGGCGACGATTCGGCCCGAACAGATCACCACGGGCCAGGGCTACGACGGGTTCCTGGCGTACTCGCCCGACGGCCTGAGCGTCGCGTTCAGCTCGGATCGATCCGGCACACTCGAGATCTACGTCCAGAGTCTCGCGGCGGGTGCGACGGCCACGGCGCTCACGAGCAACGGCCGGCAGAACGTGCAGCCGGCGTGGTCGCCGGACGGCCAGTACATCGCGTACCACGAGATGGCCGGCGACGGCGTCTGGATCGTGCCGTCGCGCGGCGGCGTTTCCCGAAAGGTGTCGGATGTCGGGTCCTTTCCGGTCTGGTCGCCTGACGGCGCGCGGCTGGCGTTTCAGTCGCTGCCGACCAACGAGCTCTATCCGTTCGGCGTGCCCGGCGCGCTCGGCAACATTCTCAGCGTCAATGTCTCCGGTCCTCCGGCCGTCGTCCCGCTCACTCGTTTCGGAGAACCGGCCGGTCCACATCTCCATCCCGAGTGGCTGGACGACACCCGCATCGTCTTCGTCACCGGTTCACTCGGCGAGAACACTCTGTTTTCGACCGACGTGCAGGCGTCGCGACCGGCGGCTGTCGCGAGCGCGCCCGAGCTGACGGCGAATTACGTGCTCACGCCGGATCGACGCGGGGTGTTCTTCGTTGCGCGCGACACGACGGCGATCTGGTACCTGCCGCTCTCTGGCGACGACGAGACGCGGACGGCGAGTCCGACCGGACTGCAGACCTTTGGATCGAAGATCGGGCAGCTGACGGTGTCGCGTGACGGCCGCCGCCTCGCATGGACCGCGATCGACACGAGCGACCACATCTGGGTTCGGCCAGATGCTCACGCCGCCATCGTCGCGCCGGTGCAGATCACGAAAGGCTTGAACGTCCGCTTCGGGTTACCCGCGGCATCGTCCGACGGACGCATTCTCACCGTCCGCAACCGCCCTGGTGCGGCGCAATCGGTGTTTCTCGTCACGCCTGGCGCGGAGCCCCGGCAGCTGACAACCCATCCCGAGCTCCACAGCGGCCCGCGGTGGATGCCCGGAGAGCGTGAAGCGATTCTGATCGCCGACCACGACGATGTCGCCGGGTTCTGGGCGTTCGATCTCGACACCGGGCGCGAACGGCTGCTGTTCCGTCTCACTGATCTTCCCAAGCCTGATGGAGCGACGCAGCCGTCGACCGCCGCGCCCTCGACGAACACCAGCTTCGCGCCGGACTTCTCACGTCTCGTGATGGGAATCGTCAAGGACGGCGTTCAGAACCTGTGGGTCGCGGGACTGCAGGCGGAGCATCCAGACGGCACCCTCAGGCAGTTGACGTTCGAGCGCGAGGGCGGCAGCTATCCGGTCTGGTCACCGAACGGCCGGTGGATCGCGTACCAGTGCAACGAGGGCATGAACACCCACGCCTGCGTGGTTGACGTTGCGAGCGGCGAGCGCACGCAGTTGACGCACCACCCTGGCCAGAGTTGGGCGGCCGGCTGGTCGCCCGACAGCGCGCAAGTCCTTTTCGCCGCGCAACGCGATTCGGTGTGGAATGTCGCCGCGGTGACGCTGACCGACGAGACCACGCGCCTGCTGACCCACTTCACCGGCCCGGCCGGCTACGTCCGCTATCCGCGCTGGAATCCCGCGATTCGAGGCGTGGTGTTCGAGCGCTCAGTCGTAACGGGACGCGTTTGGCAGGCCACGCTGCCAGAAAAGCTTTCACAGTGAGACCGCTGAGATCGCAGAGCTTCTTTTGAAAAGAGACTCTGCGTATTCTGCGAGCTCGTTGTGAAGCTTTTTAGCGATTGTCCGCTTGCGACCCTAGTAGCCGGCTGCCTTACCTGCGGCTGAGCGCCCGTCCGATGCGCCTTGAAGCCATCCGTCGTCGCTGACAATCGCCGCGACTTGCGCGACGCTCGTCGTCTGTTCGACGTCGTGGCCGCGGGCGCGGAGGATGGCGATCGTGTCGGGCGAGATGCCGGGTTCGACCATCAGCCGATCGGGCAGCCACTGGTGGTGGATGCGTGGCGCGTCGACGGCATCCTGAATGTTCATCCCGAAATCCACCACGTTCAGAATGACCTGCAGCACCGCGGTCGGGATGCGGGACCCGCCGGGCGCGCCGACGGTCATGAACAGGCGGCCGTCCTTCAGCACGATGGTCGGGGTCATCGACGACAGCGGCCGCTTGCCCGGTTGAATCGCGTTCGCTTCGCCCTGCACCAATCCAAATCCGTTCGGCGTGCCGGGTTTGGCGGCGAAGTCGTCCATCTCGTTGTTCAACAGAAACCCGAGTGACGGGACGGTGATCCCGTTGCCGTAGCCGGCGTTGAGCGTGTAGGTGACGGCGACGGCGTTGCCGGCGGCGTCGACCACCGAGTAGTGGGTCGTGTGCATCGACTCGCTGCCAGCGGGACGCCCTGGTTTGACCTGCGCGCTGGGCGTGGCGCGTTCCCGGTCGATCGACGACCGAAGCTTGTCGAGATAACCGCGATCGAGCAGCCCGGGGATCGGGACGCGGACGAATTCCGGATCGGCGATGTACTCGTTGCGATCGGCATACGCGCGGCGCATCGCTTCAGCCTGGAGGTGAATCGTCGCCGCCGATCCGGCGCCCGCTTTCTCGTAGCCGGTGCCTTCGAGCATCCCGAGCATTTCGAGCAAGGTGATCCCGCCGGAGCTCGATGGCGGAGCGGTGATGACGGTGTATCCCTTGTACGCACCCTGCAGCGGTGTCCGTTCGATGGCGCGGTAGCTGCGCAGATCAGCTGCCGTGATGAGACCGCCGTGTTCCGCCATCGCGGCGGCGAGGAGGCGCGCGGTTTCGCCTTCATAGAACTCGCTGGCGCCTTTCGCGGCGAGTCGTTGCAGCGTGCGCGCGAGGACCGGCTGCACGAGCGTGTCGCCGGGTGTGAAGAAGGCGCCGTCCTTCTGGAAGATGCGGCGTGATTCGCCGTCGCGCGCGAGCGCGCGCGAACCCTTCAGACTCTCGGCGAGCGCATAGGTGACCGGAAATCCTTTGGCGGCGAGATCGACGGCTGGTCCAATCGTTTGACTCCAGCTGCGGGTACCGTAGCGGCGCAGCGCGAGCTCGAAGCCGCGGACCGTGCCGGGCACGCCCGCCGACCGCCACCCCTCGAGACTCTCTCGCGTCGGATTGCCGTCCGCGTCGAGGTACATCGTGCGCGTGGCTCCTTGCGGCGCCCGTTCACGAAAGTCGATGAACGTCGTCCGGCCGTCGGCCATCCGGATCAACATGTAGCCGCCGCCGCCGAGATTGCCGGCGAACGGATGCGTCACCGCCAGCGCAAACCCCACCGTGACGGCCGCGTCGACGGCATTCCCGCCTTGCTGCAGGACCCGGACACCGATGTCGGCCGCCAACGATTCCATGGCGACAGCCATGCCGTGGCGGGCGCGGACCGGTTGCCGGGCAGCTTGGACCGGGACGAGAATCGCGACGCAGAGGACCAGGACAAGACGCTTCATAGGCGCTGGAGATTTGTATGATAGTCGGCCTTATGAAACATCGGCTGTCACTTCTGGTCCTGGTCATCGCGGCGGCGGTGACAGTCAGCGCGCAGGCGCCGACGGTCGCCGATTTCTTCGATCGCTTCACCGCGGACTGGATCCGCCTGAGCCCGGATCAGGCGACTTCGACGCGCTATTTTCGCGGCGCGGAGCAGACCGCTTTCGAGCGCCAGCTGACGCCGCAGACCGCCGCGCAGGCGCAGAGCCGCCGCGCACTGGCCCGCCGCGGGCTCGCCGAACTGGCGCGCTTCGACATCGCGCGGATGAACAAGGCCGATCGGCTGTCCGCCGAGCTGATGCGGTGGCAGCTCCAGATCGTCGTCGACGGCGAGCCGTTCGCCGACTACGCGTTTCCGTTCGAACAGTTTGGCGGCGTGAACGTCAACCTGCCGAACACGTTCACCGTCGTCCATCCGCTCCTCACCGACGCCGACGCCGAAAACTACCTCGCCCGCCTGCAGCAGGTGCCGGCCCGAATCGACGAGGCGATCGCCGAAGCGCGCCGCATCGCCGCCAAGGATCTGATTCCGCCGCGGTTCATCTTGAATCTCACCATCGACCAGATGAAGCAGTTCATCGCGTCGCCGCCGGCCGGCAACCCGATCGTCACGACGGTGGCCGACAAGCTGGCGCTGGTGAAGACCATTCCCGATGCGCGCCGCGAAGCGTTGCGCGCGCGGGCCGAGGCGATTGTCAGCGCCCAGGTCTATCCCTCCTGGCAGCGCGCGATTGCGTTCCTCGAGCCGCTCGTGGCGCGGGCGACTGACGATGCCGGGTTGTGGCGGTTCAGGGGCGGCGCGGAGGCGTATGCGTACAACCTGCGCCGCTTCACATCCACCGATCTGACCGCGGAACAGATTCACGAGATCGGTCTTCGCCAGGTCGCGAAGATCGAAGCCGAGATGGATGGGTTGCTGCGCCAGATTGGACGCACGCAGGGCACGGTGACGCAGCGGATCGAGCAGTTGAAAAAAGACCAGAGCTATCCGTTGACCGAAGAGGGGCGCACGCAGATCATGGCGGAGATCGACCGCATTCTGCGCGACGCCGAGCGGCGCGCGGCGGCGCTCTTCGATCATCGTCCGACGGCGCCGGTCGTGGCGCGGCCGTTTCCGCGGTTTCGCGAGAACAACGCGGCCGCCAACTACACGTCGCCGACCGCGGACGGATCGCGCCCAGGCACATTCCAGATGCCGCTGCGTCCCAGCAACATGACGAAATTCGGTTTACGGACGCTCGTCTACCACGAGACCGTGCCCGGGCATCACTTTCAGATCGCCCTCGAACTCGAGAACACCGATCAGCCGCAATTCCGCCGGATCCGCGCGCTCGGCGGGATTTCGGCGCTGAGCGAGGGATGGGGTCTTTACGCGGAACGCCTCGCCGCCGAGGAAGGCTGGTACGAAGGAGACGTCGAAGGACGACTGGGCCAGCTCGATGCCGAATTGTTCCGGGCGCGGCGTCTGGTCGTCGACACCGGCCTGCACGCCAAGCGTTGGACGCGGCAGCAGGCCATCGACTTCGGGATCGGGGCCTCGGAAGTCGAGCGCTATGTCGTGAACCCGGGGCAGGCGTGCGCGTACATGCTCGGACAGCTCAAGCTGATCGAACTGCGCGACCGCGCGCGCACGCGTCTCGGCACCCGGTTTTCATTCAAGGATTATCACAACGCGGTCCTCTCGCTCGGCACGCTGCCGTTGTCGATCCTCGAGCGCGAAGTGAACGCTTACGTGGATGAACGGGGACGGTAGATGGGGGATATTAGGATTTCAGGATATTAGGATTTTAGGATTTGGGGTCACAGGTGTCACGCTGCGCACGCGTGACGCGGCTTTAGATCCTTAAATCCTGAAATCCCTAAATCCTAAAATCCAGCGCTCACGGTTTATTGCATCGTGAAATTGAGCGCCGTGCTCATGATCACCGTGCCCGGCTTGCCGTCGACGATCGGCGGCTCGAATTCCCATTGCCGCACGGCGTCGAGCGCCGCCTCGTTGAGGAGCGGCTGCGGCCGCAGCACGCGCGCGTCGATCACCTTGCCGTCCGGACCGATGACCAGTTCCACGATGACGACGCCCTGAGCCTTGGCGGCAGCCGCCAGGACGGGATACGACGGCGGAACGTTCTTCGTCTTGGTCGGCGTTCGCACGCCGCTGCCGACGCGAACCGCTCCCGGCGGATTCGGTTTCGGCGCCGGTGGCGGCGGATCGTTCGCGATCGCCTCGGCGGTGATCTTGGCGAGGAGTTCGTCGGCTGTTCCGGTGTCGCCCGATTCCGCGCTGATCGCGCGCGCGACACGCGCGGCGGTGAAGGCGTCGACGTAGCGCTTCTCGTCGGCGAGCAGCCGGGCCAGCGCCAGCCGCGTGCCGACGTCACCCGGTTTGAGCGCGACTGCGCGTTCCGCCATCTTGATGCCGTCGGCGGCATGACCAAGATCCAGTTTGATCGTGCTCAGCATCCGGTGGCTCGGGCTGAAGTTCTCGTTGAGCGCGACCGACCGATCGAGCAGCGTTTCGAGCTTCGGCAGGATGTCCGGGCCGGGCGATTGCCGGGCCAGGAGGTTCGCGAGCCGGAAGTATGAGTAGTAGCTTGCCGAGCGGTGGTCGGTGGCGCGCGTGAACGCCGCCTGGGCTTGCGCGGTGTCCCTCAGTGAGTCGAAGAGGATCCCTTCCACGTCGTCGATCGCGACGAGATTCGCATCCGCCTTGCGCGCCGCCTGGATGTCAGCCTTGGCTTCGACGTCGCGGCCGGTGGCGATGTGGAACGCTGCCGATGCGACCGCCGCTTCTGCCGCCGACAATGGCCGTCCCGCGAGCCGATCGCGCTGGACACGGAGATCCAGCTTGGCGCGCGAGAAGAGCAGCAGCGGCAGCTTGATGTACTTGGCGAATTCGTCCTCGAGCTTCGCGGGCGGTCCGAACAGCGCTTCGAACGCGGCCAGGCTCGACTCGCCTTTCTGAATCCGTTCGACGTACGCGCCGACCTTCGCGGCGCGCTCCGGGCTCTGCGCCGAAAAGAGCAGCATGTGCATGAACGCCCACGTCTGGGCCTCGAGCGTGGCGCGGCGGAACGGATCGGTCAGCCAGTTGGACGTGCGCGGGAGCGTGATCAAATCGAGCAGCGAGAGCCGGCCCGCAGCGTTGACCTGTTCGAGGAGATCCGGCACCGGACGCCCGACCTGGATTTCGTTCTCCCGAACCAGCGTGTTCGAGAAAACGTTGACCAGTCCATGCTGAAACCACGGCGGCAACGGCCGCTCGAGGCTCGCGTCGAAAATCATCGTCAGGTACGACCAGTAGGCCTGGAAAAAGGGGTTCAGTCCGTCCTGATTTCCGGTTCGCAGATCGCTACGGAGCGCGACGATGTAGCGATCCGCCGACTCCGCGAAGATGGTTGAAGGCCGGAGGTCGCCCTTCTCCCAATACTTCGGTGCCAGCGCCTTCATCCCGTCTTCGTCTGGCACCGCGATGATGAGCAGCGGCTTGTCGGAGTTGACGCGCGCCCACGGCCACATCGACTCACAGAACGCCCGGATCTGTTCGAACTCCCAGACGATGGTGCGGCTGGCGCGCTCGCTGTCCGCTGAGACGATGGTGAAGTGCGGGCTCTTGATCTCGATCCAGTTCCTGGCGGCTTCCGATCGAACCGGACAGAGCAGGAAGGCGAGCAGCGGCAGCAGGAGCAGACAGCGAACACGCGTCATGGCAGACCTCGTCGCCTGTCCGCCGTAGCTTTGGCGGAGGCGGGATTTGGCGAACGGCCGCTCATTGTAGAGTTTGAGCCGCCCGCAGTACGTCCGAAACCGTCCGACATCGGTCGCCCGCCGCCTCGGCCCGAGCGGATAAACTCAACGCTGTGACGGAGATGATCGCGAATCTGGTGGCCACCCATGGCTACTGGTTCGTGGGGCTGATCGTCGGCCTGGAAAGCATGGGGATTCCAGTGCCGGGCGAGACCGCGCTCGTCACCGCCGCTCTCTACGCCGGAACCACACACAACCTCGATATCCGGCTGGTGCTGCTGGTCGCCGCGTTCGGGGCGATCATGGGCGACAACGTGGGCTTCTGGATTGGCCGCCGCTTCGGCCACGAGTTCCTGATCCGGCATCAACGGCTGCTACGCGCGACGCCGGATCGGATCAGGCTGGGTCAGTATCTGTTCCTGCGGCACGGGGGCAAAGTGGTGTTCTTCGGACGGTTCATTGCCGTGCTGCGCACGCTCTCGGCGCTGCTCGCCGGCGTCAACCTCATGCCCTGGCGCCGCTTTCTTTTCTTCAACGCGGCAGGCGGCGTCGTCTGGACGGCGGTCTTCGGGATCGGCGCCTACGCGTTCGGCGAACAGATCGAAGCGCTCGAAGGGCGAGTGGCCTGGCTGGGGATCAGCTTGGCGATTGCGGCCGGGCTCGGCGGGATCTGGTTCGCGAGGCGTCATGAAGCGGAGCTGTTGCGCCGCGCGCGGGAGGATCAGGCGTAGACCACTGGCAGAACGCACCAAAACGGCCCGGATCCTGCACGCTCACTGTCTGGAACTGACAGACAGATGTCGAGCAGAAGCGTAGACTCCCCGCCATCCGGACCGTTCCGACGCCCGACGCCGTCGGCGCCGACGCTCGCACCAGCCGTGAATCCTCAGAAAATCCAGAATCGACTCCTGCGTGAGCTGGCCGAGCAGAGTCCGGCCGGCTACGGCCAGTTTGTCGCCGAGCTCGAACCGGTCGTGCTCAAGCGCGGCGAGGTGATTGGCGCTCCCCGGCTCAGCGCAGAATCCGCGCACTTCGTCGACAGCGGCATCATCTCGCTCGTCGCGTTCACACGAGCCGGACGATCCCTCGAGGTGGCGATCGTCGGCGACGAAGGCGTGGCCGGCGTCAGCGACGCGCTCGGACAGCAGCCGCTGCCGTACACCTGGACGGTACAGTTCGGCGGGCTGGCCTATCGCGTGCCCATTCAGGTGCTTCGCGATCACATTTTGTCCTGTAGCGAACTGCACGGTCTGCTGATGACCTACTCGCAGCAGCTCATGCATCAGCTCGCGCAGTCGGCGCTATGCAACTGCTTTCACACCTCGAACCAGCGCCTCGCCCGCTGGTTGCTCCTCACGGCGGAACGCGCGCGCAGCGATCGGCTGGAGCTGACCCACGAGTACATCGGCCAGATGGTGGGCATGCCGCGCTCGGCGGTGACGACGGCGGCGGCGACGTTGCGGGAGCAGCACATCATCGACTACAGCCGCGGCGTCCTGATGATTCGTCATACCGATCGGCTGCGGCGCAAGGCCTGCGAGTGCTTCGCGGTGCTGTCCACGTCGCCCAACCGACTCGAAACTGATATCTGAAATCCGGCTAAAGCCGGACGCCACCGTTAAGCCGGACGCCACCGTGCGCTGGCTACCAGGGCGGCAGCGTGCGATCGAGGAACTCGCGCAGAAACGGATCCTGCGAGGCCAGCAGTTCGTCGCCCGTGCCCTCGAAGTAGATCCGCGTGTCGTGGAGCACCATGAACGTGGCGACCGGCGGTTCGTGCTCGCCAACCGCCTCGATCCGCATGTGGCTGCCGTCGCGGACGGCGCGGTGCGTGGCGAGATAGAACGCGTCGCGGATTTGATGCGTCGCGAGGATCGACGTCGCCCGTTCAGCATCGCGCAGCTTCACGATCTCGTCGTCCACCGCGGTCGCGGTGAGCGGATCAAGTCCGGTCGTCGGATCGTCGAAGAGCAGCAGCGCCGGCTTTGCGGTGATCGCCCGGGCCAGCGCCACGCGCCGCCTTTGTCCGCCTGAAAGTGACGAGGGCATGCGGTCGATCTGCTCGGACAAGCCGATGAATCCGAGCACCTCCGTCACCCGCTCGCGGACCTCGGCCAGCGGCATCGCCGTTTCTTCGTAAAGCCGATAGCCGACGTTTTCGGCGACCGTCAGTGAATCGAACAGCGCGAGCTCCTGGAAGACCATGCCGATGTTGGAGCGGACCCGCATCAACTCCGCCTCGGTCATGGTGTCGATGCGCTGACCGTTGACCACGATCGATCCCGAGTCAGGGCGGAAGAGACCCAGAATCAGCTTCAGGACGATCGACTTTCCGGCCCCGCTCGGTCCAAGCAGGATCCGCATGCTGCCGGCGGGAATGCTGAAGCTCACGTCGCGGAGCACGACGTGGTCGTCGAACGCAAACGAGACGCGGTCGAAGACGATCGCTGGACCGTCGGCCGGCCCGGCGACGGCCGCCGCCGTCAGCCCTGTTTCAGGACGCGCACTCAATCCCGTCATCTTGCCATGAACTGTCGGGGGCGCCGGTGCGGACGATTCCGCGGCGCCTGGGGAAATTCCAAGTACCGGCGGACGGCGATGCTCCTAACTCGTTGTACCAGCACGAGTGCGACGCCCTTCGGTGCGGTACATGCGTTGCGCTCACGCGAGGCATCCGGCTGAGGCCGTCCTTCGACGCACTCAGGACGGCCCGGAGCTTTGCCGAAGGGCCGGACGCCACCGGGGACAGGTCACGTGAGGAGGACGGTTGTGAGGCGTTGGCAGACATTCGGTGTTGTGGTCGTCGCGCTGACGATCTGGAGCGTTGCCGGCTTGGCAGTCGCGGCGCAGACCGACTCCGGTCCGGCGTTGCCGCTGCCGCCGGGAGCCTCGGCTCTCAAGGGCCTGCCGACGGTCAAAGTCGAGACGACCAGCGAGGGCACCAGCCGCCAGCCGCTCAGTCCGGCGGATGGCGCGCGGCACGATCTGACGATCCGCGTCGCGAACGGCCGCTACTTCTGGACGAATCGCGACGACCAGCCGCTGACCGTGAGCAAATCCGGCGAGTTCACGTACCTGACCGGCGCGACGCCCGGACAGTACATCCGTCTGCGGAAGATTGACGACCGCTGGACCTACGTCGAGCACGTCGACATGGGACTCGGGAGCGTGACCTACTGGGGCGAACTGCGCGTGGTGCTCGGGCGATGACGCTGCGACGCCGGATGCTGCGCGCGCTTCTGTTCGTGGCCGGGCTCATCATCACGGTGTTGGTCGGGATATCGATCGCCGTGCAGCGCGAAGCGACTTACGTCCGCGAAGACCTCGGTGGACGGTCGTCGCAAGCGGCGCTCATCCTCTACCACCCGAGCCGCGACGCTGGATTCAGCGACGAACTCTCGATGGCGCTGGCCGACGGGCTCAAGTCGCCCGGCTACCGCGTCGATCGCGCGACGCTCACGAGTCAGACACCGGGTGAAGTCGCGGACTACGCGCTTGTGGCCGTGGTCACCAACACGTATTACGCGAGCCCCGATCGTCCGACGCTGCGCTATCTCGCGCGCGTCCACTGGGCCGGAACGCCGGTCATCGGTGTGATTGGCGGCGCCGGTTCCACCGAACAGGCCGAGCGGGTGTTCGGCGGCGCGTTGCGATCCACGGGAGCGACGGTGCTGGCGACGCGCGCGTTCTGGCTGTGGCGGCCGAATGACGAACGCCGGATGCAGGAGCCGAATCGCGCGGTCGCGCGTGATCTGGCCGCGCGCTTCGGCGAAGAAATGGGGAAGCAAGTCGCGTCGCCGGACGGCGAAGGAGGCAAGTGATGTCGCGCATGCTGGTGGTCTACGGAACGACCGATGGGCAGACGGCGAAGGTGGCCTTGGCGCTGGCGAGCCGCTTCCGCGCCCGCGGTCACGACGTCGATATCGTGAACGCGGCGGCGGGCGGTCCGAACCCTGGACACTACGACGCGGCGGTCGTCGCGGCGTCACTCCACGCCGGGAAGTACCAGCACGGGGTCGTCCGCTGGGTCAAGGAGTCCGCGCCGCTCTTGAATGCCATGCCGACGGCGTTCGTGTCGCTCTGCCTGGGCGTCCTCGAGCACAAGCCGGAGGTCGACCGTCACCTGCAGTCGGTCATCGAGGCATTGCGCGAGACGACCGGCTGGCGTCCGCTCGAGGTGAAGATCGTCGCCGGCGCGCTGAAATACACGCAGTACAACTTTCTCAAGCGTTGGCTGATGAAGCGGATCGTTCGCAAGGCCGGCGGCGATACCGATACCAGCCGGGACTACGAGTACACCGATTGGGCCGATCTCGATCGGTTTGCCGACGCCTTCGCGGCGCGCGTGCGGGTCCCGGCGGCTGCCGTGGTCAACGCGGCGCGAAGCGCGTAGCCCGTCTACCGCGCGTAAGTCTTCGTGAAGTTGTTGCGGCCGTTGATGACGGTGAACGTTCCGTCGTTTTTCGCGACGACCTTGAAGTAGAACGCCGGGCCGTTGTGCGCCGGCGGCGGCGCCGGTGGCGGACCGGATCCTGGCGCCGGCGGCGTCATCGCCGCCTTCGGCATCGCGGCCGGTTCGTCGTCCACGGGATTGGCGATGAACAGTCCCGGCACGGTGTATTCCTGCCCGCTCAGCTGCGAGAAATGCATCTGCCAGAGATCCTCGAGACCGGGAGAGGAGTGGAGCACTTTCATCGCGTCCGGCTGGCCGCCCTTGCGCGTGCCGTTGTTGATGATGGCGACGCGCGGACGCAGGCCGTAGACGAGGGCGGGAGAGTTCGAGATCGCCTGCCCGTGGTGTGACACGACGAAGAGGTCGACGGTGCCGACGCGATTGGTCGGACACATCAGTTCCATCTCTTTGTTCCACGTCAGGTCGCCGATGTGTGCGACGCGAAACCGTCCGAAGGAGATGATGCTGCCGACCGATTGCGCGTTCTCCGACGGGTCGGGCGCCTGCGGCGCCAGGTTGGTGCACGCGGGATTCGGCGTCGCCGCGCCGGGCAACGGCGTCTTCAGCGTGTCGCCGGCGGAGCTCACGATCCGCCACGTCAATCCGTTCACGGCGATCGAGTCACCCGGCTTGACGACGGTGTGCGTGCCCTTCGCATACAGCGTCGGGTAGACCTTCTGCAGAAATTCGTCGGCGGCTGCGGCGGGCTGAACGTTCGCGCCGTGGTCGATGAACTGGCGGATGGGAATCCGGCCGGCGAGTTCAGCCATGCCGCCGAAGTGGTCGCCGTGCCAGTGCGTGGTGATCAGGTGATCGATCCGCGCGATCCCCGCGTCCTTGACGGCTGCCATGATCCGGTCGGCGTCGCGCGCCGCGGCCGCGCCGCCGTTCCCGGTGTCGATCAGCACGGACTCACCGGACGGCGCCACGAACAGCGTCGCGTTCCCGCCTTCGACGTCCACGACGTAGATCGTCAGTGCGCTGGTGTCTCGCGTCTGCGCGAACGCCGAACTCGAGGCCACGAGCAGCAGACCGATCAGCAGATTTCGAATCACGTTCCGCCTCCGCCTTGGGGTTTGGTTGGGTTTGGGGTCAGACACGTGTCTGACACCGTGTCTGACCCCGACTTGTGGTCGATGTCGAATGTCGATCTATTTGTAGTGGTTCGATCGCGTAGTCATGAGCTTAAATGCCGAACCAATCACGGTTGCCCCTGGCAAATTCTGCCAAGGTGTCAGACGTGGTGTCAGACACGTGTCTGACACCGAACTCAAACTAAGGGGTCAGCGAGGCGACGTAGGCGCTGAGGTTGACGAGATCTTCTTCGGTCAGCTTCGCGACCACCGGCTTCATCAGCTCGCCCCATTCACCGTTTCGCGCACCGGCCTGCATGTCATACATCTGGCGCGCCAGGTAGCTCGGCGAACGGCCGGCGATGCCAGGCACAGGACCGAGACCGGTGAGCCCCGGACCATGACACTCGGCGCACGCGAGCGTCCGGCCGTTGCCGCCGGTCTTCGCCAGCGCCTCACCCTTCTTGACGCTGCCGACCGGGGCATACGCGATGAATCCGGAGCGCGGGTCGCGCAGGATCTCGGTTCGCTCCGGATCCTCGGGTGTCTCGACGATCCGCATGCCGATCGGTTCCTTGGCGCCGCCCTCGACCGGAATCCAAATGCCGCCGCGGCTCACCATCTTCGGTACCGTCGCGGACTCGACGACTTTGACCCAGGGCGTCCACTTCATCGCGCCGAAGTACTCCGCGGACGCCTTGATTTCCTCCGCGGTCATCGCCTTCGCGATGTTGATCATCGCGTTGGTGTTGGCCTTGCGCGACTCGGCGCTCTTGCGCGCGCCCGAACGGAAGTCATTCATCGTCTGGATGAAGTACGAGACAGGAAGTCCAGAGACGCCGGCGTTTTCCTGGCGGCCCTTGCCGTTCGGGTAGTGGCAGAGACCGCAGGCGCGGACATCCGGGCGACGCCCATGCGACACGATGTCCGGCATCCGCGGATGATCGCCGGGGAACCAGTCGGCCGGCCCGAAGCCGTCCGAGATCTGGGGACGCGTGAACGTCAGATCGCTGCCGGGAACCTTGCGCGGCGTCGTGTCTGGCGGTGGCGGCGTGGCCGGCGCGGCGCCGGTGGGCGGCGGCGCGGGAATCGCGTACGCCCAGTCGGGCATGGCGGTCGCGGCCCGAATCAGTCGGCTTGACGCGGCGGCCGCGACGCCAAGGAGTAAAACGATGAGAACCCTCCGCATCGCCGGACCTCCAGCCTTCGTGGCTTCCGTGCCACGCGCGAGAGTATACGGAGCTTTGCGCACAACTGCGCGGCCGACTTACCCCGGCAGGAAACCGCGTATGCCGTCGGATGAGGGTCAAGACCCCGTCGGCGGGGCCGATTATGGCTACTGATAATCGCGGTCCGGCCGGTTGAGCACGACTGACTCCACCGGCCGGTCCCCGACTCCATGCGGGAGGATGTAGCGATGAAGGCCATGCGGTCGGCGTGTTTGGTTGCTGCGATTGTGGGTCTGGTGGCGCCCGGGGCGGCCGCGCAGGACTCGAAGTCTGCGCCCCTGGTCAAGCAGTTGATCGAGAAGCTCGACGCGGCCAAGCTCGATCTGATTGCGGCGAAGGATCCGAACGGCACCGGCACCTACGTGAGTGCGCTCTACGTGCCCGGATCCCAGTTGCTGGTGGTCTCCGCCAGCTACGCCCAGCCGGCGCTGATGGACACCCGCCTCGAACAGAAGGACTACGCCGAGGTCTACATGGACCTCAACACCGCCGCCGAACCGGGCACGCGCGTCAGCATCGAAGACACGCTCGCCGACGGGTTGAAGGCCGTGCGCGCCGCCAACATCGGCGGCGACAGCTTCGAGCTCAAGGGTGCGCGCGTCGTGTTCGACAACGACTGGAAGAAGCAGCGCATGACCGAAGACGCCTATCGCCAGGCCTTTCAGGACGCCGACAGCCGCTACGCGCACATGCTGACGGCGCTGCTCAAGATCTTCGGCGACGACGCGCCGCAAGTCGCCGCCCGCTGAATCATTGCGATCGACCATTCGGCGCGCCATCCGCAAGGGTCGCGCGCCGTTTTTCTTTTCTGCCGGCCCTTTCTCCAAAACAGTTCGACCGACCTGTTTGTCGGAGAGTGGACTACGCCAAATCGCCAAAAACGCTGCAAAACTGTGTCGCCAGGCGTGGCCAACCCGTGGCGCCGACGAGAGTCTCAGCCGAAACACATGACGCGATGGATGAGTCGCTCTATTGCGCGGTCTTTGCGGCCACGCCCGACGCATTGCTGGTGTTCGACGAGGCGCGTCAGGTGCTGGCCGCCAACCGCGCCGCCGGCGCGCTCTTTCGGCGTGACCAGCTGACCGGCGCCGCCATCGCATCGCTGTTTCAGGAACCGCTGCCAGCACTGAACGCTCAGCGCGACGCAGTTCTTCGCCGTGCGGATGGAAGCGAGGTCAACGTCCGGCTGTCGCTGACGCCGGTGTCAGGCGATCGCCCGGCGCTGATGCTGCTGACCATCGTCGACATCACGCATCGGGCGCGAACCGAGGTCGAGCGGCGGATGTTTCTGGCGCTCGCCGAAAGCAGCCCCGAGTTCATCGGCATGTGTGATGCCGAATTTTGTCCCTTTTACGTGAACCCGGCCGGGCTGCGGCTGATCGGATTGCCGAGTCTCGAGGCCGCCCGCGCGATCCGCGTCCAGGACTGTTTCTTTCCGGAGGACCAGGCCTTTGTCGCGACGACATTTCTCCCCCGCGTTGCGACTGATGGCAGCGGCGAAGTGGAGATCCGGTTCCGCCATTTCGTGACCGGGGCGGCGATCTGGATGCTCTACAACGTGTTCGCGCTTCGCAACCGTGACGGCGGTATCGACGGGTGGGCGACGGTGAGCCGCAATATCCACGACCGCCGGCGCGCCGAGGAATCTCTGCGGGAGAGCGAGCAACGGTTGCGGCTCGCGCAACAGGCCGCCGGCATCGGTTCGTTCGAGTGGAACGTCGAGACCGGCGTCAATACCTGGACGCCGGAACTCGAAGCGATGTATGGGCTCAAGCCCGGCGACTTCTCCCGGACGCAACGCGCGTGGGAGGAACTGGTCCACCCCGACGACCGCGCCCACGCGACGGCACTCGTGACGCGCGCTTTCCAAACCGGCCAGGGTGTGGCCGGCGAGTGGCGCGTGCGCCAGCCGGACGGCACCGTCCGCTGGCTGGCCGGACGGTTTCAGGTCTTCTTCGACGCGGCAGGCCGGCCGCAGCGGCTGGCTGGCATCAACCAGGACGTGACCGAGCGCAAACAGCTCGATGAAGCGCTGCGGCGCGCCCATGAAGAGCTCGAACGGCGCGTCGACGAGCGGACCGCTGAACTCGTCGCAGCGCTGGCCGACAAGGACATGCTCCTGCGCGAGATCCACCATCGCGTCAAGAACAACCTGGCCGTGATTTCGAGCCTGCTCTATCTGGCCTCGACGCACACCAGCGATCCCGAAGCGTCGGTGGCGCTCAACGAAAGCCGCGAGCGCATCCGATCGATGGCCCTCGTGCACGAAGCGCTGCACAAGTCGGCGGGGCTCGACGCACTGGATTTCGGCGCTTACCTGAAGGAACTCCTGCCGCACATTCTGCGTGGATTCGGTTCGCCCGAGCGCTTCGCCCTAGACGTCGCCGTCGGGGCGATCCCCATGGATCTCGACACCGCGATTCCCTGCGGGCTCATCGTGAACGAGCTCGTGTCAAACGCGCTCAAACACGCTTTCCCCGGGGATCGGCGCGGACGGATCCGCCTGGATCTCGACCGCAATGCCAGCGGTCGCTATCTCTTGACGGTCCAGGACGACGGCGTCGGACTCCCGCCAGGATTCTCGTTCGGCGGCGGCCGCTCGCTCGGTCTTCACCTGGTGCAATCGCTGACCCGACAGCTCTCGGGCGCATTCGAGCTGCGCTCTGTCGATCCCGGCGTGGAAGCGCGGGTCAGTTTTCAGGCAGTCCCACGCTGACCTTGTTCCTGCAGTTCGTATAGGACGAATTCCGACAGACCGATATCATTCCGACGGATGGAGCGCCCATGATTGCTGAATCGGAAATCCTGAAGGGACTGCGTGTGCTGGTCGTCGAAGACGAGTGTCTCGTCGCCGAGGAGGTCGCTGAGCGCCTGTCGCGTTTGGGGATGCACGTCCAGGCGGCCGAGACCGGCGATCAGGCGATCGCCGCGGCCCTGGCCACGCCGCCGGATCTCGTGCTCATGGACATCCGCCTCAAAGGCCGGAAGGACGGCATCCAGGCCGCCGCCGAACTGCGCGGCTCGCTGGATGTTCCGGTCGTCTTTCTCACTGCCCACTCCGACCGCGCGACCGTGACGCGGGCGACCGGCACCGATCCGCACGGCTACATCCTGAAGCCGTTTCACGAGCGCGACCTCATCGTCGCCGCGGAAGTCGCCGTGCGCCGGCATGCCGTTGAACGTCAGGCGCGGGAGCGGGCCGTCACCTACGGCGCGGCACTCGCGAGCCTCGCGACTGGCCTCGTGATGACCGACGATGGTGGCCGCATCACGTTCATGAATGCCGATGCACAAGCGCTCTCCGGCTGGTCGCTGGGCGACGCGGAAGGGGTGGCGGTCGACCGCGTGCTGCGCTTGACGTTTGATGCGGGCGGCGAGTCCAGCGTTCACCTTTCGGCGCACACGCTCAAGGCTGGCGAACAGGTACGGTTCAGTGGCGACCCGCTGTACCTCTGGCGGCGCGACGGCGACGCCATCCCCGTCAACTGCGCGGCCGGACCGTTGCTGAATCCGCTCGGCCTCGCGTTCGGCGCCGTGCTCACCTTCGATGACGCGCGACATCGCCTCCTGATGGCTGAAGGGCAGCAGCACGTCCAGGCCTCCGCCGAGCGAGACCAGAAGACGGCTGCGCTCGAGCGGCTCGCGCGCGGCGTCAGTCGCGATTTCAACGATTTCCTGACCGTCATCAACGGCTGCAGTGAACTCGCGCAGCGCGACGAGGGATTGCGCGAGCAGACGCGGGCCCTGATCCAGCAGGTGCTGTCAGCCGGCGGCCGAGCGACCGCGGTCACTCGTCAGCTGCTCGCCTTTGCCCAGGGGCAGTTGATGACGCTGCAGCCGATCGATCTGGCCGCTTTCCTCGACGAGTTGTTGCCAACACTGAAGTCCATGCTTGGCACGGAATTCGAAGTCATGGTCGTGGCGCGCAGCGTGGACGTCTGGGTCGACGCGGATCCAGATCAACTCGAGTACGTGCTGATCGATCTGGTGCTGAACGCGAGGGATGCGATGCCCGGCGGCGGGCCGCTCTGGCTGATTGTTTCCGACACCGCGCAGTTCGAGTCGGCGAGCGCGGCAACCGCTGACGATCGACTCCAGCGCTATGGGGTCGTCACGGTTTCGGATCGCGGCGCCGGCATCGCCGCGGAGGCCAAGGGGCACATCTTCGAGCCGTACTTCACCACCAAGGATGAGGGTGCCACGGCCGGGCTGAGTCTGGCGGCGGCGCAGGGGATCGTGAGGCAACTGAAAGGCTTCATCGAGATCGACTCGCAACCCGGCCGCGGGACCACGGTTCGCGTCCACTTGCCCGCTGCCGCCCGCGTGCAGCCGCCAGCCTCGTCACGTCTCCACTGACGCCGCCGAGAACGACTGGTGAGCGATCGGAATCTCCGGCGCGACGTGTTGGCGGGAGCCGCGGCGCGGGCTTGGGCGCTGGTGCAGAACACCCCCGATCTCGTCACGGTCGTCGACGGGTCCGGTCGGCTGGTCTTCGTCAACGGAGCCGCGCACACGTTCCTGGGCGCGCCGCCCGAAGCCTGCATCGGTCGGCCGGCTGCGGAGTTCGTGCATCCCGACGACCTGGCCGCGACGCGAGCGGCCTTCCGGGAGTGGCTGGCCGGTAGTCCGCCGGCACTTCAGCACGAAAACCGGATCGTCAGTCTCTCCGGCGAGATTCGGTCGGTGCAATGGACCGCGGTCGCCGATCTCGACGAAGGTGGTCAGATCGTCGGCGTCAGCAGCATCGGCCGGGATGTCACCGCCTTCCACGACGCGGAGCGCCGTATTCGCACGGTCCTTCAGCAGCACGAGGTGCTCCTCAAGGAAATTCATCATCGCGTCAAGAACAACCTCGCCGTCATTGCCAGCCTGTTCTATCTCGAGTCGATCCACGGCGGCGACCCGACGGCGGCGGCGCTCTTCGAGCAGAGCCGGCAGCGGGTCCGCTCCATGGCGCTGGTCCACGAGATGCTCTACGGCGCGAACGATCTGGCCCGGATCGATCTCGGCCAGTAGGCCGGCACGCTCTCGACCGAACTGGTCGCGAGCCTTCATCCGCACCGGACCGACATCGAACTCGTGCTCGACGTCGTCCAGGTCCTGGTGCCGATCGATCGGGCCGTGCCCTGCGGCTTGATCCTGCACGAACTGATTTCGAATGCGTTGAAGCACGGGCTTTCATCGGCACATCCCGGCCGGCTCGCCGTGATCATCAGCCGCGATCCGCCGGGTTCGTGCCGGCTGTCGGTCATCGACGACGGCGCGGGGTTGCCGGAAGGCGAACTGCATGCGTCGCTCGGGCTTCGGCTGATCCGGTCGCTGGTCAGGCAGATCGATGGATCATTCGAACTCGAACGCGCCACGCCGGGCACCGCCGCGCACCTCTCGTTTCCGATCGAGCCGCCGTCCTTGTAGTACGAATTCCTACATAGATTTGCGTACGTCCATCGGTCTCCACGACGGCCGACGTCGGTGTACTCTCACCACGTCCGCTGCCTGACGCGATGAGTCGTCGTTCCGACGAATCCAAGCCACCAGAAAGTGCCGCGTCGGATTTCGTCGACGCCGAGGCGCGCTATCGCGCGCTCTTCGAGTACGCGCCGGATGGGATCCTCATCGCCGACCCGCACAGCCGCTACCTCGATGCCAACGCGCAGATCTGCCGCATGCTCGGCTACACGCGCGACGAGCTGATCGGCCTTCACGCCTCCGACATCGTCGCGGTCAGCGAAGTGCCGCACATCGAGCCGGCGATCGACGCCATTCGAAGCACCGCCGACTATCACCGCGAGTGGATCTTCCGCCGCAAGGATGGGACGACGTTCTCTGCCGACGTGATTGCCACCGTGATGCCCGACGGCAACCTGCTCGGCGTGATCCGCGACGTCACCGAGCGTCGCCTGCTCGAAGCGCAGTATCAGCAGGCGCAGAAGATGGAGGCGATCGGCAGACTGGCAGGCGGTGTCGCGCACGACTTCAACAACCTGCTGACGGCGATCCTCGGCTACTGCGAGCTGCTGCTCGAGAACATCGAGCCGTCGGACCCGCGCCACGGTGACGTCCTCAACATCCAGCAGGCCGGCACGCGCGCCGCCGGCCTCACCCGGCAGCTCCTGGCCTTCAGCCGGCGCCAGATCGTCGAGCCCGCGATTCTCGATCTGAACGAGGTGATCGCCGACATGCGCGCCATGCTCGGCCGGCTGATCGGCGAGGACATCAAGGTCGTCCTCGGCTTGAAGCCCGACCTCGCGCGGGTCAAGGCTGACCGGGTGCAAGTCGAGCAGATCGTGATGAATCTGGCGGTGAACGCCCGTGACGCGATGCCGCGCGGCGGCACGCTCACCATTGAGACCGCCAACGTCGAACTGGATGCCGAGTACGCCAAGACGCATCTCGCCGTCAGGCCGGGTCCGTACGTGGCGCTGATGGTGCACGACACCGGGACCGGCATTCCACCGGAGGTCCAGTCGCGGCTGTTCGAACCGTTCTTCACCACCAAGGAGCCCGGCAAGGGGACTGGCCTCGGATTGGCGACGGTTCACGGCATCGTGGCGCGCAGCGGCGGATCGGTCGGGTTCTACAGCGAAGTCGGGAAGGGGACGTCGTTCAAGGTGTACTTCCCGCGCGTCGACAGCGATCTCGCAGGAGAAACGCCGCCGTTGCCGCCGCGCGCGCTCGGCCGCACGCTCAGGATTCTGCTGGTCGAGGACGAAGACGGTCTGCGCGCGCTCGCGAGGCGGCTGCTCGAACGCGCCGGCCACACGGTTCTGGTGGCGAACAACGCCGACGACGCGCATGCGATCGCCGCGCAGCACACCGCCATCGATCTGCTGCTCACCGACGTGGTGATGCCCGGCACGAGCGGTCCCGAACTGACGCGACAACTCGTCGCCGCGCGACCGGACCTTCGCGTCATCTACATGTCCGGCTACACCGAAGACGCGATCGTCCACCACGGCGTCCTCGCGCCGGGCATCGCCTTCCTGCACAAGCCGTTCACGTCCGAGACGCTCGAGCGCAAGATTCGCGAAGTCTTCGAACGATAAGAAAGCCTCAAGAGCTCGCCGAGGCACGCAGAGTTCTCTTTGAAAAGAATTTCTGCGGTCTCAGCGGTCTCGCTGTGAAGCTTTTCGTGACGTCTATTTTTCTTTCAAGAACGCGAGCAGCGGCGGAAAGACCTTGTCCGGCGCTTCCATGTGCGCGACGTGTCCGAGTCCGGGAATCAGCAGCAGCCGCGCCTTCTGATTCGGGATCGTTTCCGAGATGTACTTCATCCGCTCCTTGAACACCGCCGCCGATCCGGGCAGGACGTCTTCGGCGCCGCCGAAGACCAGCGTCGGTGCCTTGATGTGCGGCCAGTCGTAGATGACCTGATCGTGGTACTGCACGGCTGAAATCAAAGCCTGCACCATCGCGAGGCGCGGCCAGTCGGCGCTGAGCGTCCAGGCGTAGCGGATGCGCGTGTACTGTTCGAACTCGGGCGTCCAGGCCGCGGGATTGTGCGCGACGTAACGCAGGATCGCGCCCTTCACGCCCTGATAGTTCACCGCCAGGTTGCGTTTATAGGCATCGTCGACGTTCTCCCACGGCCGGTCGTAGCGCGGATCGACGAGGCCAATCGGGTTGTAGAGGACCAGGCGCTCGGTGATGTCGGGGTACTGCGTCGCGAACCGCGCGGCCAGCATGCCGCCCATCGAATGGCCGACGATCGTCGCCTTCTCGATGCGCAGGCTTTGCAGCAGCAGCTTCGTGTTGCGCGCCCAGTCGTGGAAGTTGTAGGGGATGATCGGTTTCGACGACCGGCCGTAGCCGATTTGGTCTGGCGCGATCACGCGGAAGCCTTCTTTGCGGATCGCGTCGATCATCGTGCCCCAGTAGAAGCCGGCGAAGTTGTTGCCGTGAAACAGGACGACGGTGCGTCCGTTCGGCGTGCCCTGGGCAGGCACATCCATGTAGGCCATCCGCAGTTCCTGTCCGTAGAGCGTGAGCGGCAGGTACGCCACCGGATAGGGATACGCGACGTCTTCGCAGTTGATGCTGCCGGGTTTGACGTCGGTCGGCGCGGCCGCCGCCGCCGGTTGCTGTGCGTGCGCGGTTGAGACCGCGAGTGACAAAAGACCAAAGAGCAGCACGTTTTTCATAGGAGGCGGCAGTGTACACGGGTTCGCGGACAGCCTAAAGGCTGTCCCGACCGAAGCCGCGGACAGCCTAAAGGCCGTCCCGACCGAAGCCAGCCGCCGCGGCCTCGTCCTCGCGCACAGTCTGCGCGGCTTCCGGCGAGGAACTCGGCGGCGACACGACCGCGGCGAGCGCTCCGTCGAGCGGCGCGTGCGCGCGTGCCGCGTGCAACTGCGCCTCGTCGGTGAGATCGAGCCGCAGCGGCGTCATCGAGATCCAGTGCTGTTCGACCGCCCATCTGTCCGTGCCTTCGTCGGCGCCTTCGAGCGGTTTGGCGGCGAACCAATAGAGCTCGCGGCCGGACGGATCGTGCGTCGGCACGATTTGCCCCTCGTACTGCCGGACCGAGATCCGTGTCCAGATGATGCCGCGCGGGTCACGCGGCAGATTGACGTTGACGAGCGGCAGCGTCGTGTCGCGCAAGAGAATGGACAGGACGCGTTCGATCCAGGGCTTGAAGGGCGCGAAGTCGGGTTCGACGCCGGCCGGCGCGCTGAGCGCGATGCCGCGGCGGCCGAGCAGGGTCGCCTGCTTGGCGGCGGCGACAGTGCCTGAATGCCAGATCGCGTTGCCGACGTTGAGCCCGATGTTGAGGCCCGAGAGCACCACGTCGACGCGTTCCCACAGGTGGGCACCGAGCGCAACACAATCGGCAGGCGTGCCGTTGACTCGGAACGCGCTCAGCCCATCGATAGTCGTGGCCCGGTAGGACAGCGGCCGGGAGGGCGTGATCGCATGGCCGGTCGATGAGCGCTCGACATCCGGCGCGACGATGCGGACCTCGCCGAACGCGCTCGCCACCTCGGCCAGCACGCGGATGCCCGGGCTATACACACCATCGTCGTTCGACACGAGAATCCGCATGCGGTCGCCTTAGCAACATCGAGGCCGCAGCACACTCTTGAGGTTGGGCCCCATGCACGGCTCGAAACTTGAATCGTTTGACGCCGGGAGCGTGGCGAACGTGAGAGTGTCCGTGCTTTACAACGAAGGGGCTGGCGACGGCGTCGCGCTGAATCGCATCTGCCGGGCCCTGACGCGCCACGATCATCATCTCGTGCAGGTGGTCGAGCGCTCGCGGCTGACGCGGCTGCGTCCGAGTCTTACCGATCTCGTCGTCGCCGCGGGCGGTGACGGCACGGTCGCCGCGGCGGCGCGCTATCTCGCGGGACGCCACGCGCCGCCGGTGCTCGCGGTTCTTCCCTTCGGCACTGCCAACAACATCGCCAAGAGCCTTGGTGTGCACGGCTCGCTCGACGACATCGTCGACGGCTGGCGGACCGCGCCGCGCCGCGCGATCGATCTCGGCAGCGTCCGGCACGGTGCCGGCTCCTGGGGGTTTCTCGAATCGGTCGGCGTCGGGCTGCTTGCCGCGGCGATTGCCGAATCCGGCACGCGCCACGAGTGCGAATGGACGCGGCACAAGATGGCGCCGCACGAAGGCGCGCGCTTCGTGCTGGACGTCTTACAGCATCTGGCGTCCCACCGGTCGACCGTCATCTGTGATGGCATCGCCGTCAGCGGCGAGTTCCTCTTCGTGGAAGTGTTGAACATGCCGCTCGTCGGCCCGAATCTGTGCTTCTCCGCGGAGACGGATCCGTCCGATCGTCAGCTGACCGTCGTGACCGCGACCGAGGCACAGCGCGATGCGCTGCGCGACTATCTCGCGGCGCGCGGCACCGGGCGCGACGCCGAACTCGATCTCCCGGCGCGCGCGGCGCGGACCGTCGAGATTCATGGGGGGACCGGCTGTCACCTCGACGACCAGGTGCGGACGCTGACGGCGGGGTCGCCGCTGCGGATCGCGCACGAAAGCGCCCGGATCGAGGTCCTGGCGGATCCGGCGTTCCACACGTCTGGAGTCATGCGGCAGCTTCGGGCAGCGGTCTGAGTCAGGTATTGTCCGGCCATCGATCCTGGGTGAAGATCTCGCAACAGGCCGGTGTCTGACACCGGTACGGTTCGCCGGGTGTCAGACACCGGACTGGTCGAGGACTCAATGGCTGCTGAACATCCGCTCGTCGGCACCGACTACACCACGCCCGACCTCGTGGCGAAGGTCACCGGACAGGCCAAGTACGCCGAGGACTATCGCGCGGAGGGCATGCTGTTCACCAAGCTGCTGCTCAGCCCCATGCCGCACGCGCGGGTCGTCGCGATCGAAATGAGCGCGGCGCTGGCGCTGCCGGGTGTGAAGGCGATCATCACGGCCGACGACCTGCCGAAGTCGCCCGCCGGTGGCGAGCGGGCGCTGACGATGGAGCCGCTCTATGAGGGCGAGCCGATTCTCGCCGTGGCTGCGGTCGACGAACTCACCGCCGCCGACGCGATTGAAAAGATCGAAGTCACCTACGAACAGCTGCCATTTGTGATCGATCCGCTCAAGAGCCTGCGCCCCGACGGACCCAATGCGCGGCTCGAGGGCAACGTCTGGTATCCGGCGTCGGCCGCGGCGCCCGGCGGTCCGCCGCCGCGTCCCGAAATCAAGACGTTGAAGTGGACCGACGCCAGCTTCAGCGAATCCGACAAGACGGCGATGCCGCTCGGCGAGTTTTCGGAGCAGTGGCAGTACGGCGATCTCGACGCGGCGTTCAAGTCGGCCGATCTGATCCTCGATGAAAGCTTCGTCGTGCCGTCGACCGGCCACCAGCCGATGGAAACGCGCAGCGCGATGGCCTACTGGAGCAACGGCAAGCTGTTTCTCTACGGCTCGACGCAAAGCCTCCAGCGCACCGCGGACCTGATCGCGGGCTGGGTCGGAATCAAGCCTGAAGAGGTCGTGCTGATCAGCGCGTACTGCGGCGGCGGCTTCGGCAGCAAGGGCGCGGGCGCGATCTCGATGTCGATTCCGGCGATTCTGGCGAAGAAGGCCAACGCCCCGGTGCTGATGCGGATCACGCGCGAAGACGAGCACTACATCGGCCGCGCGCGCACCGGCGTGATCGGCCGGGCCCGCGCCGCCTTTCGCAAGGACGGCCGGATGCTCGGTCTCGATCTGTCGATGATTGCCGACAACGGCCCGTATGGACCGATGGGCGATCATCGCTCAGCGGCCAACGCCGCTTCGCTGATCTACCAACCGGGCGCCATGCGGTTCCGCGGCATGGCCGTGTTGACCAACACCCCGCCGCGCACCCAGCAACGCTCGCCCGGTCCGATGCAGGCCAACGGCGTTGTCGAGCCGCTGCTGACGAAGGCGGCGAAGCAGCTGCAGATCGATCAGGCCGCGATTCGCCGAATGAATTCGCCGGAAGGCAAGGCGCTCTACGGACCGCCCGCGGCGGACGGCAAGCGCCGCTATGTCACTAGCGCGTTCGTGAAGGAGGCGATCGATCGCGGCGTCGCCGCGTTCGACTGGGAAACGCGCACGGCGCGCAGCGGCAAGCGCGTCGGGTCGAAGGTGCGCGGCGTGGGACTCGCCGTCGGACCGCATGGCGCGGGCTCGATCGGCTTCGACGGCCTGATGACGATCCGCCCGGATGGCCGTCTCTATGTCCAGTCAGGCATCGGAAATCTCGGCACGCACTCGGTCATCGACATCGGCCGCGTCGCCGCAGACGTCCTGAAGATGCCGTGGGAGAAGGTCGAAGTCATCTGGGGCGACACGTCGAAGGGGGTGCCGTACAGCTGCCTGTCGGTCGGCAGCCAGACGACGCACGCGATGTCGCGGGCGAATCATGCCGGCGCGTCGGATCTGAAGCGCAAGCTGCAAACGCTCGCTGCGAAGGATCTCGGCGGATCGCCCGACGACTACGAGCTTGGCGGCGAGCGGGTGTTCCGGCGCGGCAATCCATCGCGCGGTCTCACCTACGCGCAGGCAGCGGCGCGGGCGATTGCACTGGGCGGCACCTTCGACGGCCACGACCTGCCGGCGGATATCAATCCGGCCACGACACGCGCCGCGAAGATCATCGCCGGGCAGGGCCTCATGGGCGTGGCGAAGGATGTCTATCCGCGTGACGGCGACACCTACTCGTTTGTCGTCGGCTTCGCCGAGGTCGAGGTCGATCTCGAGACCGGCGCCACCACCATCGTCGACTATCTGGGTGTGGCGGACGTCGGGACGATCGTCAACCCGCGCAGTCTGCGTGGACAGATACTCGGCGGCAGCATCCTCGGCCTCGGGCACGGCTTCGCGCAGAAGTGGCAATACGATCAGCACTACGGCGTGCCGCTCGCGAAGCGGTTCTATCAGAACCGGCCGATGACGATCCTCGACGTCCCGGCGGCCGCGGGGCTCAACGCGATCGCGCTCAACATCCCCGATCCGGAAACGCCGGTTGGGGCGCGCGGCGTCGGCGAGCCGCCGGTCGGCGCCGGGTTCGGCGCGATCCTGAACGCCATTGCCGATGCGGTCGGCGTGGACGTCTTCCGCCGGGCGCCGGTGACGGCGGACGTGATCCTGACATCGCTCGAGGGCGGCCAGGGCCCCCACGAGCCGCTCGCGGTTCATATCTAGGGGCAGGCGGGGCGGGCAGGGCCGGCAGGAAAGTCGTTGCCAGCCTGGCCAGCCCCGCCCGCCCGTCTACCCGCCAGCCCCCGCCTTATTCGGAGTCGGTCCTGCTAGGATCCTGAGCGACCCGAGCATGGACCCCCAGCCCTCGACGCCGACCACGATCGGCCGCTTTCGCATCGATTCCGTCCTCGGCCGCGGCGGCATGGGCGAGGTCTACAAGGCCTTTGACCCGACGCTCCAGCGGACCGTCGCGCTCAAGACCGTCCGGCCCGGCATCGAGTCCCGCGAGTATCTCGATCGCCTCTACCGCGAAGCGCAGGCCTGCGCCCGGCTTGCGCATCCCAACATCGTCACGGTGTTCGAAGCCGGTGAGATCGGCAACGCGGTCTACATCGCGATGGAATACGTCGTCGGTGAGAACCTCGCGAGTGTTCTGCAGAAGGGCGGCCTCACGCTCGAAGAGCGGCTGCGGATTGTGCTGCAGATTCTCTCGGCGCTGCAGCACGCGCATGAAGGCGGCGTCATCCATCGCGACATCAAGCCGGCCAACGTCATCCGGCAGCCGGCGGGAACGATCAAGCTCGTGGATTTCGGCCTCGCGCGCACCGCTGAAGCCGAGCCGCTGACGGTCACCGGCATGGTCATGGGCACGATCGACTACGCGTCGCCCGAGCAGCTGCGCGGGGAACACGTCGATCACCGGAGCGACATCTATTCGACCGGCGTCCTGGCCTACGAAATGGTCGCCGGCCGGCGCCCATTCCCGCGCAACAGCGACCTGCCAGCGCTGATCTACAAGATCGTCCACGAGCCGCCGCCGCCGCTGAACGAGTACATGCGGACGACGTTCCCCGCGCTCGCCGAGATCATCAGTCGATCGATCGCGAAATCGCCCGACGACCGCTATCTGTCGGCGGCGGCGATGCACGCGGACGTCGAGCGGTTCATGCGCGACTCGCGCGATTTGATCGCCGCAGTGGAGCTGGCACGGGCGCAGGCGGACGATCCCGACGCGCGAACCGGCGAGCAGTTCCGCTCGCGTCCGCCCACGCCGCCGAAGGTCCTGAGCGAAGTCGAAGGGCCGACCTTCGTGGCCAAGGGCACGTCGACGACGTCGCGCACGACCGTGCCGGTGGTGGAGGCCGCCGCGACTCCGCCACCAGCAACGGCGAAACCCGATCCGAAGACGTGGGGGTTGGCCGCGCTCGCGGTGGCCGCGCTGATCGTCGCGGCCTTCGTGCTGTTCCGGCCGTCGCCGGCGACGGACGAGACCGGCGGCGCGCCTTCGCGCCCAGCGAGCGGATCGCCTTCTGGTTCGACGACCGAACTCGTGGCGTCCGCGTCGCCTGGTCCGAACGCTGCGGCGAGACCGGGCGATGCGATGGTTCCCAATGCGCCCCCCGCGACGCCCGTGGCCGCGCCGGCGGCTTCAGCGGCGTCGCCCGCGGCGGCTCCGCCGGACAGCACGCTCACGGCGTCGTCACCGGCGGCCGTGCCCGTGATGCCCGCTCCGGGCGCTTCCGCGCCTGTTCCCGGCGCGAAAGAGTTGTTCGAGACCTCGGCGGCGGGCACCGTCCGGACCGGACTGCGCTTCCGGCTGATTCGCCGTCTCGCCGACGACACGGAGGCCGATGTCGATCCGGAGACGGTGTTTCATACTGGCGAAAAAGTGCGCTTCGCGTTCGACTCGAATGTCGATGGCTTCCTGTACGTCGTTGCGCAAGGTTCGAGCGGGCAGTGGGCCGTACTTTTCCCGGATCCGGAGATCAACAGGGGCCGGAACGCCATTCGCCGCGGCGAGGAGTACGAAGTGCCCAGGGAAGACATCGGTGGCTTCGAATTCAAGGGTGAGCCAGGGGCCGAGCGTGTTTTCGTGTTCCTGAGTCGCAAGCCACTCAAGGAACTGCCCGGGTTCGATCGTCCGGTGACCAGGCCGGAAACTTTGATGGCGTCAGTCGTCGACAATCTCCGGTTGCAGGTTCAGTCGCGCGACCTGGTGTTTGCGAAGACTACGGCTCCGGGGAGTCCAGGCAAGAAGATGTCGTTGTCGAACTACGTAGTGAATCCGGCGGCCCTGGGCGACGCGGTCGCCGTGAGCATCACGCTCCAGCACGCCAGATAGACCCGGATCACGATGTGGCGTCCGGCTTTAGCCGGATCGCTCGGGCAGGCAGGGCAGGCAGGGCAGGCAGGAAGGGCAGGAAGGGCAGGAAGGGCAGGAACGGCAGAGCATGAAGAAACTGCTTCTGATGATCGCGGGGATGACGCTGACCACGGCTGGTGCGCTGGCGCAGCAGGTGCCGCCGGCGCAGACGCCGCGCGACCTCGTGTTCACTCGCTCCGAACCCACGTCCCGGACCGGCGTTCCGCGCGGCTACGCGCTCGTCGTCGGGGTCGCGCAGTATCAACATCTGTCGAGCGAGCAACAGCTGCAATTTGCCGAGAGCGACGCCGAGGCGATGTATCGCGTGCTCATCAACCACGAAGGTGGATCGTTTCCGGCGGAGAACGTGCACTTCCTCAAGGGTTCGCAGGCAACGCTGGCGAACATCAGGCGCGAGCTCGAAGAGTGGCTGCCGTCGGTCGCGCAGCCGGCCGATCGCGTCGTCGTCTACTTTGCCGGCCACGGCTTCGTACACGAAGGCAAAGGCTACATCGCGCCGTGGGATGTCGAGCTCGATCGGCTGGCCGACACCGCGTATCCGATGGCCGCGCTCGGCGACGCGCTCGCCAATCGCGTCAAGGCGGGCTGGAAGGTGCTGCTCACCGACGCCTGCCACTCCGGCAAGATCAACGCCGAGACCACGAACGAAGAGCTCGAAGCGCAGTTCAAGAAGCTCCCGGCGAACTTCCTCACGCTGACCGCGAGCACCGATCGCGAGTCCAGCTTCGAGGATCCGAAGCTCTCGACCGGCTTCGGCTTCTTCACCTACTTCCTGGTGCAGGCCTTCAGCGGCTATGCCGACAGCGATCCGTGCGACGGCCGGATCACCGCGGACGAACTGGTGCAGTACGTCCGCTCCAATGTGCGGCGCTACGCGCGTGACCGACAGTTGACACAGACGCCCACTGCCCGCGGCGACTTCGAACCGGAAATGCTGCTCGGCATCGGCAACGGCTGTCAGGATGCCGGCGCCAGTGCTCCGTCCATGCTCGGCACCGCCGTCGTCGAGTCCAACATGGACGACGTCGATCTCTATATCGACGGCAAGCTGATCGGAAAGCTGATGAAGGACAAGCCGCTGGTCGTGCCGAGCCTGCCGAGCGGCCTGCACGAATTCCAGGGCGCGAAGTCCGGGTACGAACCGGATCGCAAGGAAGTGATGATCGCGCCGGGTCAGGAATCGACCGTCACCATCCGGATCCGCTACGTCCGGCAGGTCAAGAAAGAAGCGATGGACCTGAACGAGCAGGGCGAGAAGCTGCTCTACACGCGGCGCTCGTCGCTCAGCCTGATGAATCTGGTGCCGGTGGAGCGCAAACAGAGCGACGACGACCTGGTCCGGGCGGCGGCGCTCTTTCAGCGGGCGCTCGTCGAAGAACCGAACTACGCCGAAGCGGCGTATCACCTCGGGCAGACCAACCAGCTGCTGCTCAAGTACGACGAGGCGGTGAAGTATTTCGAGCGCGCGATCGCCATCGATCCGACCGACGTCGACGTTCGCGCCGAATGCGCCGCGGTCCAGATCGAGCGCGGCGACGCGGACGCGGCGATCCGTCAGCTCACCGAAGCGCTCCGCCTCGATCCGAAGAACGATCAGATCTACTCGATGCTGGCCCGTGCGTATTGGGACAAAGGCGCGTGGGACCAGGCGGTTGTCGAGGCCGACAAGGCGATTGCGATCAAGCCCTCGAACGCCCAGGCCCATCTCTGGAAGGCCGATGCCATCCGTCATCTGGCGGCGATCGACAAGGAGCCGGCGCGCGCCCTGGCGCGTTACGGCGAGGCGCGCGAGGACTATCGTGCGTTTCTCGAGCTGACGAATTTCTCGACCGGCATCGGCGCGAAGCTGGCGTTCACGTTCATCGGCTTCGGCGTCGGGAGCCGCGCGCACGCCGACCGTCAAGGCGCCTACGATGGGCTGCGCAGCGCCGGATTCCTCGGGCTCTGTCTCTCGGAGTTCAAGGTCGGCAACCCGCTCCGCGCGCGAGACTACTGCGAGCGCGCGCTCAAGCATGCGCCGAACGACCCGATCGCCTACTTCCTGCTCGGCAACGTCGATCGCGATCTCTTCAACGCCGACCCCTCGTGCCGGCGGCTGAGCGCGGCGCGCGCCAGCTACGCCAAGATGCTGGCGCTCAACAGCGAGCTCGACGAGTCGCGCAACGCCAAGAACTACGTCGCGCAGATCGACAAGATCCTGCCGCAAATGAGTTGCCGGTGAGCCGACTTCGCCAGGGCTCCGGCGGACTTCGCCTCTGGGCGGCGATGGGGCTCGCAGCGGTCATCCTTGCGGTCGCCGGCGCCGCCGTCGTGCTCTGGCGCGGGCGCGTCGATCCCTCCCTTGTTGCCGTCGTCCGCCGCGGGCCGCTGAACGTCTCGCTGACCGCGAGCGGCGTGCTGCGCCCGATTCAGTCGCTGACCTACCGTTCGCCGGTCGCCGGCCGTGAAATCGAGATCATCGAGCTGGCGCCGGAGGGCACGCGGGTGAACGAAGGCGACTTGCTGGTGCGGCTCGACACCACGGATGTCGAGCGCGAGAGCGAGCGCAACCGCCAGGATCTGCGTCAGGCCGAACTGGATCGCGAAGCCGCCGACGGCGAGTACGACGAAGCCGAAGCGACCGTGAAGCAGGTCGCCGAAGGCGAGGGAGCCCTCACCGTCGAGGAAGTGCGGACACGGGCACAGCTCGCGCAGAAGAAGGTCGACCAGCTCCGCGAGGAGTACAACCAGCTGAAGCCGCTCCTCGACCGCGGTTTCATCACGCGCGAAGAGCTCTCGAGCACCAGCAATCAGCTCGAACAAGCGGAGGAAGAGCTGAACCTCGCGAAGAAGCGGATGGACGTGCTCGTCGATCTCACGCATCCGCGCGAGAAGCGGCGCGCCGCGATTCAGCTCGCGCAGAAGGACTCGCAGCGCGGCCGGGCCCGGGCGCGGGTGCGCGAACTGCAGTTGCGCCAGGCGCAGCTGCAGCAGCTGCTCGAGGCGTGCAGCATCTATGCGCGGAGTGCCGGTCTGGTGGTCTACGAGGACTATCTGAACGCGAGCCCGCGGCGGAAGATCCGGCTGGGCGATCGCGTCACCCCGAGCCAGGGGATCATTACGATTCCCGAGGTGGGCCGCATGATCGTCGAGACGACGATTGATGAGGCGCAGGTCCATCGGATCAAGCGCGGTCAGATCGCGCAGGTGCGCGTCGAGGCGTATCCGGAGCTGCGGCTCTCGGGGCGGGTGCTGCGCGTCGGCACGCTGGCCAGCTCTTCGATCTACCGACCGATGGACGCGAACAAGGTGTTCGACCTGACCATCGAGCTCGATCCAACGGATGCGGATCTGCGTCCGGAGATGACCGCGCGCGCCGACATCGCGCTCGGGACGAAGGACAACGTCCTGCTCGCGCCGGTCACGGCGGTGTTCGATCACCACGGCGTGTATGTCGCATACGTCGTCGGCGCGGCCGGGCCGGAAGAGCGCCGCGTCGAGCTCGGACAGTCGAACGATCAGTTCGTCGAGATTGTCGCCGGCCTCGAGGAAGCGGATCGTGTGACGCTGCTCGAACCGGCCGCCGCGGGGCCACAACCCGTCGCCCCTGCTGCGGCGCCAGCCGCTTCCGTTCCTTCGGGTCAGCCAACTCCCGCGGCGCGCGGCCTGGCCGGTCTCTCGAGCCATGCCGGTCAGGCTCGCTGAAGCCGGCGAGTTCGCGCGCATCGCGATCGACGCACTCGGCCGCTACCGGCTGCGCACGGCGCTCAGCGTCCTCGGCGTCGTGCTGGGCGTCGCGGCGGTCATCGCGATGATGTCGGTCAGCGAAGGCGCCGCCCGCGAAGCGCTGGCGCAGGTCGACGCGCTCGGTCTCGACAACCTGGTGGCGCGGACCAACGGATTTACGACTCCGGGCGGTCCACGCTTCGGCCTGATGGTGCGCGACGCCGGACAGGTCGAGGCCTTGCTCCCGACGGTGCGCGCCGTGTCACCGCTGATCGCACGATTCCTCAGGCTCCGGCAGGGCGAGCGTTCGGCGATGGCGCAGGTCCTGGGCGTGCGGCCCAGCTACCAGGCGATTCTCCGGCTCACATCCGAGTCGGGCCGCTTCCTGACAGCGTCCGACGAAGCGGCGTCGGCGCGGACCTGCGTTCTCGGGGCCGGCCTGGCACGACAACTCTTTGGCTACCACGGTCCCGTCGGCCAGAGCGTTCGCATCGGCGACGACTACTACCTGGTTGTCGGCGTGCTTCGCGAGCACGGCGTTGGTCCAGACGCGACCGGGTCGCTGGCGTGGCACGATGTCAATCAGGCCGCGTTCGTCCCGTTCGGCACCTTCTCCAAACGCCCAATCGACGTGGCTCCCGATCAACCGGCCGACGAGCTCTGGATTCAAGTCGGCGACGGCGAGCGTGCGAACGAACTCGGTCAAATCCTGCAACGCGTGCTGACGCGATCGCATCCAGCCAACGAGTTCACCGTCGTCGTGCCGCGCGAGCTGCTGGCGCAGCGCTACCGTACACAGCGAACCTTCAGCATCGTCGTCGGCAGCGTCGCCGTTCTGGCGCTGCTGGTCGGCGGCATCGGAATCATGAACATCATGCTCGCGTCGGTGGTCGAGCGAACCTATGAGATCGGCATCCGGCGGACGGTGGGGTCGACGCGGCGGGAGATCACCCTGCAGTTTCTGATGGAAGCGCTGATGATGACGCTGAGCGGTGGCGCGGCCGGCATCGTGCTCGGCGCCGCGGTGTCGCTCGCGATCTCGTCGTATGCCGGCTGGGCGACCCACGTTTCGGTGACGGCGGTCCTGCTCGGTCTCACCGTGTCCATGGCCGTGGGGTTGGTCTTCGGGTTGTATCCGGCGACGAAAGCCGCCTCGCTCGAGCCGATCGACGCGCTCAGATACGAATGACACGACGCCTGAATTTTAGGATTTCAGGAACTTAGGATTTCAGGATTTGAACACACTGCATCGCTTCATCGTTTGGGTGCTCGCGACGGGTGCCGTGGCCGCACCCCTCCACGCGCAGAACAGCAATCTCACGATCGTCGTCCTTGAAGGTGAGGGCGCCGTCAATATCGTGCAGCAGCGGACGGCGACGGCGCCGGTCGTCGAGGTGCGCGACCGGAACGATCAGCCGGTGGCCGGCGCGGTCGTCACTTTCGTCATCCGCAGCGGCCGCGCCTCGTTCAACGGCGCGCGGACATTCACGGCGACGACCAACGCGGTCGGCCGGGTGACGGCGCTCAATCTGACACCGAGCGGGACCGGAGCCGTTCAGATCGGCGCGACGGCGTCATTCCAGGGACAAACGGCCACGGCGATCATCGCGCAGACCAACGCGGCAACGGCGGCAGCAGCGGGAGGAGGCGCGAGCGGCGCGGCGGCCGGTGGTGGCGCGGGTGCGACCGGTGGTGGCGCTGGAGGAACCGCGACTGCTGCAGCCGCGGGAGGCGGAGCCGCGGCGGCAGGCGGCGCGGCAGCCACGACGGCAGCGGCCGCTGGCGGAACGGCGGCGGCGACTGGCGGCGGGCTCTCGGCGCTGGCGATCGGCGGAATCGTCGCCGGCGTCGGCGGCGGCGCTGTCGTCGCAGCGGAAACGATTGTGAATGACGAACCGTCCGAGACCACCACGACCTTCACCGGTCCGCTGTCGATTCAAGTCACCACCACACACATGCGGACGTTCTCGACCGGCAATCCACAGTCCTGCAGTTCGACGTTTGCCCAGAACGGGACGATCCGGCTGACACTGACGGTCCGGCCGGATGGCAGCGTCACCGGGAAGATTGGTTTCTCGAGCGGCACCGAGGGAATCACCAGTTCCACCTGTTCGTATGTGGGGACGGAGAGTCATCCAGTGGACACCTCAGAGGACGACGTTACGGGCACCACAACCAGTTTCGGTGTTGATCTCAACTTCAACGAGACGGGACCCACGTCGTCGAATGGCACCGTGAACTCTCGCGACACGGTCGCGTTTCACGGCTCGTTGAGCGGCGGTGTCGTCACCGGCACCTACGCGGTCAGTCACACGGGTACCGCAGTCGGTGGGCTGCCGCTCCTGATTCCCGGTGCCGGCACGCTGGTGGGCTACGCCGAAGGCTTCGCGGGTTCTGTCAACGTCACCTTGCGGTGAGGGCTTACGCTTCTTCTTCCAGCAACACCAGTGCTCTGACCTTGCCGCGGAATGCGCGGTCGAACGTGACCAGCGTCAACTGAGAAGTTTCGGCGAACGCGGACAAATAGGCATCGGCCCACGCTTTCGGTGCTGCGCGCTTCATCCGCGTCAGGGTCCTGAAGCGCCGCTCGAGGCCCTGATGCTCTTCGACGAAGCCGACCCGGTCGTCAGCAAGCCACGAATCGTAGACGGTCCAGGCGTGGGCTTGCGTCAGAACGTCTTCACCCATCACCGCTTCCGCCGTCAGCAGTCGCAACAACCCGAGTTGGGTGAACCGGCAGAAATTCAGACGCACGTCGTCTTTGAGTGACTCGAGCCAAGCGTGCGCAATGAGATGGTGCACATGCGCGCCGTGAGTCAGCGCGACCCAGACGTTAATGTCAGGGAAAAGATATGACGTCGTAAATCCGGGCATTGTCCAACCGCAGCTGGCCGGGGCGTTTCGAGCGGACCAGGGGGAGTCTGACCCGTCGCTGTTCAGATGCCGCCGCCTTGCGGCTGAGCACGTGTTCAACCGCCTGGAGAATCAGCGCCTTCGCCGGCCGGCCCTCGTGCGCCGCTTGCGCCTTCAACCGGCGATACATCCCGTCGGGTATGTCGATCGTGGTTCGCACGATCGCCATTCTGCCATATTTATGGCTGCCATGCGTCAGCGCCGCTGGAACCGGACCGGCATTGGATCCTTGCCGTCCTCGGCGATGAAGCGATCGATACGCGCGCGCAGGACTGGCAGCGGGACGCTGCCCATCGACAGCACGGTGTCGTGAAACGCGCGGATGTCGAACTTGCTGCCGAGCGCCTTCTCCGCTTTCGCGCGTGATTCGCGGATCGCCATCATCCCGAGGTAGTAGCTGACCGCCTGCCCGGGCCAGGAAATGTAGCGATCGACTTCGATCGCGATGTCGTGGTCGGCGAGTGCCGTGTTGTCGTGGAGATACTGGATCGATTGCGCGCGGCTCCAGCCCTTGTGATGGATGCCGGTGTCGACGACCAGGCGCGCCGCCCGCCACATCTGGAACGTCAGCATGCCGAAGCGGTCGTACGGCGTATCGTACAAGCCCATCTCGAGACCGAGCGTTTCGCAGTAGAGCGCCCAGCCCTCGCCGTAGGCTGAGATGTAGCCGTTCCTGCGGAACTCTGGCAACCCGTCCTGCTCCTCCGCGAGCGCCAGCTGCAGCGAGTGTCCGGGCGCCGATTCGTGCAGCGTCAATGCCGTGAGATTGAAGAGCGGTCGTGACGCCAGATCGAACGTGTTGATCAAGTAGACGGCGCGGCCGCCACGCGCGCTCGTGTAGAAGGGCGCGATGTCGGCGGGCACCGGTTCAATCGTGAAGCGGCTGCGCGGCAGCCAGCCGAAGTAGGCGGACAGCTTGCCGTCCACGCGTTTGGCAATCCACGCGCCTCGCTGGAGCAGCTCTTCAGGCGTCTTCGCGTAGTACTTCGGATTGGTCCGCAGATCCTGCAGAAAGGCCGCGAAGTCGCCGGTGAAGCCGGTCTCCGTCATCACCTGCTGCATCTGCGCGCGAATGGTGGCGACTTCGGCGAGCCCGAGCTGATGAATGTCGTCCGGTTCCATGTCGAGCGTGCTGAATTCCTTCAGCTGCGCGCGGTAGTACGCCTGACCGTCGGGCAGACTCTCGGCGGCGAGCGCCTCGGTCGCGCGCGGGACGTACTCCTCGCGCAGGAATTTCAACAACGCCGCATAGGCCGGCTTGACCTCGGTGTCGATGACGCGTTTGGCCTCGGCGCGAAGCGACGCCTGATCCGCAGCGCCGATCGACGCGGGCATGGCCGTGAACGGTTGCCAGAAGGTGGTCCGCTCGGCGTCTAAAGCTTCAGCAACGCTGGCGACCGCGAGGTCGCGCCCGGCCAGCGTCACTCGCGGCGGCGTGAATCCGCGCGCCAGGCCGGCGCGCATGTTGACGGTCTGCTCGGCAAAGTAGCGCGGGATGTCGCGCAGCTGACTCAGGTATGCGCGGTAGTCGGCGGCGGTTCGCGGCGTCCGGCGGCCCATCCCATTCACGTCCGCCCAGAATGACGAGTCGGAGTTGAACGGCTTTTCGTACTCGCGGAAGGCCTGCTGTGCGATGCGGACGTCGATCTGTTCACGAAACACCGCGTAGTTGACCGCCTGCTCGGCCGATAGATCGCGAACGGCAATGCCTGCCAGCTGGCGCTTCACATTCTCCCAGTGCAGAAGACGCCGGGTCTGGCTCGCGGCGTCGACCCTGGGGAACCGGGTTGCGCGCGCGTCGTCGCCGTCGCCGTCACCGCGCGCGAATTCCTGCCGCCGCCAGCGCGCCTCCTCTTCGTAGAGCGCCTTGAAGCGGCTATCAGCGGAGCCCTGAGCGGTCGCAGGCGCGGCGGCCGCCACGAGTGCCGCCAGGACGACGCCAAGCACCCTTGCGCGCATGGAGGCGCTACTTCGCGGGCAGGTTGATGAACGGCATCGCGCCGCCGGTCACCGTGGGCAGGATGCCGTTCCACTTCTCGAGCGCGCGCAGCTCGAGAATCTGCGGGTTCGAGCGCAGGGCGTTCGATTCAATCGTGATCGCTTCGGCCTTGCCCTTCGCTTCGGCGACTTTCTGTTCGGCTTCGAACTTGATCTGCTCGAGCTTGTTCTTGGCGGCGAGTGCGCTCTGTTCGGCAGTGACTTTCGCCTCGATCGCTTCGTTGAACACCTTCGAGAACTCGAAGTTGACGATGTTGAATTCATCGACGAGGATGTCGTGTTCCTTCAGCCGCGTGCGGAGCTGTGCTTTGATGTCCTCGCGCACCGTTTCGCGCTTGGTGATGAGCTCTTCGGCCGTGAACTTGGCGGTCGACCCCTTGATGGCTTCCTGCATCGCCGGATCGATCAGCCGACTCTTGAATTCGAGGCCGACCTGCTGATAGATCTTCGCGACCTGCTCCGGATCGATGTGGAAGTTGAGCGCCACAATCGAATGCACGGTCTGCAAGTCTTTTGACGCAGCGTTGGCGTTGGTCTCTTCCTTCTGAATCCGGATGTCGATCGTCTGGACCGACTCGATGAGCGGGATGAGGAAGTAGAGTCCCTCGCCGAACACCTTCCCAGTCGGGGCGCGGAAGCGCAGATGGATGCCGCGCTCGCCGGCGCCGATGGTGCCGAACGGCGAGAGCCAGAAGAGCAGCACCAGAAGGACGAGCAGCGCGCCGACGCGGAAGAGCGTCGAGCCGTTGCCGGAGCGCCGGAAATCGAGCGACTTGAGGTTCGCGTCCATCGGCTTCGTTCTGCGTCAGCGCGTCGAGACCGTCGGCGACGAAGAGTATCATCACCTGACGTGAGATTATCCCCGAGTTCCCTCGCGTTCACAGGCAGGACCGTCGCCGCGGTGGTGGGACTGACCGGGGCGCTTTCCTTCCCGGTCCTCCACGGCTTCAGCGCTGGAGCGCAAGACCGCGCGCTCAAAATCGTCGTCGTCGAAGGCGAAGGCGCCGTGAACATTGTCCGCCAGGGCACGGCGACGGCGCCGGTCGTCGAGGTGCGCGATCGAAACGACCAACCGGTCGCCGGCGCGGTCGTCACCTTTGTCATTCGCAGCGGACGCGTCACGTTCAGCGGCGCCCGCACGTTCACCGTGACGAGCAACGCCGTGGGCCGCGCAGCGGCCGCGGGATTGACGCCGACCGGCAGCGGCGCGGTGCAGATTGGCGCGTCGGCCGCGTTTCAGGGGCAGACGGCGGTCGCGACCATCGTGCAGACGAATGTCATGACGGCGGCGCAGGCCGCCGCCGCAACATCAGCCGCAGGCAGCAGTGCCAGCGGTGGGGCGTCCGGTGGCGCATCAGGTGCCGGTGGGGCGGCCGGCGGCGGCGCGGGTGCCGGCGTGTCGGTGACGGCCGTGGGCATTGTTGGCGGCGCGGTGGCCGGCGGCACCCTGGTCGCGACACAGGTCATCGCCGGCGGTCCGGTTTATACCGCGCAGTTCAGCGGTGACGAGGATCTATTCACGCCTTACTGCCGCACGGAAGCGTTGACCGGCACGCTTGAAATTGAGCTGAACGTGAGCGGCGACACCGTTTCCGGGACCGCGCGGATCGAGGGATCGATTCTGACCACGCGGGTTAGCTCAGGCTGCCAGGCGTTCTTGAACGCAACCGATGGTTTCCACATGAGCCGAACGACGGTCAGCGGTGCGCCGGCCGCCATCGTCTTCAGCAGGGCCGAAACGAACGACGTGCCGCCGAATCAATTCGATCCGCAGGGCACGACGAATACTCACGAGTTCACATTCTCCGGTGCGCTCAACAACGACGTGATCACGGGCACGCTGTTTCACCGCCGCATCGTCGGCGGCAGGCTGGCAGGGACCCACACATTCCTGGTGACGGCGCGGCGCTGATCGGAACCCTGAACCCGGCACCTTGAACCTTGAACCTTGAACCTTGAACCCTGAACTCTGAACCCTGAACCTTCACTTATGCGTGTCGCGATCGTTGGCGGACCGGGAATCGGCAAGAGCACGCTGGTCAGGCAGTTCGGTGACCTCTATCACAACGGCTCGTACGGTGAAGGGGAGAAGGGCGTCTGGGATCCGCGTGTGCTCGAAGACATCGCCGCCGGTCGCAATCCGGTTGGTGTGACCGCCTATTTCGGCGCCCTGTACGACGCGAACTACCGCGATGCGGCGCATCACGACGGGCCCGGGCGGGTGATCTTCTTCGAAGGGGCGCGGATCACGCTCGAAGCGCACATCGCCGAATACCCGTCCGAGTACCACGCCGCCCTGCGCGGAACGCTGGACGTCGGCGATCGCTGGAATCCGGATCGGATCATCGTGCTGACGTCCAGCACCGCGACCATCGAGAAGCACATCCGGATCCGCAACCGGCCGCACGAAGTCGCGGAGCACATGGTTGAACGGTTCCGGATGATCGACCGCGAGTTCCGCCGGCTGGCGCCGCAGTATCCGAACACCGTGGTCATCGACCGCGACGGCCTGGAATTCCACGAGCGCGCCGATCTCGTCAAGATCATCGCGCTCGCGACGCTGCCGCCGTTCCGCGAAATCCCGTACCAAGTTCTCTAGGAATTGGGCGCTGGGTGTCAGACACGTGTCTGACACCCCGTCTGACACCACTGGTCTCTTCTTGACAACGCCGGTTTGCATTCGCTTCCAGGGCGCCTCACTTCACACTGTTCCTTGTGGTCCCATGAGCTGGATGCCGCAAGCCGGTGTCAGACACGGTGTCAGACACGTGTCTGACACCGGTCGGTCTGTCGACCGCCGGCGGTTGACGCGACGCCAGAGGTTCGGCCAACGTTAGGGCATGGTCAAGGGTTTATTCACGGTCGGCTTCGCTGTCCTCATTTCACTCGCTGCCGCTCCTGCGGTCGCTCAACAGCAGACCGTTCAATTCGGAACATCACATGCCGTCGCGCTTCGTACCAACGGCGAAGTCTTCACGTGGGGCGGCAACGTCTACTGCCAGCTCGGACGGCCGACGGGCGTCAACTATCAGGGTGTGCCGACGATCGTCATGCGCAACGTGAAGCAGGTGGCCGTGGCGATCACGCACAACTTCGCGCTGACGACGGACGGGAAGGTGTATGGGTGGGGCGGCAATCCGAGTGGCCTGTTGGGAATGGGCCACGAGTGGGAGCTGTGCGAAGGGCCGGAGCCTGTGACCTCGCTCGCCGACAAGACCGTCACCGAGATCGCGACCGGTTACGGCTTCGCGATGGCCCTCACGTCCACCGGCGACCTCTACTGCTCCGGCGACAACGACATGGGACAGTGTCCAGCAGCGAAGGGGTCGACGAACGTCTTCCTGCCGGTGCCGTATCCAGAACTCAAGGGCAACGTGAAGGCCGTGAGGACGGGCTTGTTTCACACGCTCGTGCAGACGAAAGACCGCAAGATGTACGCGTTCGGTCGAGGCCGCGACGGTCAACTCGGTCCCGGTCCGATGACGAACGGATTTCGTGCGATCCCGGAGTTGACCGATGTGATCGAGTTTGCTGCCGGCACCTGGCACAGTGTCGCGGTGAAAGCGGACGGCACCGCCTGGGCCTGGGGCAACAACTCGAAATCGCAGCTTTGTGACGGGACGACCGCGAACAAATCGACGCTCACGAAGGTGACGCTGCCAGGACCGGCGAAAGCCACGCAGATCCACGCGGGGGGCCTCACTACGGTGATCCAGACCGCGGACGGCGCGCTCTTTGGCTGCGGCGACAACCAGTGGGGCCTGCTCGGCTTCGAGAAACCGGCGATCGCGCCGCAGCCCATGCCGATTCCCGTGCCCGCGAGCCGTACTCAACTGTTTTCCATGGACGGCAGCCACGCGGCGGTGAGCGCCGACGGCTGCGCTGTCCGTCTGGCCGGCGTCAACGACGGCCTCGTCATCGACGAGTCCGACACGCCGAGCGGAACCGAACGCGCCTTCAAGTTGCGCGACAAGCTGACGCTGTGCGGACCGAAGCCGGCGGCGCCGGCGGCGACGCTCGTACGCGAGTACCCGAAGGGCGGCCAGTCGGGTTGCTGGACGCCTTACGTCGAGGAAGATTCGTCGCGGCTGCCGAAGTTCCAGGCGCTGCGCCAGGGACTGCTCTCGGCGGAGGCGCTGCTCAAGAAGAACGCCGCGTTCATGGCGCCGCCGCAGCCGTCGCGCTTCCGCACCAGCCTGTCGCTCGGTCCCTACGACGAGAGCGGCGCGCGTATGCACATCAAGGTCGTACCCGAGCGGAAGGCCGACCTGACGCGGCTCTGGACCGGGGCCTGCGGCGTCATTCCGCAGGTCGATCGGATCGGCGGCGCGATCGCGCAGGTCTCGATCTTCTTCAACATCATCAGCAAGGATCAGTTCCTTGGTGCCCCACTTGGTAAGGCGCCGAAACGGACCGGAACCGTCGGCGGCTTCCCGCAGTACGACAACCTCTGGATCTTCATCAGCAAGGACGGCCGCGTGCCGTGGATTCCCGACACGCTGGCCGACAAGCTGGACGTTTTGATCAAAAGACGTGAGGACAAGCTGGCCGACTGGAAACGCGAACGCGCGAACGCGAAGGCGCCGGATGTCGCCGCCGCGCAGACCGCGTACGACATGCTCAAGAAAACCGATCCGGCCGGCGCCGAGAATTTCATGAAGACGATGCGCGAGACGGCGGCGGAGTTCGCGCGCCAGCAGCAAAGCGTCTGGCCGCAGCGAACGGCTGCGCTCGAGAAGCAGCTCGCGGACGCGAAGGCCTATCGCGCGACGTTCAGCGCCGACGAGCTCCGGCAACCGGGCGTGCCCGGCGATCCATCGGGGCAGGAGAAGCGCCAGACCGATGCGAAGATCGCCGCGCGGCGCGCGCTGACGCCGGATGAGCAGCAGCAGATCGACGAGTGGGCCGCCGAAGCCCGCACCTACGATCGGCAGGCGCAGACTGAAACGCGCGGCGGCAATGCCGCCGAAGCCACCCGGTTGCGCGCGCTGTCCGCTGCGCTGGCGCAGAAGAACCGCGCGCTCCGTGCCGCGCACCTCGAACGCGTCGAGCCGGCGATGGACGATCTGAACGCGCAATACGAACTGATCAATCTCAAGCCGGGCCCGGCCGAGCAGGCGATCAGCTTCAAGCTGGATCCGTCGTTCCCCGATCTCAAGGATCCAATGCGTATTCAGACGATCGCCGTCCTGATGACGCTGGATCCGGATCCGCGCCAGGTCGAGCGCCGTGCCTGGCAGCAGAAGTACATCGACACCTTCGATTTCGCGGGGCTTGCGGCGTTGATTCGGTAGGGACAGGCTTCAGCCTGTCCGCCAGTCGTCGGATCCGGCTTCAGCCGGATTTCATCCTGTCCGCGCGTGTTACTTCACGCTCTGCAACCCCTCCGGATCCGGTCTGAAGATCAGGTAGCGGATGTCCGTGTCGAGGCTGCTCCACCAGTGCGGCAGGTTGCCGGGAATGACGATGACGTCGCCGGGTCCGACTCTGCGGCTGACGCCGCCGTCGATGCGCGGCGCGCGGAAATTCGGGCGACGAGTGTTCGGACTGTTGCCGGCACTCGTCTCCTCCACCATCTTCCCGCCGGTCACGAGCGTCGCAGTCCCTTCCAGCATGTAGTAGATCTCGGTGACCGTCGTCTGGTGCCGGTTGGCGTCCTGCCGCGAGGTCTTCGGCCGGAACACACCGTAGACGCCAACCTTGTACCCGCCGACATCAGTGACCCGAATCGGGTTGTCGCTGATGCGGTCCTTCGGCAGGGCGTCGATAAAGGCCTTGATGCCCGCCGCAGTCACGTCCAGCGCCGGCGGCGGCGCCGCTGGCGCTTGCGCGCGGGCTTCGCGCGCACCCAGACCGGAGAGCATGAGCACGAGCGGCAGGATCATCAATCGTTTTCGCATGGGTGAGCCTCTCGGAATCCTGAGACCCTACCGGACTTGGCGGGCCGCGGCAAGCCTTTCGGCAATGAGAAACGGTCTTTGGGCAACCCGATCGTGCGCCACCAGGCACCCGCCGCGCGCCGGCCTCGTCCTACACTGAGGAAACGGGATGCGATGAACGGCGGAGGAGGGCTGTATGGATTTCACTATCTCGATTGATGTCAACGCGCCGTCCGAGACGGTGTGGCAGGTCATGAGCGATGTCGAGCACTGGCACGAGTGGACGGCGTCGGTGAAGGGCGTTCGTCTGTTCACGCGCGGCCCGATTGAACCAGGACGCCATGCGCTGGTCCGCCAGCCGAAGCTGCCGCCCGCCGTCTGGAAAGTGGCCGAGGTGAACGCCGGCCGCAATTTCATCTGGACGAGTGGACTACCGGGGGCGTGGGTGACCGCCAACCACTCGGTGACGGCGATTCCGGGCGGCACGCGCGCGACGCTGTCGCTGCATTACGACGGTTGGCTGGGCAACCTGATCGCGCGTTGGACGACGGGGCTCACGAACCGCTATCTGCGGCTCGAGGCGGACGGGTTGAAAGCGCGCAGCGAGACGAACGCGCGGTTGCGGCACGACCCGACCAAGCGAGCGTCGTAATCAGGCCACTAGGCGATGAGCGGATTCTGCCAGTCCAGATCATCGAACCGTCCGAAATCGCGGTCCGTGGTGTAGAGCGTGGCCCCATGCTCGATCGCGATTGCCGCCAGGGCGGCGTCCATGGCCAAGGGGCCGGCGGCCTGTCCGCTGTGGAGCAGGACCCCAAGCCGTTCGAGATGATCCTCGCCGGGTTCGAGGATCCCGGCGTTCGGCTGCGCCAGCCATGAGGCCGCGGCGGTCCACGCTTCGCGTGGCGACAGCGGATGGACGAACACCCGGGGATTGGTGGCAATGCGAATGAACGCCCACAGCGTGAGCCAGGCGAACCGCACCGGTTCGTTCCCGGAGAGCACGCCTTCGAGCCATCGCCGGCTCGCGTCGTGCTGCGCGCTGTCGGGAGTGTAGGCGTACAGCAACAGGTTGGCGTCGACGAGGATCATCGGTGGTGCGGGCCTTCGATCTGCTCCAGGAGTGCGGCGACATTGTCGAGGCTGACCCCCGGCCGGAGACCACCCACGGAACGCGCCACGATCTTGAATGGCTTCCGGCGTGGCGCCGGGGCCGCGACCAGGCCGCGCCGCAGCGCCTCGTTGACGACCTCCCGAAAGGCGCGTCCTGAACGCCGCGCCGCCGCCTTCAGCTTGGCGGCCACGTCATCGTCGAGGGTCAAGGTGGTTCGCACACTCTGATGCTACGTGCGAGGCATCATGATGTCAACGACGTTGGCAACAACATGTTCACGCATCCGTACACCACGATCGGGTTCGTGCAGGAGGATCTCGGCGTGAAGCGGCTGACGACGACGCGTTACCTCGAAGCGCTGGCGCGCGGCGGAGTGCTGGTCAAACAGCGGGTGGGGCGTTCCAACTACTACATCAACGTCGGACTGGTGTGGATTCTCGCCGGCGAGGCGATGACGGCGCCTAGCGAGCGCTTCTATCGGTTACGGCGATTGCCACCGCGCGAGGGTTGATCGCAGACGCGCCGTGGACAACGTTATCGGAAGATGTCTGACACGACTCTGGCCCCGCGCAGACTTTTCCTGTTCGTCCTACATCGTGAGTCCTTGTTGCCAACATTTTCTTGATCGTTTGCGAACAAGAAGCGCGTTTTCAGCCAATTTCATGTTGCAGCGCGAGCTGGGCAATTGTGTAATGACGCTTCCCACGGCTGAGGTGCAGTTCGCAGTTGCGACGCCTCACGCGACCGGAGGCGTTTGCATGATCGTTCGATCGACTGAAGCTCGACGCAGCCACGTACTCGTTCTGCATCGGCTATTCGTCGCGCTCGCGACGGTGATCGGCTCGGCCCTCCCATCAACGCTCCTCGCGCAGGACACCATCAAGATCAACAACCAGGGTGGCGCGGAGGTGCAAGTCCGACGCGGGACTCCCTTTTCCATCCAGGTCGTCCCCACCGGGACGTCGTACGAGTGGGTGGAGCTGTGGCGGCTCGAGGGAACGACGCCTGTGCAGGTGGTGACGTCGCTGGCTCTTGACGGCAGCGCGCCGCAGACCCTCGTCACGACCTACAACGGTTCCGACGGACTCCAGAGCCGGTTGCTGAGCGACGAGGTGCGAGATCAAGACGGTACGCCCATTCCGCTGGCCTTTGGCCCCAACGTCAAGGTCGGCGATCCAAATCTGAAACTGAACGGCGGCACCTCGAATATCACCGTCGCGCCGGGGCAGACCTTCACGGTGCGCGTCGAGAATCCGCCGACATTCGCCAACGACTGGATCGCGCTCTACAGGGACACCGACGGCACGAAGGTGGGCGACGGCTGGTTCCTCAACGGCTCGTCGATTCCGCCGCAAGAAGCGCTCGGTACCGTCGACATCGAGATCACGGCGCCGAGCGTTCCCGGCACCTACAAGATCGAGTTTCACGAAGCGGACAACGAGCGGCTTCTGAAGACGTCGGCGTACATCAACGTGGAAGGTCCGCCGCCACCGCCGCCGGCGATCACCATCAATGGCCACGGCGAAGGCGACACGATCTACTTCAACGCCAGTGAGACCTTTTCGCGTCAACCTCGCCAACTTTCCGGGGTCCAACTATCCGGAGCAGACGCTCCGCATTGAGCGTACGAGCCCAGGAGGCCCGTGGACCTACAACTACCCTCTCGAAGTTCTCCCGCCTGGCCAGACCTTCGTGGACGTGATCGGTCCGCCGTATAGCGCGACCTACAGAGTCAGGTGGACATACACCCTCGAGAGCGGCATAGAGACTCTTGCGCTCGGGCCGACGATCAGCGTTCGTCCGCCGACGCTGACGATCGACGGTGCCGGATTCGGGGAGACGGTCGCGAGGCGCGGCAATCATCCGGTGACCGTGGATGTGGCGAGCTCCCCGGATGGGAATGCCCGGATCGCCTGGATGCGCGTGCCGAACCTGCCCGAGCAGCAATCGTTCCCGCTGAATGGGACGGTAAACGGCTCCGTTTCGGGCACGGCGCCAGACGCGACGGCCGGTGGCAGCTTCCAACTGCAATTGATCTCGCCCGATGGCACGGTCCACGTCAAAGGACCGAACGTCGACGTCCCGCCTCAGAAGCTCGGCCTGAAGGCCGACGCCATGACGGAAGTGGCGTTCATGGACGTCGAAACCAGTGTTGGGGGTACGGTCAGGGTGACGGTCAACGGGACGGGACGCCAGCCGGGCGATCATATCGCGCTCTACAAGGTGGGCACGGCCGACGGTTCGACGACGTATGCCGATTGTCCGGTCTCAGGGAATCCCGACGCAGTCATCGACGGCGTGGACACTCTGTACTGCACCGTTACTCCGACAGAGACTGGGGTCTTCGAGTTTCGCCATTTTGCCGGAGACAGCGGCATCCGGATGGCGACATCCAAACGGATCGTCGTCAAGCCGCCACCTCCGCGCCTGACGATCAACGGCCAGGCGACCGGAACCGTGGCAGTTCGCGTCCAGCATGATCTCGACTTTGAAATACAAAACGTCGAGCCAGACGCCGAGCATTTTGTTGAGCTCATCGCGACCGACGCGATCGAGTCGCTGGCGATACCGAGCAGCAATGTCCTGCGCTGGAGGCCAGGGAGCGACAAGCTCTACGGGAGCAAGTGGATCGCTCGAAAGAACGGAGCCTCCTCGCTCGTCACGACTGGCCCCGCACTTCGGACCTACGCGCCTGTCGTTGCCGTCAACGGTGTCGAGAGCACGAAGGTGTATGGGGGAACGCTTCTCAAGGTCACGGTCACCAATCCCCATGGATTGCCATCCGACACCGTGGGTCTGTACCGTCTAACCGATCCTGAGTCTGCAGCTCCGTTCGGAGGGCGAATCAGTCAGCTGAATGGAACGCCGCGCTTCGGTCCAAAAGGCCCCGACTATCCCATCTACGATGTTCTTGACTGGCTGGCGCCGGGGGAGCCGGGAATTTACGAAGTGCGCGTGATAGCGGGCGACAACGGCGCGAGCATGGCGACGGCACGGGTGTCAGTCGTCGAGCCGCTGTTCACTATCGACGGCGAAAAAGGCCCTGGCCCATGGATGACTTGGCGCGGCATTCCGGTCACGGTCATCGTGGCGCATCCTGGCGGAACGCCGGAGGACACGCTCGGCCTTTATCCCAACGGTTCGGCGACACCCGTTTCGCCGCCGTACACACTCGCGACGCCGACTTACGTGAAGCCGCTGACGGTTGGCGGGGAACCACTTCCGTTTTTTGAGGTTCCCTTCGAAACGGCCGCCCTCCCTCAGCAGGGCTACGATTTCAAGATCTTGCTCGGCGGTGACGGTCCGCCCTTGCTAACCGAGCGCCTGAATGTGCACGAAACGCACATCACAGCCGCCGGCGTCAACGCCGGAGGGTCGGTCACCATCCCGAGAAACTCTCGCTTCAAGGTTCTTCTGTCGGACCCGCCGAATCGATGGCTCGACTTTATCGGTGTGTACCGAGTGGGCGCGCCCGTAGAACAACGTCAGGACTGGGTCTATCTCGGAACGGGAAAGCAAGTCATTCCCATTCACGGGTTCCTTGGCTTGCCAGCGCCGCCGCGTCTGGACGCGTTTACCTTGACGATGCCCCTTGGCAACGAACCGTACGAAGTCCGCCTCTACAGCCAGAAATGCTTCAACTGCGCGAAACACCTGGTTGCCAAAGGACCGCTGATGCACGCGATGGACAATATCCGTCGCGTCACGATCAACTACCGTCTTGACGACGACACGACGATCCCGGAAATGCCTCCACACGCGCCGGTGATTCTCCATGCGAGCGGCAATCCGCTCTATCCAGGCGATGAAATCGGTTTCCTGAATTCGTCCGAAGAGCGTGTTGTCATTCCGCAGGGTGGCGGCGGCGTCAGTCTTGACGGGTTCACGCCAACGGCGCGCGGCCAGTACCGCGTGGCGTTGTGGAGTCGAGATGGCGGTGATTCCACATATCCGCTGCAGTTGGTCGACACTGGTCCGTCGTTCAAGGTCGTGACGGGCGATGACGACGATGACGACGACGATGAAGAGCGCGGACCAGACACCGTCACGTATCTCGAGACCGACGCGATCGGTTCGGTTCGGGTCGAAACGGACGCCAGCGGCAACACCAAGGCTGCCCACGTCTACCAGCCATTCGGCCGAGAGCTCGCAACGAACAACAGCAATAGCGACGACCGGGTCAGATTTGCCGGGAAAGAATTCGAAAAGGACAGCGGCCTAACCTACTTCGGCGCTCGCGACTACCTGGATCTCGCCGGCTTAATGCTCAGGCCTGATCCAGTGCCGATCAGCGAGGCTCGCTTGTTCGATCCACAGCAAATCGGCCGCTACGCATACGCGCGTAACAACCCTCATCGATACGCGGATCCCGACGGCCGCGAACTCGTTGTCAATGCAGGATGGCCGACTGTTCGCGAGCACCTGTGCACATGGCTGGGCGATGAAGACTGTCAACGCATCACGATCGACGAGCGTACAGGCCGAGTGTCTGTTGATTTCTCAGGCATCGACTTACCGAGAAACATGGGGGCAGCCCTCTTGTTTTTGCTGATACGGTCCGACGAGGTGTATTCAGTCACCTACGGCACGACAATGGGCAGCTATGGCGGGATGACTGAACTGAAAGGATTTGAGTGGCTTTTCAACAATGACAACGGCCCCTATCCTGGCCCGAATCCAAGGCCCGCGAGAGAGCGTCCTCCGGCAGGCGTCGCAAACGCACTAGGCATAAATTTTGGCGCCGTGGAATCTCGAAGCCTGAGCGGGAAGTTGTCCCCTGCGCTGGATTCGATGGTGCTTTTTCACGAGCTCGCTGAAGCTTGGTGGAAGGTAGCAGCAGGAATGCCGCGCGGTGAGCCTGGGCAAGGAGGTGCGCATGACCTCGCAACGCGATGGGAGCAGATTCTTCGCTCGCAGCGCATGATTCTCAATAACTGGAACCTCGGATCTGGAGTGGATAACGCACATGTGCCGAGGTAACAAGGCCAAGTGTGGGCTCGTGACTCTATGGTTCGCGCTCCTTCCTGTAGCGTGTGGGCGAGCGACGGATCTGAGCGTCAGAAAGTCTGTCATGGAATTGTCATCGACAACAGGACCGATCAATGTGACTGCAGGAAGAATGTCAGGTCAAATCGTCTACGGACCACAGAGTGACCCGATAGGTGACGTTCTCATTGAACTATTTGTATGCGGAGAGTGCGACCTCAGATCGCTGGCGACGACCAGGAATGCTAATGCGTGGTCAGTGACGACGGCCAGCGGTCGCTTCTCGTTCAATGCCAAACCAGGGCGCTACATGCTGAGAGCCTCGAAGCCAGCGTACACAACGTTTCTGTACAACGTTACGGTGAGTCAGACCAGCTCAAATGAACTCAGACTTCACATCACTTTGAATAGATGACGATAGTGAGTCAGCGGCCTCTGACCAGACGAGACCATCGATGACGATGAAAACACTGACGCTGTCCAGCCTAGTCGTGCCGTTGCTGCTTGCTGGAGTGAGCGTCAGAGCAGCGGCGCAAGATCCGATCTTTGACGCGGCTGGCTTTATTCAGAATCGTGGGTACGCGACCAGTGAATCTGGCGAACGTGTCGACACGCGAACCGGACTTCTGAGCTTGTCCTATTCTGATCTTGATCTGCCTGGCAACGCAGGACGAAGCCTCAAGTTTACAAGGACGTACAACAGCAAAAGCGGGTTCTGGACTTTCGGTATCGAAGGGCTCTACCTCACCGCGTCCGGCGGCAGGATCTATGCCCCAGCTCCTCTGAGTATCCGCGGTCCAGTATTCGATGCGCATGACGGTGGCGTGGTCGGAAGTTACGTTCACTACCCGGGCTGTCCAGTTGGAGACGAGTGCCGATTTGTCGTGACGCGTGACTTTTCAGAGTACGACCAGATCGAGCATCGATTGTACTCGCCAGATGGAACCGTCTCTATCTACGACGATCGAGGCGGAAAGCTGATAGAAGTCGCCGATCGCTTTGGAAACCATTTGACGTTCGAGTGGCAACTCACCGATGTGCCTAATCCTTCCTCTCAAAGTGGAACGCTCATCGTTCGCCAAGATCTGGGCCAGGGGCAGGTCCGCGTGATCACCATCGGAGTGGCCCGCGTACGGCCGCTCATGTTCTCGTCGATGGAGTTTGACGGCCTGCATTGGACCTACACACATGAACAAGTCTCGCTCCCAATGGCCAAGACATGGACTTACACCTACGGCATGGGCGACGGGACGCCTAATCCGGCCAGCCGATTGATCGTGTCCTCCCAGTCTCCGGAAGGAACGCGGACAGACTACAGATGGCAAGACCACGAGTTCCAGCGCTATCCACCAGAGCCTCCTCCACCGGGCTGTCCAGAACTGTTCTACAACTGTCCGTTGCCGCAGTACGTGCATTCGGACGTGCTGCACACGAGAAGCAAGTACGATCGGTCGGGCGCACAGGTCGGGACATGGACTTATGAGTACGAGGACTTCGAGGTCATCGATCCGATCAAGGCCTTCACGGCGAAAGCGATCGGGCGAGCGATCTCGCCGGAAGGCGTAGTCACCGAGGATTTCTACAATCCGGCCGACGGCCTTGGTGGGGCTGAGGAATGGGTGGCGATTGGGCATCTTGTGAGGAGCCCAGCCGGCGAGATCCAGCGCGAGTCAATCGAGTACCAGGAGCGAGGACACCGAACCAACGGGGCGAATGTTCTCGTGAAGAGTCGTGAGGTCAAGAGGGATAACCGAACCTACACCACTACGTACAACTACGGCTTGAGCAACTATTCAGACTTTGGCCATCCCAACGAGATTGTCGAATCTGGCGAGTTGCAGCGGACTACGCTCAGAGAGTTCGATTACGGATCGTTGACGGTGGCGGGCCGACCGGTGTTCCTTGGCAAGGTCGGGCGGGAGAGGGTGCGCGTCGGCGACAGCCAGCAGCCGTTCTACGAGAAGGTCTGGGTTCGCGATCCGTTCACCGGTTTCATAACGCGACAGACGATATTCGGCCTTGAGACCTCGTTCGAGCGCGACAATGTTGGCAACATTCAGAGTGTGACGAAGGATGGACACACGACCGAGTTGGATTACGACTGGGGCGTCGTCAGCGGTGCGCAGACGGCTTTGACGAGCGCGGCGCGTGACGTCAGCGCTCGCGGACTGGTCACCGCCGAGACCAAGAACGGAATCACGACCCAGTTCCACTACGACGATCTGTTTCGTGTCATCGAGTCAGTCCCACCTGGCAGCAGTGAGTCAGTCAGAACGACATATGCTTCCGACGGTGCGTGGGTGCGGATTGAGCGCGGAGACGCGGTGGCGACGACGGTGTTCGACGCACTCGGGCGGCCGATGTATACCGCCAACGCCGAAGGTGTACAGACTACCGTCGTGCACGACACCGCTGGCCACCCTCTGTTCGAGAGTCTTCCATTCTATGGAGACCCTCAGGAGGCGAAGCGCACTGAACTCAGGTACGACGCACTCGGTCGGCTAGTTCGACGAATCAACCCTGGGGGCACCGAGGTAGTCACAACCTACGGCCCCGGAACTGTGGCGATTCGGGATGAAAACGGGAACACCACTACGCAGGAGTGGAAGGCGTTTGGCTCGCCAGATGACAAGAGGTTGACGTCCGTCACGGATGCGACGGGGAATACGTGGCAATACCAGTACAACGCTCTCGGAAAGTTGACCAAGATCACGGCTCCAGGTCCCGTTGTACGAGAATGGCGGTACGACGACGCAGGCAAACCAGAGTTGCTGACGTCCGAGAAGAGCCCGGAAGCAGGTGAGATCTTCTACACGTACTACCCAGGCACGAGCCTGATCAAGACGAAGCTGGATGCTCGGCAGACGACCTACACGTTCTACTACGATGCCAACGGTCGTCTGAGTCGAAGTACGGCTGCTGGACCAGCTGGCTTCCGTGAGACCACGATCGGCTACGAGTCCGGCACGGACAATCGCAGCAGCGCGACGATTGCGGGTGTCGACACTCAGTTTCGATATGACGACAGCGGTCGTCTGCGCTCGCGCAAAGATACGGTCAACGGCAGAGCCTATACCCAGACATACTCATACGATCGACGCGACAACCTGCAACGCATCGACTACGGCGGCGGCTCGAAGCGCAGCGTGGAATTTCGCTACGACGACGCGAATCGTGTCACGTCGGTCGTGGATATGACGGGAAGCCTACCCGACGGGTACGTGCGCGAGTACGTGAAGGACATCGAGTACCACCCGTCGGGGGCAATGACCTCCTATGTCACAGGCAACGGACTGGTGCACCGGCTTGACTACGACGAGAATCGCCTGTGAACGACGAGGATCCTGAGCGGGACGCCGCAGAACATCGGGAGTCGACTGGATATCTCGTATGTCGGCTACGACAACGTCGGCAACGTTGCCGGAATCCTCGACCCGCGTGCAGGCGATCAGAATTTCATCTACGACCCGCTCGACCGACTGGTCTATGCCTGGGGACCGTACGGCGGCATCCAGTACTCGTACGATGCCAACGGCAACCGAACGTCCAACGGCGCCGGTGCCTACGACATCGATCCTGTCACGCAGCGCCTGATGGCCGACAACGTTCAGTCCTACGGCTACGACGCGAACGGCAACATGACATCGGCGAGCTCCGGTGGGGGAATCTTCACCTACACGATGGACAACGAGCTCGAGTCGTCCACCGTCAACGGGAAGCATGTTACGTACCAGTACGACGCGGACGGGTGGCGGGTCACGAGAACGGAGGGGACGAACCGCAGCACGTTCCTGCGCGGTCCCGGCAACCAGTTGATGACCGAGGTCATCGGCTCGACGACCCGCGACACGGCGTCGTCGATTCGCGACTACATCTACGCCGGTGGGCGACTGATCGCGGTTGTCAAGAACGTTCCGCCAGGTGCGGCGCCGGCGGTCGAGGAATTCGAGATCGTTCCGGATACTCAGACCACGCCGAGAAGGAAGGTTGAGTTCCGCGCCGTCTCGCCGGTTCAGGTGCCGCTCAGGTCCGCAGCGCTCCTTCGTGCGTCCGCGTCTTCGAGCTGTACGCCATCGACCAAGGACTCCTGCTACTTCACGAGCGTGGACAGCGTGACAGCGCCCGCGAACGTAACCGAGTGGGAAGACAATACGGCACTCACCGACGACACGCCGATCGGCTCCTTTGTCTATGCTGTAAAAGTCACGGACGACGAGGGGGCATCGTCGATTAGTACGGCGGCTCTGGTCGAAGTGTCTGCCGTGGACATCTCCCCAGATCTCTTCTCGTTCGAAAGCGCGACAGGCGTCGGGCTCGGCGCGACCGTGGAGTCGACAAAGGCGCACATTACCGGCATTTCCACTGCGGTCAATGTCGCCATCACGGGCGGCGGCTCGTATCGCGTGTGTGCCGACGCAAACTGTGCGGACAACCCCCCGTTTGTCACCGGGACATCGACGATCCCAAACAACGCTTATCTGCAATTGCGGGCGACCGGCAGCGTGGCGTTTTCGACCACGGTCACTTCGACGATCACCGTAGGCACGTCATCCGCTTCGTGGAGCGTGACGAGCATACCGGCCGGAGTCGGTCTGCGGGGCGAGTACTTCACGGACTCGGGGAACGGCAACTTCTATACGACTCCGACGCTTGAGCGTACGGATCCATCCGTCGACTTCACCTGGGTCGGCAGCCCCGGCGGCTCGCTGCCGGCGGACAATTTCTCGGTCCGTTGGACCGGTCAGCTGCTGGCGCCGGTCAGCGGCCCCTATATCTTCACAACCGGATCGGACGACGGCATACGTCTCATCCTCGACGGCCAGACCCTCATTGACAACTGGACCGACCATGCTCCGGTGCTCGACGTGAGCCAGCCGGTAACCCTTGCCGCGGGTACTTGGCACGGGATTACGCTCGAGTTCTACGAAAAAGGTGGCGGCGCGCGTGTGCAGCTCGCGTGGGCGTATCCGGGACAGAGCACGGTCAGCATCCCGACTGAGTTCCTGTCTCCAGGCACCAACGGGAGGCCGAGCGTAAACGCGGGTAGCGATCTGACGCTTAGTTCCGATGCGACGACCCTTTCGGGGACGGCGACAGACGATGGAACACCGGGGGCGCTGACGTCGGGATGGAGCCAGGCGAGCGGACCCGGCAGCACCGCGTTCGCGAACGCGAGTCAGCTCAATACCACCGTGGCCTTCAGCGTTCCTGGCAACTACGTGCTGCGTCTGAAGGCCAGTGATGGCGCCCTCGGGGTGACCGACGACGTCGGCGTCGTTGCGGGCGTCCCATTAGGTCCCGGAGGGCTGCAGGCGCAGTACTACAACGATCCCGGCAACGGCGGTCACTTCACCTCGCTGGCGCTGACGCGCACCGATCCGATCGTCGCCTTCGATTGGGCGAGGGACACCCCGCACAGCAGTCTGCAGACCGACAACTTCTCGGTCCGGTGGAGCGGACGTGTCATCGCGCCGGTCACCGGTGATTACGTCTTCAGCACGCTGTCGGACGACGGCGTGCGGCTGTGGGTCAACGGCGTGCTGATGGTCGATCGCTGGACCGACCACGCGCCGACGACGGATACGTCCAACCCGATCGCGCTCGTCGCCGGGCAGCCATACTCCATCGTGCTCGAGTACTACGAATTCGGCGGCGGCGCGACGGTGCAGTTGCGCTGGTCGTATCCCGGCCAGGCGCTGCAGGTGATTCCGCGGATCTGTCTCGATCCAGAACCGGTCAGTGGCTCCGGCCCGGATGCGTTCTCGTTCACGAACCAGACCGGCGTCGCGTCGTCGACGCTGATCCAGTCGAACATCGTGACGCCGACCGGGATTCAGGGAACTCCGACCGTGTCGGTCAGCGGTGGTTCGTACCGCGTCTGCAGCAATAGCTCGTGCAGCAGCGATCCGGCCTGGACGACGACAGCGGGGACCATTGGTGCGGGGTCGTCGCTCCAACTGCGAGTGACCAGCAGCAGCAACTTCAATACGGCCTCTGCAGTCACGGTCACAATCGGCAGCGTGTCGTCGACGTGGACCGTGACGACCGCGGCGCAGGACACGACGCCGGACCCGTATTCCTTCGTGTCCCAAACCGGCCTGGCACCGAACACGACCGTCAACTCGAACATCGTGCAGATCACCGGCATTACCGGAAGCGTCAATAGCTGGTCGGTGAGTTCAGGAGGGTTCCGAATCTGCTCCGATGCGACGTGCTCGACAAACCCGCCCTTCATCAACCACGCGGCATCGATCACCAATGGGGTCTATGTCCAACTTCAGCAAGCGAGCAGCGCCTCCTACGGCACGGTGGCCATGGGCTACTACTGCGTATATCTCAACGAGAACTGTCCCAGCTGGTCCCTGACGACGGTTGATCAGGACACGACGCCTGACCCGTACTCGTTCCCGACGGCTGCGGATGTGGCGCCGGGATCAACAGTGAATTCGGCCATCGTACAAATCACCGGTATCACCGGCCAGGTCAATAGCTGGCCCGCCGGAAACTCCGAGAAGTCGCGCATCTGCACGGATGCGACCTGTTCGACCAATCCTGCATTCAGTGTGGGGGCGAAACAGATCGTCAACGGCAGCTATATCCAACTGCAACAGACGGCCAGTCCGACGCCGGGCGGATCGGTTACCGAGTACTTCTGTGTGCACTCGGGAACCGGTTGCCCCAGTTGGACGGTCAACTCGCGTCCGGATATCGCGCGCACGTATACGAGCGGAAAGGTCCAGGCCTCCGCGAACCACGTGCTATCACACAGTTGGCCGTCGCTGCCGTCGGTGGGTCAGTGGCTAATCGTCAGCTCCATCCAGTTCGCGGGTGGCAGCGGTAACGTCAGCATTGGCGACAACCAGAGCGGCAATATCTCGTGGACGAAGCTCGAGGGGGATAACGTCCCGTCGCGGAACTTCGCGACGATCTTCTACGGCCGCGTGAACTCGACGCTCAGTGGGACGCTGACGGCGACGATTACGAGCACCTCGAGCGATGCAAACTCGTACATCACTGGCGTCTTCGACTCCTGGACTGGCCTGAGCGCGAGCCCGACTGTCCTGACGGCACAGAACACGTCGGCGGTCAATGCCACGTCGTTGACGTCTCCAACGGTTTCGCCGACCAGTGCGGGCGTTGTCTATGCGGTATTCGTGACCAACGCTGCCGCTAGCAACACGACCACAGCCCCGGCGACTCCGTGGACGACTGGTTTCGTCGAAGGCAACGGCAACCTATACGAGGTTGGTTCTGCGAGTTATCAGATCGTTGGCAACTCGGGCGGCTCGTTTAGCGGAACCTTCCAGATCACGCCGAACTACAGCGGGACGATCGGAAGCCTCATGCTCTTCCTGTCGAGGCCGTAGCAGCTTGAAAGCGCGCAGCGAGACGATCGCCCGCGCGTCGTAGATCAGGACGCGACGGCTTGCGGCTGCGGCGCGCGGTCGACCGGCGACAGGACGCGGGCCTGGCAGTGGGCGTCGAGGAACAGCAGCGCCTGCTCGCTTTGCCGCTCGTTGATCGTGATCAGGCTGGGCGGCGAAAACGCCACCCACTTGTGCAGTTCGTTGAGGATCGCGCACCGGATGCTGTAGTGTCCGCGGCCGAGATTGGCGCGGATCGTCCAGAGCAGCTCCATCTCCTGGCCATCGACCGGTGACTGCGCCGCGCCGCCGGCCGCCGGGCTCTGGCCGCGATAGATGACGGTACCCGTTTCGACGTGACGGATTTGCAGCTCGCCATGAAAACGCTCACCGACACGCGGTCGCCCAGTCCGGACCCGGACCGTGAGCGCTGTGCCGGCGTCGACGTCCGTGGCCGCCCCTCCGGCGGCGTCGAGCACGCTGACGTCGACGGCGTGATCGCCGAGGTCGGCACGGCTCTCCTGAACGAGCGTCGTATATAGCGTGATCGCCTCGTGGGTCGGAACCACGGCTTCCGCCTGACCCTTCCGCAGTACCATCGTCCGGTCGCACAGCGTCGAGATGGCCGACAAGTTGTGCGAGACGAGGACGACGGCGATGCCCGACTTCACGAAGGCCTGCATCCGCTCGTAGCACCTCTCTTGAAACGCGAGATCGCCGACCGACAGAACTTCGTCGATGATCAGCACTTCCGGATTGAGGTGGGCGGCCACGGCGAACCCGAGGCGCGCGTTCATACCGCTCGAGTAGCGCTTGACCGGCATGTCGATGAATTCAGAGACGCCGGCAAAGTCCACGATGTCATCGAAGCGCTGCAGGATTTCGGCGCGGCGCATGCCCATGATCGCGCCTTGCATGAACACATTTTCGCGGCCGCTCAAATCGGGATGAAAGCCCGCCGCAATTTCGACCAGCGCGCCAACTCGCCCGCGGACCACCGAGCGGCCACGATCGGGCCGCAGAATGCGGGTGAGGATTTTGAGCGCGGTCGACTTGCCGGCGCCATTGGGCCCGATGATGCCGAGCGCCTCGCCGGCGCGAACCTCGAAGGAGATATCCTGGAGTGCCCAGAATTCCTTGCCGTGGAGTTCGTCGTCCTGACGTTCTTTGAAGACCCCGGCGGCCATCGCTGGCAGCAGATCGCGGAGGCTGTTGAACCGCGGCGCGCGGTTGAACTTCTTCCACACTCGATCGAAGGCGATGAGCGGCTGGCTCACGGGAGGATCTTACCGCGTGACGTTTGCGGTTCCGGGCAGACTGCCTGGAGAAAGCGCGCCACGGCTTCATCGGGTTCCATCTCGTGCCAAATTGGGCAGGCCTCGATGAGCGACGGCACCGCGGGCGTCCAGCCGTGCCAGACGCGGAGAATCGCGTCGGCCAGCGCCGCGGCGTCGCCGTAGTCCACCAGCAGGCCGTTGGCCCCGTCGACCACGAGCTCGTCGACACTCGACCGCCGCGTACCGATCACCGGCCGCTCGCACATCAGGCTCTCGATCACGGTGTTGGGCAGGTTGTCGACCTTGGACGGCAATACACTCGCCACCGATCGCCGCAGCACCTGGTAGAGATCGCGTTTGCCGATCGGACCCAGATACGTCACCTTAGTCGCGTCGTCGCGCCATCGCGCCTGCCAGTCCTCGAAGCGATCGTGATGCATCCGTCCGGCCCAGACCATCCGGACCGAAGGGTCGCGGCGCCACACCGCAGGCAGGGCTTCGGCGAGGAAGTGCGCGCCTTTCCGTTCGCGAATGAGTCCGAAGTGCAGCAGGAATTTGGGCGGCAGATCGAGGGCGGTGTCGCTCGGTGTGGCTTCGATAGCCACCGGCGGGCGCACGACGCCCACGTTCAGACCATGGGCGTGGGCCAAGTGGTCAGCGACGAAGCGGCTCGGTGCGTAGGCGGCATCGGCGCGGGCGATGGCTTTCCGCTCCCAGAAGCCCTGCCACGGATCGAGTTCCCAGAGATCGGCGGCACTGCTGCAGCGGACGACGTGCCGGCGCGCCTTGCCGCGGCCGATGAACAATCCGACGGCCTGATAGTCAGCGCTCTGCACCCCGTCAAACGGCTGTATCGCCTCACGCCGGCGCAGCGCGCCGGCGAGCGCCAGCGCCTGGGCGAGAAGCGGCGCGGTGCGGTCGGCTGCCCACGCGCCGCGGGGCAGCCACCGTGTGATCCGCCGCAGGGGATCGAGGCGGCGTCGCCAGCGCTCCGGGTTGACGCGGTGCACGATGACTGAATTGGTGGTCGTCGTCTCATCACGATCGGCGGACACAAAAACTTCGGGCCGATGGCCGCGCTCGACCAGGACATGACATAAGCGCGCCAGGTAGTTGCCGAGACCGCCGCCGTCCCCGAGTTCGGACACGTACTCGGGCGTGACGAAGGCGACTCGTTTCGAGGCGCGGTCGAGAAGAGGTGTCGTCATCGCGGCAGCATCGCCTCCACGACTGGCGTGATCGCGGCGGTGACCACGGCATTGCCCGCGGCCGTCATGTGGCCGCTGTGATTCGCACGATCGAAGAACAGCGACCCGTGGCGCGCGAAGTCCTCGGATTTGATGCGGTCCAGGATCGGCGCCATCTCGAACGCGCGCACGCCGGTACCGTCGAGACACGCGAGCGGCGACGGTCGGCGCAGTTCGTCCTGAGCCAGGACGAGAACGCGCGCAGCGTGGTCGCGACCGAGCTGTTCCAGCTCCTTCATGAGCAGGCACGCGACGCGGGTACCGTCGTGGTGGGCCCTCTTCGTGCCGTCGGCGCCGGAGAACCAGTAATCGGGTGCGAGGCGCGACAGCAGCTGGTGCGCCAGCAGGCTGTAGCCGATGACCCGCCGGAAGTCGTCCGTGGTGGCTCGCTCGCGCCGGACGACCGGACTGTTGCGCAGCACCAGACGACCCGCGACGACCTCGAAGTACGGCTTCTCGACATTGGTGCGTCGCGACAATTCAGCGCGGTTGATGTCGTCATCGATGAGGCTCACGATGAGGAGCGCCGGACGGACGGTGGGCAGCAGGCGCCGCGCGCGCAAGACGGACTGGTCGATCCCGTAGCCGAACACCCCGCCGTTCATCACCGGGACCTCCAGCGCGCGCTCGAGTTGCGCCGGCCAACTGTCGCGGTCGGAGACCTGGTCGCCGAAGGTGAAGGAGTCGCCGACGGCAAGAATCACCGGGCCGGCAATGGGGCGTGCCTGGCCGTTCGCTCGAAGGCTGTCGGGAAGAATCGTCACCTGGGTGCGGAAGACGTTCGGCACGCCCGAGTAGCCAGGCGCCGGCACCCAGCCCAGCTCCGCATCGAAAGCGGTCGGATAGGCACTTTTCAAAAGCGAGCGCGTCGCGAGAAAGTTCGTGAAGGTGAAGACCTCGTGCGCGCGCACGCGAAGGGCGAGTTCGACGAGCGCCACGCCGATAAGCACCGAGACGGCCAGCAGGAATGCCCGAGCCAGCCACGACGTCTTCATCGGCACCAGGCCTGGATGGTCATGACGGTCGGCCGATTGCCGCCGCACCCGCGGCATCGCCGACGGTGTGCCGGCCTGTGAAAGAACGCGCCGTTACGCCGGCGAGGACGGCAGTTGCGGTCGCCGTCGCTTGGGCCATCGCCACGTTCTACATCTCGGTTCGCAATCCCGTCTTCTACAACGGCGACCAGTTCGGATTCATCCGGCGCGCCGAGGCGCTCGACTTCTCATCCCGTCTCACCTTTGTCAGCGGCTTCTATCCTTTTGGCTACCCGTTGGCGCTGCGGACCGTCGCCCACCTGATCGGGGACTACGCGCGGGCGGGGCAGTTGCTGTCCTGGGTTGCGGGGACCGCCGGGCTCGTCGTTCTCTATCGGCTCATGTCGCGGCTGTCGGCGGCAGCCGGCCTGCTCGCGCTGGTCATTTGCGCGACCAATCCCACCTACATCCGCTTTTCCACAACCGGCGGCACGGACGTGCCGGCGGCGGCGCTGATGCTGGCGGCGACGTGGCTCCTGGTGCGCGAATCGCGGCCGAGCGTGCGCGGCATGGCAGTCGCCGGGGCCGTCCTCGGGCTCGCGTACATGACGCGGTACACCGCGCTGACCATCCTGCCGGCCATGCTGCTGTGGCCCTGGCTCGAATCCGGACCGTCATGGCGGCGCCAGCGGCTGGGGCTGTGCGCCGCACTTGGCGGCGGTTTTCTGCTGACCGCCGCGCCGCAACTCGTGATGTCGTGGCTGGTGCGCGGCAATCCGCTCTTCAATCAGCAGGTCCAAAACATTCACTTCGGCATGTACGGCAACCAGAACTGGGGACTGAACATCGCCGCGTCCGGACGCGTCACTTCACTGGGCGCGCTGGTGGCGGACGATCCCATGCGGTTTGTTCACCACTGGTACGGCACGTTTCAGTCGCTGTTTCGGCTCGAGCTGTTGCAGTTTCCAGTCGGTCTCGTCGCCGTCGCCGGCTGGTTGCTCATGCTCAGGCGTCCGCAGTCCCGGCGGATCGGGATCCTGCTCAGCCTCGAGTTTCTGTGCTTCGCCCTTGCCGTCTCCATGGCGTTCGTGAATCTGCGGCTGCTGCTCTACTTGACGATGCTCGCGGCGGCTTTCGCGGCCGCCGCGCTTGTGCGCCTTCTTCCGCGGGACGCGGCGCTGGCAGGCCGGCAGCTGCCGGTCCGGACCATCGCGAGCACCGCGCTCAGTTTCTGGCTGGCGTGGGAGTACGTCAAACCGCTCGTCCGTCAGCCGATGCCGCCGCGGGCGGCGGAGATCATCGCGGTTTCGCAGGCAATCACGAAGGCTGGCGTGCCAGCGCGGCAGGTGCTTTCGCTGGGTTTCGACTACTACGACGTGGCCAGTTCCACCAAGGACCAGTACGCCATTTCCTGGTACGAGCCTGCGTTCGACGGCTATCGGTCGTTCGCGGACGTGGCGAGTCAAATGCATCGTGCGGGCCAGACGCACCTCATCGTCGACGCCACCTCACCAGTCGTCGTGCGCGGGCTGGCGGCCTTCTGGACGACCGGCCGTGCGGAACTCGAGCAGCACTTCGATCAGGTGGCGGTGGTGAATGGCGTGCGGATCTATCGCTTGAAGACCTGATCGGTCTAGCTACTTGTCGACAGTCAAGCTGTTGACGTACTCCGCGGGCAGGTCGCGCCCTTTGATCATGAAACCGAGCATGCGGGACGTGTCCCCCATACCGTAGCCCGCGCCGAAGACGATCGGCACCGGCTCACGCCACGTGTCGCGCCACAGCCGTTCGTCGGTGAGTTCCTGAAGGACCTTGATGAATCCGACGTCGTGACTGAAGTACACGCCGCGATCGGCCAGCCGCGGCCAGAGAGCTTCGAGGCATTCACGCGCCGACGACGGCAGGTCGACGTCGGTGAACGCCAGGGCAATCGCAGCCGGCAGGTGCGGCGGCGTCAGCGTGTCCTTGAACCAGCCCTTGACGAAGGTGCAGACGCCGATTTCGCCCCAGTTCGCGACGTGCGATCTGACGGCGTCGAGCGTGCCTTGCCAATGTCCGGCGGTCCAGGGATTCATGAACGAGCTGGGCAGGCGGACGTGCAGATCGTGACGGTTGTAGTCGTCCGTTTCCGGGAGTCCGGCGAAGCTGTCGAACACGATCAGCTTCCGGCCGGTCACCTTGGCGACGATCGACAGTTTGGCGGTGCTGCCGCCCTGGAAGCAGCCGCATTCGACGAGATCGCCCTGCGCGGTGACCGACAAGGCCGCTTCGGCAAGAAATAGCCCGTCGGTCGGCGTCGAGCCCATTTCGACGCGTCGCTCCACCTCCTCGAACCGGTCGACGATCGTCCGGCGGACGGCTTCGTCGTACTGGCTGCTGTGCCCGTTGCGGATGAAGCACTCGCGGAGATGGGCGTATACGGTTTCGGCGTGGGGCGTCACGATACCGGGTACACGAGTCGAGGTGTAACGGAGGAGCGAACGGAGGCCGGCGCTGCGACGCGCGAGCGGCAGCACCGTGCGCTCGAGCAGCCATTCGGCCGCCCGGCGGCCGGCCCCCAATTCGGCAGCGGGCGAGAGTGAGGGCGAGGGCAAGAGCGAGGACGCGTTGTTCATGATGGTCGTGACCACGGCTGTTCGCAGACGGCAATCAGCGGACTGAGTGTGCTTGTCACGCGCACCGGCACGGCACCGGTGGTGTTCGGATCTGGCATCCCGAAGAGTTCAACGTGGCGGTAGAACGCGCGCAGGACCCAGTAGAACTCGCCGGCGCTCCACTCGCGGACATGCTGGTAGTAGGGCGGCGGTCCGGCGGTCGCGGTCGTGGCGCTCCGCAGCTTGTTCGGCGTCGTGACGATCGCCTTGTCTGCGAGCCCGCAGCAGGAGGCGAGGAATCCAGCGTAATCGGCGACGTGCTCGACCACCTCGATCGTCACCAGGAGATCGAAGGGGCCGTCGGCAGCCGACACCGGTCCGTTGACGTAGCGAATGTTCGCCCGCGATCGATGCGCCGCCGCCCAGGCATGCGCCGCGGCGTCGAACTCCGATGCAGTCACATGCACGTCGGGGTTCTCCGCCGCCGCCCACGCAAAGGCGCCGGTTCCGGATCCCAGTTCGACAATCCGCCTTGCGCCGCCAGTCATCGACGCCACCGTCCGGTTGAGGGCGAGAATGTCGGGCCACTCGAAGGGTTCGCCGCGCGCCTGCCGCGCCAGCTTGTCGGGCATGTTCATCGGGCCCGCTTCAGGGTTCTCCTGGTAGGCGCACCCGGGCATCGTGTCGGGCTCGCTCTCGATGCGGCGAATCTGATAGCCGGCTCGGCCAAGCATTCCATTCACCAGCTTTCGCGACCACCACGGCAGCATCACCACCGCCTACCAGAGTTCGCCGACGGCGAAGTCGTAGTACATCGAGGGTGAGAACGGTTCGAGCCCCGCGCCGGGCGCAAAGGTGATCTCGCCGAAGCGGATGCACTCGTCATTCGGGCTGTAGAGATCGATGCGCACGAAGTCGGGATCGACCGCCAGGCGCTCGGCGAGATCGGTCATCTCGTCGAGCAGCTTCGGCCGCTCCAGATCGGGGCCCGACGGATAAAGAGTGCACCAGGGCTGACGATTCCACCGCCGATCGTAGATGGTGCGGGTGTGCTGTGTGAAACGTCCAAAATCGATCTGGATGAACTCGACGCGGCCGTGAAAAACCCAGAACTTGTAGTCGAGCGGCACGCCGTGCCGTCGATCTTCGAGGTATTCCTCGACGAGAACGCGCGGCGGGATCGGGAAGTACCAGGGTTCGTGGGTGACCACGCCGTAGGTCTTGCTCAACCAATGCGCGCACTCGGCCCGAAGATTGGCTTCGGTGACGCTGCCGTCGCCGTTGATCAGGCGGTTCCACCCGGAGCCATGGTTGGCCTTGACCACGCAGCGCTCGGGTAAATCCCGCAGCGAAAGCGTCGCGGCATCAGCTACGACCGCATGGAGTACGGTCAGATACTCCGGGCCGATCAGTCGGGCGACGTGCTGCCGCACCGCCACCTTGTCGACGCACTCGGACCAGAGCGGTGGGGCGTTCGAGAGCTTCCGCCTCACGACTTTTTCGCTGAACGAGCGCGGCCACGCCAGATTCGGCACGTAGCCGAGCGCCTTGAACATCGCGCGCGATTCGCCGCGATCGCCGGCGATCTGTCCGAGCACGCCGACAGCCCTGCCGACGGCACGCCTAACTGATGGCGGGGCGGCAGTCACCGACTCCCCACTTCGATTTCTTCCCGTTCGGTCCCGCGCTCGCGGATACCATCGTGAAGTTCCGCGATCAGCGCGACGCTGGTTTCACCCTTAATGAACAGGCGATACCAGATTGCGTAAATCAGCAGATTCCAGAAGATCCGCGACAAGCGTTGATCAGGTAGCTGTACCCCCCTGATAGTGTCCGCTCCCACGATCGGTGCCGCCAACCTGACCAGCGGCTCGAGTGGTCCGCCTGGGCCGGCCCAACGGTCCGGTTCGATGCCGAAGCACGCCTTCGGACGGGTGAGAACCATGTCAGGCACGCCAAGACGGCGAGCGGCGGTTCGCAGCTGCTGCTTGGTTTCTGGCAGGACCCGGCGGGGCCACGGAATCGACAGCGCCGTCTCCACCACGGCTGGATGCAGGTACGGGAAGTACTGGGCGCGGCCGGCGCTCTGCGCCGCCAGCGACCACGGGACCGTCAGGCAGTGCAGGTTCGCGAGATTCAGCAGCACCGCGGCGTCGACGATCGATTCGTTGCGGTGGCGCGCCAGCGCGGCCCGTCGCGTCGTCGAGCAGGCGGCTTCGTCGACGCCGAAGTGTGCCCGCGTCCACGGCACGTCGCCGAACCGATCCTGCCACCAGATGATGTGGCGCGGATCGTCGCGCTCGTAGGCCAGGTTCTTCCGGGTCCACAGCCGATCGGCGAAGCGGCCGCCGACGCCGGTGGCAGTGCGCCACAGCAGTTTGCGGACGGCGTTCGTGTTCCACAGCGACTCGAGCGGCAGCGGCCGTCCGGCACAGTAGATGCTTTGATGCGTGCCGGATCCGAACGCCGTATCCGCACCGTCGCCGTTCAATACCAGACGGACGCGTTCGCGCTGCCCGTCGCGGTACACACAGTTGAGCAGGACGGTCTGCAAGCCGTGAATCGGCATTTCCGCGGCGGCGACTGCTTCGACGACGCCGGTCAGATAGCGGCGAAGCGTTGGCACGTGGTGCTCGTGGGCGCCACCCATCGCCGCCGCCGCCGACAGCGCGTATTCGCGCTCGAGGTCGTCGCCGGGTCGCTCGAACGGATACGACGTTCCGTACGTCGCTTCACGTGAGCCCAGCCGCCGGGCCATGGCCGCGAGCACGCTGGAGTCGACGCCGCCGCTCAGCAGCACCGCCGTGCGATCGTCGAGTGGGCCGATGGCCGCGAAGGCTCGTTCGAGGGCGCCGGCGACCTCGGCCGAGAAGTCCTCGCGATCGGCGCGCACGGACGGCAGGGTGAACCCGCTCCTCGGGCCGGCACGCCACCCTGATCGCCCGAGGTCGAACGTCAGGGTGTCGCCCAGCGGCATCGCGGAGATGCCGCGGTAGAACGTGGCCGGCGGGGTGAGATGGCAATAGACGAAGAACTCCGGCAGCGTCGTGCGGTCTTCCTCAATCCGGACGCCCAGTTGCTGCAGCCGCGTCACGCGCGAGGCGCAGAACAGTTCGCCGCGCTCGTTGATCGTGAAGTACAGCGCCGAACACGGCCCCATCGACTGGTGCAGCATGACCGTCTGGGCCGCGAGGTCGACGCGCGCGTGCGAGCCGACGCCCGGATCCGAGCGATCGACGCTGAACAGCGCCGAGTGCGTGACCTCGATGCCCTCCGGGGTTTCCTCGACACGGGTCAACGGGTCGTCGGCGACGGCGAGCAGGTGCCACTCGTCGACCACGCGTCGCACGATCGTGCCGTCCGACCACGGCAGGGCGGAGCGGGTCAGTGCGAGGATCATGCGGGCAGGGTGTGGGGATCGCGGCCGAGCCGGCCGATCGCCAGTCCGCAGAACCGGATGGCACCGGCCAGTTCGCGCAGCCGCAGCGGCCATGCCGCTCGATACGCGGGATGGCGCCAGCGCCAGTACAGGTTTTGCGCGAATACGCGACGGCTGCGGCCGTCGAGCAGGAACTTCGCGTAGTAAGCGCCGCGCCCGAAGGCGTACCAACGCGTCAGCCGTTCGATGTCGGGGCCAGGTCTCCGCCGGTGATGATGCGATACCACCAGCCGCGGTTCGTAGACGACCCCGAAGCCGGCGAACGACGCGCGGCAGATGAGATCGGCGTCTTCGCAGGCGTACGGCGTGCCGGCGCCGAAATCGCGGTCGAAGCCGCCAACCCGCATAAATACCTCACGGCAGATCAGGAGGTTGGCGCCCTGAATGAAACCGGGCTCGACGAAGCTGCCCGGTTCGACCACCGCCGCGTCCGTGCGTTCCTGGATGGTGTAGCGGGCATCGGCCGGATCGAAGAGGAGGATGCGGCCACCGATGATTCCGACCGCGGGACGGTTTGCGACCTCGCCGGCGATGGTGAGCCACTGCGGATCGGGGTAGCAGTCGTCGTCCGTAAAAGCGAGCCACCGGCCGCGCGAGGCGACAACGCCGGCGTTGCGGGCCCGGGCCAGGCCTGGTTCGTCCTCCCTGACGGTGCGGAACGGAATGCCGGAACCGGCCTGATGCCGCCTGATCACGTCGGGCGTGTTATCGGTCGATCCATTGTCGATGACGACGAGTTCCCAGTTCCCCGCGTAGGTCAGCCTGAGGATGGCGGTGAGGGCGGTGTCGAGTGCCTCGGCTCTGTTGCGCGTACAGACGATGACTGAAAAATCGAAGTGTGCGGCGTCGCCTTCTCCTCTGTCAGGCGTTTTCGGCAAACTGATACTCAGCTCGGTGAAAGAGCACCCAGCCAGCGAGCAGCACGGTCACCGAGAGCACCGCGGCCAGCGCCAGACTGCGCAGGTCGGGCGCCCGACCGAGCAGGATGGTGCGGCGGTAACCCTCAATGATTGGCGTCATCGGGTTCAGCTGCAGCAACACCCCGATGCGGCCGCCGACGAGCGATACCGGATAGACGACTGCGGTCGCGAACATCCAGACGGTTAGCACCATCTCGAAGAGATACTTCACATCGCGCAGAAACAGATTGGCCATCGCGACGATGAGGGCAATCCCCGCAGTGAAGAAGATCTGCACGAGCAGCAGGATCGGCACGAACAGCAGCATCGCTGACGGAGCGATGCCGTAGTAGGCGATCAGGCCGATCAGGATCGTCGTCCCGACCAGGAGATCGACGAAGCAGACCAGAATGGCCGAGAACGGAAAGATCTCCCGCGGGAAGTACACCTTGGTGACGAGCACCGCGTTGCTGCTGAGCGACACCACCGCAAACCGCAGTGACGACGCGAAGAAGTTCCAGAACAGCAGGCCGGTGTACGCGAACAGGGGATAGGGCACGGCGGTGTCCAGCGGAGCGATGCGCGTGAACACGATCGAGAACATGACCGTGTTGACGAGCGGCATGAAGATCGCCCAACCGAACCCCATCACCGTCTGCTTGTAGCGCACCAGTAGATCGCGGGCGGTCATCTGATACAGGAGCTCGCGGTACTCCCATTGCTCGAGAAACAGTTCGCGATAGTCGCGCAGCAGCGAGGTCATGGCTGGAATGGCTGACGATCGATGCTACCAACGATCCGCGGGTCCGGCGTTGTCAGCGCTGCACGCGGTGACGCCGCAACCGCAGCGCCGGAGATTTCTGCCGATAACGGGATCACGGAGACATGAAGCCCGACGTCAGCATCGTCATTCCTTCATACAACTGCTCGAGATATCTGACCGCGGCAATCGAGAGCGCGCTGAAACAGACGCATCCCGCCCTCGAGGTCTTCGTGGTCGACGATGGCAGTACCGACGATACGTACGATGTCGTACGGAAGTTTCCGTCGGTCATTTACGTCCGTCAGCCCAACCGCGGAGTGTCACACGCCCGCAATCGCGCGCTGCGGATGGTGGTCAGTGAGTGGGTACTGTTTCTCGATGCCGACGACTATCTGGAGTTGACGGCCCTCGAGTCGCTCGCCGCCGCGATCACCCCCGCGTGCGGCGTGGTCTACGGCGACAAGCGCACGATCACCAACGATGGTCATCCGATCGAAGTGATCGTCAATCGCGACTGCACCGGGCCGGCGCCGGCGGCGTCGCGGACGTCGTTTGGTGGCGCCGCGTTCGAACCTGGCGCGGCGATGGTGTCGACCAAGCTGATTCGGCAGCTCGGCGGCTTCGATCAACGCTACTGTCCATGCGATGACCGCCATCTGTGGATTCGCGCCGGTTCGATGGCCGAATTCGCTCATGCGCCGCAGGTGGTGCACAACTATCGGCTCCGCCCGGGATCGCTCTCGAAGAATCGCGTCAAGCAGGTCACCGGCAGCGTCCGCGTCCGGCTCGATTCGCTCGAGTGGCTGGCTGCCCGCGGGGTGCGGCTGTTCGAGGGCGAAAGCGATCCGGCACAGCTCTTGAGCACCGATCTGATGTCGGTCTACTGGCAGCGTGAGTGGGACGTGGTCGACGCGCTGCTGGCGATGGCCGACGAGTACGACCTCACCAACGCGGACATCACGAAAGTGAAGTGGCTGCATCGGATGCCCGAGTGGGTGGGCACGGTGAAGGATCAGTTCGACAGCTGGCGCGCCAGCTAGTAGCCTGTCACTAGGCCTTCGCGAACTCCGGCCGGTATTTCACCAGCCCAAACGCCGCCGCCAGCGCGCCCGGCGTCAACTCACAAATCATGAACGCGGCCGGCGGCACCGGGTACTCGGAAGAGAACCCGTGTCTGATCGCCGTCACGAACCCGAAACGCGGGTAGTACTTCGGATGGCCGATGACGACGACGAGAGCGTGGCCGGCGGCGCGGCAGGCCTCGAGGCCGGACCGGACCAGCGCGCTGCCGACGCCTTGCTTCTGGAACTCGGGCAGCACCGCGAGCGGCGCGAGCCCGACCCCGGTCATGCCCTTCTTCTTGTGTTCGAGGGTCACCGGCGTGAACAGGACGTGGCCGACGACCCGTCCGTCGACCACGGCGACCAGCGAGATCGCGCCGGCGACGCCGCGCAGCGAATCGACGATGTCCGCTTCGCCGGTGCGGCCGAAGGCACGCTCGTTGACCTCGCGGACGGCCGTGAGGTCGGCCGCGGCTTCGGGTCGGACAGCGACGCGGTCAGACACCAGCTTGCGTGACGAACTTCGTGTTGAGGTACGCCTCGAGCGCGTCGGCGCCACCCTCGGTGCCGTAGCCGGAATCCTTCACGCCGCCGAACGGCGTTTCGGGCAGCGCCAGTCCGAGGTGATTGATGGCCATCATGCCGGCTTCGACTTCCGCCGCAATCGCGGTCGCCGTTTTCGCCGAACGGGTGAAAGCGTAGGAGGCCAATCCGTACGAGAGCCGGTTCGACTCGGTGACCGCTTCTTCGAAGGTCCGGAACGGGTTGATGACGGCGAGCGGCCCGAACGGCTCCTCGTTCATCGCCTTCGCGTCGTGCGGCAGCTCGGTGACGACGGTCGGCTCGAAGAAGTTGCCGGCGTCGCCAATGCGATGGCCGCCGGCTCTCACGTGGCCGCCGTGCTTCTTCGCGTCGTCGACGTGGGCGTCCATTGCCGCGGCGCGGCGCGGGTTGGCGAGCGCCCCCATGCCGACGCCTTTTTCGAGGCCGTTGCCGACCTTGAGCGCCTTGGCGTGATCGACGAACTTGTTCACGAAGCTGTCGAAGACGTCCTCGTGCACGAGCACCCGCGTCGGCGAGATGCAGACCTGTCCGGCATTCCGGTATTTGAAGCCGGCGAGGATCTTGGCCGCGCTGTCCACGTCGGCATCGCCAAACACGATCGCCGGTGCGTGGCCGCCAAGCTCCATGGTGCAGCGCTTCATATGGCGACCGGCCAGCGCCGCGAGATGTTTGCCGACGACCGTCGATCCCGTGAATGAGATCTTGCGGACGACCGGATGCGGAATGAGGTACTCGGAGATCTCGTACGGCGTGCCGTAGACCAGATTGACGACACCGGCGGGGAGGCCGGCGTCGACGAATGCCCGAATCAGTTCGGCCGGCGACGCCGGCGTTTCTTCGGCCGCCTTGACGATGATCGAACAACCGGCCGCGACGGCGGCGGAGAGCTTGCGCACGACCTGGTTGATGGGGAAGTTCCACGGCGTGAACGCGGCGACCGGTCCGACCGGCTCCTTGATCGCGAGCTGGTAGATGCCGGCGGCACGCGCCGGAATCACGCGGCCGTAAGCGCGGCGCGCCTCTTCGGCAAACCAGTCGATGATGTCGGCGCCGGCCAGCACTTCGCCTTTGGCTTCGTTGAGCGGCTTGCCCTGCTCCATCGTCAGCAGCGGCGCGATGGTCTCGGCGCGCGAGCGCAGCAGGTCGGCGGCCTTGCGCATCGTCTTGTAGCGGTCGAAGACGCCGACTTTGCGCCAGACCTGGAATCCCTTGTGGGCGGCGTCGAGCGCGCGATCGAGGTCGGCGGCGCGCGCGTGCGCGACGGTGCCGATCGCCTGGCCGGTGGCTGGATTGACGACGGGCAGCGTTTCCTTCGACGCGCTGTCGCACCACTGTCCGTCAATCAGCAGCTGCACGTGCGGATACATCGATCGGCCTCCTGAGCGGCCGTATCTTACGCGATCGTGGAATTCTAGGATGTGAGGAACTTAGGAACTCAGGATTTGGTCGTGCTTTCGAAAGCCGATGCGGTCGCGGCGTCGGCTGGGAAGAAGCTTTCGATCCGCAGTTCCTGCAGCGTGATGTCTTGCGGTGTGCCGAGCACCGTGACCGCGGAGAAGAAATTCCAGGTGTCTGCGCCGAGACGGAACGAGACCGGCAGCACAGGGAGCAGGCGCGCGTCGAAGGACGGCGCCCGCCAGTGCGCGGGAACTCCTGGATACGCCAGGATCTCAGAGAGGAGGGCGCGCCCGCCGGCGTCGAGCGAGCCGCCCACGGATTCCCGATGCAGGCGTCCGATCAGGCCGTGGGCGACGGCTTCCCAGTTGGCGACCGCCGGGCGCAGACCGTCGGGGTGAAACATCAGCCGGAGGACGTTGCGCGGGTCGGGCGGGCGACGGCCGTCGAGCACGCGCGCAAAAAAGCGGGCCGCCGATTGGTTGGTCGACATCAGATCCCAGTGCCGATTCATCACGACCGCCGGATACGGTTCGTGCTTGGTCAAGATGGCGTCGATCGCCATCCTGACGGCCTCGAGATCCGGTGCGTCCAGCGCCGACTCGGTAAACATCGGCGCGAACCCCGCCGCCAGCAGCAGCGCGTTCCGCTCGCGGAGCGGAATCCGCAACGCGTCGGCGAGGTGCAGCACCATCTCGCGGCTGGGATGGGCACGGCCCGTTTCGAGAAAGCTCACGTGCCGCGGTGACACGTGGGCTTCGACCGCAAGCGCAAGCTGACTGAGATTGCGGGACTTGCGCCAGTGCTGCAGCAGCGGGCCGATGGTCGCGCGTGAGACCGACGCTGCGGGGTTCGCCATGCCATCCATTATGGTGGCGTCGAGTTACGCGCCCGGCTTGGCGGCGCGTGGTTCAACGACGCTGTCGTGAAAGCCGCGCCAGAGCTCGAGAAAGCGGCGTTTCACCTCGTCGGGATATCGCCGTTCGTCCATACCGCCGCTGATGATCCGCATGAACGTCGACCAGTTGGCTTCGGTGATCGCCAGGCCGGTGTGCACCGTTGGCATCGGCCGGCCGATGTAGACACAAGGACCGCCGGACTTCTGACAGACGAGCTCCACGACCATCTGGAACTGACGTTGCTGCGAATCTGTGCCGTGGCCGCCGAAGAAATGAGCCAGTTCGGGCTGCTGGACGACGCGAGGAAAGACGAGCGAGACGTAGGCGACGACGCCGTCGTAGCCGCCGAGTTGCTGGTAGAGCGTCGGCTGCTGTGCGGTTGCCGGGGTGATGGTCAGCAGACTGAGGACGAGCGCGGGAGCGATAGACCTGAGCATTGACATGAGCCCTCCGATGGTTGGCCGGTCAGAGAACCAGCGTGGGCTCAGTATTGAGGTCTGGTGGTCAGCCTCTCAATTCCCTTGCAGGTAATGGGACGGCGGACCCTAGGATTTTAGGAACTCAGGAACTGAGAGTTTGAGTCTTATCGCACCATGCCTGCGCGGACAGCGCGATCGAATTGCCACGTCGGGCCGGTCTTGACCATCTGCACGAGCGAGAGGCCCGGCGTGCCGGGGAAGAGATCGCCTTCGACTTCGAGGATGGCGGTGTTGGACCCGCGCAATTCGCCTTTGGTCACTTTGGCCTTCTCCGGAATCCAGGCCTTGAGCAGATCCAGCGCGCCCTCGGCGTTTTCGGCCGGCGTGTTGTAGCTCTTGTCGAACATCTTCAACGCATCCGGACTCGATCCCGCCTTGATCGCGTTCCAGTCCTTCTTCGCGGCGGCGGCAAAGAACGTCGTGAACGCCTTGCCGGGATCGCCGCCGCCCGCCGGAAGCGGTGTGCCCGCGGCCGCAACCGGGAGATCCACGCCAATCTTGAGATCGACCGTGTAGGTGGTGCCGTCCATGGTCTTCAGCGGCGCGGTCGAGAAGATGCGGCCCTCGACCCGCGACGCGCTGCGCGTCGTCCATTCGGTCTTGAGGCCGCCGGCCGAGTCGTTGATGTACTGCGTCATCGTCTTCGAGAACGTGGCGTTCATCGAGACCGTCCCGTCGGCGTTGATCCAAAGCAGGATGTAGTTGCGGTCGCGGAGCGGGTCGAGGTTGATGGCGACCATGTGCGGATCGAGCGCGGCGCGGAGCGCGGCAGGATCGAACGCCACGTCGGCGAGCAGAACTTCGGTGCGGGTGGTGCGGGCGTTGCGTTGATCGCGGACGGTGTAGGCGGCAGCATGCCTGGGCGCGATCGTGCCGTCCTTCTTCACCACCACTGAACCCGACGCACTGTCGGCGGCTGCCACCGGCAGAGCCACGGCGGAGGTAACCAGAAGGACCATCGTCGAGGTTAGACGTGTACGCATGCGTGGCTCCTTGGGTGTCAGAAACGGCGTTCGACCGGTAAGCGAACAGCCCTACATTCTCGTTCCGCGTGTCGGCGGTCAGACATTTTCGTCGCAACCGCCCACAAGCCCCCGGGCGGCGCGACATAATGCTCGGACCTCCTTTCCTGCAGAGTCTGTTGTGAGCATCCACGTTGCGCTGTCGCACCGCACGCACTATCGATACGACCGGGACGTCACCCTGTCGCCGCAGCTCGTCCGGTTGCGGCCGGCGCCGCACTGCCGCACGCCGATCCTTTCGTACTCGCAGCGGATTACGCCGGCGGCGCACTTCCTGAACTGGCAGCAGGACCCGCAAAGCAACTACGTCGCCCGCGTCGCGTTTCCGGAGCAGGTGCGCGAGCTGAAGATCGAGATCGACCTCGTCGCCGAGATGTCGGTCTACAACCCGTTCGATTTCTTTCTCGAGCCGTCGGCCGAGGAGTTCGGGTTCGCGTACGAGGCGTGGCAGATGCACGAGCTCCAGCCGTTTCTCGGCGCCGAGCCGCTGACGCCGAAGTTCGCCGAGTACCTGGCGTGCGCACGGCAGAAGAAAGGCCGGACCATTGACGTGCTGGTCGCGCTGAACCAGCAGCTGCAGCAGGACATCCGCTACGTGATCCGCCTCGAGCCCGGTGTGCAGGCAAAAGAAGAAACGCTGACACTCGGATCCGGATCCTGCCGCGATACCGGCTGGCTGCTGGTGCAGCTGCTGCGGCAGCTCGGCCTCGCGGCGCGGTTCGTGTCGGGCTATCTGATTCAGCTCGAGCCGGACGTGAAGGCGATCGACGGCCCGGTCGGTGCGGAGAAGGACTTCACCGATCTCCATGCCTGGTGCGAGGTCTACCTGCCTGGCGCGGGATGGATCGGGCTCGATCCGACCTCGGGACTTCTCGCCGGCGAAGGACACATTCCGCTCGCCTGCACGCCTGAACCGGCGAGCGCCGCGCCGCTCAGCGGCGGCGTCGACGAGTGCGAAGTCGAGTTCGATCACGCGATGTCCGTGACGCGGATTTACGAATCGCCGCGCGTGACCAAACCGTACACCGCGGAGCAATGGCAGACGGTAGTCGATCTCGGCCGGCTCGTCGACGCGGATCTGGCCGCGCAGGACGTCCGTTTGACGATGGGCGGCGAGCCGACGTTCGTGTCGGCGAGCGATCGTGACGGCGAGGAGTGGAACACCGCGGCATTGGGACCGACCAAACGATTGCGGGCGGCGGAACTCCTCTGGCGACTGAAGCGGCGGTTCAACGCGAACGGATTCGTGCACTTCGGCCAGGGCAAGTGGTACCCGGGTGAGCAGTTGCCGCGCTGGGCGCTCGGCTGCTACTGGCGCGCTGACGGCGAGCCGGCGTGGCATGACCCGGCGCTCGTCGCCGACGAGCGCCGTCCTTCGGGCCACACCGCGCCAGACGCGGACGCGTTCGTTCGCGAACTGTGCTCGCAGCTCGAGATCGTGGACGACTATCTCCAGGCCGGTTACGAAGACGTCTGGTACTACCTGTGGCGCGAACGGCGGCTGCCGATCAATGTCGATCCACTGGATGCGAAACTTTCAGACGAGGTCGAACGCGATCGCTTGCGCCGCGTGTTCACCCAGCAGCTGGACGCGGTCGTCGGCTACGCCCTGCCGCTGCAGCCCGAAACCGTGCCGGGCCGCGGCCGATGGCGCACCGGACCGTGGTTTCTCCGCAGCGAGCGTCTCTATCTTTTTCCCGGCGATTCGCCGATGGGGTTCCGGCTGCCGCTCGACTCGCTGCCGTGGACGGCCGAGGGCGATCAGCCGCAGCCGTTCGAGCCAGACCCGCTCACACCGTCAGCTCCACTCCCGTCGTACGCGCAGATTCGGTCACAAACTGCAATCCGGCTGAAGCCGGACGCCACCGGAACAGCACCCGGCACCCGGCACCCGGAACCCGGTACCCAGAACCCGGCACCCGCGCGCGGTGAATCCGCGCCCTGGCTCGTCAAAACGGCGCTGTGTGTCGAACCGCGGGGCGGCATTCTGTACGTGTTCATGCCGCCGCTGACCACGCTGGAGGCGTACCTCGAGCTTGTGGCGGCGGTTGAACGCGCGGCTGCGGCGACCGGGATGCCGGTGCTTCTCGAGGGCTATCCGCCGCCGAGTGACGCGCGGCTGCGGTCGTTTCAGATCACTCCGGATCCCGGCGTCATCGAAGTGAACGTGCAGCCGTCGGGCAGCTGGGATCAGATCGTCGATCACACGACGCTGCTGTACGAGGAAGCGCACGCGACCGGGTTGACGAGCGAGAAGTTCATGCTGGACGGCCGGCATGCCGGGACCGGTGGCGGCAATCACTTTGTGCTCGGCGGTTGGACACCCGCGGATAGTCCGTTCTTGCGCCGGCCCGACCTGCTGCGCAGCCTGATCGCGTACTGGCACAACCATCCGTCGCTGTCGTATCTCTTCTCCGGACTCTTCATCGGCCCGACCAGCCAGGCCCCGCGCGTCGACGAGGCGCGGCACGACAGCGTCTACGAGCTCGAGATCGCGTTCTCGCGCGTGCCGTCGCCGGTCGATCAGGCGCCGGCGTGGCTGGTGGATCGGCTGCTGCGGCATCTCCTCGTCGACGTCAGCGGCAACACCCACCGCGCCGAGTTCTGCATCGACAAGATGTACTCGCCCGACGGATCGTCCGGCCGGCGCGGGTTGCTCGAGCTGCGCGCGTTCGAAATGCCGCCGCACTCGCAGATGAGCCTGGCGCAGCAGCTGCTGATGCGATCGCTCGTCGCGCGGTTCTGGCGGACGCCGTACACGACGCCGCTCGTGCGCTGGGGCACCGAGCTTCACGATCGCTTCATGCTGCCGTATTTCGTGGAACTGGATTTCTCCGACGTCATCCACGACATGCGGGCCGCGGGGTTCGCGATGCGGCAGGAGTGGTTCGCGCCGCACCTCGAGTTCCGGTTTCCGCTCATGGGCGAGATGACGGCGCGCGCCGTCCATCTGACCCTGCGCACCGCGCTGGAGCCCTGGCACGTGCTCGGGGAAGAGGGCGCCTCCGGCGGCACGGCGCGCTACGTCGATTCATCGGTCGAGCGGCTGCAGGTGCTGGTCCGGGGCGTGACCGGCGATCGCTTCGCGGTCGTCTGCAACGGGCGGGCGCTGCCGCTGCACCCGACCGGGACCAACGGCGAGCAGGTCGCGGGGGTTCGTTACCGGGCGTGGCAGCCCCCGTCGGCGCTCCATCCGACGATCCCGGTCCATGCGCCGCTCACCTTCGACGTCGTGGACACGTGGCTGCGCCGTTCGATTGCAGGTTGCCAGTATCATGTGATGCATCCTGGCGGACGCAATTACGATCGCTTTCCGATCAACAGCTACGAGGCCGAGAGCCGGCGGCTCGCCCGCTTCTCCCGTCTCGCTCACACGACTGGCCCAATCGACGCGCCAGTTCCTGAGCCTTCGCGCGAGTTCCCGTACACGCTCGATCTGCGCACGCTTGACTGAGAGCGAGCGCGCGGAGCTCAAAGCAACCACAGAGAACACAGAGTTCACAGAGATCAGACGACCTATGAATGCTGTGCTCGACGTGGCGCCGCGCAGCGGCGGCTCTGACGCGGCCACGGACGGACAAGCGAGACATTTGATCTCGGGTCTCGTTTGTCCGTCCGTGACCGCGCCAGACACGCGGCCGGCTCCGCCGGCCGCCCACGTCGAGCGCCAGCGTGTTGTTCTCCGTGTTCTCTGTGACCTCTGTGGTTGGTCTTTTCTCATTTCGTGCTGTCGTGTTTTCGTGGCGCATTTAGATGGCCCGCACTGCTGAGGGCCGGCTGCTCGACCTGACGCACGGCTTCGCGGTGCCCGGCGGGCACTTCGACGAGCTGTTCGACGAGGCGCACACAGTTCGTCCGGTCTGGGACGACTTCTCGAGTTACGCCGGCCATCTGTCTGCCGAGCAGCTGACCCGGGCGCAGGCGCGCGCCGACCGGCAGATCCACGACAACGGCGTCACCTACAACGTCTACGCCTCCGCCGATGCGACCGCCCGGCCCTGGACGCTCGACGTCCTGCCGTTCATTGTGGCCGCCGCGGAGTGGGATCATCTCAGCGTCGCGCTGCGGCAGCGTGCGCGCGTCCTCAATGCCGTGGCCGCGGATCTCTACGGCCCGCGCCAGCTGCTCACTGGCCGCGTCGTCCCGCCGGCACTGGTCCTGCAGCATCCTGGATTTCTGCGCGCGTGCCACGGCGTGCGTCCGGCGGGGGGCGTGTTCCTGCATCTGGTCGCCTTCGATCTGGTGCGCGCGGCGAACGGCGAATGGCTCGTCGCCGACACGCGCGCGCAGGCGCCGTCGGGTGCGGGCTATGCGCTCGAGAACCGCGCGACGATCGCGCGGCTCTTCCCCGAAGCGTTCCGTGGCATGCGCGTGCATCCGCTGGGCGCCTTCTTTCAGGACCTGGCGCGGACGCTCACCGATCAGGCGCCCACCGAACATGGCGAAGTGCCGCACGCCGTGCTGTTGACGCCCGGTCCCTACAACGAAACATATTTCGAGCATGCGTTTCTGGCGCGCTATCTGGGGTTTCCGCTCGTCGAGGGCGGCGATTTGACGGTCCGGCGCGACCGCGTGTTTCTGAAAACGGTTTCCGGTCTCCGTCCCGTCCACGCGATCATCCGCCGCCTGGATGACGACTATTGCGACCCGCTGGAGTTGCGCGCCGATTCGACGCTCGGCGTGCCCGGACTCGTCGAGGCGTGGCGCGCCGGGCGCGTTCTGATGGCCAATGCCTTCGGCACCGGCGTGCTCGAATCGCGCACGCTGGCGGCACTCCTTCCGGCTGCGGCCGAGCGGCTGCTCGGCGAATCGCTCACGCTGCGCGCGGTCGGCGTCGGCGAGCAGCCGTCACTGTCGTACGCTCCGATGTGGCAGGACGGTCGGGTCAACGGCCGCGCGCTGTCGTTGCGCGTCTTCCTCGCCGCCGACGGACAGGGCGACTATCGCGTGATGCCGGGCGGCCTGGCGCGCATCGCCGGCGAAGACGGCCAGACCGTCTCGGGACAGCGCGGCGGCGGCAGCAAAGACACCTGGGCGTTGAGCGACGTCGAAGCGGATGCCGGTCTTCACGTCGAGTCGCGGACGCCGTTTGCCGACACCGCGGCGGATGAAGAAGGCGCCACGCCGAGCCGCGCCGCCGAACATCTCTTCTGGCTCGGACGGTATGCGGAACGGAGCGAAAACTGCGCCCGGCTCCTGCGGGCCGTGCTCGAACGGCTGACCGACACCGACGCGCTGCCGAAGCGGCTCCGCTCGATCGTGTTTGCGACCTGCGTCGAGCAGGGGCTGCTGTCCGCCGACGATCTGGCGGACGGCAAACCGCTGCCCGAACGATCGAGCGGCGCGATCGAACGCGCGCTGGTCGACGGCCTGCTCGACGGCCAGTCGCATTACAGCCTCGCCTACAACGTGCTGCAGACGGTTCGCGTCGCCGGCGCCGCGCGCGATCGCCTCTCGTCCGACAACTGGCGGTTGCTCAATCGTCTCCGTCTGCAGATGAGCGGCACTGCCGGAGTGCGCGTCGGGCTGGACGAGGCGCTCGAGATCGTGGATCAGTCGATCATCACGCTCGTCGCCGTCGGCGGGCTCGAGATGGCCCACATGCCGCGCGACCACGGCTGGCGTTTTCTCAGTATCGGCCGCCATCTCGAACGCGTCACCTTCGTCGCCTCAACCCTCGAAGATGTCGGCCGCGCCGGCGTGCGCGGCGATCCGGCCCTCCTCGAATGGCTGCTGGATCTGTCGGACAGCCTGGTGAGCTACCGGACCCGGTTCCGCCGTCAGCCGGAGTGGAAGCACGTCGTCGAGATGCTGCTGCTCGATGCACAAAATCCGCGGGCGGCCACGTTTCAGCTCGCCAAGCTGGCCAAGCACGTGACGCTGCTGCCTGGCGGCCAGCAAGGCGAACTCGCGGAACTCGTTGCCGAGATCCACGGCCTGCTCACCGCGGCGTCGACCCCCGACCGCGCCCAGGGACATCTGTTCGGCCGCGTCGGCGTGGACGCGATCATCGCCGGCTCGCAGCAGCTGGCCGCGCGGTTGTCCGATGCGCTGACGCTCCGCTATTTCAGCCACGTGTACGATCTGCCGCGGGTGACGGTCTGATGTCCGTTCTCTATCAGGTCGAGCACGAGACCCGCTACGTGCACGCCGGCCGCGCCTCGGCGTCACAGCACGTCGCCTGCTTGAAGCCGCGGGTGTCGCCGCGGCTCACGCTCCATCACCATGAGCTCGTCGTCGATCCGGATCCCGGCGAATACGTCGAGCGTCAGGATTACTTCGGCAACGTGGTGCACCAGTTCGAAATCCTCACCCCGTATCACGAGATGCGCGCGATCAGCCGGAGCCTGGTGGAGATCGCGCCGTGGCAGCGGCCGATTGATCCGGAGGCGAGTCCGGCATGGGAAGCCGTGCGCGATGCCGATCGGGTGTCGGCCGACACGCCGTTCGATCCCGACGTGGAGTTCCGCTATGCCTCGCCGTACATCGCGCTCGATGACGACCTCGCGGAGTTTGCCCGCGCGAGTTTTCCGCCGGGCCGTCCGTTCGTGGCGGGCGCCGTCGATCTGATGCACCGCATCCACGCCGGGTTCCGGTTCGATGCGACCGCTACCACGATCACGACGCCGATCACCCGAGTGCTCGCCGAGCGTCACGGCGTCTGTCAGGATTTTGCGCATCTGCAGATCGGCTGCCTGCGTTCGCTTGGTCTGCCGGCCCGATACGTGAGCGGCTATCTCCTGACCGATCCGCCGCCCGGCCAGCCGCGCCTCATCGGCGCGGACGCGTCGCATGCATGGATTGCGGTCGGTTGTCCCGAGCTCGGCTGGGTGGATCTCGATCCAACCAACGACGCGCTGCCAGAGCTTCGGCATGTGCCGATTGCCTGGGGCCGTGACTACGGCGATGTCAGTCCCCTCCGCGGCATCGTCCTTGGCGGTGACCAGCAAGTGCTTCATGTCGGTGTCAGCGTGATACCTGTGCCTGCGGTGTAGGTGCGAAGTGCGAAGTGCGAAGTGCGATCGGAAGTGCGAAGTTCGGCTCCAGCACCCAACGTCTTGCACTGAGCACCCGCCGCCGCTACTCTGTGGCGTCCGTAGAGGAGCGCCATGAGATACCGAAGTTCTCTGCTGGCAGTGGCTTTCTTGGCGGCAGGCACGATTCCCGGTGGCGTGACGGCGCAGGTGCCTGGACATCCGGGCGGCGCCACGACAACTTGGACGGTTCCGCGAATGCCCGACGGACACCCGGATCTGACCGGTGTCTGGGACTACCGGACCGCAACGCCGCTCGAACGGCCGGCGGAGTTTGCCGGCAAGGAATTCCTCACCGACGCCGAGATCGCGGATTACGAGCGCCGCGCCCGCGAACGTCCGGACGGCCGCAACCCCGACGATCCGCGCACCGATCCCTCGGTGCAGGCGCCCGACTGGCTGGATTACGGCAAACAGATGGTGGCCAGCCGCCGCAGCTCGCTGGTGGTCGATCCGAAGGACGGACGCATTCCGCCGCTGACGCCAGAGGCACAGGCTCGTGCGGCCACGCGCCGGGCCGAAACCCGGAACCGCGGAGCGGCTGACAATCCTGAGAACCGTTCGACATGGGAGCGCTGCATCACGCGTGGTCTTCCCGAGGGCGTGCTCCCGGCCGGCTACAACAACAACATCGAAATCTTCCAGGCTCCGGGCTACGTCGTGCTCCTGATGGAGATGATTCACGATGCGCGGATCGTGCCGCTCGACGGCCGGCCCCACCTGCCCGGCGGCGCCCGGCAGTGGATGGGCGATTCGCGCGGCCGCTGGGAAGGCGACACGCTGGTCGTCGACACCGTGAACTTTTCCGAGAAGGCCAATTTTCGCGGCGCGGCTGAGGGGTTGCATCTCGTCGAGCGGTTCACGCGCGTGGCCGCCGATCGCATCGACTACCGCTTCACCGTCGAAGACCCGTCGACGTGGACGCGGCCCTGGACCGTCGAACTGCCGCTGGTGAAGAGTGACGGCCTCGTGTACGAATACGCCTGCCACGAGGGCAACCACGGTCTCGCCAACATCCTCAGCCAGGCGCGCACGGCCGAGCGGAAGTGAGCCGCGACGAAGTCGCTCATGCCCTCGGCGAGCGCGTCAAGGAACTGACTGCGCTTCACGCCGCGGCGACGCTCCTCGAGCACGACGATCTGCTGATTGCCGAATCGCTGGCGCGGCTGGCGGACTTGTTGCCGCCGGCCTTTCAGTACCCCGAGATCACCGCCGGCCGCGTCCAGTACGGCAATCTGACGGTGACGACCGCGACGTATCGCGACTCGCCGTGGACGATCACGACGCGGCTGACGACCAGCGACGACGTGCCGGTCCGCATCGACGTGGTGTATCTGGCCGAGAGGCCGCCGTCGGTTGAGGGGCCGTTCCTGGCTGAAGAGCGCCGCCTGATCGACTCGCTCGGCCGCATGCTCCAGAGCGCGCTCGATCGGCGGCTGGCGGAAGCGGCGCGCCGTCGCGCCGACGAAGAACTGCGCGCGGCGCTGATCGTGACCGCGGCCGAGCGCGATCGGTCGCGCATGTTGCTGGAAATCACCGGCGCGATCGCATCCACGCTCGATCTGCGCGAGCTGCTGGCGCGGATCTCCCGGCTGCTCGCCAGCCACGTGCCGCATCACTACGCCAGCGTCACGCTCTGGGATGCCGAAGCCCGAACCCTGCGCCGCCACGCGCTGGTGTTTGACAGCGGCGGCGGCCTGCTGCAGGACGGCGTGCTGCTGACGACCAGCGCACCCACGCCGGCGCGCGTCGCGTTCGATCGCGGCGAGACGATGGTCTACCGCTCCGCCGAGATCGCCGATCTGGGTCCGCATTCGCAGCAGGTGATGGCCGCGGAAGGGCTGAAGAGCGCGTGCTGCGTCCCGCTCAAGACCGCGCGCGGCACCATCGGGACGATCAATGTCGCGGCCGACCGCGAAGACGCGTTTGCGCCACGCGAAGTCGAATTGCTCCAGCAGTTCGCCAATCAGGTGGCCTTCGCGATCGACAACGCGCTTGCCTACGGCCAGATTTCCGAGCTCAAGGATCGCCTCAACGACGAGAAGCTCTATCTCGAAGACGAAGTCACCGGCCACCAGGAGTTCCGCGACATCATCGGCCGGAGCCACCTGCTGACCGAGGTGCTGAAGCAGATTCGCACGGTGGCGCCGACCGACGCGACCGTGCTGCTGCTCGGCGAAACCGGGACCGGCAAGGAAGTCCTGGCTCGCGCCGTTCACGAAGCCAGCCGGCGCTGCACGGAGACGTTTGTCCGCGTGAACGGCGCCGCGCTGCCGGCCAATCTCGTCGAGAGCGAACTCTTCGGCTACGAACGCGGTGCCTTCACCGGTGCGGTCGGCAGCAAGGCAGGGCGATTCGAGCTGGCGCACAAGGGCACGCTCTTCCTCGACGAGATCGGCGAAGTGCCGATCGAGGTCCAGCCGAAGCTGCTGCGCGCGCTTCAGGAGCAGGAGTTCGAGCGTCTGGGCGGGACGCGGACGGTCCATGTCGACGTGCGCGTCATCGCCGCGACCAACCGCCGCCTCGAAGACATGGTGGGCGCCGGCACGTTCCGCCAGGATCTCTACTATCGCCTCAACGTGTTTCCGATCGTCGTGCCGCCGCTGCGCGAACGGCCGGAAGACATTCCCGCGCTGGTGACGCACTTCGCGCAGAAGTTTGGACGCGAACTCGGTCGCGAGATCCGCACCATTCCGGCATCGACGCTGCGGGCGCTGCAGAACTGGAACTGGCCGGGCAATATCCGCGAACTCCAGAACGTCGTCGAGCGCGCGGTGATTCTGGCGCAGGGCGGCGAACTGCGCATCGCGGCGAATGCGTTCAAGGATCAGGAATCGTCACGTGCAATCCGGCTGAAGCCTGAGGTCCGGCTAAAGCCGGACCCCACCGAGGTGCTGACTCCGTTTCAGGGGGCCGAGCGCGACAGGATCCTCAACGCGCTACGTGAGGCGGAAGGGGTCATCGGCGGACCGGGCGGTGCAGCCGCGCGGCTGGGACTGAAGCGCACCACGCTCCACTCGAAGATGCAGAAGCTCGGGATCGTCCGCCGATCGTTCTGAATTTTGATTACTCGAAATGGCTCGACGCGGCGCCGGACCATCGTCCGCCGGCGTCGTCACTCGTGCCGCCGCCCCTTCGTCGCGTGCCGACATGACGACGTACGACAGTGACGACGCGCTTGTGCAACCGTGTCACATCGACATAAGCCGCATCATCCATGGAAGTTACGGCGTCAGGCCAGCCTCAGCCGTACCGGTACCGATCCTGAAGTCTGGCCATGCTGACACGCGGATGGCCATGTCCGGCTATCCAGCGCCCGATGACCGCGCCGAACAGCTACAGAGTTCGGCGTTGGGGGGGCGTGACGAACTGGGAGCCAACATCCGCCTTCGCGATGCGACGGCGGACAAGACGGTGAGGAATAGATGACGACGAGTTTGCGTGGAGCGCGGAACCTTCAGATGTGGCTGCTGGCGGCGATCGTGGTGATCGGCGGCATTGCGGTCGCGGTGCTGTTGACGACCATCAAGTCCGGCTACAACGATCTGCTGGTGCGCAGCCTCTCCGGCACGCAGGACGAAGCGCGCATGGTGCAGGTGACGTTCAAGAAGCAGGTCCAGAGCTGGAAGGACATCCTGTTGCGCGGCCGCGACGACGAACAATTGAAGAAGTACGCGACGCAGTTTCACGACGAAGAGAAGAGCGTGCGCGAGCGCGCGGCGAAGCTGCGGAGTGGCCTGGCCGGCGATCCCGAAGCGCAGCGGCTGATTGACAACTTCCTCGAACAGCACGCCACCTTGGCCGCCAACTATGCCGCGGCGCTGCGGCCCTTCGAGGTTTCGAAGGGGGTCGAGTACCAGGCCGCCGACAGCGCGGTGAAAGGGCAGGACCGGGCGCCAACGGATGCGCTCGACCAGATCGTCGCGCATCTCGCGAAAGGGCTGGAACAGGGGCGCCGCGATCTCGAGACGTTCACGGTCCGCGCGGAAATCACCGGCGCGGTGCTGATTCTCGTCGTGGTGTGCGGCATCGGTGCGTTCCTGGTCTGGATCATGTCGACGGTGACACGCCAGATCGACGCACTGACCGAGGGGCTCCGCGACGGCGTCGAACAGGTCGCCTCGGCGGCGAGTCAGGTCGCCACCTCGTCACAGGCACTCTCGCAGGGCTCAACCGAGCAGGCCGCGTCGCTCGAGGAAACGTCGGCGTCGATGGAGGAGATGTCCTCGATGACGCAGAAGAACGCGTCCAACTCGAGGAGCGCCGCCGAGCTGATGACCGAAGTCGAGAAGCGCGTGTCGCAGTCGAACGAGGCGCTTGCCGACATGGTCCGGTCGATGGCGACGATTCAGGATTCGAGCAACAAGGTCGCGAAGATCATCAAGACGATCGACGAGATCGCCTTCCAGACCAACATCCTCGCGCTCAACGCCGCCGTCGAAGCGGCGCGGGCGGGCGAGGTCGGCATGGGCTTCGCGGTGGTGGCCGACGAAGTCCGCAATCTGGCGCAGCGTTCGGCCCAGGCCGCGCAGGACACGACCGCGCTGATCGAGGAGTCGATCGCCAATTCCAAGTCGGGCGCGACCAAGGTGCAGAACGTCGAAGCGTCGATCACCTCGATCGTCGAAAGCGTCGCCCGCGTCAAAGGCATCGTCGACGAGGTCAACGAGTCGAGCACGCAGCAGGCGCAGGGCATCGGTCAGGTGTCGCAAGCCATCGGGCAGATGGAGAAGGTGACCCAGACCACGGCGGCGACGGCGGAGGAAAGCGCGGCGGCGAGCGAGGAGTTGAGCGCACAGGCCGAGACCTCGCGCGAGCTGGTGGGACGGCTGCGGGTGCTGGCGGGCTTCGCCCACACGAGTGCCGCGCCACGCGCCGCCGTCACGAAAGCCTCGGGACCGCGGCCGGTGGCCGTAACCCGGACGTCGGCGATTCCGCTCGAAGATGATGAAGTGGCGCTGCGGCCAACCGGAACGTACGGACGGTTCTGAGGACGCGACGACGAGGGAGTTCCCTGTATGAACAGGCATCCTGGCTTCGTGCTCGTGCTGCTCTCCCTGTCGTCGGCAACGGCGTTCGCGCAGCAGGCACGCGAGCCGGAACTGTCGACCGACCGACCGGGCTTCACCGAGCCGAGTCGGATCGTCAGCCGGGGATACCTGCAGTACGAAGTCGGCCTGACATACGAGCATGCCGGCGACGCGAGTACGGTCAGCGTGCCTGAGACGCTGGTTCGCGTCGGCGTGTCGCGCCGCATCGAGCTCCGCTTTGCCACCGATGGCCTGATCTCGGAGGGTGCCGGCGGCGCGCGGACCTCGGGCGCCGCGGACGTGGAACTCGGCGCGAAGGTCAAGTTGCTGGATCAGGAGCGGGCCGGCCTGGACGTCGCGGTCCTGCCGATTCTGTCGCTGCCGACCGGCAGCGAGGCCTTTTCCTCGGGCGCGGTCGATCCCACGGTGAAATTCTCGTGGGAGCGCACCCTGCCGGCGGGATTTGCACTGGGCGGCAACTACAACGTCGCATCGGTTTCGGATGGCGCCGGACGCTTTACGCAGCAGGCGCTCAGCGTTTCGCTCGGACACGAGGTGCCCGCCGGTTTCTCCGGGTATGTCGAGGTCTACGGCCTGACGCCGATGGACCGGAACGGCGATGCCGGGTGGATGATCGATCTTGGCGTGTCGCGTCTGGTCGGGACACGGATGCAGTGGGACATCGAGGGTGGGCGCGGCATGACCGCCGCGGCGAGTGACTGGTTCATCGGGTTCGGGTTTGCGATCCGGACCCGGACGAGCCGCTGAGAGGAATCATGATGGACATGGCTTTCACGTTAGACGAAACCGCGAGCCGCGATCCGCGCGCCCGCGCCGGGAAGTACCTGACGTTCGCGCTCGGCCGCGAAGAGTACGGGCTGCCGGTCCTCAAGGTGCGCGAAATCATCAAGGTCATCGACATCACGCTGGTTCCGCAGGCGCCGATGCACGTGCGCGGGGTGATCAATCTGCGCGGCAAGGTGATTCCGGTGGTCGATCTGCGCGTCCGCTTCGGCCTGCCGCCGCAGGAATACAACGAACGCACCTGCATCATCGTCGCCGACGTGCAGTTGCAGGCGACGCGGTTGATGATGGGGATCGTCGTCGACTCGGTCTCGGAAGTGCTGAATTTGAACGGCACCGAAATCGACGCGCCGCCGGCGTTCGGCGACCACGTCACGACCGACTACATCCTGGGCCTGGCCAAGGTCGGCGGCACGGTCAAGATCCTGCTCGACCTCGATCGCGTCCTCGGCGGCGACGGTCAGCTGTTTTAGAACCCGTCGAACCTTTCGAACCCCTCGAACCTTTCGAACCAGCAGAGTTCTTGTCATGTCCTTGTTGCTAGACAACGCACTGGCCGCTCCGGTTTCGACGCTGTCGTCGGGCCGGTCCGTCGACGATCCGCGGCTGACGCAGCTCAAGCCGCGGTCGCTGGCGGTCAGCCGTTCGCTGCGTGTCCTGGTGGTGGACGACGATGACGAGGCGCGGCGGACGGTCAGTTTGCTGATGGCCCGCGCCGGCTACGTGGTGCGGACCGCGACCGACGGCGTCGAAGCGCTCGAGTCGCTGCTGATCGAGCGCCCGGACATCGTCCTGCTGGACGTCAACATGCCGCGGATCAACGGGCTCGAGGTCTGCCGGCGGATCAAGGAAGATCCGAGCACGTGTCTGACGCCGGTCGTGCTGATCAGCGCGCTGGCCGAAACGACACATCGTATCGACGGGTTGAACGCGGGCGCGGACGACATCCTGGCCAAGCCGTTTTCGAGTGGCGAGCTGCTGGCGCGCATCCGCGCGCTGATGCGACGCCGCCGCGCCGTGGACGATCTCGAGCCGGCCGAGACCGTCATGCTCAGCCTGGCGATGACGATTGAAGCCCGCGATCCGTACACGCGCGGCCACTGCGAGCGGCTGTCGCGGTATGCGTCGCTCCTCGGTGAGCGGCTCGGCCTTGAAGAGCAGGACATGGTGACGGTGGCGCGCGGCGCCTTTCTGCACGATGTCGGCAAGGTCGGAATCCCCGACGCGATTCTGCTCAAGCAGGGTGCGCTGACGCCGGCCGAGCACGCGATCATGCAGCAGCACACCGTCATCGGCGATCGGCTGTGCAGCCATCTGCAGTCGCTGACGCGGGAACGCGAAGTGATCCGCTGGCATCACGAACGACTCGACGGCACCGGCTATCCGGACAACCTGCGCGGCGACGAAATTCCTTTGACTGCGCAAATCGTCGGCGTCGTCGATCTCTTCGACGCGGTCACGACCAGCCGCCCTTACAAGCACGCGCGCACGCCGGCGATGGCGCTGCGCTGCCTGCATGAAGAAGTGGAACGCGGCTGGAAGCGGGGGGACCTCGTCGAAACCTTCGAGGCGATTGTCTCTGAACTGACGCTGGATCGAAACGTCGCCTAATCTAATCGGGTTCCGGGTTCCGGGTTCCGGGTTCTCGGTTCTTCGCCAGATTCCTCGCTCGTTTTTCTCCTCACCTGGCACCTAGCAACCAGCACCTAGATCCCGCACCCGGCACCCGGCACCCAGCACCCGGAACCTGTTCGTATTTCGTCACCTGACGAAAGCCTGGAACGTCGTCACCTTCGTCACTGCAATCTATCCCATTGAAAACAAATGATTTGATTCGAATGGCGGTGTGGCATGGTCGCTGCTCTAGTGCCTGGTGCCGGAGGAGGCCGGTACATGAACGCACTCAATCGCAACTTTGTATCGCTGGCTGTGCCCCGAACCTTTTACGCCGTGGTGGCGGACACCGTGCCGGGCTCGGCGGAGCAGACCCAGGTCGCCTTGGCCGCTTGCGGCGGCAGTACGCTCGCGCTCTCGGATCCGTTCGAAGTGGAGCGGGCGGTGCAGCGGCGTCCGCCCGAACTGGTGATTGTTGACATCGACTTTGGCGGGCGCCGCCAGGGGCTGCGTCTGGCCGACGCGCTGGAGCGCCACTCGAGGGCATCGGTCATTGTGATCGGCGCCGAGCTCGAGGATCTGCCCGGCGAAGTTCTGTCGGATCGTTGCCACGTCCTGACGCGACCGATTCACGCGAGCCAGCTGCGGACGACGATCCGCGTCGCGCTCGAACGGCGTGCCCGGCGTGCCGAGGAACCGCGCATCGTTCGCGCGGCACCCGAGCCTGGTCTGGCGGCCGCGAACCGCGCGATTGTCGATCGGCTGCGGCCTCGCGAGCGCCAGATCGTCAACCTGCTGCTGCAGCACTACCGCGTCCCTGCCGTGGCTCGCGAGCTGGGCATCAGCGCGCACACGGTGCGCAACCACTTGAAGAACGTCTTCCGCCGTCTCGCTGTGGGTTCGCAGCAGGAACTGCTGCTCGCGCTCCGGCGCGAATAGGAGGGCGGGCAGGGCTGGCGGGGCAGGCAGGGCAGGCAAAAGCTGGAAGGTTATTGCGTCAGGCGACAACGGCGGAACACTCGAGAGACGTTTCTCTACCCCTCGCGTCTTTCTATCCCTCCTCGTCGCACGTCGCCGTGATGCGCCTTCAAGTTCGCCTGCCCTGCCAGCTCCGTGCAATCCGGCTAAAGCCGGACGCCACCGATCCCCAGTCCACAGCCCCCAGCCCCCAGCCCCTATTTCTTGAGCACAATCTTCTGCACCCGCCAGTTCGACGTTTCGGCGGCGTAGATTTCGGTCTCGGACGGGCAGGCGAGCTGATGGACGCCTGAAAACTGTCCGAGCTGGCGGCCGGACCGGCCGATCACCCCGAGCACCTTGCCTTCGAGCGTCACCTTGAACACGCGCCCCGGGAACGTGCTTTCGCCGACGAAGAGCACCTGCGCGGGGCCCGGGGTGATGCAGATCGAATTGGGTGCGCCGATCACCGCTGCGAGCCGATCGCCGGTCGGCGTGTTGCCGTTGACCGCCTTGGTGCCCGGTTCTGGCGGTACGTCGATCGTGAACAGCCGTAGGAAGCGGCCATCGGCGTCGAACACCTGAATCCGGCGGTTGCTGCGATCGCCGACGTAGATGTGATCCTCGCGATCGACGACCAGCGCGTGCGGGAGGTTGAACTGTCCCGGCTGCGATCCGCGCTCGCCCCACGATTTCACCCAGTCGCCCTTGCGATCGAATTTGGCGACGCGCGAGTTCACGTAGCCGTCGCTGATGTAAGTGTTGCCGGCCGCGTCCCAGCCGACGTCGGTCGGCTGACGGAACAGCCCGTCGATGTGCGCCAGCGGCGGATTCGGATGTTCCCACGGTCCGGTGTTGTCGTCGGCCGACTCCTTGCGGCGCCCGTAGACTTCGACGACGCGTCCTGCCGGATTGAATTTGACGACCATGTCCGAGCCCTTGTCGACGGCCCAGATGTTGTCGTTGCGGTCGACGCGCACCGTATGCGCGAACGACCAGGCATATAGGTCTTTGCCGATTTCTCGGACGAACTCGCCTTTCGGTCCGAACTCGAGGAGCTGCGCCGCGGACGGCGCGTACGCGGGCCCGTGCGCGCTGTTGGCGCGCGTGAAGACGAAGACGTGCCCCTTCGAGTTCACGGCAACGCCCGAGACTTCACCGAAGTTCATGCCCGGCGGCAGCTTCAGGAAGTCGGGAACCGATTCGTACGACAGCATCGGCACGGCCGGTTGAGCCGCGGCGACCGAGCCGCAGAGAAGAAATGCCGCCAGCAGACGCGATTTCATAGGCACTTTTTACGTCGGGGGCCCTGTACCTGTCTATCTGAAGTTGCTAGACTCCATGCCGATGACCCGTTCGACGATGCGCGGCCGTGCCCTGCTGACCAGTCTGCTGCTCGTGGCACTTGGCGCGGGCGTCCTCGCCGAGCAGCGCCAGCGTCCGATTCAGCTGCCGCTCCTCGGCGTCGGTCAGACTCCGAACGCAGCGTCGAACCCGACCTCGGACGACTTCTTTTCCGACGCGGTCCTCCAGGAAATCCGTCTCGACATCAACGCCCGCGACTGGCAGACGCTCAAGGAAAACTTCCTGACCAACGAGTACTATCCGGCCGATCTGCGCTGGAACAACATGACGGTCAGAAACGTCGGCATCCGCTCGCGCGGCAACTCGTCGCGGAGCGGGGTCAAACCGGGTCTGCGGGTCGATTTCAATCGCTACACCACCGGCCAGACGTTTCTGGGCCTGAAGTCCTTCGTGCTCCGCAACAACCTGACTGATGTGACCAGCATGCACGAGCGGCTCACGATGCAGCTGTTTACGCGCATCGGCGAGCCGGCGCCGCGCGAAGCGTTCGTGAAGCTCTTCATCAACAACGTCTACGAAGGGCTCTACACGCTGGTTGAAGCGGTCGACAAGGATTACCTGCGCCGGACGCGCGGCGAGAACGACGGCTACCTGTTCTCGTTCAATCGCAACCCCGGCGACACCCCCTACTACTTCGACTACCTCGGGCCGGACGTGGCGCTCTACGTCCCGCATCCCTTCGAGCAGGAAACGCGCGAGTCGGATCCCCAGCCCGAACCGCTCATCGAGCTGATTCGCACGGTCGCCGAAGCCAACGAGAGCGCGTTCACGGAGCTCCTCTCGCAGTATCTCGATATCACGCAGTTCATCCGCCATGTCGCGGTCGAAGTCTTCATGGGCGACAGCGACGGCGTGATCGGCGACTTCGGGTTGAACAACTTCTACATCTACCGCCCGCAGACCTCGAACGTGCACGTCTTCATCCCGTGGGACAAGAGCGAGACGATGCGCGACGTGAACTACGGCATCTTTCACAACATGGAGGACGTCGATCAGCGGATTCAGAACAAGCTGATGCGGCGGATTCTGCAGCAGCCGGATCTGCGGAGCCAGTATCTGGGGGCGCTGCTCGACTGCGCGAACTCGGCGAGCGAGGCGGTCCCGGCGGACACGCGCAAGTGGTTCGAGTGGGAAATTGATCGCGAGTACAGCCAGATTCGCGATGCGGTGGTTGCCGACCCCGAGCGCAACTACACGACGGCGGACTTCGACGCCGCCGTCGAAGGGATCCGCGACTTCGCGCGGCGCCGCAGCGACATCGTCCGCGCCCAGGTCTCTGGCGTCCGGTAGAGGGAGATCGCCGAGCCATCAACCACAGAGGTCACAGAGGGCACAGAGAAGTTATCTGGGTCAGATCACAAAGCGCTTCAGCCCTTCCCTCGTCAGCCACGTGACGTTGAGGTTCATCAGCAGTCCCACTGGACACTTCGCGAGCTTCAAATAGGCGATGAGCTGCGCTGTGTGGACGGTGTCGAGCTTCTCGACTGCTTTGATTTCGACCAGAACCTGCCGCTCAACGACGAGGTCCGCCCGATACCCCCGCCCGACTTCGACGCCTCGGTAGAGGAGCGGAATCTGAACCTGCTGTTCGAAATTCAGACTGCGGGCACGGAGCTCGTACGCCAGACACGCCTGATACGCCGATTCCAGCAATCCCGGACCGAGCTCGCGATGAACAGTGATTGCTGCACCGATGATTTCGTGGGTGATCTGATTGTTTCCTTCTTCCACGCTGGCAGCCTTTGCAATGGCGGCTCCAACTCTCATTCCCCAATGATTGCGAGGAGATTCCAGGTCTCGATTGTGCGTGGTTGATGGTTTTTGCCACTGGTGACCGCGGTCCACTGATCATTTCTGTGCGATTCGACGCGGCGCCGCGTAGCGGCGCGATCCGGTGGTCCTCGCCGTCGGACGAACGACCGTAGGTATCGTGAGCCGTCGTTCGTCCGTCGGCGAGGACCACCGGGTACCGGGCCTGCTTCGCAGGCCCGCCGCGTCGAATCCCTTGCCCTGAAGACTCTGTGTCCTTTGTGAGCTCTGTGGTTTGCAAAGTGTCAGGCGCTCAAGTCAGTGTTGTTCCTACACTTCTGTGTTTTGAACGTCGGACCAAGGCCTGGTTCAGGGTCGCTGATATTTCATCTGTGAGCCTCCCCTCGACTGAGTGAGAATGGCCCGTCCACCCTCGATGAGCTGCCTGGTTCGCACATCGATGACGCCGTGGCGCCTCGGCGCAGCCTGCCTGGTCGTACTCTGTCTGCTGACGGGCCGGCCGGCCGCCCAGGGGCGGCCGATTCGCCTCGTCGGCGGCAGCAACTATCCACCGCTCAGTTATCTCGACAACGGCGAGCCCAGGGGCTACGACGTCGATGTCGCGCGCGCGCTTGGCCGGGTGCTCGGGCGGACGGTGTCCGTGGAGCTGATGGACTGGCAGACGGCGCAGGAGCAGGTTCTGCGCGGCGCCGCGGACGGGTTGACGAATCTCGCGATCTCGAACGAACGCCGCGACCAGTTCGAGTTCGCCGAGTCCACCATCACGCAGAACTTCGGGCTCTTCGCGCGCGTCGGCGAGACCAGCATCGGCCGTGTCGATCAGCTCGATGGCAAGCGCGTCGGGGTGACCGAATGGGGCTTTCCGCGCCAGTACCTGACCGCGCAGCGCGGCGTCGAGCTGGTGGTGATCGAGGACCTCCACGACGGTTTCGCGCGACTCACCGGCGGAACGCTGGACGCCGTGGCCGCGGACGTCTGGGTCGCGGCGCACATCATCGAGCAGGAGCGCATCACCGGTATCGCGCTGGTCGGCGCGCCGTTCGCGTCCGTGCCGGCCGCCATCGCGATCAGGCAGGGCAACCACGAACTCGTGCTCGCCATCAACGACGCCATCCGGCGGCTGGAGGCCGACGGCACGCTGACCGACATCCAGGAACGCTGGCGGCCACGCGAGATGGTGTTCGTCTCGCGCGAGCGTTTCCAGAACCTGATCGCCTACGGCGTGGCGGCGCTGCTGTTCGTGCTGCTGCTCGCGACCGGCATCTGGGCGCTGACGCTCGGACGGCAGATCCGCCGCCGCCGCCTCTCGGAAGACGCGTTGCGCGAGAGCAGTGAGCGGCTCGGCGTCGCGTTGCTCGCGGCCGACATGGGCACGTGGCGCTGGTCGGCGCTCACCAACCGGGACACGCGCGACGCCACGCTCAACCGCATTCTCGGCCTCGAGGCCGTCGAGACCGTCAACGAGCTCGACGACTTCTTCAAGCGCGTCCATCCCGACGATCGCGCGGCGACGCGCGACGCGTTCGACACCGCGATCCGCGAACGCGGCGTCTACTCGGTCGAATACCGCATCGTCCACCCGGACGGCGCGATCCGCTGGCTGCGCGCCCGCGGCCGCGGCTATTTCGACGAATCGGGCACGCTGCAGTTCTTCACCGGCACGGTCCTCGACATCACCGAGCGGCGCGAGGTCGAAGCCCGCGTCGAGCTCCTCGCCCACGCCTTTCGCAGCGCCAGCGACAGCATGATCATCACCGACCCGAGCGAGCGGATCCTCTCGGTGAACGCCGCGTTCGTCCGCTTGTACGAGTACAGCGAAGCCGAAGCGGTCGGGCAGCCGATTCAGGTCATTCGATCGTCCGAGATCCCGCCCGCCTGGATGTCGATGGGCGAGGACACCTGGCGCGGCGAGATCTGGAACCGCTCGAAGAGCGGCCGCGAATTCCGCGTCGACGTCGCGCTGTCGGCGTTGCGCGATGCGAAGGGTGAGCTCATCGCCACGGTCGGCGTCGCTCGCGACATCACCCACGAAACGCTGGCCGCCGAAGCGCTCCGGGCCTCCGAGGAGAAGTTCTTCAAGGTCTTTCAGGCGAGCCCGGACAGCATCATCATCACCGACCGCGAGTCGGCCGCCGTCATCGATGTCAACGACTCGTTCGAACGCACCACCGGCTACACCCGCGCCGAAATTCTCGGCCGCACCCTCCACGACGTCGGCCTCTACGTCGACCCCGAGTGGCGGGCCCGGACGATGGCCAGGGCCGGTGACGAGCGATCGGTTCGCGACATCGAATTCCAGATCCGCTGCAAGAGCGGCGAAGTCGCCACCCTGCTCCTGGCTGGCGAGGTCATCGAGCTCGGCGGTCGGTCCTGCTTCCTGGCCATTGCCCGCGACATCAGCGACCGCAAGCGCTTCGAGATCCACCTGCGTCAGGCGGTCGAAGTCAACAAGCTGCTGCTCGCCGAGCTCGATCCCGAGGAGCTCGACGTCGCGATCATCGAAGCGGCGAACCAGATTCTGGCGCTCGACTACGCGAGCCTGGTCCTGCACGACGCCGAGAACGGCACGCTGCGGCTCCAGTCACAGCGCGGTATCCGCGGCTCCGAGCGCGCCTCCGGTGCCGCCGCCGCCATCTCCCAAGAGGCCTTCGAGCGGACGAAGATCCGCGTCTTCGATCAGGATGCCCTGCTGCGGCTCGGCAGCCAGGTGACCGGTCTCGTCGAAGCCGGCCTGCTCACCGTCTGCAGCCTGCCGCTCGCGACGTCTCGCGGCACGCTCGGCTGCCTCAACGTCGGCAGCCGCCGCGAGCACGCGTTCTCGGACGACGACCTGACGCTCCTGCAGCAGTTGTCGACGCACGTCGCGATTGCCATTCAGAACGCCCGCGCCTTCGAGCAGATCACGCTCCTCAAAGATCACATCTCCCAGGAAAAGCTCTACCTCGAAGAAGAAATCCGCGTCAGCCACAACTTCGCCGACATCGTCGGCGAGAGCCCCGCGATCCACCGCGTGCTGCAGCAGATTGAAACGGTGGCGCCGACCGACGCCTCGGTGCTGCTGCTCGGTGAAACCGGGACGGGCAAGGAATTGCTCGCGCGCGCGCTCCATGAGCTCAGTCCGCGCAAGGACCGGACGTTCGTGAAGGTGAATGCCGCGGCGCTGCCGGCGACGCTGCTCGAGAGCGAGCTGTTCGGCTACGAACGGGGCGCCTTCACCGGCGCGATGCAGGGCAAGGTCGGACGCATGGAGCTGGCCCACCGCGGCACGCTGTTCCTCGACGAGATCGGCGACATCCCGCTCGAGGTGCAGCCGAAACTGCTTCGCGCCTTGCAGGAACGCGAATTCGAACGTCTCGGCAGCACGCGGTCGCAGCGCGTCGATGTCCGGTTCATCGCCGCCACCAACCGCGATCTGAAGAAGATGGTCGAAGAGGGCACGTTCCGCAGCGATCTCTATTACCGGCTGAACGTGTTTCCGTTGCGCGTGCCGCCGCTGCGCGAGCGGCGCGAAGACATTCCGCTCCTCGTGCGCTACTTCGTGCAGAAGTTCGCGGTGCGCCTCAAGCGCCCGATCACCAGCATTCCCGCCGGGACCATGGCGGCGCTCCAGGACTGGGATTGGCCCGGCAATATCCGCGAGCTCGAGAACGTCATCGAGCGGGCGGTCATCGTGACGACCGGCGACTCACTGCAGGTCCCGGCGCTCCCGACCCGGCCGGCGCCGCCGCCGATGCCGGTGCCAGAACCGGCCGGCACGATCGTGATGCCCAGTTCTGCACTCTCGACGTTTGAGGAAGGCGAACGGAACATCATCCTCCGCGCCCTTCGCGATGCGAACGGCGTCATCGCGGGGCCCGAGGGGGCCGCGGCACGTCTGGGGGTCAAACGCACGACGCTCCAGAGCAAGATGCGTAAGCTCGGGATCAGGCGTCCTGCCTTCTAACCCTGCCCGTATTTCGGCAGATGACGATGCCGTCATCGTCTGACGGCGAGCTGCTTTCAAGCTAAATAGTTGAAATAAAGCCAGTTACTTCGCAGGCTGGGGTGGCACGACCGGTGCCTCAATGGCAGGCGATGATACGTTTTGATTCGGCGCCGTCGAATCCTCTTTATCCCGCGCTCATCGAGCATTCGCTCGACCTGATTACCGTTCTCGACCGGAAAGGCACGATCACGTTTCACAGCCCGTCCGTTCAGCGGATTCTGGGCTACTCCCCCCTGGAGCTGCTGGGGACCTGCGCGTTCGACTACATCCACCCCGACGACCTGCCGCGGTCGATTGCCGAGTTCGATCGCGGCTGGCAGACCGGGGGGCCGACGCCGTTCGTCGACTTCCGTTTCAAACACAAGGACGGCAGCTGGCGCGTCCTCGAATCGATCGGCAGCGTCGTCCGCGGCGCGGACGGCGTCGAGATTGGCGTCGTGAATTCCCGCGACATCACCAATCACCGCTCGCTCGAGGAGCAGTTCCGCCGCGTGCAACAGGCGGCAGCGCTCGGCAAGTTCACCGCCGCGATCGTGCACGAGTTCCGCAACGCGCTTCAGGTGATTCTCGGCAATCTCGACTTCATTCTCGAGTCCGAGACCGCGCCCGACATCCTGCAGCCCGAGCTGCAGGGCATCAAACGCGCGTGCAACATCGCGACGCTGCTGGCGCGCCAGCTGCTCGATTTCAGCCGCGAGCACGTGCCGACGCTGCAGCTGATCGACGTCAATCAGACGATTGGCTCGCTCAGCACGATGCTGCAGCATCTCGTCGGCCGCGACATCATCGTCCACACCCAGCTCGAAGCCGACGATGCCGTGGTGCTCGCTCGATCGGGCGCGATCGACCAGATCCTGGTCAACCTCGCCAGCAACGCCCGCGACGCGATCAGAAAGCACGGCACGCTCAAGATCTCCACGCGCAACGTGCCGGCGGCGGGCCACGGCGACGGCGACGACATCGTCATCGAGGTCACCGACGACGGTGTCGGGATGTCGCCGGCGCTTCAGGGCCGGATCTTTGAACCGTTTTTCACGACCAAGAAGCAGAGCGGGACGGGGCTCGGCCTCAGCACGGTGCGCGGCATCGTCGAGCAAGCCGGCGGGCGCGTCGACGTGCGATCGGCGGAAGGTCATGGCGCCACGATTTCGGTGTGGTGGCCGCTCGCTGGCGTCAGGGCGCCGGCGCTGACCGGTGTCGTGGCCGAGGCCAGGCGTCCGGTGCGTTAGGGCGGGTTCGCGAGTGAGGTACGACGTGATGTTTCCAGTCGGTCCGAATGTACCGGGGCCGTTGACCATCCTGATCGTGGACGGTTCGGCGATGCTTCGGACGATGTTGAAGCGGGTCACGCAGCTGTCGGGGGTACCGATTGCGACGATTCTCGAAGCCGCCGAGCGGTTCGAGGCGCTCGACGTGATGCGCCGCTGTCCCGTTGACGCGGTGTTCGTCAACATCGACGCCGAGAACACCCAGGGTGTCGCGCTGCTCGGTGAGATCGCGCATCGCGCTGATTGGGACCACGTCATCCGCGTCGTCACCGGCACCACCAACCTCGGGCGGCAGCACGAACTGGATCGCTTGAAGGTCCGCGGCTTTCTGGAAACGCCGTTTCGTCCGGAGCGCATTCGGGAATTGCTCTGGGGGCTCATCGACGGTACGAGTCAGTCGGTGCACTGACGCGCCGGTGGGGACAGCCTTTAGGCTGTCCGATCATCGCGACGGACAGGCTAAAGCCTGTCCCACCGCTGACGTGCCAGTTACACTGGCGAAGTGAAATGGATTGTCGCGACCGCGCTCGCGGTCGTTCTCGGCGCATCCACATTTGCCGCCGACGCCGACGGTGTTCGTATCGACGGCGAGCCGCAGGTGATCGGGACCGCGCCGCGCTCTCTCTACAGCCCGCATCTCGACGATCGACGCGTGACGCAGGAGACCTGGGACTACGTCTTCTGGTTTCCCTCGGGTCATCGTCTGCTGGCGCAGTTTCAGGTCACCGACTCTGGGCCGGGGAGCCGGATGGGGCTCGTCGCCGCGCTGATCGTGTTTCCCGACAAGACGACGCGTCTCATCAAGAACAGCCGGCCGCGCGGCGAGTGGCAGCAGCAGGTCAGCGGAGCCGACGTACGGCTGACGCTGGTGCGCCACGTCTTCGAATTCAACGCCGCGCGGCACCGGATTCACATCGAGGGCGACAGTCAGCCGGCCGCCTTCGATGTCGACGCCGAGGCCATTTCGCCCGCGGTGTCGCTTGGCACCGTGCGCTATCCGGGCGGACGCGACTGGTACGAGATGGCGATCCTGGCGCCGCGCGTGCGCGCGACGGCGACGCTGCGGCTTGATGGCCGGCCGCCGGTGACGCTCGGCGGCGGCGGCGGGATCGTGCTGCATTCGACGGCGACGCTCGCCGACTACAATCAGGCGCTGAGCGTCTTTCGCCTGCATACGTTCGACAAACCGGTCGAAACGTCGCTCATTTCATTCCTCGCGCCGGATGGTCGCAACGGCACGCCGGTCGGCTGGCTACTGCTGATGCGCGACGGCCAGCCGCCCGAGATCCGCCGGGCGGCCGACCGGCAATACAGTGAGTTCGTCAAGGAACGCGAGGATCCGGGATACACGTCGCCGCGCCGCGTGCAGATCCGCGGCACCGGCGTCGACACGACGGTGGGCCTGTCGCTCTTCGCGCGCCTCGACATCGTCGGCTGGATCAACAGCGCGTTGGGGCGGTTCGTCGCCCGACGCTTTTTTCATCCGGTGCAGTATCTGTTCGATGGCCGGTACGAACTGCGGGTCGGGAGCGACGCGCCTGTCGCTGGAACCGGATTCGGGTTGCTCTGGATTCTCAATCAGCCGAAGACGCCGTCCTGGCCCTGAGGCCACACGTTTGTCCGCTTCGGGCCTGGACGTCACAACTTTGTCGGTCCGACGGTGCTACCCTGGGACCTCGAATCAGCTGATTTCCGGGCCGAAAACCAGGGGTCACGGGTCGCGAGCGTGGCCTCGCTCTTGCGACGTCACCTGTATGCCTTCTCATTCCGAGCGCGTTCGCCGCAATTACGACGGACCGAAACCCGCGCCGCGGCCCGACACCGCTCACGATCGGGCCGGCACCCGGCACCCGGAACCGTCCGCCCCCCCGGCGAAAGACCGGGCCGATCGGGGCAGCCAGGATCGCGAATCGGGTCGCCACTCCGGGAGCCAGCCGTGACGCGAGTGGCGGCCGTCGAGGGATCGGAGGCGGGCGAACCCACCTCGCCACTGTGGCTCGTCACCCGCGAGCCGCAGCTGAATGAGCTCGTCGCCTACCTCGAGTCGATGCGGCGGCGCATGGTGTCCGATCCCGACGCGATTCACACGTTCCGCTTCAGCCGCGCCGAGCTCGAGGAAGTGCGCAAGGCGTTCGCGCGGATGATCCGTCAGGGCGAAGAGAAGCTGCATCAGCTGTGCGAGCTGCTGTGCACGACGTTTTTCGAATCCCAGTACACGCTGCAGAGCGTCGTCGTCGGCGAGGTCGACGCCACGCGCGAGCGCTTCCAGCTCTCGCAGAGCCTGGCGCGCACCGATCTTTATTCGCAGACCGACCTCGATCTCGGCAACCGTCAGCTGCAGCGGCTGCGCTACTTCGACGGCGAAGCGTGGGGCCGGACCAGTCTCGTCGCCAACTTCGTCGAGTATCAGCCGGCGGTGGCGACCGAGTGGGGCATTCACAAGTGCATCAGCCGCATCAAGGCGGAAGAGCAGATCTGGAACAAGGTCGTCGACGTCATTTTCGGCCTCGATAAACTGGTGCGCCTCGACAAACAGCTGCGCCACCTTGGTCACTTCGTGAAAGACATCTTCGGCGTGAAGATCGTCGTCGGCGACGCTGCCGCCGCGCGGAAGATGCATCAGGCGCTCTTTCAACTCGAGTGGGACGCGGACACGCTGGCGGCCCATCGGGTGCCCGTGGAGCAGTCGACCGCGCGTCTCGAGTTCATCGAGGTCAAGGACTACATGGCCCGCACCGGGCGCAAGGCGACCGGCTGGGAGGCGATCAAGTCGGTGTTCCGGTGGTGGGACGCGACGATCGAAGTGCAGGTACAGCCGCTCTGGAATTACCAGCAGGAGCGCGAGTTCCTCACCCGCGAGAGCCACGCCGGCTTCAAGTCGCGCCGCGAATCGCTCAGAAACCAGATCGCCGACACGAATCCGCTCTTCGGGTTCTACCGCAATCTCCTGCGCTGGCTGTTCCTGTCGCCCGACGAGCCTGCGCCAGTGTACGGATCAGTCGTGATCGAGTTGCGGGACTGATCAACCACTGAGATCGCAGAGACCGCAGAGAAATTCGCCACGAAAACACGAGAACACGAAACCAGAATCCCTCGACGCGGACGGCCTGCGGAGCAGACCACGCTGAAGACGCCGCTTCGCGGCGCCGCGTCGAGCGGTGCTTTCGTGATTTCGTGCTTTGGTGGCGCATTTCTCCGTGATCTCGGTGACCTCGGTGGTTTGCCGAGATCAGGTCAATTAAGATAGCGGCGCGCATGCGTCGTGTGCTCGGGAACCGGTGGGTGTGGCTCGCGGTGGCGCTGGCCCTGGCCGGCGGCTTCCGGCAGGCGCGCGAGTCGATGGATCTCTCGCGCGGGCTGCGCGCGGCCTACTTCGGCAACGCCGAAGCCGCGGGCGCGATGGCGATGCAGACGCTGGACGCGACGCCGTCCACCGCTGAAATCCGCCGCGCCTGGCGCGGCGTCCCGCCGCCGCAGTTCAGCGTCCGCTGGTTCGGGTTCCTCACCGTCCTCACCACCGACACCTACACGCTCTCGCTGCTCTCCGACGATGCGGCGGCGCTCGTCATCGACGGCGAGCGCGTCCTCGACAATCCGGGTCCGCATCCGGCCAGCCGCGTCGCGGAGTTCGTCAGGCTCGAGCGCGGTGTCCACCAGATCGCGCTCGAGTACACGCAGTACGGCGAGGAGTACGCCCTGCAGTTCGACTGGGCGCGCTACGGCGAGCCGCTGACGCCGGTTCCCGAATGGGTGCTCGCGCCGCGCAGCTACTCGCTGCGGAATATCGTCACCGCGCACGCCTTCGACCTGGCATCGGTGAGTTGCCTCGTCTTCGCCGGTGTGCTGCTCGCCTGGATTCTCGTCGGCTGGCTGCTGCCGCTGATGCGCCGGCACGCCGAACCGCACATGGCCGACGCCGAAATCGAGGCGCAGCCAACCCCGATCTGGCACCGCCACAAACTGGCCGCGCTGGCAGTGTTCGTCGCCTTGACGGTCGCGCACACCTGGCCGCTGGCCAGCGATCCGGCGCACCTGTCGCGCAACGACAACGCCGACACGATGTTGAACGAGTGGATTGTGGCCTGGGTCGGCCACCAGCTGCCGCGCGATCCGGCACACCTCTTCGACGCGAACATCTTCGTCCCCGAGCGGGACACCCTCGCGTTTTCAGAATCGCTCATCGTGCAGTCGTTGATGGGACTGCCGCTGCAGGCGGCCGGCGCCTCGCCGGTCCTGACCTACAACCTCCTGCTCCTGGCCGGTTTTGCGCTGAGCGCCTGGGCGATGTGCCTGCTGATTCACCGCTGGACCAACGACTGGTTCGCGGCACTCGTCGCCGGCTCGATCTTCGGCTTCAACGCCCACACGCTGACACGCCTGCCGCATTTGCAGGCGCTGCACGTCGAGTTCCTGCCGCCGGCGCTGCTAGCGCTCGACAATCTGTTGCGCCACCCGCGCGTCCGTCAGGCGTTGGCGCTGGCCGGCTGGTTCGTGTTGCAGGCGCTGACCTCGGTCCACCTGTTCGTCTTCACCGGGTTTGCGCTGGTGGCGGCGGTCGCGGTCTCGGTCGAGCAGTGGTGGGGACGACAGTGGCGGGCCGTGGCGATCGCCCTGGCCATGTTCACCGCAGCGAGCCTGGCGGTGCTTTCACCATTTCTGCTGCCGTACTGGCGCGCCAGCCAGGCTCAGGACTTCACCCGGTCACTGGGCGTCGTCGAGATGTATTCGGCGAACTGGTCGGACTATCTCTCGACGCCCGCCCGCGTCCATTTTTCGCTCTGGAGCCATCACTTCTTTGTCGGGACGGCGCTCTTTCCCGGCGCGCTGGCGCTGGCGCTGTCGGCGTTGACGGTCTGGCGCGGCGTGGCGTTCAGGAATGCGCGCGCGCGGATGTGTCTCGCGGTTGCCGCGATCGGCCTGGTGCTGTCGTTCGGCGTCAAGGTGCCCGGGTACGTCCTGCTCTACGAATGGTTGCCGCCGTTGCAGGCGATTCGCGGCGTCGTCCGGTTCGGCTATCTCGTCATCGTGGGCACAGCCGCGCTCGCCGGCTTTGGTGTCGTGGTCGTCAAACGCATGACCGCTCCGGCGAGCTGGCCCCTGGTCGGCAGCGCGCTGGTCGTCGTCGCGGCGTTTGAATCGTTCGTGGCGCCCATTGGCTATCGTGCGTTCGATGGGGTGCCGGCGATTTACAGCGCGATTCCCAAGGAACCACGCACCGTCGTCGTCGAGCTGCCGTTCTACGACGCGCGCAGCCCGTCGCAGCACGCGTCGTACATGCTGAACTCCACGGTGCACTGGCAGCCGATGCTGAACGGCTACAGCGGATTTCAGCCGCGCAGCTTCGGTCAGCATGCCGAGATCCTGCGCGGATTTCCGGATGACGCGTCGCTGGAGCTGCTGAAGACGCGTGGCGTCACCTACATCTTCGTGCACGCCGACAAGATGTCGGTGGAGCGGATGGAGACCATCCGCATGCATCCGGCCCTCGAGAGTGTGAAAACTGAAGGGGCGATCGAGCTATTCAAGCTGCGAACCGGATAGCCGCGATCGTGAAATCCGGCTTGAGCCGGGACTCCTCCGGCGCCGGCTGAAGCCGGAGCCCGCCGTCCAGAGTGCGCTTTGGCGTGCAGGCGCGCGAGTGCCCGAGCAGCCGCGCGCAAGAACCGCATGAACCTTCTGTATCGAAAGAACGACAGTTCGACGGGGATTCGGCGACGCCCGATGAGACCCTTCGCCCGATGAGGTCAAGCGTGAGGGCGGGATGCCGATGACGCGAGAAGATGGCGCAGGGTCCCAGTCTCGGCGATCTGTTCACGCGAATTGACGCGAACGGCGATGGCCTGATCGATCCGTCCGAGAACGCCGTTTCGATCGAATCCCGCCATCCGCGTTCGCGCCACGAATCGAGGCCGCGGCGCGCGGCCAACGCGCATGACCCCTTCGCCAGGCCCGACGCCGACAACGACGGCCGGATGTCGCATGATGAACTGCAGCAGGCCATGCAGCGAGCGCTGCAGCCCACGACCTACACGCGGACCGGTGACGTCCTCGTCGATCGCGACCGCGTGCCCGGATTCAAGGGAATCGCGTAGGGCTAGTCGCGCGCGATTTCGACGGACTTCACGGTAATCGGCTTGATCGGCCGATCGCCAGGCTTGCTGGTCGCGGTCTTGCCGATCTTCTGGATCACGTCCATCCCCGAGACGACTTCACCGAAGACGCTGTGCTTGTTGTCGAGCCACGGCGTCGCCGCGAGCGTGATGAAGAACTGGCTGCCGTTGGTGCCGGGGCCGGCGTTGGCCATCGACAGGATGCCGGCCTTGCTGTGGCGCAGCGTCGGGTGGAACTCGTCGCCGAACTTGTAGCCCGGCCCGCCCATGCCGCTGCCCAGCGGATCGCCGCCCTGGATCATGAAGCCGTCGATGACGCGATGGAAGATGAGCCCGTCATAGAAGGGTCGCTTCACCTTCTGGCCGGACTTGGGATCGGTCCATTCCTTCGTGCCCTCGGCGAGACCGACGAAGTTCTCCACCGTTTTCGGGGTCTTGTCGTCGAAGAGCTTGACCGTGAAGACGCCTTCGCTGGTCGTGAAATGCGCATGCAACATTGATATGCTCCAGAGGCTGAAATCATACATTGATGATTGATGAATGATGATTGATGATTTACGGCTGATGATTTACGGCTGATGATTTACGGCTGATGTCTAACGACTGTCGACTGATGACTGAGAGGATCCGATGAGACTGCAAACGTTGATGCTCGGCGTGGGTGCGACCGCGCTGACGACCGTGGGACTGTTCGGCCAGGCGGCCACGAATCCGAAGCTGCTGAACCCGGCCTCGTTGACTGAAGTGGCGCCGGCCACCTACAAGGTCAACCTCGACACGACGAAGGGCTTGATCGTCATCGACGTCCACAAAGATTGGGCGCCGATTGCCGCCGATCGGTTCTACAACCTCGTGAAGAACGGCTTCTACAACGAAGCCCGCTTTTTCCGCGTCGTGCCCAATTTCATGGTCCAGTTCGGGATGAACGCCAATCCGGCGGTTACCCGAGCCTTCATGAACGCATCGATGAAGGACGAGCCCACGAAGATGGGCAACAAGAAGGGCTATGTCACGTTTGCCCGGACCAGCGCGCCGAATTCGCGCGGTACGCAGCTCTTCATCAACTACAAGGACAACAATTTCCTCGACGCGCAGGGCTTTGCGGCGTTCGGTGAAGTGACGACGGGGATGGACGTCGCCGAGAAGATCAACGCCGAGTACGGCGAGCGGCCGAGCCAGGGCGAGATCACGGCCAAGGGGAATGAGTACTTGTCGACCGCGTTCCCGAAGCTGGATTACATCAAGACCGCGACCATTGGCAAGTAGCCGCGGATCCGCGCTCGATCGCGATCCGTTTGCCGTTCTTGGTCCGCACCGATCGTCCGACGGCCGCGCCATCGTCATCCGCACGATGCAGCCGGCCGCCCGGGCGGTCGAGGTGCGGCTGGTCGCGACCGGCGAACTGCGGCCGATGCGCCGCGTGCCGTCCGAAGGTTCAGGTGACTTGTCCGCCGGAGCCTTGGCGGAGGCGGAAACCGGACCTCACAACGGTCTGTTCGAGCTGACACTCTCCGCTGCCGAGATCCCCGACTACCGCCTCCGGATCTCCTTCGAACACCACACGATTGACGTCGACGACCCGTATCGCTACGGCCGGGTGCTGACCGACTTCGATTTGCATCTCTTCGGCGAAGGCACGCACCTTCGCATCTTCGAAAAACTCGGATCACACCGCATCACCGTCGGGACGACGACCGGCGTGCACTTCGCGGTGTGGGCGCCGAACGCGAACCGGGTCAGTCTGATTGGCGACTTCAACGGATGGGACGGACGCGTCCATCCGATGCGGCTGCTCACCTCGTCCGGCGTGTGGGAGCTGTTCGTTCCCGATCTCGCGGACGGCGAAAAGTACAAGTTTGAAATCCGCACCGCTGACGGACATGTCGTTGACAAGACCGATCCGTTCGGCGTCGCCTTCGAGATTCCGCCGCACACGGCGTCGGTGGTGCGCGACATCTCGCGCTATGAATGGCAGGACGGCGACTGGATGCGCACGCGCCAGGTCGAGGGCGGCTGGCACGATCGTCCGATGTCGATCTACGAAGTGCACCTCGGGTCCTGGGCCCGCGTGCCCGAAGAGGGACAGCGCTTTCTCACCTACCGCGAGCTGGCCGAGCGGCTCGTCCCGTACGTCAAGGATCTGGGATTCACGCATCTCGAGCTGCTGCCGGTCATGGAGCACCCGTTCTCCGGATCGTGGGGCTATCAGGTGCTCGGATTCTTCGCGCCGACCAGCCGCTTCGGATCGCCGGAGGACTTCAAGTACTTCGTCGACGCCTGCCATCAGGCGGGACTCGGCGTGATCCTCGACTGGGTGCCGGGCCATTTTCCGAAGGACGAGCACGGCCTCGCGCGCTTCGACGGCACGGCGCTCTTCGAGCACGCGGATCCGCGGCAGGGCGAGCACCAGGACTGGGGCACGCTGATTTTCAATTACGGGCGGAACGAAGTCCGGAATTTCCTGCTGTCGAACGCGCTGTTCTGGCTCGAGGAATATCACGCCGACGGCCTGCGTGTGGACGCCGTGGCGTCGATGCTGTATCTCGATTACTCACGCCCGGCCGGGCAATGGATCCCGAATCGCTACGGCGGCCGCGAGAATCTCGACGCGATCGATTTCCTGCAGCGCCTGAACGTGCTGACGCATGGCGAGCATCCCGGCACGATCACCGCCGCCGAGGAATCGACCGCCTTTCCGGGCGTCAGCCGGCCCGTGCATCTCGGCGGCCTGGGGTTCACCTACAAGTGGAACATGGGCTGGATGCACGACACGCTGAAGTACACGCAGCACGATCCCGTGCACCGGCGCTGGGCCCACAACCTGATCACGTTCTCGATGCTCTACGCCTTCACCGAGAACTTCATCCTGCCGCTCTCCCACGACGAAGTCGTACACGGCAAGGGCGCGATGCTCGACAAGATGCCGGGTGACGCGTGGCAGAAGTACGCGACGCTCCGCACGCTGTACGCCTACATGTTCGCCCACCCGGGGAAGAAGCTGCTCTTCATGGGCTGCGAGTTTGGCCAGTGGCGCGAGTGGAATCACGATCGCAGTCTCGATTGGCATCTGCTGCAGGATCCCGCGCACGAGGGGATGCGCCGCTTCGTGCAGGCGCTCAACTATCACTACCGCCAGGAGCCGGCGCTGCACCAGGTCGACTTCGATCCGGACGGTTTCCGCTGGATCGACTGCAACGACAACGAGAACAGCATCGTGTCGTTCATGCGCAGCGCCGGGCCGGAGGCGGTGCCGATCGTGCTGATCTTCAACTTCACGCCGGTGCCGAGAAGCGGCTATCGCCTTGGCGTGCCGGCGGCGGGCTACTACGCGGAAATCCTGAACAGCGACAGCACGGTCTACGGCGGCAGCAACGTCGGCAACGGTGGCGGTATGCACACCGAGCCGGTGCCGCAGCACGGCTTCGAGCACTCGGTCAGCCTGATGGTCCCGCCGCTCGGCTGCCTGATGCTGAGACGCGGATAACGGTGGCGTCCGGCTTTAGCCGGATTGCACGGATCTCACGCCCTGCGCGCGATCTGGAACAGCGCGACGAGCAGCGCCAGCGCGCCGACCGGGACGAGCGCGATGCCGAGACCCGGATCCCCCGAGTAGAACTGAATCCCGCCGAGGAAGAACCCGGCCGGCAGCAGGACGGCTGCGGCGGTGAGCGTCAGGTTTCGCCGCGCCGCGTCCGCCGGGCCGAGCACGCCGCTCTGCAGCGAGAGCCCGTAGGCAACATGAATCAGCCCGAGCAGCGCCCCGTGCGCGTGGGCCAGCCGCCACATCAGCCGCCGCGTGTCGTTGGACACGTCGACATAGGCGCCGACCTTCAGGCCAAGCAGCCCCTCGAGAATCAGCCCGAGCGAGGCAAACAGGAGGAGGGACCGCCAACCGAACTGGGTATGCCAGCGGGCGGCCTCAGCCGCGAGGGCGTGATCGGGAAGGGGAGGCCGCGCCATGAATCTTAGGATTTCAGGAACTTAGGATCTCAGGATTTGGACCCAGCACGCGGTCACGCTGGTCGTGCAATTCTGCCTCAAACCGTTGCGGATCTCATCAAATCCCTCGATAAATCCTAAGATCCTAAGTTCCGCCCATCCTAAGTTTCAGCGACGCGTTCTCCCGTTGACTTTGTCCCGTGCCGGGCGCAGAGTAGCCCGCGGAGAGGTTTGCAATGCGCATTGCTGATGCCTTCGGCTTCCGTGTGTCGCTCGTTGCCGCGCTCGGCGCGCTTCTGGTTCCTGCCGCTGCTCAGGCCCAGTCGGCGGCCCCGACGTTCAGCAAGGACGTCGCGCCGATTTTCCAGCGTTCGTGCCAGAGCTGCCATCGCGACGGCGAGCTCGCGCCGATGTCGCTCGTCAACTACAAGGACGCCCGTCCCTGGGCGCGGTCGATCAAGAGCCGCGTGCAGAAACGCGAGATGCCGCCGTGGCATCTCGACAAGACGATTGGCATCCAGAAATTCAAGAGCGACCCGTCGCTGACCGATGCCGAGATCGACATCATCACGCGCTGGGCTGACGCCGGCGCGCCCGAAGGGAATCCCGCCGACATGCCGCCGCCGCGCGTCTTCGGCGACTCGAACGCTTGGCAGATCGGCCAGCCGGATCTGATCGTCAAGTTCCCGGCTTACACCGTGCCGGCCGCCGGTCCGGATCTCTTCGGCGAGCTCCTCGCCGAGATTCCGATCGATCAGGACCGCTACATCAAGGCGATTCAGACGCGTTCGGCGACCCGCGCGTCGCACAAGGTCGTGCACCACGCGCTGTCGTACTCGGTCGACCGCAGCGACCCGACGCAGATGAACGGCGACGGCGGCCAGTTCCTCGTCGAGTACGCTTCGGGCAAGAACGCCGAGGTCTATCCGGAGGGATCCGGCGTGCTCCTCAAGCAGGGGCAGACCGCGCGCGTCAGCTATCACATGCACTCGATCGGCGAAGAAACCAAGGCCGAAATCGAGCTCGGCATGGTGTTCTACCCGAAAGGCTACAAACCGAACTACATCCGCTGGTCGCGGCAGCTCGCGCAGCCGACGACGCCGATCGACATTCCGGCCGGTATGGTCGCGCGCAGCGACGGCTACACGATTCTCCACAAGCCGGCGCGGCTGCTCGCGTTCCAGCCGCACATGCACAATCTCGGCAAGCGTCAGTGCCTCGAGGTCATCTATCCGACCGCCGGCACCCGCAGCCAGACCGAGATGCTCAATTGCGCCAACTTCAACAACAACTGGCATCTCACCTACAACTACGCCGACGACGTGCAGCCGCTCCTGCCGGCGGGAACGATCCTCCACAACATCCAGTGGCACGACAACACGGCGACGAATCCGCGCGCGATGGATCCGAAGAACTGGGTCGGCGACGGGCAGCGGACGATCGACGAGATGGGCTTCTTCTGGATCGGCTGGGTCGAACTGACCGAAGAGGAATACAAGGCGCAGGTCGCGGAGCGCAAGGCGGCGCAGCGCGGCACGTCGACGACGCAACAGCAGCAACAGTAGGTTGTCCATGGTTCGCTTCGGTTGGACCGCAGCGGCCGCGGCCGCGGTCCTGATGCTCACGGCATCAGGACCGTCCGCGCAGTCGCAGGAATTCACCAACAACTTCAAGTACAACTCCGGCCAGAGCGTGCAGCCGGTGTTCGAAGGGTGGTCGTGGGCGCCCGACGGCACCGTCAACATGCACTTCGGCTACTTGAACCGGAACTACGTCGAAGAACCGACGATCCCGGTCGGCCCGAACAACGCCATTCAGCCCGGCGGTCCCGATCGCGGTCAGCCGACGTACTTCTACGCGCGGACGCAACGGAATCTCTTCACCGTCAACGTCCCGAAAGACTGGGACCGGAAGCGTGAACTGATTTGGACGGTCACGGTCAACGGCAAGGCCGAGCGCGCGGTCGGGTGGATGCAGCCGGAGTGGGAAATCGATCCGGTCGGCGGCGCCGGTGCTGGCGGCGGCGACACGGATCCCGAGCGCAAGGCCAACAAGGCGCCGACCATTGCCGTCGCGCCGCTCGGCAATGTCACCCTGTCAGCCGGTGCGTCGCTCGTCGCGACCGTCACCGACGACGGGTTGCCCAAGCCACGGCCGCGGCCGAAGCCGGCCGTCGGACAGGAAACACCGCCAACGCTCCAGGGCGGGCCGGAAGCGCCCGTCAACGTCCCCGCCGTCGCTCGCGCCTCGGGCGAGGGCGGACCGCGTCCGCAGGGCCTCAGCGTGTCGTGGATCGTCTGGCGTGGTCCGGGCGACGTGGCCTTCTCGCCGCGGTTCGCCGAGCCCAAGGACGGCAAGGCCACGACGACCGCGAAGTTCACCAAGGCGGGCGACTACGTGCTCCGCGGCACGGTGACCGATTCGTTCAAGACGGCGACGACTGACGTCAAGGTCACGGTCCGTTAAGGACGCGTGTAATCCGGCTGAAGCCGGACGCCACCGTTGAATCGCTTCATCTTTTCTGCAAGCAGTCTGATCCTTGCGGCTGCCTGGGTCTGGCTGACGGCATCAGCGCCGTCGCCAGCCGGGCGCCGCGACCTTCCTGACAACCGCCCGATTCAAATGCCGCAGGACGGCTACGTGTCGTCGGACACCTGCCGCGCCTGTCATCCGCGCCAGTACGAGACCTGGCACCGCTCCTATCACCGCACGATGACCGACGTCGCATCGCCCGAAACAGTGCGCGCGAACTTCTCCGGCGTGCAGGTGGACGCAGTGCACGGACGCCCCATGCAGCTGACGCGCACCGCCACGAGGTTCTTTGCCGAGTTCGACGACCCTGATGCGGCCGCCGCGCCGGCGCCGCGCATCAGCCGCGAAGTCGTCATGATCACCGGCTCGCATCATCAGCAGATTTATTGGTACGCGACCGGCCGCGGGCGGCTGCTCGGCCAGTTGCCCGGCGCGTATCTCATCGCCGAGGATCGCTGGATTCCGCGACGGATGGCCGTGCTCCATCCGCCTGACGATCCGGTCTTTTCCGAGACCGGTCACTGGAACGCGATCTGTCTCTCGTGCCATACCACCGACGCGCGCCCGGAATTCGATACGCCGTTTGGATCGCGTCCGATCGAAGAGCAGCGCATCGACACGCGGGTGGCCGAGTTCGGCATCGGTTGCGAAGCGTGTCACGGTCCCGGCGAGGCGCACGTGCGCGCCAACCGCGATCCGATCCGGCGCTACGGCCGGCATCTCTTTGCCACGCCCGACACCACCATCACACAGCCGGTCCGCCTTCCGGGTCAGGTGTCGTCGCAGACCTGCGGTCAGTGCCACGGCATCTGGGAATTTCCGGACCAGGCCGCCGAGCGCTCCGCCAACGCGCACGGCCTGCCGTACCGGCCCGGCGCCGAGTTGAGTGCGACCCGATTTTTCGCGCAGCCGACGCGCAACGCGGCGTCGCCGGCGATGCAGCGGCTGCTTGCCGAGGATCCCGGTTTCATCCGTGACTCGTTCTGGCCGGACGGAAAGGTGCGCGTGTCGGGGCGGGAGTACAACGGGCTGATCGAATCGCCCTGCTTCGCAAAGGCGAGCGAGCCCGCGCGGACCATGTCCTGTTTCTCCTGCCACTCGATGCATGGGACGCCGGACGATATGCGTCCGTCCCGAGAGTGGGCCGACGATCAGCTCGCACCCGCGATGGACGGCGACCGCGCCTGCACGTCGTGTCATCCGTCGATCGCGTCATCCCCGGCAGCGCTGACGGCGCACACCGGACACGGCGCGGAGTCGTCCGGCAGCCGCTGCTACAACTGCCACATGCCGTACACGACGTACGGGTTGCTGAAGACGATCCGCAGCCACACGGTCAGCAGTCCGTCGGTCGCCGAGAGCGTCGAGCACGGCCGGCCCAACGCCTGCAACCTGTGTCACCTCGATAAATCGCTGTCGTGGACCGCTGACGCTTTGACCCGGTGGCGTCCGGCTTTAGCCGGATTGCCAGCATCCACGCGCCAGTTGACGTCCGACGAACAGCGCGTGTCTGCCGCCGTCCTCTGGACGCTTACCGGCGACGCTGGTCAGCGCGCGATCGTCGCGCAGGCGATGGGCTGGAAACCGGCACAGGACGCATCGGGCACGGTCTGGATGCCGCCGTTCCTGGCCCAGCTCCTCGACGATCCGTACGACGCCGTTCGCTTCATCGCGTCGCGCTCGCTCAAGTCACTCCCGGCCTTTGCGTCGCTCGAGTACGACTTCGTGGCGCCGCCGCGCTCGCGTCTCGCGGCGCAGCGTTCGACGATGGGCATCTGGGACCGGGAGCGGCGCGGACTGCCGCGCTCGCGGCCGGAGGTGCTGGTCGACGGCAACGGCGTGCTGGAGGTCAACGAGATGCTGCGGCTCTTGAAGACGCGCGACAACCGGCCGGTCCTTCTCAGGGAATAGAATTCATTCGGGTAGACCCGGCGACTTCACAGGAGACCGCAAATGGCTGACAGCAATCACGGCGCGGCGGACGTTCCACCGCACGCACAACTCGTGCAGATGGCGATGGGACACTGGGTCTCGAGCATCGTCTACGTCGCCGCCAAGCTGGGGATCGCCGATCACCTCGCCGCGGGACCCAGGAGCGCTGATGAACTGGCCGGACCAACCGGGACGCATGCGCCGTCGCTCTATCGCTTCCTGCGCGGGCTGGCGAACCTTGGCATCCTCACCGAGAGCGACACACACCGCTTTGCGCTGACGCCGCTCGGCGAGGCGCTCAAATCCGGCGCGCCAGGTTCGGCGCGTCCGTCCATCCTCACCATCGCCAGCGACTGGTGGGCGCGTGGCTTTGGCGAGCTGCTCTACTCGGTGCAGACCGGCAAGAGCGGATTTGAGAAAGCGCTGGGCATGCCCGTGTTCGACTGGCTGGCGACGGATCCTGAAATGGCGTCGCTCTTCAGCGAGACGATGATCGGGTTTCACGGAGCAGAGCCGCCGGCAGTGGCCGCGGCGTACGACTTCTCCGGCATGAAGACAATCGTCGATGTCGGTGGCGCGTCGGGGCATCTCCTGACCACGATTCTGGCCCGGCACCCCGGACTCCGCGGCATTCTGTTTGACCTGCCGCATGTCGTCCAGGACGCGCCGGCGTTGATTCACGCGCGTGGCCTGACCGAACGCATCACGATTCGGGCTGGCAGTTTCTTCGAGAGCGTGCCGGAGGGCGGGGACGCCTATCTGCTCTCGCACATCATCCATGATTGGAGTGAGGCGCAGTGCCTGACCATCCTCGGACACTGCCGGCGGGCCATGCATCCGGGTAGTCGCCTGCTGATCATCGAGATGGTGCTCCCTGACGGCGATACGCCGCATCCCGGCAAGATGCTCGACCTGATGATGCTCGTGGGTCCCGGAGGCCAGGAGCGGACGGAGCACGACTACGCGGCGCTGCTTCGCAAGGCCGGCCTCCGGCTCACTCGAGTCGTACCGACGGCCTCCGCCGTGAGCGTCGTCGAAGCCAGCATCGCGTGAACCCAATGCGCCGCTCACTGATCGTTCTTGTCGTCGCTCTGCTGCTACGTGTCGCGGCGGCGGCGACTGACGAGATCGTCGTGATGACGTCGGGGGCGTTCACGGCGGCGTACCTCGAGCTGGTTCCCGGCTTCGAGCGTTCCACCGGCAACACCGTCAAGACCGCGACGACGACGATGGGGGTCGGCGCCGAGTCGATCCCGAATCGCTTGCGCCGTCACGAACCGGGCGATGTGGTCATCGTCAACGCCGAAGCGCTGGACGATCTGATCAAGGAAGATCTCGTCGTCGCCGGGAGCCGCGTCGACCTCGCGCGATCGTCGATTGCGATGGCCGTCCGTGCCGGCGCGCCGCGTCCCGACATCGGCTCGCTGGCGGCGCTGACACAAACGTTGAAGGCGGCGGCGACAGTCGCGTACTCGGCCAGTGTCAGCGGCGACTACCTCTCGATGGAGGTCTTTCCGCGGCTCGGACTCGGTGAAGAGATGAAGCGGAAGGGACGGCGGATCGAACGCGAGCGGGTCGGCGCCGTCGTCGCCCGCGGCGACGCCGAACTCGGGTTTCAGCAGCTCAGCGAACTGCTGCCGGTCCCCGGCATCGTCATCGTCGGGCCGCTGCCGCCGGAGGTCCAGCGGGTGACGGTGTTTGCGGCCGGCATCGTGGTCGGTGCCAGCCATCCTGCGGCGGCCCACGCGCTGATTCAGTACCTTGCATCATCGTCCGCGTCCGGCGTGATTGCCAGAAGCGGAATGGAAGCCCTCCACTAACTCACGCACCATGCTGCTGTCTGCGCGTGCCGCTGCCGTCGCGGTGATCACCTTTGCCGCGTTCACGGACATCCTGGCGTATTCGATCGCGGTACCGGTGCTGCCGGACATCAGCCGAAGGTTCGGCGCCTCGGCGACGATGATCGGCATGCTGTTCGCGTCATTCGGGCTGACGGTGCTGGTGACGTCGGTGCCTGCCGGAGCCATGTCCGATCGGTTCGGCCGGAAGCTGCTGCTCGTGGGCGGGATGCTTGCACTGGCGGCGTCGACGGTCTTCTTTGCGGTTGCCCCGACGCTGTCCTGGCTGTTCGCCGCCCGGCTGGTGCAAGGCGCCGCCGACGCGGTCACGTGGGTGGTCGGGTTTGCGGTCGTTGCCGATCTCTATCAGGCCGACGAGCGCGGCCGCGTGATGGGGCTGGTCACGTCCGGAACGACGCTGGGCTTTCTTCTCGGTCCGACGATCGGCGGCTGGCTGTACGAAAGCGGCGGTCCGCGGGTGCCGTATCTGGTGGTCGGAGTGCTCGCGCTGGTCGCGGCCGGCGGATGTGCGGCGTTGCGTTTGCCGCCACGCGCCGCCGATCGCGATGTGGCGCCGATTGGCCGCGTCTTTCGCGTCCGCGCCGTGGCGGTCTGCGCGGCGGCGGTGATTGCCGGCGGCGGCACGATTGCGATGGTGGAGCCGGTGCTGGCGCTGCATCTCGCCGACCGGATCGGGCTCGGACCGGCGCGAATCGGCTGGGTCTTCGGCGCGGCGGCGATCGTCTCGACGCTGCTGCATCCGGTGTTCGGCCGCATCGCCGATCGCACCGGCGGGCGGGTGCTGACGCTGGCCGGACTGGCGGCGATCGCGCTCGCGCTGCCGATCTACACCGTGATTTCGAGCTTCGAATCGGCGCTCGTCGTCAACGGGCTGGTGATTGCCGCGGTCGCGATGTTCGTGTCGCCGTCGCTCGCCTACATGGCGGAGGCGACGAGCCAGACGGGGCAGAGTTCATTCGGCGTCGCGTACGGCGTGTACAACTTCGCCTGGGCGCTCGGCATCCTGATTGGACCGGCGCTTGGTGGTCTGCTCTACGAGCGGATTGGATTTGCGATGCTGACAGTCAGTTGGGCGATCGCGATCCTGGCGGTCGCGATTGGGCTCGTCGTTGCGGACCGAAATCGTAGCTTTGAAATCCTTAAATCCTTAAATCCTTAAATCCTTAAATCCTTAAATCCTTAAATCCTTAAATCCT
>CAZOAZ010000002.1:0-58443 GCA_964577955.1 uncultured Bifidobacterium sp. | reverse complement strand
TAAGTCCCCATCTTCAAGATCCGTTCCCATTCCGCATCGGTGACGGGCATCACCGAGAGCCGCGACATTCTGACCAGCGCGAAGGTTTTGAAGAAGGCGTCCGCTTTGATCGCCGCGAGCGTGACCGGTTTTGCAAGCGCGCGGACCGGCGCGATGTCCACGACCGCCGCTTTGCCGCTCTTGTCGTCGGGGTCTGGCCGGGCGTCGGCGATCGCCTTCGCGATGCCGACCACAGATTTTTCGTCGCCGGTGTGATAGTAGAAGACCTGATCGCCCTTCTTCACCGCGTGCAGGTGCTTCTGCGCCAGCGGATTCTTCACGCCGCTCCAGACCGTCTTCTTGTCTTTGGTGAACTCAGCGAAGCTGTAGTTCGACGGCTCTTCTTTGAACAGCCAGTTCATGGTTGTGTCCTATGTGCCGCTGATTTTCGACATCAGGCCGGACACGTGTTCGGCGAGGAGTTGAATGTCGGAGCGTTGCGCCTCGAAGAGGACGTCCATGTGACGCCGCACCCGCTCTTCGCTCTCGCGAAGCTCGACCTTTGTCGCCAGTGGCTCAACCGCCAGTCGGATGTCCTCCCTGGTTGCCAGCATCGCCAACCGCAGATCCTCTTTCGTTGCCAGCATCGCCAACCGGAGGTCCTCTTTCGTTGCCAACGTTGCCAACCGGAGATCTTCCTTGGTCGCAAGTGTGGGTAGGACGTCCTCCACACGCGTGACCCGCCGGTCAAGGTCGTCGACCCGTCTGGTCGTCATCTCTTGGTCCATAGCCTCGTTTCCTCGACAACGATGGCGGCAAACCGAGCCGGCATCTTAGCATCGTCGACGAATCGCAACCCTCGTGCCGACACACCCAGACCGACCGTTTCAGACTCCTGGCGCTCCGATCGTTGTCGCGTTCCACTTGGTGAAGTCGAAGGTGCCGCGATCGCCGGACAGCGTAACCCGCCGCGGCAGATGATCCGCTTCGCCAAGGTAGATGTGGCATGCTCCAGGCCGTCCGGGGCGGACGCGTCTCGGGCCAGCGGCCGGTCGAGCGCACGCGCCGGGCGCGACGCCAGGTTGAGCAGCAGTCTGGGATTGTGGCGCCAATATGGCTCCGATCTGGATCTATAATGAAACCATGCCGGTGACGCTTTCCATCAAGAACGTGCCCGACGAGGTCGTCGAACGTTTGCGGAGTCAGGCCGTCGCCAATCGTCGCTCGCTTCAGGGCGAGCTGCTGGCGATCATCGAACGCGTCGCTGGCGAGCCGGCGAAACGAACGCTGACCGTCGAAGGCCTGCACCAGTGGGCGAAGACCCAGGGTTTTCGCGGGACCGGCAGCGCGGTCGAGGACATCCGGCGGATGCGCGACGAGCGTGGCCACCACCTCGAGACGGCGTTGGCCCCGGCGCCAGCGCGGCACTCGCGGACCAGGCGGGTGAAATCCCGTGGTCGTGGTTGACGCCTCGGCGCTTGGCGCCATTGTGTTCGACGACGACCGGGCGGCGCAGATCGTGGCCCGCCTCGATGGCGAAGTGCTTCACGCGCCCTCATTGTTTCCGTTGGAGATGGCGAACGCGACGCTGAGCCGCTGCCGCCGCGCGCCGGCGTTGACCGAGCGGTTCGTTGAGGGCCTGGGCCGGGTCCTGGCGATGCCGATCACGATTCACTCTGTCGATCCGCTCGCGGTCTTCGCGCTCGCGGCCGAAACCGGCCTCTCGGCCTACGACGCCGCCTATCTGTCGCTGTCGCGCGAACTCGGCGCGCCGCTGGTCACGTTGGACAAGCAACTGATCGCCGCCGCTCAGCGGCCACGACGCTGAACGAAAAGTACGTGGGCTCCGGCCTCGCCGGAGCCGGATGAATCCGGCTGACGCCGGATTCCACGATCGCTCTTCCTATGTCCTACGAGTCCCTGCGCCTCAAGGATCGCATTCGGCCCGGTGTGCGAGTCCTCTTCGTTGGCATCAACCCCGGAGTCCGGTCGGCCACCCTCGGCCATCACTTTGCCGGGTTCTCGAATCGTTTCTGGAAACTCCTCCACGAATCGGGATTGACGCCGGAGCTGCTCCGCGCAGAGGACGACAGGCGCCTGATGGAGTGGGGGTACGGGATCACGAACCTGATCCCGCGGCCGACGCCTGGTATCGACACGCTGAAACCCGGCGAGTACGTGGCGGGTCTGCGCGTGCTCCGCCGAAAAGTTCGCAAGTGGCAGCCGGAGATCGTGGCGCTGATCGGGGTGACGCTGTACCGCGCGATCTTCGACGTGCCGTCGAAAGGGCCTGTCGCCCTCGGGATCCAGTCAGACGACTTCGAGGGAACGCGCGTCGTGGTCCTGCCGAATCCAAGCGGTCGGAATGCGAACTTTTCCTACAACGAAATGTTGAGGGCTTTTCGTGGCCTGGCGCAGAGCATCGAGACTCGGCGATGACGAGATAGAATCTGTCGTTTGCCGACCCTTCGAACGACGACGTTGTGTGTGGCGGCGGTGATCGCCGCTGGCTGCACCCCGTCCTATCCGACCGCGCCGACCAGCGTCCCGCTGACGTCGCTCCAGATTTATCACCAGCCTTATCGTGGCGATATCGGCAGGCTGGATCTGTGGTTAGGTGAGCTCAATGGGTCTATTTCTCTGAACGCCGTCACTCAGGATGCCGACGGTGTCTACGGGTTCGGCGGCTCGGATGTGCAGTGGACGAGCTCCGATCCGTCAGTCGCCGCGGGAAGTTCAGGCCCGAACATCGCGCAAGGCTCGATCCGGCTGCTGCGAAGCGGCACCAGCCTGATCGTTGCGTCGTACCGGGGCCTTTCAGCCTCGATCGGTCTCGTCGTGCGCGATGGCCGTCCGCCGGAACCGTATCTGAGGCTTGTGCTTAATTCCCTCGGCGAAGTGTCGGTGAATCGCGCGCAGGCCGTTGCGTCATTGATCCCAACGCCGTTTCCCAGTGTTCCTCAGGGGAGCTTTGCCTGGTCTTCCTCGAATTCGGCCGTCATCAGGTTTGACGTGTCGTCGATGTTCGTTGTGGCTCCGGGTATCACCGAGGTTCGGGCGTCCTACCAGGGCGTGTCGGCGACATACCGCGCAGCGGTCTTTCCCTACTACTCCGGCGCGTATCCCCGGTAGCCGATGCGCGCGTTCGGATGGCTCGTCGGGATCGGATTGAGCCTTATGGCCGTGGCTCCGGCGTGGGGACAGCCGAGCGCGGGGTCGGCGCCGACGCTGGAACACGTACGGGGAGATCTCTACGTCGTTCGCGACTCGGTCCGGACGACGGTCGTGCTCGCGACGGTTGACGGGATTCTCGTGTGCGCGCCGCTTGGGTCTCAGACGGCCACCTGGCTTCGTAGCGAACTGGCCAGCCAATTTCCCGGGCGACGCCTGCGCTACGTTGTTCGGACGGGCGCCGATCCCGCCCGCGACGATGGCACAGCGGTCCTCACGGCTTCCCGAACCAGCGACCAGCCGGAGGTGATCAGGAATTTTGACTACTTCACCGAACTGGTGCTGGCGGGCGAGCGGATTCGCGTGATCGAGACGCGTCAGATGCGCGACCTCACCATCGTCGCGTTCAGTCAGCAGCGCGCGCTATTCACGACGCAGTTTCCCGGGCCACCCGGTGCGCGCGCATTCGGCGACCTCTCAGTCACGGATGCGCAGACTTACGTTGGACTGCTGAAAGACCAGGACTTCGATCTGATTATTGCGGCAGACGGGACGCAGCACACGCGTGGCGAGCTCGATCGGTTGTCCGAGTACATCGATGCGCTGAGGGCCCGGATCGTTCGCGGCTTGCGTGAGGGACAGACTACGCTCAGTCTGGAGGGCAGTTCGCTCCTCGACGACTTTCAGGACACTCCGTACTGGCCACGCCGCCGGGCGCACATAGCGGAGGTGGCGGCAGGGCTCAGAGTTGTGACGACCGATATCTACGTCGCCGGTCTTCTGAGCCTGTCCGCGCTGCCGTCGGCGCGCTGCGACGAATCGACGGCGTGCGCATTCGTTCGCCGCTTCGACGCCGCAGCCGTGGGTCTGCAGATCCGCGGCGGCAACTACGGCGTCACCGTTCAGGCTCGCGCCGGCGGGCAGTGGGAGTCCCGGCGCACGCAGGCGCTCTATCGCGACGAGTATTTTCACCGTGACAGCGCGCTTGACTTCCTCGTGACACGCGATCTCACGTTGCCAATCGCTCGATCGGCGACGCTCGGCGCAGGTGCGTCGGTGCTGTTTGCGAATGCCCGCGGCGAGCGAGTCGTTCAGAAGGCCGACACTCGAGTCAATGGACGACGGATGGCCGAAGACGGGCATTGGTCGACCGGCGTCACGGGCGCTGTCGAGTTCCGCAGGACATTCAAGGGACTGACGGTTCATGTGCCGGTTGCCGCGACGGTCAACCTGACCCCCGCTGACTACCTCGAGGGACGGTGGCACTTGCACGCCGGGATCGGCGTGACGGCGGTGAGATTCCGCCGGACAGTCGGGCGCCACTAGTCTAGACCGCGCATCGCCGACCCGTGCTAGGCTGTCGCGTCCTGAAGGAGGACGTGATGGCATCTGAGATTCGTCGACCCTCCCGGCGTATCGTCCTTCGTCTCATCCCAATCGCGATTGCGCTGGCAGTAATCCCGACATCGGCGGCGCTCGGTCCGGCGACGAAAGCGGAAGACGTCGGGTTCTCGTCGGAGCGGCTGCAGCGCGTCAATCAGATGGTGCAGCGCTACATCGACTCCAAACAAATCCCCGGCGCGGTGACGATCGCCGCGCGCCGCGGCAAGGTCGCGCACTTCGAGGCGCAGGGGTTGATGGATCTCGAGGCGAAAACGCCGATGCGGAAGGACGCGATCTTCCGCATGGCGTCGATGTCGAAGCCGGTCACCGGCGTCGCGATCCTGATGCTGGTCGAAGAAGGCAAGGTGCGGCTCACCGATCCCGTGTCGCGGTTCATTCCGGGCTTCAAGGATCTGCAGGTGGCGATGCTCAAGCCCGGCGCTCCGGGGGGAGGCGGCCGGGCCGCGGCAGCTGGCGCCGGGGCGGGACGAGGCGGCCGGGGCGGCGCACCGGAACCCGAGATCTACACCATGCCCGCGCTGCGCGAAGTGCAGGTGCGCGACCTGCTGACGCACACATCCGGCGTCGAGAGCAGCGGCGTCGGCGATCGCGCGGCGCAGCGCGCGGCGCCGCGGCTCAAAACCGATACGCTCGAAACCTACGTGCCCAAGCTCGCGGCTGGTCCGCTCGACTTCCAGCCGGGCACGGTCTGGCAGTACAGTCTGCTCGCCGGCATGGAAACGCTCTGCCGCATCGTCGAGGTCGCGTCGGGGCAGAAGTACGAGGACTTTTTGAAGACGCGGCTCTTCGATCCGCTCGGCATGAAGGACACGTTCTTCTGGGTTCCGGCCGACAAACTCCCGCGCGTCGTCACGCTTTACAACATCCGCCCTGCGGGTCTCGAGCGCACCGGCACGCCCGACTGGCTCGACACGAAGATCGCGTCGGGTGGCGGCGGGCTGTACTCGACGGCCGAAGACTACATCCAGTTCGCGGCCATGCTGGCCAATGGCGGCGAGCTCAATGGTCATCGCTTCCTGAGTCCCCGAACCGTGGAGCGCATGGGCTCGAATCACGTCGGCGATCTGTTCGAGAAGACAACGACCGGCGGGCGTGGAATGGGATTCGGCCTGAGCGTTCGAGTGGTGATGAACCGGGCCGAGGCGAATTCGGCGCTCGCCAACGGCAGCTTCGGGTGGTCAGGGGCGTTCGGCACCCACTTCTGGGTGGATCCGAAGGACCGCCTCGCCGCCGTGCTGCTGATTCAGGAGCCGGTAAACGCGATGCGCGGCGACTTCGAGAACGCGGTTGTCCAGGCGATCGTGGACTGAGCGCGGGAGGCTTCAAGCGCCAGACGCTCGGGCAGTATCAAGCACTCACGGTGAGATCGCAAAGACCGCAGAGCTCTTCAAATGAAGGCTCTGCGGGCTCTGCGAGTTCGTTGTGAAAAGCTCTTTCCCGTTGACCTACCAGCTGACCCGCGTCTCGATGCCGATCACCCGGCCGACCAGGACCGAGTTCGGAATCAGGTAGTTGCCGACCGAGCTCGCGTACGCGAGGCTCTGATACGAAATGATGTGGTCGGAGTTGAGCAGGTTATAGACGTTGAGCGTCGGTGAGATACGCACCTTGTTGAACCGGAACGACTTCGACAGCTTGATGTCGACCTGCTGGAGCCGCTCGAGCCGCTGGCTCCCGTTTGGCTCCATGTCGACGTTGAGCGTCGTCGAGCCAGCGGTCTGCAGGAACGTGCCGGGGGCGAAGACCAGGGCGCCGGGTGTGCAGCCAAACGTCGTCGGACAAAGCGGCGCCGGCTGACCGGCGATTCGCCGTCCGTCACCAGGGCTCGGATACCGCGTCGTGGCGACAACGATGGAGTAGAAGCGGTTGAACGCCCCCTCATCGTTGTTCAAGTAGCTGAAGCCGAAATTGATGCCCTGCCACTTGAGCGGGAAGCTGCCGCTGACGCGGAAGTCGTGGGCCCACGCGACGTTCAGACCGTCGGGCAGGTTGAATTGATCGCAGAAGCGCAGTGAGTTCGGGTCCGCCACGAGCGGCGTACCGGTGACGGGATCGCTCTGCGTCGATCCGCAGGTATCCGTGAGCTCCCGCGACATCGTCCAGCCGCCGAAGACCTGCGCGCCGGTGTACGGCCGAATCCGGAAATCCGCCGCAAACTCGTTGAACACGGATTTGCTGGTCGGTTCGGTGACCGTCAGGCTCGAGCCGCCCTGCGAGAGCCGCGTCCGGGTCTCTGCATCCCTGATCGAGTAGACGGTGATCGGCGTGCCATCTTCCGGGTTGAAGATCGTGACTTCCCGGTAGTCGCCCGCCTGCCGGAAGCGGTTGAGCGTCTTCGCGATGTCATGATCGCTGCCGTGCGTCCACGTGCCGTCGATCGTAATGCGCTGCGTCAGCTGATGCTCGATCGACAGCGCCTGCTCGAGGTTCCAGGTGCGCTCGTACGGCGTGTAGGTTGACGCATCGGCGGGGTCGCCGAAGAACGTGAAGCACTGCGGATTGGCGTTGGCGGCCGCAAGCTGCGCGGCAGAGCAACCGGCGGCCAGCCTCACGGTGCGCAGGCCGTTGAAGCTGCCAGCGGTGGTGCCGTCGAGGGCGATCTCACAGCCCGCCGTCTGGTACGTGCAGTAGGTCGGATTGCCGTTGGCGTCGTACACCGACGGCACTTCGGCGATGTTGTTGCCGTTGAGATCGGTCCACGCGACGGCGCGGGTCGCGGACGTCAGCGTGTTGAAGGTGTTGGCCAGCGCCGTGCCCGTGGAGCGGTTGTAGCGATTGATGGCGTACTTCACCGCCGTCTTCGAGTTGCCGAAGAGGTCGTACACGATGCTCACGCGCGGCGCGAAATCCTTGTAGTTCGGGACGTTCTCGACTGCCGGGATTGACCGTGCCCGGACGAAGCGGCCGGCCGCGGCATCGTAGGCATCGTTCTGCGCCACCACGTTCTCCCAGCGCAGGCCGTAGTTCAGCGTCAGCCGGTTCAGGCGCCACGAATCCTGAGCGTAGATGCCCAGGTCGCGCACCAGGCGATCCTGCGATTCGACCGGCGTGTTGCGTACGACGACATCGGCCGGATTCGAGAAGGTGAAGTTGGGGGTGGCGGCGCTGGCGGCGGACGGCGTCACGTTCGTGTAGCGCTGCGTGAGATCGGCATTCGCGAATGAGTTGTGGTAGAAGGTGCCCCACTGATACTGGATGCCGGTCTTCATGTTGTGTCGGGCGGTGACGTAGGAGAGCGACGCCTCGGCGTTGTAGCGCGCCGGCCAATTGGACGTCGCGAGGGACGGGGCGGTCGTGCGAGGGCCGCCAGCCGTCTGCGTCGTGCGCGAGGCGTTCGCGAACCACTCTGGAGTGCCGCGTTCCTGCAGGATGCCCGGCTGGCCGAACTGGTTGCGGAATTCCCGGTTCATCGAGTAGCCGGCGGTGAAGAGCAGCCGGTTGCTGAGCGTCGACGTGAGTTTGGCCGTGGCCGTCGAGTAGTCCGGCGCCGTCCGGTAGAGCGCCGCGGTTTCCGGGTCTTCGTTGGCGGACACCGTCTCGTGCGTCCGGATCTTGTCGATTTTTTCGTAGTGTCCCGACAGCTTGGTCTTGGCGCCCAGCTGCAACGTCAGGCGCAGCGATCCCTGGAGGATGCGCTGATCGTCTGTCGTCTGCGTGCCATCGTCGAGGAACGAGTTGCCGAGGAGATCGCCTTCGTTGAACTGATGATAAGAGGCGAAGAACCAGAGCGCGTCCTTTTTGATCGGGCCGCCCTGAGAAACGGTGAAATCCGAGAGGTGCGTCAGCCCGTTGGCGCTGGTTGCGCCCATATCGGCCAGACGCTGCGTGAAGTTGTCGCCAATCCACGAGCCGGGGCGATAGTTGAAGTAGCCGTCGCCTGAGAAGCGGTTGCCGCCCTCGCGCGGAATCATGTTGACCGTAACACCGCCGCCCGAGCGGTCGGCGTTGATGCCGCTCGTCTGGTAGCTGAGTTCCTGGCTGGTGTCGTTGTTGAAGTAGTTCTGGATCGCCCCGTTCAACTCGAGGCCGCTCACGGTGAGACCGTCGACCAGCACGACGTTCTGCGCCGCGCTCATGCCGTGGATGGACATGTAAGTCTGTTCGCCGCCGGCGGAGCCGCCGACGCTGGGCGTGCTCAGCTGGATCCCCGAGATCAGTTGGCCGATTTCCCAGATGTTCTGGCCGGTTGGAATATTGTCGAGCGCATCGCGGTCCAGGCGCGTGATCTGGACGGCGCTCTGGACGTCGACGTTGGTCGTCGTGCCCGTGACGATGATCGTCTCCGCGACGGCGCCAACGGCCATGCTGGCGTTGACCGTCAGCGTGAATTCGCCCGGTAGATTCAGATTGGGCTGTTTGGTGGTTTGAAACCCGTTCAGCGTGAAGGTGACGGTGTAGATGCCGGGGCGCAAGTCGGTGATGCGGTACTGCCCCTCGCTGTTCGTGACCGTATTCTTCGTCCCTTCAATCAGCGCCTCGCTGGCGGCATCGACCGAGACGCCCGGCAGGACGGCGCCCGAGGTATCGAGTACCGTGCCGATGATCGAACTCTGCGCGCTGACCTGGCTCGCGAAGCCGGCGACCATCAACAGGGCCAAGCCCGCGATGGCAATCGCTGTCCGTCTCATTTGAAACCCCTCCTCCGATACGGTCTTCTTGTGACAAGTTGTCACAAAGGTTACACAACCTAGCGGAGGGGCCATTGGGAGTCAACAGGAAACCGGCTGCGGCGGAAAGTTTTCGGGGCTCGAAATGAAGACTTTCCGACCGGTCGGATCCGTCAGCGTCGCCTAAAGCGTCTTGAGGTACTCGAGGAGCGCGGCGCGGTTTGTATCGGTTTGTATCTGAGGCCAGAAATCGTGACCGCCGTTGCCCGATCCGGGACGGGTGGTGTCGAACCAGTTGCGATCGGCGCCGAATAACTGGCGGAGTTCGCGGTCGGTGAGCCGCGACAGCCCGGCATCCCGCGTCCGGGGCTGGCCCACGCGCACCGCGTCCAGCCTCCGGGCGGCCATGACCTCGAAGATGGCCGGCCGCTCGGCCACCGGGCCCAGCAGGTCGTACAGGGTCGGCACGCTGCCGTTGTGCAGGTAGGGAAAGTTGGCCCAGACCCCGGTGAGCGGCGTCGCGGCATACCCCCGACTCTTGCTGAGCACACCATCAGCTGCCAGGGGACTCTTCAGGAATGCCGCCACGAATTGTGAGGTGACAACCTCCAGACGCGCGCGGTCGGTCCCGACCTCGACATGGACGCCGGGCCAGTCCACCTGGCCCCGGCCGTCGTAGATGCCGTGGCAGCGGTAGCAGCCGACGTCGCTCGAGTAGAACAGCCGCCGCCCTTGCTCAGCGAGGGTCTGGTCGATGGCGTAGGGATAACGCGGCGGCCGCAGGTACTGGATGACCGACGTGAACTCGCGCTTGATGATTGGGACAACGATGTTCGTCAGATCCTCGAACGAGCGATCCTTCTCGAGTTCCATCGACGAGGCCATGAGCGGGAACGCACCGTGAAAGCTGCCGTCCGTATACCAGCGGCCGGCCGGCATCTTCGCCGCTGTGTGCCAGAGCGGCGGCGTCTTGACGTCGCCGCGGCCAACGTCGTGGACCGCGGGCATCGCGCCGCCGGCCGTGCGCATGTACATCTCGACGTGCGACGCGGCGAACGCCGTCGACCGGCCGCGGGTCAGCGAATCGATCTTCTCGTGATGGTGCGTCGTCAGAATCCGGTTTGCATCGGCGGCGGCGCGATCGTCCGGCGAGCCTGAGGCCAGCCGTCCGCGCCAGCGCTCGCTGGTCAGACGGCGCAGCGCCTCGCCGAGCCAGTAGTCGTCGAAGGTCTTGGTGCCGGCGCCGAAATAGGCGACGCCGTCGATCTCCGCCATGTGACAGGTCAGACAGTTGACCGTCCACTGCAGCGGCGTCGCCGCGTCGGCATTCGGTGCCATACCGAACGCCGGCACCCGTGGGTTGTCGCGCCACAGGACCAGTCCCACGCGTTCTCCGACGATCGTCTCGACGTCGCCGACTACGGCCTGCGTCATCAGGTTCTGATCGAAGAGCGCCTGCGGTACCCACGCCGAGGCGTTGAAGGTCTGGTAGGTGAAGTCGAAGAGCGCCCGGCGGCGTTCGGCTTCCGGCCGCGGATCGGCCGGGTCCCATTCAATCGCCAGATTGCGGATGCCGCTGTCGAAGCCTTTCGCCAGCTCCGCGCGCGTCAACGGTTCGCGCGTTGTTCCCGAGGCGCGCATCCACAGCGTCGTCGACAGCAGCAGCGCGCAACCGAGGCAGGCGCCGGCGATGGAGCGATTCCGCATCAGCGATAACCTTTCTTTTCAAGCGAACGCGCAGCGTTCGCGCACTCGTCGTCGTGGTCTTGCCGACACAGGCGGGCGGCTTCGCGGTACTCGGCGATCGCTTGCTGACGGCTGCCCGAGAGATCGGCGAGCTTGCCGAGCTCCTGGTGCGCACGTCCGCGTACAAAGTTGCGTGTCGCGAGTCGCAACGCGGCATTCAGTTCCTCACGTGCAGCGGCCTCCTGCTTTACGCCGACGAGCGCCGCGCCGTGCGTGTAGCGCCAGCGAGCTTCTTCGCCAGTAGCCCGCGGCCGCGGATCCGTGGTCAGGCGGGCCAGGCCTTCTTGGCTTGCCGCCTTCGCCTCGGCGTAGTCGCCGGCGCGAAGCGCGGTGCTGGCGGCCTCGAGCCACAGCAGACGATTCCTGGGGAAGTCGCGCTGCAGCCGCTCAATCACCTGCCGAGCGTCGGCGAACCGATGTTCGCGGTTGTAAAGGAGCACGAGGACGAAGCGCGCGTTGGGTTGCGCATCGCTCGAATAGGCGGCGGCCTCTTCGACAAGGCGAAGCGCGCGTTCGCGGTTGCTGCCGAAGCCGGCGATTCGCGCCATCAACCGCAGCGGCGCCGGCAACGACGCGACGACGTAGTCGTAGATGCCGACGACCAGGCCGGCATCCTTTCGCGTGGGATCGAGAGCCAGCACGCGCTCGTGTTCGCGGTACGCGCGTCGCGCGGCACCCAGACTGCCGACCAGCCGCCCCTCGACGGTGGCGGTGTAGGACGCCAGGCAGCCGTAGGCCGCGCCAACCTGATAGTGTGCGTCGGCGCTCTGCGGTGTCGCACGCAGCCGCTCCTCGCTGAGCGTCAGGGCCTGCTGAATCGAGGCGTGAAAGGCGGTGGCCAGTCGGTGCATGGGCGCCGGGCGTTCGAGCTCCGCGCGCGCTTCGCCGAGATAGTCGTCGACGGTGATGGCGCCCTGCTCGAACAGCAACTGGATCCAGGCGGTGGCGGCCGCAAGGCGAGGGGCGGCCGAGTTTGCCGGATCGGCAGTGGCGGCTTCCTGAAACGCCGCGATCGCCGCGTCGTGATCGAGGTTGTAACCGAGGTGCAGCCCGCGCTCGCGCAGGAGCCGGGCTGGTGCGCTGGAGTCTTCGGGGCCCGTTGACGGCTCGGATCGACCGACAGATCCACCCACGATGAGCAACCCCACGACGGCTCCCGCGAATGTGGTGTGGGTCAGCATGTCTGACGATGAAGCACTTGAGGCGAGAAGTTACCGGCGCCGCGCCGCGCTCCGCGGGCCGATGGGAACTGAGAGCGAGGCCGCAATACGAAAACCATTGGGAATGACCAGAAAGAGCAGTTGCTGTTGGGCCTCGACACGCACGTTGAGACCCGGTGCCAGCGGTACTTTGAGGCCGCCGCCGAGCACAAACTGGAAGAGCGGTGACGGGATGTACGGCCCCCACTGAGGACCACTACAGTCCGGGCGGCCGTGACAGTCCCAATCGGACACGTACTCGATCGTGCCGAGGAAGCCCACCGTCAGGAACGGCTTTGGCCACCAGCCGCGGTCTTCGACCAGCAGCCGGCGCGTTTCCACGCCGTAGACCACGCGGGTGTCTGAGGAGTCGCTCCCCTCGTGCGTGCCGACGAAGTAGGTTCGTGACTCACGCGCATCCGTCGGGACGGTCAATCCGATGCGGAATGTATTGCCAACGCCCGACGAAGAACTGATCGTGTCAGTGCTGACGGATAGTTCTCTCCCCTGAGCGGCCGCGACGCCGGCCACGCCGGTGAGGACCGCCGCCGCCGTCAGCGCAGAGAGGAATTGGCGGCTCATCGTGGCTCCTCTCGCGACCGCCGCGCGGCCCCGGCGCTCGTGCCGTTGGCGCCGAGCGGAATGGTGAAAGCCGCCGCGGCGCGGACGCCGACAGGAAGTATGAGGAAGAAGCCGCCTTGCAGCTCGACGCGCACCTTCAGTCGTGAGGCGACCGGATATTCGACGCCGACGCCGAGGAGACCGAGGAGCGGGGGCAAGACTTGAGTGCGCCGCTCCCATCGGCACGGACTGGGACTGCAGTAGAACGACTCCGATCGCGCGATGACGCCGAGCGCGCCGTAGGTGAAGAACGGTTCGATGCCGGGACGGTGACGCAGGAGCCGCTGGCGAATCTGGAAACCGTAGACGCCTTCGGTTCGGAGTGTGTCGTTGCCGCGATAGGGGCCGCCGAAGAGTTCAAACGTCAGCCGGTCACCGGCCGGGATGCCGAAGGTCAGCCGCAGATCGCCGCCGTTGCCCTGGGACGACGCGATCCCGTCGAGGCCGAAGCTGACTTCGAGGGGCCGTTCCTGAGCCGCCGCCGGTGCCGACCAGAGCGCGACCGCGACAACCATCAGTCCCCAGCTCCATACGCACCGCATCAACGCCTCCTTGGAAACGATCCGTGCTGCTGTAGTGAAGGAGCGGGGTGGAATGGTTACGGCTCCTTCCGGGTGCCGGGTGCCGGGTGCCGGGTGCCGGGTGCCGGGTTCCGGGTTCCGGGGGTCGGGTTCGAGTGAGATGAAGGAGGCGAGGGCGAAGGTTACGGGAGCAGCGTGTGACGGAGCGCGGCCAGGGCCGTGCGATCGGCGTCCGGGTCCGGAGCGAGACCGTCGATGACCAGGGCACGGCCGAGGCCGAGAATGGTCGCGTGGACCCTGTGGGTCGCGATCTTCACCCGGGAGGCGTCGAGTGCCAGGTGCGCGAGGCCGGCGTCGTGAATCGCCGCGACCGCATCGGTCAGTTGACCGGCCAGCGCCTGACGCTCGGTGACGCTTAGACCCTCGCGTACGCGCCGCGATGTCAGAGGCGATCCGGCCACGTAGTCGGTGGCGACGTAGAGCAGGCCCTCAGAGGTCAACCCGGCCTCGACGAACGCGGCGACGCCTGGATGCCGGAACGCGGCGAGCATGTCTTTCCAGGTTTCGTACCGCGCCAGCACCAGATCGGCGTCGTCGCGCCGGTCGTAGACCTTGAGCGCGACGTACCCGTGCGTGTCACGAAGTGCCTGCGCCAGATAGGTCGCGCTCGTCGCGCTTTCGGCGATCGGCGCCAGGATCCGGTAGGGACACGGCTCGTCGTCCAGGCTGATCGCCGCGCGAATGAGACAGGCGGCGCAGAGGTCGGACGACGAGCGCATCGCCGTATCAGGTGTGCCGCAGCGCGGGCAGCGGGAAGCGGAGGCGGCCGTCATGCCTGGCTATGAAGAACCGCAGCCGCCGGGTTACACACTGACCGCATTCAAGAGGTAACCGAGCTCGGCGTCGATCTCGGACGGATCGGACACGGTCGCCGCGATCTCCGCGACCAGCGCGTCCCGGAACTGGCGGCGCAGGCGGTGAATGGCGACTTTGATCGCGCCTTCAGACGTGCCCAGGTCGCGCGCGATGGCCGCGTAGGGCGTGCCGCTCGTGTCGCCGGTGAGGAATCCCTTGAGCGCGTTGAAGAGCGCCGTCCTGCCGCTGGCCGAATAGTCGCTGCCGACGCGGGTCAACACCCGTTCGAGCAGCGTGAGCGCCCACTGGCGATCGAAGAGCTTCTCGGGCGTCAAGTCGTCGCGCGGATCGATCTGGTAGCGTCCTTCTGCCGTCTCGGCGTCGAGCGAGAGCGGCGGCCGTTTGCCGCCGCGCTTCAGGCTCTGCTCGCGGTCGCGTTCGTTCGAAAGAAAGTGACGAACCGCGGTGCAAAGAAAGGCGCGAAACCGGCCGCGATTCGGATCGGCGTCCTGGAAGTAGCCCTTCTCGAGCACGCGCTCGAAGAATGCCTGCGTCAAATCGGCGCCGTCCGGTGCGCTGAAGCCCTGGCGCCGGATCAGCGTGTACACGGGATGCCAGTAGAGCTCGCACAAGAACGTCAGCGCTTCCGCGGACCGCGGGTTCGCGGCGCGGCCGGCCGCCAGCACGAGGCTCCACCGCGTCGTCGCGAACTGACCGCCGCGCGGCGGCGGGAAACCACCGATGTCAGGCACGGACGCTCCGTTCGAACTCGTCGATCAGCATCGTTGACGTCTGTGGCCGCGCGGCCCGTCCAATCGACAGTGCGCGCGCGAAGTACTGCGGCAGACGGGACGGCAATCCGGCAAAGCGCACGTCGTCTGCGGCATCGCCCTGCGGGCGCGACCGCGTCAGCGACGTGAGCGCGAACGGATGGCTGCCGCAGACCATTTCAAAGGCCACCACGGCCAGCGCCCAGAGATCCCACGCCGCATCGGGCTCTTCGCCGCGGAGTTGTTCCGGCGCCATGTAAAGAGGTGTGCCGACGACCGTGCCGTCGAGAGCGTGAGCACCCGGTTCCAGATCGGCGCCGGCCAGGAACGTCGCGAGCCCGAAGTCGAGAACCTTCGCGCGCTCACGGGTTCCGTCCGTCGTCAGCCAGATGTTTTCAGGCTTGAGATCCTGATGGACCAGATGTCTCGCATGCGCGGCGCCGACGGCCGCGGCGACATCGCGCAGGACGTTGAGCGCGCGCTGACAGTCGAACCGTTCGTCCGCGCGCAGAGCATCGCGAAGCGTCCGCCCTTCCAGCAGCTCCATGACGATGAAGGCGTGTGCACCGGCGATGCCGAAGTCGTGCACGGTGACGACGTGCGGGTGCGAAAACGCCGCCATTGCCCGTGCTTCGCGCTGAAACTCGGCGGCGGCAGCCGGCAGCTCGAGGCGCTCCTCGCTGACGAGTTTGATCGCGACGCGCCGGTTGAGCACCGCGTCCCGCGCCACATAGACGACGCCCATGCCGCCCCGTCCGAGCCGGCGCTCGAGGCGATAGCGCTCGAGCAGCGCGCGTGGTGCGCCAACCGCGACCAGCCGCGATCCGTCGGCGACACAATGGTCCGTGCCGGCGGTGAAGCAGGCCGCGCAGATCAGACATTCCTCGAACTGGTCGACGCTCGTGGCCGGAGCGGCGCTGCCCGCGAGGGCGACGCTTTCGGCGATCGCACCGAGCAGCTCGCGGTCGTCGCTCGAGTACGGTTCCTCGCTGCGCTTGGCGCCGAGCACGATATAGCCCGGCTCTTTCTCGGATCGGATCGGGACAATCAGATCGACACGTGAATCCGCGCTCGCGATGTCTTCCAGGCCATTGGCAAGGAGCGGCGCGCTGCCGGCGGGCGCTGCGCCGAGACAGCGAAGGCGTCCGCCGGGCATCCGCACGTAGAGGCCGGCAAACGAGGGATGCAGCGCCAGCCGGATGCGGTCGAGAAGCGTCGCGGCCGCCTCTTCCAGGCGCTCGGCCAGACGCAGGTCTTCGGCGATCTGGCGGAGCAGCCGCTGCGCGTTGTACTGCTCGCGGAAGAACCGCCGGTCGAGAAAGTCCAGCCAGTGCTGCCGTGTCAATCGGATGAGGAGCGCCAGCATCGTCAGACCGGCGTAAATCCACAGACGGCGCGAGAGGATCTCGGCGATCGACTGTTCACCGTGCAGCAGGAGATCGAAAGCCAGCAGCGTCATCAGGAGCGGGACGATGCCGAACAGTCCGCCGCGGAGCAGCATGTAGCGCACGCCCTGGCGCACGATGGTGCCGAGGTCGAAGAGCCGGTGACGAAGGATGGCGTACGCGAACGAGATGGGAAGGGCGAGGAACAGCATCACCCCGAACGCCGCGGCTGGCGATCCAAGGAGCGGCTGTGTGAAACCGTCGGCCCGTCCCTGCCAGTAGGACACGACAACCGGCGCGCCGCCGAGGGCGCCGACCAGAGAGCCGAGCATCACCACGCGCACGCGCCGCTGTTCGTTGCGATCGGTGAGCCGGCGGTAGTTGAGGATCAAGCGGACGAGCGCGGCGGCAAGGTAGCCGACGCCGAAGAACAACAGGCTGTCAGGCCAGAACACAATCCGGCTAAAGCCGGATCCCACCGTCGTCTGGTCAAGGCCGGATCCCGCATCGAACAGGATCGAGCGTCCAAAGACGGCCTGTCCGGTGAAGCCGTGGACCATTGGCAGCCAGACGAGCAACCACGGCCATCGCGCGCGGAACCTTTGCCGTGGAAAGACCGCGAAGAATGAATAGCCCCACGACGCGATCGCCACACTGCTCATGAACGGCAGCCAGAGCGGCAGCGAAAGCGGCCACGGCAGCGCGCGCCACAGCGAGGCGAAGCGATAAGGCAGCGTCACCGAAAAGACCGTCATCGTCCCGAGGAAGGCGGCGCCGAGGAGCGCCGTGGTATCCGCGGGCCGGCGCCAGGCGACAACGAACGCGACGATCAGGCTGATGAGGAGCAGGCCGCGGACGGCGAGCAGGTCGGGTCCGTGTTCGTCGCGCCACTCGCGCCACGTCGACGGTGCGGGCGTGATCGAGGTCCGGAGCGGAGCGCCGCCGCGGATGAGCGTCAGTTCAAGGGGGCGTCCGAATGCGAGGTTGGTTTCGGTCGCCATCCAATCCAGGCGACCGCGAATCTGGCGCGCGTCCGCACGATCGATCTGGTCGCCACCGCGGATCCCGGCGCGCGCCGCGGGACTGTCCGGCGCCACCGCCTCAACGCGGACTTGTCCGCCGGAGCCTCGGCGAAGGCGGACCACTCCGTCATTGGAGCTCAGCCGAAGGCCGAGCGGCGCCGGGCGTGCGAGGTCGCAGTAAACGAGCAGCAGCCAGTACTCGAAAAAGGCCGCCGCGACCAGCAGCACACAGAGCTTCTGCAGCCGGTTGGTGGACACCGGCCCGAATTATACGGTCCACCCCGGTAGGGACAGCCTTTAGGCTGTCCGCTCAGCTGTCACATCCAGTCCGGCCGCATGAACACGACGGCCTGTTCGCACGTGGGGCAGCGGGTTTGAAAACAGTAGTCCCGAGGCGGCGGCCACGGGGTGACCGTGTCCGCGCGCTCGAGCACGAAACTGCTGCCGCAGCGGCCGCAGTAGACCTCGCGCCCCGCCCACCATTGTTCTGTTTTCAGACCAACGCGGATGACTCTGGCCGTAAGACCCTCCGGATTTCAGCTTAGTGACGCGACATCACAGCCGCGCAACGTGACGGAACCTGGGGTAAAAACTGCTCATGCGTTGTTCACGCCAATTCCTCATCGCCCTGACGCTCGCCGTCCTCGCCGTCGCCGCGCTCCGCGGCGAAGAAGGCATGTGGACGTTCGACAATTTTCCCGTCGCCGCCGCCAATCAGGCGCTCGGCACACACATCGATCAGGCCTGGCTGGATCGGGTCCGACTGAGTTCCGTCCGCTTCGGCGGCTGCTCGGCGGGCATCGTCTCGCCGGACGGCCTGGTGATGACGAACAACCACTGCGTCTCGACGTGTGTGGCGAACCTGTCGACCGAGGCGCGCAACTACGCGGAACTGGGCTTCACGCCGGCCCGACGCGAGGACGAGATGAAGTGCCCCGGCGCCCTCGCTGAAGTGCTGCTGTCGATCAAGGACGTCACCGCGCGGATGCACCGTGTCGGCGCGAACATGACGGGCCAGGCGTTCACCGCGGCGCGCGACGCCGAAGCCGGCCGCATCGAGAGCGAGGCTTGCGGCACCGATCAGACCCGCCGCTGCATCGTCGTGCCGCTCTACCGCGGCGGGCAGTTCAAGTTGTACGAATACCGCTTGTACGGCGACGTGCGGCTGGCGTTCGCGCCAGAGGATCGCGCGGCCACCTTTGGCGGCGATCCCGACAATTTCAACTTCCCGCGCTACGCCGTCGACGTGGCGTTCGTGCGGATGTACGAGAACAACCGGCCGGTGCCGACGCCCACGCATTTCCGGTGGAATGCCGCGCGTCCCGCCGAAGGCACGCCGGTGTTCGTTTCCGGCAGTCCGGGCGCCACACAGCGGTTGCTGACGCAGGATCAGCTGTTCACCGTCCGCGACGTCGTCCTGCCGCTCGACCAGTTGATCGCCTCGGAGCTGCGTGGGCGCTTGCTCCAGTTCAGCGCGCAGGGCAAGGAGCAGGCGTTCATCGCGATGGACACGCTCGTCAGCCTCGAGAACACCTACAAGCGCGGCGTCGGGCGGATGCGCGCGCTCGTCGATGCGGCGTTCATGGCTCAGCGCGCGCGCGAAGAGTCCGAGTTCCGGCGCCGGGTCAGCGCCAACGCGGCGCTCGCCCAGAAGATTGGCGATCCATGGGCGGACCTTGCCGCGGTTCAGCCGATTCAACGGGAACTCTATGCACCGTACGTGATGCTCGAGGCACGCGCCGGCGGCGGATCGGCCTTGTTTGGCTGGGCGCTGGCGATCGTGCGCGGCGCGCAGGAGCGCGCGAAGCTGCTCTCCGCGGAACGGTTGCCGGAGTTCTCCGACAGCCGGCTTCGCGCGGTGGAAGTGCGCGTGCTCGCCGAGCGGCCGGTGCATCCGGCGCTCGATCGTTTGCAGATGGAGTGGTGGCTGTCGAAAACGCGCGAATGGCTTACCGCGGACGATCCGCGCGTGCGCACGCTGCTCGGCAAGGAGTCGCCCGAGGCGCTCGCGGCGCGGCTGATTGGCGGGACGAAGCTCGCGGATCCGGCGGTCAGGCGCCAGCTGTGGCAGGGCGGTCTCGCCGCGGTCAACGCCTCAGGCGATCCGCTCATTCAGTACCTGCTGCAGATTCAGGAACCGACCCGCGCGGTTCGCCGCGATTGGGAGGAACGCGTGCAGGCGCCGACCGACCGCGCTGCCGAGCGGCTCGCCGACGCACGGTTTGCCGCCTACGGTGAATCGGTGTACCCGGACGCGACCGGCACACTGCGTCTGACCTACGGGCGCATCGAGGGATCGAACGTCCCGGGCCAGCGCTTTCCGGCGTTCACCACGTTTGCCGGCTTGTGGGATCGCGCGACCGGCGCGCCGCCCTTCGACGTCGCGCCAAAACTGCTGGCGGCGAAAAGCCGGATCGATCCGGCCACGGTGTTGGACATGACCGCGTCCACCGACACCATCGGCGGCAGTTCCGGCTCACCGGCGATCAACCCCGATGGCGAGATGATTGGCGCCAATTTCGATTCGACGGTGCTGGGTCAGCGGAGCGCGTACGGCTACGACCGCGCCGTGAACCGCAGCATCATCGTCACCAACGCCGCGGTGGCAGCGGTCCTGCGCGATGCTTACGGGATGACGGGGCTGCTCACGGAGTTGACCGGCAGCCGCTGAGCGTTCGCTTCCTCCAGCCGCTCAACGATCGACGCCTGCAGTACGCGCTGTGAGCCGCCGGGCGTTCGAATCGTGCGCAGGCGGCCATCGCGGATCCAGTAGTAGACCGTGCGCCGCGACACGCCCAGCAAACGTGCAGCATCGCGAATCAACACACTGCGGACTTCGCACGGCGTCGACAGGGGCATACGCCGCTGCATCGCACGGCCGGTACCAGCCCAGCGCCATCCGCCGATCCCCGAAAACCCCAGGAAAACCCGCTATACGCGCGTCGGCGGGCGACCAACGACTCGGGAAGTGCTTTCCCAACGAGTAGTGGTTACCCGGCACACGCGTGCACGGTTTCAGGATTCGTACCGTAAAACCCTTTGACTTTGGCGCTCACGAGCTGTAATTTTGACTAGTCAAAATCATGGAGGGAAGCACCACCGACCGAAAGGCCCAGGCCGCCGTGAGCGGCTGGCGCCTCGAACCTGGGAGCCGCAGCCTGCCCGAAGTCCACGGCTCGGTGGCGATTCCGCACGCCGCCGGATTCTGGAAAAAGCTTCTCGCCTTCGCCGGCCCCGGCTATCTCGTCGCCGTCGGCTACATGGATCCCGGCAACTGGGCGACCGACCTCGCCGGCGGCGCGCGCTTCGGCTACACGCTGCTGTCGGTCATCATGATTTCCAACCTGATGGCGATCCTGCTGCAGGCGCTGGCCTTGCGCCTCGGCATTGCCAGCGGGCGCGACCTCGCGCAGGCCTGCCGCGACAGCTACTCGAAGCCGACGACGTTCGTCCTGTGGATCCTCTGCGAGATCGCGATTGCCGCCTGCGATCTGGCCGAAGTCGTGGGCGCTGCGATCGCGCTCAACTTGTTGTTCGGACTGCCGCTCGTCTGGGGCGTGTGCCTCACCGCGCTGGACGTCCTGCTCGTGCTGTTCCTCCAGCACCGCGGCTTCCGTTACGTCGAGGCGCTGGTCGTCGGCCTCATCGTCCTGATCGCCGGCTCCTTCGCGATCGAAATCTGGCTCGCCAAGCCGGAACTCGGCGCCGTCGCGGCCGGCCTCATCCCGCGCACCGAGATCTTCCGGAATGCCGAGATGCTCTACATCGCGATTGGCATCCTCGGTGCGACCGTGATGCCGCACAACCTGTATCTGCATTCGTCGATTGTCCAGACCCGCAAGTACCTGGACACCAACGAAAGCAAACAAGAAGCGATCCGCTTCGCCACGATCGACTCGACGTTCGCGCTGATGTTCGCGCTCTTCATCAACGGCGCCATCCTTGTCATGGCGGCGGCCACGTTCCACGGCACCGGCTACGAGAGCGTGGCCGACATTGGCGACGCCTATCAGCTGCTCTCGCCGCTGCTCGGAACGACGATGGCGAGCGTGCTCTTTGCGGTGGCCTTGCTCTGCTCGGGCCAGAACGCGACGCTCACCGGCACGCTGGCCGGCCAGATCGTGATGGAAGGTTTCATCAACCTGCGGCTCCGGCCCTGGCTGCGGCGCCTCGTCACCCGCCTCATCGCCATCATCCCCGCCGTCATCGTCGTCATCATCTACGGCGAGCGCGGCACCGGGCCGCTGCTGATCCTGAGCCAGGTGATTCTGAGCCTGCAGCTGCCGTTCGCGGTGTTTCCGCTGGTGGCGTTCACCAGCGACAAGGCCAAGATGGGGCAGTTCGCGAACCCGCTGTGGGTGAAGCTGCTCGCCTGGGCGGTGGCGATCGTGATTGCCGCGCTCAACGTCTATTTGCTCTACCAGACGTTCATCAACCTGTAGGATCTGCTGCGATGTACAAGCGGATTCTCGTCGCCATCGAAAATTCGGACGCCGACCGGACGATCATCAACCACGTCGCGGAGCTGGCGACGCTCGCCGGATCCGCGCTCCTCCTCGTCCACGTCGCCGACGGCTTCGCCGCGCGACACTTCGACGATCTCAAGCTGCGCGAGTCGGAGGAGATGAAAGGCGACAAGCAGTATCTGGAGAAGCTCGCGACCGAGCTGCACAACCGCGGGCTGAAGGCCGAGTGGGAACTCGCCAAAGGCGATCCGGCGACGGAGCTGGTGCGCGTTGCCGAGAGCCGCGGCGTGGATCTCGTCGCGATGTCGACGCACGGCCACAAGTTCATCGCTGACGTCCTCAAAGGTGCGACCGCCGATCGCGTCCGTCACAACCTGCGCGTGCCGGTCCTCCTGCTGCGGGCGCAGCCGTAGGGGCTCACGAGTTCGTTGACGCGGATGAGGCTAGACCTCACCTTGAATCGTCGAGAGACTTATGCGCTCCGCGCAAGACGTGATCGCCGCTGTCGATACACGACGACCAGCAGATTGAATGCGATGGTGGCGACGAGGGCAAGAACACCCGCGCGCTCTCCCCAATGCAACCACGAGTAGTAGAGTCCGCCGGTGGTTGCGATGTACCCCGGAACGGCAGTGGCGAACCAGCGTGGCGATTCGTAGGCGACGGCAAGGCCGATGAACCCAGCCACCGCGCACACCAGAGGTCCCCACAGGACGCGTTCTGATTCCGGAACAATCACCCACGCGGCGGTCAGCACCCCAAGCCCGACCAGAACACCAAACGCACGTTGGGTTTCTGCCGTCACATTGACCTCCATCCAAGAAACCACACTCCGCCAAGGAACCATCAATCCTATGCCGCGTCCACGTACCCCAGATGATACAAGCGGCCTGCGGGAATTCTCGGGCCGCGATCTGTCGCGAAACCGGCTCAACTTCGCCCCGACATTCGAGTAAAACGGGGAACATGGCGAACCCACTCGCGACTCGCCTCGTCGTGCTCATCGCGATTGGCGGCACCATCGGCTGCGATCGCGTGACCAAGCACGTGGCCGCCACCAGGCTCGCTGAAGCGCCGCGGCAGTCATTCCTCGCCGATACGGTTCGTCTGGAGTACGCCGAAAATCCCGGTGCTTTCCTGAGCCTTGGCGCGGACTGGCCGCGCCCGGTCCGAACGCTGGTCCTCGGCGCTGGCAACGCGATCGCGCTGACGTTTCTTGTCGTGGCGATGCGGCGGCGCTGGCCCACGCCGACGCTCTTCGGACTGGCGCTCTTCGTCGCTGGCGGCGCTTCCAACCTCGTGGACCGGATCGTTCAGGGAACGGTCGTCGATTTCATGAACGTCGGCATCGGTCCACTGCGGACCGGGATCTTCAATGTCGCGGACATGGCCATCATGCTCGGGGCCGTCATCGTCATGCTCGAAACCTGGCGGTCCGACCGGCATGCGCCGAACGCGGGCATCGGTTGATGGCCGAGCGCGGCAGGGAGGCTACTTCCGCCGGCGGTAGCGGTACTCGAGCGTGAACGGCTTGCCGTCCTGCGCGCCTTCGACGCGAGCCAGTAAGCCATCGTCGCCCTCGCGCCGGTACTCGATCCGGCTGACGCGATCCTCGCCCGTGGTGTTTTCGAAGATGAATCGCCCGCCGTCCGCGGACGTGAGTTTGAACGCGACCGGAGGACGGCCGCCCGGTTGGGGCACATAGAAGAGATCGGCGCCGCGTTTTTCGAGCCGGAGAAATTCGAATTCCGTGGTCCGGTTGTCGGCGATCGTGCGGCTCGTGCCAATCATCGCGTTGGCCGTCGGCGTGCTCCACACTTCTTCGACGTGCCGTGCGCCCTGCGACATCTCCCAGGTGCCGGTCAGCCAGGCAAAGAGCTGAACCTCGCGTTCCTGCGCCGCCGCCGGCATCGCGCAGGCCATCGTCAGAATGAGCGAAACGACGAGATGGCGCATGGTGAGAAATCTTACTTGATGTCGCGCGCCGCCATTGACAGCGCCGGGCACAGACCTGAAACTCATCGACGCCGTGATACGTCAGCCATTCCTCCATGCGGTTGCCCTGTTGCTCGTCGCGCAATCGGTCGCCATGAACGGAAACACTGCGCATCAAGACGATGCGCAGCGAAACGACGCGCGTGCGCAAAGAACGGTTCAGGACTTCGCCGGCGGACTCTCAGGCGTTCGGGCCGCGAATCCTGATGTCCATCTCAGCGTCGCTCAGGGTGGTCCGGCGCAGGGACCGCGTGTGCTGGCCGTTGAGTATCCTGCAGCGACCGCGGACCCGGCCGGTCGCGACGTCCGCTGCACGGCCGAATTGACGGATTGGACCGGCTCACGCGCGATCGCGTTCCAGATCAATCCAGAGCATGCCATCCGGTTCTCTTTCTCGTTCATCGATCGCAATGGCGTTGTCTACTCCGAGCGCCGGGACCTCGAAGCCGGGAAGTGGCAGTTGGTTCGAATCGCGTTCGACCAGATCCGTCCGAATCCGTACTTTCAGCCGCCGGGCGCGAAGACCGGCGCCCCGCTCGACGTGAGCGAGGTCAGGTTCGTCGCCTTCGCGCCGCAGGATCCAGCGGCCGGCCGGCTGAGCATCGGCGCCATCGTTGTGACGAACTAGGAAACTCGGATTTCGCGCGAGGTTGATGATGCGTCGCACCTGGTGCTGCTCGCTGGTCGTGGTTGGCGTGCTCTCCTGCACGGTTCTTGCGCAGCAAGCCGTGCCGCCTGGAGCAGCGCCGCTGGTGCCGTTGATCGAGAGTCCGAGAATCTTCGACAGTACCGTTCGGGCGTCGAGCGGTGTTCGCGTGCCAGGCCCGAAGTTTCGCGTGGTCCCGATCGCGGGCTTGCAGAACCCATACGGCATGGCGTTCCTGCCGGATGGCCGGATCCTGGTGACGGAACGTGCCGGCCGGATTCGCATCATCTCCGGCGACACCCTCGATCCAGTACCGCTCGCGGGCGTGCCGGCCGTCCTCAACCTCAACCTGCGCGGCATGAACGACATCGTGCTGCACCCGAAATTCGCGAGCAATCATTGGGTCTACTTCACCTACTACAAGCCGCACGACACACAGCGTGACGCCGCGACCGCGGTGCTGGCGCGTGGGCGCTTCGACGGACAACACGCGCTCACAGAAGTCGTGGATCTCCTCGTCGCCGACACCTACGTGACCGGGCCGTCATCAGCGCGGCTCGTGTTCGCTCCGGACGGCACGCTCTACTACGCGCTCGGAGTCCCCATTCCACCGCGGTCGCGACCCGGTGTCGCCACGCCATTGGACGCGCAGGACGGTCGGAGTCTCTACGGCAAGATCCTGCGCGTGACCGACGAAGGAAAGCCGGCGCCGGGCAATCCGTTCATCGGCCGGGATGGATATCGGCCGGAAATTTTCGCGCTGGGCATCCGCAATGCGATGGGGCTGGCGATTCATCCCCAGACTGGCGCGCTGTGGGAAACCGAGAATGGTCCTCAGGGCGGCGACGAACTCAATATCATCGAGGCGGGCAAGAACTACGGCTGGCCGATCATCTCGTACGGTCGTTCCTACAGCGGCGATGTCACCGGAGAAACGGGACCAGTGAAGAGTCCGGCGGTGGCGGACGGCATGGAGCAGCCACTGATGATCTGGTCGCCGTCCATCGCGCTCTCGGGTCTGGCCTTCTATACGGGCGACAAGTTTCCCGCCTGGAAGAACAGCGTGTTCGTCGGTGGCCTGGTCGGCGAACAGATGCAGCGCATCGTCTTCAATTTGCGTGGGCTCCCCACGCGCCGGGACACATTGATACGCGAACTCGGCCAGCGCATTCGCGACGTTCAACAGGGTCCCGACGGCTTGCTGTACGTCCTGACGGATGAAGAGCGAGGCGCGCTCTTCCGCATCGAACCGGTGAACTGACGCGCGCCTGACACTCGTATCAGGCTAAACGTCGACCCTTGAGTGCCTCGAGAATCCTGAGCGGCGATTTGCTCTTGTCGCGCATCGCGTCGACCGGCAGCAGGAACGTCTGCTCGAACTGATACTGGCCGGCCATCGCCGCATGGCTGACCTGATCGGTGAACGCAATCCACGTCGAGCCGGCGGGGAAGTCGAATCGCTCCTGCTCGCACTCGGCCTGGAACTCGGCGCTTTCCTTCATCCGATCGTGCAGCTGCAGCATCAGGGCATCGTAGGCGGATCGCTTCGTCTTCGTCGCCCTCACGAGATGCAGCAGGACCGCACTCCCTGGCATCGGCAGCGACAACGCGTCCGCAAAACGCCTCGCCACCACGTCGAAGTCCGGCCCGACCCGCCATGCGCGCGGCCTTCCAAATGGATTCACGTTGGAGAAGACGCGCAGAATACGGCGTCCCTGGACCGGTGTCGCTGGAAAGCTGTCGATGTGCAGCCGCGTGTCGTCCTTCCGCCACGTCGTCTCGCGCCCGGCGATTTCGGCGGGACGGAAACTCGCGCGCGCCCGGACGAGGTGATCGCGATACGAGGGAAACAAATGAGTGACCAGATCGGCTGCGGCGGTGCTGAACCGCGCCAGCAGTTGCTGCAGTTGTCCGAGTGCGGCACCGGTCAGCGTGGTGCCGCCGACTCTGCCGGTGGCCGGATCGAAACTGGTGTTCTTGGCGGACGAGAGAATGTCAGGCGAGAAGATCGCGCTGTCGCTGGCGCCGACGCCAAACGAAAGGCGCGGCAGAAAAAGCACCGCGCCTCGTTCGAGTGAACTTGTGGCGGCTTCCGCGGCGGCTGGGGCCACCGCGTCGGACCAGCCCGAATGGTCGAGCGTATGGATGCGGCTCAACTCTGCTCTTCGTCACCCCACGGCGAAGGCTGCGGCCCGGGACGGATGCCGGCGATATCGGGGTCTTCGTCGCCCTCACGCCTCGGGTTCGCGCCTTTCTGCTGCTTGGCCGTGGCGCGACGCTCTTCCTTCATCTTGCGTTTTTCCTGGCGGGCGCGCTCTTTCGCCCGCTTCTCGAGTGTCGGTCGCGTTCGGTTTGCCACGTCGGCCTCCTGGCGTCCCCAGTACTCTACTATCTCGCCGTCCGAGGCGGAAGCGTTTGACATTCCGGTGGCGTCCGGCTTTAGCCGGACTGCACGCTGGAGGGACTAAAATACCGGAGTCATCATGCCCAAGGAGGCGGCCTTGAGAAAGCTTGTCTATGCCTGCGCGCTCGTCGTCATCACCGGTCTCGCGAGCGGCCTCGCCGCCGACGATGCGGCGGTCACGAAGGAGCAGATCGATCGCTGGATGACGACGCTGTCGAATTGGGGCCGCTGGGGCAAGGACGACATGCGCGGCACGCTCAACCTCATCACGCCGCAGAAGCGCAAGGACGCGCTGAAGCTGGTGAAGGACGGCGTCTCGGTCTCGCTGGCCCACACGATCGAGAAGGTGCAGGCGGCGGACAATCCGCGTCCGCTCGGCCAGACGATGACGCTGGACAATGCCGGCCACGCGATGGACCTCTATTCGATCTGGTACCACGGCTCGGTAATTACCCACATCGACGCGCTCTGCCATTACTCCTTCGAGAACAAGATCTTCAACGGCTACGACAAGTCGAAGATCAAGGAAGGCCCCGGCTGCGTTGAAAACGGCATCGAGAACCAGAAAGAGGGCTACTTCACACGCGGGATCCTGATCGACATGCCGCTGATGAAAGGCGTCCCGTACCTGAAGCCTGGCACGGCGGTCACGGCGTCCGATCTCGAAGCCTGGGAGAAGTACGCCGGTATCAAGATCGGATCAGGTGACGCGCTCTTCCTCCGCACCGGCCGCTGGGCGATGCGCAAGCAGGAAGGCGCGTGGAACGTCGCGGCCAATTCCGGCGGCTTCCACGCCAGCGTGCTGCCCTGGCTGAAGCAGCGTGATGTCGCGCTCCTCGGCAACGACGCGGTCACCGACGTGCAGCCCTCCGGCGTCGCCGGCAGTCCGCGGCCGATTCACCAGGTTGCGATTGTCGCGATGGGGCTCCCGCTCGTTGACGTGATGGATCTCGAAGCCGTGGCGCAAGAAGCGGCGAAGCGCAAGCGCTGGGAGTTCCTGCTCACGGTCGCGCCGGTTCCGGTGCTCGGCGGCACCGGCTTTCCGATCAATCCGATCGCCACGTTCTGAACGCCCGGCCCGCACTGAGCGTCGCCGAAACGATCGCCGCGGCGGCAATCATCGGGACTGCCGCGGCCATCCTGGCCGCGTATCTCTCCGATCGCGTCGGCGGCCCGTTGCCGGCCTGGCCGGCGCTCGGTGCCGGTCTGCTGTCCGCGGCTGGGGTGATTGCTGCGACTCGTGTAATCCGGCCGCCGGTCCGCCGGAGCCTTGGCGAAGGCGGAAAGCCGGACGCCACCGCTGAAGTCACAACGTTCCTTCTCATCGTCGGCGGACTGTTCGCGTGGCTCGTGTGGCTGGCGCGGCCGGACTTTCTGCCGCTCGGCCACGGCACCGACCTCACGCACCATCTCCTGCTCATCGACTACATCGAGCGCCACTGGCAGCTGGTGCACGATCGCGCCGTCGGGGTGCTGATGGGCGAGATGACGGTCTACACGCCCGGCAGCCACATCCTCATGGCGATGGCTGGACGCTGGACCGGCACGAGCGGCACGCACGTGCTCCACACGGTGATGTCCGCCGCCACGGCGCTGAAAGTCGGATTCGTTTACCTCATCGCGCTCCGGCTCTTGCCCGATCGCGGGCCACGCGTCCCGCTTGCCGCGTTCGCGGCGATCGCGCATCTTGCTTCACCGACGTTCTTTCTCGGTTCGTTCACGACCTACTCGTTCGTGGCCCAGGTCATCGCCGAGTTCTTCGCCGTGGCGATGTGGTGGTTCGTGACCGCGTGGTATCAGCAGCAGGAAGACGCGCTGCTCTTATTCCTTGCTGGCATCGCCGGCGCGGCGGCGTTTCTCACCTGGCCGACCGTGATGGGACCGCCGGCAGTCTTGCTCGCGCTCCTGATCCTGATCGACGGACCGCGGGGCCTCCTCGCACGCATCGCGCGCGGCGGCATCACGCTCGCGCCGATCGCCGTCATCGCGTATCTCTTCACGTCGGACCGCCTGGACATGGCGCGGATCGTCGGCGCCGCCGGCCTCACGACGCCGCTGTCGGTGGGCGTGTACGGCTGGCCGTTTCTGATGCTCTCGAGCGCCGGACTGCTGTTGGCAGTCTTCGATCGCCGCGCGCGGCCGCTCGCGCTCGTGGCGCTGGCACTGGCGCTGCAGATCGCCGGGCTGTGGGCCTACGCCCGTTGGAACAACAACGTGCCGTACATGGCGATGAAGATGTTCTATCTCGCGCTGTCGATGCAGGCAGTGGGCGCGGCGGTGGCCGTGGGACTGCTCTGGCATTGGGCGGGGATGACGTCGTCACGCGCCGCTTGGGCGCTGACGGCCGCCGCCTTCGTCGTCGTTGCCGCGCCGTTCGAGCGCAATCCGGCGCTCGCCGGCGGACAGCGCCCTGCCGTGGTCGCGGACATCGAGCAGGCGGGACTCTGGGCCCGCGCGAACCTGCCGGTGTCCTGCATCGAGTATCTGGTGGACAACGACGACACCGCGTACTGGTTGCACATGGCGGTCCTCGGCAACCCGCGCCAGTCGGCGCGCACCGGCGACAACACCACATTCGAACTGACGCCGAGCCTGGTGCGCTGGCTGATGCCCGGCGGGAGGACCTACGCGATTGCCGATCTGCCCGCCCTGCCGAACGGCATACGAGATGACCTCGACATCATCCAGAAGTTCGGCCGGGCGGCCGTCGCCAAACGCCGCGGCCCTTCGGCCTGTCCCGACTCCCGCTGACCGCGGTATCATCGCGCTTCCGTTTGTCCGAACTTCTCTCCATCATCGTCCCCGTTTTCAACGAGGAACGCACGGTGCGAGCCGTGATCGACCGGCTCTTTGCCATCGATCTGCCGATCCCGCGCGAAGTGATCGTGATCAACGACGGATCGAGCGACGGCACGGCCGCGGTTCTGTCGGCTCTTCCGTCGCGGCCGGATCTGACCGTCGTCAACCTTGCCGCCAACCGCGGCAAGGGGCACGCAGTGCGGACCGGACTGGCGCGGTCGCGTGGGACGATCACGGCGATTCAGGATGCCGATCTCGAGCTCGATCCAGCCGAACTCGCGGTGCTGGTCGCGCCAATCCTCCGCGGTGAAGCGGTGGCGATCTACGGCTCGCGTTTTCTCTCCGGCACTGCGCAGGTCGGCTTCGTCACGCGCACCGGCAACGCGTTCCTCACCTGGCTGACGAACCTCTTGTACGGGCAGCGGCTCACCGACATGGAGACCTGCTACAAGATCATCCGCGGCGACATCGCGCGCGGCCTGACCTTGACCGCGGATCGCTTCGACATCGAGCCGGAGATCACCGTCATGCTCCTCAAAGGCGGGCATCGCATCGTCGAGATCCCTGTGAGCTTCTCGCCGCGGTCCCGGGCCGCCGGCAAGAAGATTCGCTGGCGCGACGGCCTCCACGCGGTCAGAATCCTCTTCCGTCACAAACTTCGGTAGGGACCGGCTTCAGCCGGTCCGACAAGCAGAGGCCGCATGAGAGTTCGACTGGCGTCCCTCATCGTCATCGTGATCGCCGCCTCGGTCGTGGCGTCACATCTGCTTCACGCTCAGGACGCGAGCGGCAAAGCCGCCTACGACCGCAACTGCGCCTCGTGCCACGGGTCCGACGCCACCGGCTCACTCGGCCCCTCGCTGATCCCGCTGCGCCCGAACGACGCCGATCTGCTCGCGCTTGTCCGCTCCGGCGGATCGCAGATGATCGCCATCTCGGCGCGCGACATGCCGGATGACGATGTCCGCGCGGCCGCACGGTATCTGCGCGGTCTCGGCGGTGCGGCGGCGGCTCCGGCAAGTCAAGCCGCACGGCCGGCTGCGGCTCCGCGGCCCGAGCTCACGCGCGGGACCCCGATGCCCGCGATTTCGCCGGTGTCGGACGACATGCTGGCGAACCCGCCGGCGGGCGATTGGCTGAATTGGCGCCGCACGCTGGACGGCTGGGGCCACAGTCCGCTCAACGCCATCACGCCGGCCAACGTCCGCTCGCTGCAACTGGTCTGGTCGTGGGCGATGGAGCCGGGACCGTCGCAGACGACGCCGCTGGTTCACGACGGCGTGATGTTTCTCGCCAACCCCGGCAACATCGTCGATGCGCTCGACGCCCGGACCGGCGCGCTCCACTGGGAATACCGCCGCCCGATGGACGAGCGGCGGCGCGCGAGCGCGCAGACGCGCAACCTGGCGATCTATCAGGACGTTGTCGTGCTCGCGACGGTCGACGCGCATCTCGTCGCGCTCGACGTGCGCACCGGCGCCGTCCGCTGGGACGCCAATGTCGGCGGCGACGGCCGCGCCGGCTTCACCTTCACCAGCGGCCCGATCGTTGCGGACGGCGTCATCGTCGGCGGACTGACGGGATGCTCACGGTTCGACGAAGAGACCTGCTACATCGTCGGCGTCGACGGACGAAGCGGAACGCTGCTCTGGAAGACGTCAACGGTCGCGGCGCCGGGCGCACCCGGCGGCGATACGTGGGGCGGACTGCCGCTCACGTTCCGCGCCGGTGGCGATGCGTGGATTCCCGGCAGCTACGACCCCGTCGCGAAAGTGATCTACTGGGGCACGGCGCAGGCCAAGCCGTGGGCGCAGGGCGTGCGCGGCACCGACGGCGACGCGTTGTACACGAACTCCACGCTGGCGCTCGATCCGAAGACCGGCGCGATGAAGTGGTACTTCCAGCACATGCCCGGCGACTCGTACGACATGGACGAAACCTTCGAACGCGTCCTCGTCGACTACGACGGCCGGAAGTCCGTGTTCACCATGGGCAAGCTCGGGCTGCTGTGGGAGCTGGATCGACAGTCCGGACGCTTCGTAAAGGCGACGGATCTCGGCTATCAAACGCTCGTCGACGTGAATCAGCGGACCGGCAAGGTGACCTACAAACCGGGCATGCTGCAGGCCGTCGGCAAGGAGATCACGTTCTGTCCGAGCACCGGCGGCTTGAAGAGCCTGCGCGCGATGGCCTACGCGCCGAGCCTCCGCGCGATGATCGTGCCGCTCTTCCTCAATTGCGAAACCGCGACATTCGAAGCGATGGAACTGCGTGAAGGCAACGGCGGCACTGGACCGGTTCGCGTTGCGAAATACAGCTTCCATCCGAAGAGTCCGGACACGCTCGGCGAACTTCAGGCAATGGACATCGCGACCGGACGAACGATCTGGCGTCAGCGCCGGCGCGCGCCTTACAACACCGCGGCGCTGACCACCGCCGGCGGGCTCGTCTTCGTCGGCGACTGGGATCGCACCGCGCTCGCGTACGACCTCGCCACCGGTACGCCGCTTTGGGAAACGCGGCTGCCGACGATGACGAATGGGTATCCGATCACGTATTCGGCCGGCGGCCGGCAGTTCGTGGCGATCGGCGCGGGGAATTCAATTACCGGCTCGAGCTGGGCGTCGCGGATTCCGCCGATGCTCCTGCCGGAGACGAAAGTGCCAGGCGGCGGCAACGGACTGTTCGTGTTCGCGCTGCCCTAGTTGTAGTCGTGGGATCCGGCTTCAGCCGGATTTCAGTACAAGATGTACGGTCCGACTTCACTCGGACCCCTCCGGAGAGATGATGACTTCATACCGGCAGCGTCTGATCCCGGCCGCCGCTCTTGCCCTGATGGCGGCCGCGGCGCTGACTGTCCCGGCCGCGACGCAGGACGCTGGTCCCGCCTTCAGCGTCGTCGAGAAATCAATTCCGCAGCTGCAGGAGGCGATGCGCACGGGCCGCGTCACGTCGCGTCAACTGGTCGAGGCGTATCTGGATCGGATCCGCCGCTACGACAAGGCCGGTCCGGCGATCAACGCGATGATCGCCCTCAACCCGAAGGCGCTCGAGGCCGCGGACGCGCTGGACGCCGAGCGGCGCGCCAGAGGAGCGCGCGGCATCCTGCACGGGATTCCGATCGTCGTGAAGGACAACTACGTCACCGCCGACATGCCGACGACCGCCGGATCGAAGGCGCTCGAAGGCTTCATGGCCGGACGCGACGCCTTCATGGTCAAGAAGCTGCGCGACGCCGGCGTCGTGATCATCGGCAAGACCAACCTCCACGAGCTCGCCTACGGCATCACGACGATCAGCTCGATGGGCGGGCAGACACGCAATCCGTACGATCCGTCTCGAAACCCCGGCGGATCGAGCGGTGGGACCGGCGCCGCCGTGGCGGCCAGCTTCGCGGCGGCCGGCATGGGCACCGACACCTGCGGCTCGATTCGGATTCCGTCGGCGAACAACAGCCTGGTCGGCTTGCGCGGTTCGCAGGGACTCTCGAGCCGTAGCGGCATCGTGCCGCTGTCGCTGACGCAGGACATCGGCGGCCCGATCGCGCGCTCGATCACCGACCTCGCGATCATGCTGGACGCCACGGTCGGCGAGGACCCGGACGATCCGGTCACCGAAGCGAGCCGCGGCCACATCCCGCGCACCTATCTCGGTTCGATCGGCGACCGCGACATCGTCGACGCGCGCATCGGCATCCTGACTCAGTACTTCGGCACCGCGCCCGAGGACGCCGAAGTCGCGCGCATCGTCCGCGAGGCGGCAGAATCGCTGCACGATCTCGGCGCTGATGTCGTCGAGGTCACGATTCCCGGTTTTGACGAGCTCGTCGCCGGGACGAGCGTCATCAACGCCGAGTTCAAGTTCGATCTGCTGGACTTCTTCAAGCCGTTTCCGAATGCGCCGGTGCACTCGCTGGGCGAGATCATCGCGAGCGGGAAATTCGATCCGGCGATCGACGGTGTGATTCGACGGGCGGAAAGCGTGGCGATGAGGGAGACCGACGCGTACCTCACGTCGCTCGACAAGCGCGAAGCCGCGCGCCAGGCGATTGTGATGGCGATGGGGCAGCGGGGACTCACGGCGCTTGCGTACCCCACGCTGCGGAGGAAGCCCGCCGTGATCGGACAAGCGCAGCCGGGTTCGAACTGTCAGCTGAGCGCGGCGACCGACCTGCCGGCGATTTCGATTCCCGCGGGTTTCACCACCGACGGTCTGCCGGTCGGTCTCGAGCTGCTCGGCCGTCCATTCGGCGAGCCGTCGCTGCTGCGCGTCGCGTACGCCTACGAGCAGGTGATGAGCCCCCGCCGGCCGCCCAAGTCGACGCCCTGATCTTGGGGTCAGACACGTGTCTGACACGGTGTCAGACACCGATGCTCAGATTGTGTCGGCATGCGGACTACATGTCGGCAATTTTTGGCATCAGTTGCGTCGAAATGTTCCTGATTCGGCGACCGTCGTATCGAATCTATACAGGTGGTGTCAGACGTGGTGTCAGACACGTGTCTGACACCGTCGCGCGCGGCGGCCACCGTCGCGCGCGGCGGCCCCCAGGGCCACGCCGTAGCCGCGAGGGTCAGTCGTGTCCCGCCGGTGCTGACACAAGGCCGGCGGATCGCAGCGCCGCATAGGTGGTATAGCCCCCGGGCAGGTTCCATGCCCGGTACCCGTGCTGGCGCAGGAAGCGCGTGGCGTAGTAGGCGCGCTGGCCGACACCGCAGGAAATCCAGATGTCGCGATCGCGCGGCAGCTCGCTGAGTCGTTGGCGCAGTTCAGAAAGCGGCAGATTGACCGAACGCGGCACGTGGCCGCCGCCGAATTCCTCCGGTTGGCGCACGTCGAGAATCAGCGCCTCCGTCGTGTCGATGGCCAGCCAGTCCGCGACCGGCATGTCGCCATTCAGCACGTTTTCCGCCAGCATGCCCGCGAGGTTCACCGGATCCTTCGCGGCGCCGAATTGCGGTGCGTAGCACAGCTCGGCTTCGGCGAGATCGTGGACGGTGCCCCCGAACTGGATGGCCGTCGCGACGACGTCGATGCGCTTTTCCACGCCTTCGCGTCCGACCGCTTGGGCTCCCAGAATGCGGCCGTCCGGCGTCGAGAACAGCAGCTTGAAATGAATCGGCCGCGCGCCGGGATAGTAATTCGCGTGGTGTCCGGGATGCAGATAGACCTTCTCGAAACCGGTCACGCCCGCGCGCCGCAGGCCTTTCTCGCTGGCCCCGGTCGACGCGACCGTGAGGCCGAGCACGCCGACGACCGCTGTTGCCTGGACACCGCGAAACTGGGTCTTGCGTCCGGCGATCGACTCGGCCGCGACTCGCCCTTGCCGGTTCGCCGGGCCCGCGAGCGGCAACACCGTTTCCTGTCCCGTGATGAGATCGGGAACCTCCACGGCGTCTCCCACCGCCCAGACGTTCGGATCTGAGGTCCGCATCCCCTCGTCGACGACAATGCCGCCGCGACTGCCGATCTCCAGGCCCGCCGCCTTCGCGAGTCCGATTTCCGGTCGCACGCCAATGGCCAGGATGACGAGATCGGCGTGAAGCCTGGCGCCGCTCTCGGCGACGACCGTCAGGCTGCCATCGCTCGCCGCCTCGATGCGGGCCAGGCCATCGCCGAGGTGCAGCTTGACCCCCTCCTTCGCGAGATGATCCTTGAGCGGCGCCGCCATCTCGGGGTCGAGCGGCGGCATCACCTGGTTCAGTTTCTCGAGCACGGTTACCACGAGGCCGCGGTGTGCCAGGTTTTCGACCATCTCGAGACCGATAAACCCGCCGCCGACCACCACCGCGGACTTGGCCCCCCGCTCGGCGATCCAGGCGCGAATGCGCCGTGAGTCGGGAATGCTGCGGACGGCAAACACGCCCGCGAGATCGACGCCGGGGATCGGCGGCCGGATCGGCGCGGCACCCGGTGCCAGCAGGAGCACGTCGTAGCGCTCCGTGCGCCGCTCTCCGCTTCGGAGATCGTGGACGTCGATGGTCCGCGCGTCACGGTCGATCGCCGTGACTTCGGTATCGGTGTGGACGTCGATGTTGAAGCGCTCACGGAACAACTGCGGCGAGGCGACGAGCAGCTTCCGCTCGTCCTCGATGACGTTGCCGACGTAGTACGGGAGGCCGCAGTTGGCGAACGAGACGAACGGACCGCGCTCGAAGACGACAATCTCCGGCGCCTCGTCGAGCCGGCGCAGCCGCGCCGCGCAGGACCCTCCGCCGGCGACGCCGCCGACGATCAGCACGCGGCGTCGCTCGGTTGACTCGTTCATGGTCGCTCCATTTGAGGGCGCAACAGACGATCCCTCCTGGTAGTCAGGCGGCGAGACGCTTGAGCCAGTCCTGGTAGCGCTGGATCGCGACGCGAATCCACTGTTGGACCTCAGAGGCATCCCGGGGCGCACTGCGCTCGAAGCGGTCCAGATCGGTGAGCAGCACGTTCTTGGTCGCGGCCATCGCGCGTCGCCCAGCTTCGAGCCGCGTGTCGTCGGGTTCAGGGATGTCTTCGAACCCCCGCCGGATCGCGACCAGCAGGCTCGTCGCGTTTCCGCTGCTTTTCTCCACTGACTGGAGGACGCGAATCGCGCGCTGCAATTGCAGGCGGCGGCCGCCATCCGCGGCAATGCCGAAGTTCAGCGGAAACCCGTGCTGCCCGACTTGCGTGCCGTCTTCCCAGAGGACCGAGTCGATCTCGATGACGTCGATCGGCTCCGGCGACCACGGGCGCGACGGGTCGCCATTTCCGCCGTTGATCGTCAGAACGAAGGTGTGGCTCTCACCCGGAGCCATCGCCGGCCGGCCCAGCGACCCGCGCTCCAGACGGCTGAGTGCCTTGGTCGTGCCGCGGTACGACTGCACGCCGAAGAGCGCGACCGACTGCTTCGCAACATTGCGGACGGTGACGCGGTAGCCTGGATATGGCGCGGAGAGGAGCGTGACGTTCGTGACGTCGATCTCCGGGGCGATGCTCATCACCGTCGGCAGGTAGGGCACCATCGGAACCGCGTCCACCACGGAGAGCCGCACCGGCTCCACCGAGTATTTCCGGAGCTCGTCGACGACGACCGGCACTCCGCGCGCGACGGTGACGGTGGCCACGTGCTGTTCTTCCCGCAGGCCCGGACCGAGCATCGAGACCGTGACTCGGACGTCGTTGCCGGCGCGAACCCACGCAAATTGCAGCCGCAGATTAGGGCCGGGCAGGCCGCCGGCCGAGGGCACGGCTGGAGCGGCCTGGCTAGCGGCGATGCGCGGGTAATTTGGCGTCCACGCCGTCGACGGCCGCTCGCTGACCAGCACCAACGTGTTGCGGCCGTCGGCATACGACGTGACGAGTGCCAGCGTCGCGGGTGGCAGGGCCGGGGGCGGCGCTGTCTGCGCGAACCCGGCTCGAGCGAGCAGAAGCATTGCGGCGATCAGAATTGGCTGTCTATTCATCGCTCCAACCTCCAATCGTTACTTCGTCACTTCTGCCTTTTGCCCGCTGCCCTTTGCCCTTGGCATGACTATAATCCGCCGTGACCAGCCGAGGAGGCATGATGATTCGAATCGCCTCGATTCAGACGTTGGTTCTGCTGATCGCGTTTGCCGGAACCGCGCACGCGCAGGTTCCCGCGGCCAACCCGCTTGCCGGAAATCCCGATGCGATCAAGTACGGCACCGGCCTCTACCGGGCGCGCTGCGCGGACTGCCACGGCATGGACGCGCGCGGCGTTCGGGCTCCAGATCTGACGCAGGTCTGGGCTTCGGGCCGCACCGACGAGGGACTGTTCAAGACGCTCAGGAACGGCGTCCCCGGCACCGAAATGCCGGCCTTCATCCCGCCGCGGGCGACCGATCAGGAAGCGTGGCAAATCCTCGCCTATCTCAAAACGATCTCGGCCACCGCGCCGTCGGATCCGCCCAAGGGCAACGCCGAGAACGGACAGCGGATCTTCCGCGCCAACTGCGCGAGTTGTCATCGCATCGGCACCACCGGCGGACGGCTCGGTCCCGATCTCTCGCGCATCGGACTGTCGCGCACGCGCGAGCTTATGGTGAAACAGATCCGCGGCGCCACCGAGGACTTCCGTCCCGGCTACGAGCCGGTGACGATCACGCCGGCCAGCGGTCAGCCGATTCACGGCGTGAAGAAGAACGAGGATCTCTTCACCGTGCAGATCATGGATTCGCGCGAGCGCATCCAGGGCTACAGCAAGGAACAGGCGCGCGCCGTGACGACCGACCCCAAATCGGCGATGCCGGTCTACGGTCCCGATCGACTGAGTGAAAGCGACCTCGACGATGTCGTCCGGTATCTCTTAACGCTGCGCGGGTTCGATCCCGCGGTCCGTCAATAAGGAACCGCCATGCGCACCATGCTTCTTCGCCTTGCCTGTGCCGGACTGCTCGCGGCGCCCCTGACGATCGTCACGCTCGCGCAACAGGCGCCGGGACCGATCACCGCGCAGGAGATCGCCGACGGCCTGAAGGCTGACGGCGCATCCTGGCTGACCTTCGGCGGCAACTACGCCAACCACCGCTTCAGCCCGCTGACGCAGATCACACCGGCCAACGTCAACCGTCTGCAGCCGCAGTGGACGTTCCAGACCAACACGCTCGGCAACTTCGAAACGACGCCGCTGCTGCGCGACAACGTGCTCTACGTGACCGGTCCGCAGAACGTCGCGTGGGCGGTGGACGCGCGAAGCGGCAAGCAGATCTGGCGCTACCGCCGCGAACTGCCGCCGACCGGCCTCACCGCCTGCTGCGGTCTCGTCAACCGCGGCTTCGCAGCGCTTGGCGACAAGCTCTTCATGACGACGCTCGACGCGCATCTCATCGCGCTCGACATGAAAACCGGCGCGGTCGTCTGGGACGCGACGCTCGAGGACTACAAGAAAGGCTATGCCGCGACGCTCGCGCCGGTCGTCGCCAAGGACAAGATCATCGTCGGCGTCGCCGGCGGCGAGTACGGGATTCGCGGCTTCATCGACGCCTACGACGCGCAGACCGGCAAGCGCGCGTGGCGGCTGTTCACGATTCCCGGTCCGGGCGAGCCTGGCAACAATACCTGGTCGGGTGATTCGTGGAAGCGCGGCGGCGCCGGCGTCTGGGTGACCGGCGCGTACGACCCCGAACTGGATTTGCTCTACTACGGCACCGGCAATCCGGGTCCGGACTATCACAGCGCCAGTCGCGAAGGCGACAACCTGTATAGCGCGTCGCTCCTGGCCATCGAAGGCGTGAGCGGCAAGATCCGCTGGCACTATCAGTTCACACCGCACGACGTGCACGACTGGGACGCGACGGAAGTTCCGGTTCTCGCGGATCTGCCGATCGGCGGCCAGAACCGCAAGGTCGTGATGTTCTTCAACCGCAACGGCTTCTACTACACGCTCGATCGCACCAACGGCCGCCTGATCGTCGCCAAGCCATTCGTCCGCACCACGTGGGCCACGCAGATTGGCACCGACGGCCGGCCGATCCTCCTGCCCGGATACATCCCCGACGAGAAGGGGCAGTTCACGTGTCCCGACATCACCGGCGGCACCAACTTCTGGCCGCCGGCGTACGACCCGACGACGCGTCTCATCTACGTCAACGCGCGTGAAGTGTGTGCGACCTACTACGCGTGGGAACCGGAGTACAAGGAAGGCGACCGCTACACCGGCGGCGCCGCGCAACGGGCGCGCGATCGCAACAATCCGCCGTACGGCGCGCTGCGCGCGATCGATCCGGTCACCGGCGATCGCAAGTGGGAGTTCAAGTACATCAACCCGTCGACCGCGGGTCTCTTGACGACGGCGAGCGGCGTCATTTTCAGCGGCGACGCCGAAGGCAATCTGCTGGCGCTCGACACCAAGACCGGCAAGGTGGCCTGGCGCTATCAGATGGGAGCCAACCTGCATGGCACGTCGGCCATCACCTACATGCTCGACGGACGTCAGCAGATCCTCGTCCCGGCCGGCACCACGTTGACTGCCTGGGCGCTTCCGGAGGGATCACGGTAGGATGAAGGCGTGACCGAAGACGCCGGCTCGTTTTTCGACGCCCTCAAGGATCTTGGCGAGGTGCTGGCGGTGAAGTTGTACCGCCTCCGCCTCGACCCCGCGCCCCGTGTTCCAGTGCTGCCGTGTCTCGATCACGAGGCGCTGCTGCACGAGGGGATCGCTCCCCATGCGGCGGCGTATCTGCGCGATCGCCGCGGCGACCTGCACGAGGTCGTTTACACGCCGAAGGAAAAACGCATCGAAGTCGACGTCGTGTCGACGATGAACGAATGCTCGCCGGAGTCGCACGCCGAATTCATGGCGGCGCTCAAGACGAAGTTCACCGGCTACGATGTCAGCGCGACCGATATTTCGTGGCTGAAGGGCGACAAGCGGGTCGCGACCGCCTGCCGCGCCCAGGTGACGCTGCGGGACGTCCTGACGGGTCCGGATCTCGAGCGGACACGCCAGGGGATCGAGCGGCTGCATGTCATCGGCACGCTGATGGAGAAGCAGTCGCGCGTCACGTCATGGGGCGTCCGCACCGCGATGACGCCGCTCCTCGCGATCGGCCTGCTCCTCGTGCTCAGTTCACTGGGCGGTGAAACCCGGGCCGACTGGATCACGATCGTGCGCTACGTGCTCACGATCGCCGGCGCGTTCTTTCTGTACTCCGGTTTGAAAGCCGTCCACCTCACCGAAATGGCCAGCCGCGTCTGGAAGCGGGCCGCCGAGTACGGCCTGATTCTCAGCGAACGGCAAAGACTTCAGAATTAGCCTGGGACCCACGCGAATGATGTCGAGCCTGTGGAGATGTACGCGCGCCGCCGTGGTCGTGCTGGCGGCGGCGGGACTGAGCGCCTGCGCCGACGAAACGCCGATGGGACCCGGCGCCGGACTCGCGGTCACCGCGATTTCGCCGCCGACCGGCAGCACGACCGGCAGCACTCCGGTGACGATTACCGGACGCGCGTTTGCGGCTGGCGCCACGGTGACGATCGGCGGCGTCGCTGCCACCAACGTCAACGTGCAGAGCGCGACGACCATCACGGCCACGACCGGAGCCAGGAATGCCGGTGCCGGCGACGTCGTCGTCGTATCGGGCGGCCAGGCGTCGCTGGCGAACGCGTACACCTATGTCGCGCCGAGCGGCGGCAACCAGCCGCCGTCCGTGTCGTCGATTCGCAGCACCGGATCGCGCGCCAACCAGCCGTCCGCGTTCGGCGATCTTGGCGAAACGCTGACTCTGATTGCTTCGGTGAGCGACAACGAAACCGCCGCGGCAGCGCTCACTTTTGAATGGAGCGGACAGGGGACGTTCGGCAGTCCGGGGGCGACAACGACGTGGACACTGCCGGCGACGCTTCCGACCACGCCAACGCCACTGACCGCCTCGCTGCGGGTGACCGAAACGTTCACTGAAGGCGGCATCACGCACCGGAATACGACCACATCGAACTTCGTCGTCCAGGTGCACGATTCGCAGAAGGAAATCCTGGATGCCGGCGTGGATTTTCTGACCCTCTGGTCGAACTCGAGCAATTCGACCGACGCCGTGCTGCACGGCTTCTCGACTACGTGCGACGGCGGGCGGGGCCGGAGCGGCGAAGCGAACGACACCAACAACGCGCACGCGCAGTTCGTGCAGGACTTTCCGCGGTTCACCATCGCGCGGCTGCCGCCGGTCACGTTCAATTTTGGTGGCGCCTGTGGGGTGCCGTCATCGCCGCCGCGTTCACAGCCGAACGTCGATGCCTGTTCTGCGTATCAGGTCCATTGGGAAGTGACGATTATCTCCGGTGCGAGAACCGGGGCGCGCGATATCACCGAGGGGATCGACTACGTCAGCGCCGCGCTCGAGAACAACGTGTGGAAGCTGTGCCACAGCGACTTCGTCGGCAGCACCAGGTCGGCGCTGCTGCCGTTCGGCCGCGAGCCGTCGGGCACCGCGCAGTTGGGACCGTCCGGGCGTCAGGCGATGCGCGACGTAATCTCGTTTGCGATCCCGCGCCCGCTGCCGCCGGCGAGGTTGGTCAACTTCTGAACCAGAGCCAGCAGCGACTCGGCATCGAGCGGCTTGCTCAAATAGTCGTCCATTCCCGCTTCCAGGCACCGCTCGCGGTCGCCCTTCATCGCGTGCGCCGTCATCGCGACGATCGGCGTGCGCCGCGGCGCCCGCTCGCGTTCGCGAATCAACGCCGTCGCCTCGAAGCCGCCCATCTCCGGCATCTGCACGTCCATCAGCACGATGTCGAAGTACTCGCGCTCGAACGCCGCCACGGCTTCCTTGCCGTTGCCGACGATCGTCACCTTGTGGCCGCGCCTGGACAGGATCCCGGCCGCAACGCGCTGATTGACGATGTTGTCCTCGGCCAGCAGCACGCGTGCGAACGTGTCGGTGATCTCGCGTGCTGGTAGCGGGGCAGGAAGGGCGGGAGGGGCAGGAAGGGCGGGAAGGCCAGGCGCCTGCGCCGGTTCACCACTCTCCTCGGCCCCGAGTGCCCGGCGCATCGCCTTCATCAGTTCGTCCGGGTCGATCGGCTTCGTCAGATAGTCCGCGATGCCGACCTCGCGCGCTCGCGCGCTTTCTTTGGACTGACCGCTCGAACTGAGCATCATCACAGTCGGTCGTCCCGGCGCAGTGGTGTTCAACTGCTCGGCGACCTGGAAGCCGTCCATCGCCGGCATGTTGCAGTCGAGCAGCACAAGGCGGAACGGCTGGCCCTCGGCGGTCGCCTGCTGTATCGCCTGAAGCGCTTCGCTGCCGCTTGCCACCGCCACCGACGGCATGTTCCAGCGGTCCAGCCACGCGACGATGACGCGGCGGTTGATCGCGTTGTCGTCGACGACCAGCGTGCGCAGCCCGGCGAGATCGCCGGCCGCCAGTTCGCGCGGCAGTTCCGCGACGCCGAGCTGGGCGGTGAAATGGAACGTGCTCCCGGCGCCGGGCTCGCTTTCGACCCAGATCCGCCCGTTCATCAGCTCGACGAGCCGCGTCGCAATCGCCAGCCCGAGTCCCGTCCCGCCGAAGCGCCTCGTCGTCGATCCGTCGGCCTGACGGAACGCCTCGAAGACCTTTGCCTGCTGGTCCTTCGGAATGCCGATGCCGCTGTCGCGCACCAGGCAGTGCAGTTCGACGACGCCATTGCCGTCAATTCGCTCGCAGCAGACTTCCACCAGGACGTGACCGGCTTCGGTGAACTTGATCGCGTTGCCGACGAGATTGATGAGAATCTGGCGCAGGCGCGCCGGATCGCCCACGGTCGTCACCGGGACGTCGGGCAGCACGTGGTGCACGACCTCGAGCCCCTTCTGCTCGGCTCTGAATGTCAACGGTCTGAGGAGTTCGCCGACGAGGTCGCGAATCTGGAACGGCGTCGCTTCGAGATCCAGCTTCTGCTCTTCGATTTTCGAAAAATCGAGAATGTCGTTGAGAATCGTGAGCAGCCCTTCGGCGGAGCTCTTCACCATTCCGAGGTATTCGCGCTGCTCGACGGTGAGGCTGGTGTCGAGCGCGAGATCGGTCATGCCGAGGATGCCGTTCATCGGCGTCCGGATCTCGTGGCTCATGTTGGCGAGGAACTCGCCCTTGGCCTTGTTGGCGGCTTCGGCGGCGTCCTTCGCCGTGCTCAACTCGCTCGTGCGCTCGGCGACGAGACCCTCGAGCCTGGCCTGGTTGGCGCGCATGCGGGACACGCGCGCGCGGTCGCCGGCGACGCCCATCACGATCGCCGCCAGGCCGCAGAAGGCGAAGAACCACGGCGTCTCGTAGAAGTGCGCGCCCAGGATGAAGGGCGCCGCGGCGCCCGCTTCGTTCCAGACGCCGTCGCTGTTGGCCGCCTTGACGCGAAACACATACCGGCCCGGCGGCACTTTCGTGTAGTAGGCGGCGCGCCGCGTGCCAGCCTCGATCCAGTCGGCGTCGAAGCCTTCGAGCTTGTAGCGGAAGACCACGTCACGAGGCGCGACGAAACTGAGCGCGGTGTACTGGAACTCGAGATCGCGACGCCCGGGTCCAATCGATTCGTTCGGCTTGACCGGCACGTGATCCGCGAAAACGGCTTCGACGACGACCGGGGGAGGCGTCTGATTGACGCGAATCGTCGAGGGATCGATCACGGCCAGACCGCGGAGCGTCGCGAACCAGAGGCGGCCGTCGCCGCCGCGCCACGAGACCGGCATCGTCGCGCCGCCGACGCTGCCGATCGTGGTCGAGCGGAGACCGTCGCCGAGGCCGTACGGTACCGACTTGAACCGGGCGAGCCGGCCGCTGGCGAACGCCTCGAGATCGCTCTTCGCGACGTGCCAGATGCCGCGGTTGCTGGCCATCCAGAGGTTCTGGTGCTGGTCTTCGAGCAGACCGTACACCGAGTCGCCGAAGAGGCCGTCGCGTTCGGTGAAGACCGCGACCGTGCCGTCCTTGAGACGGTTGAGACCGCCGCCGGCGGTGCCGATCCACAACGCTCCGTCGCCGTCCGCGTAGAGCGACGTGACCGTGTTGTGGGAGAGACCGTCCGCAGTCGTCAGCCAGGACGGCGTGCCGTTGTGAAAACGCAGGACGCCGTGATAGCGAATCCCCGCCAGGACATCGCCGTTGCTGTCGAGCGCCAGCGTCATGACGCCGCCGTCGTTCACGCCCTCGATTCGCGTCGCCGTGTTGCCCTGAACGTGATAGAGACCGAGCGTCGTGGCGAACCACAGATCGCCTTCGCGATCTTCGACGATCGCGTTGACGTTCGCATTCTTGGGGAGCAGCTGGTTCTCGGCGGCGAGCGTGACCTTGCCGTCCCGGATCCGATTGACCCCGCGCATCGTGCCAATCAGGAGGCTGCCGTCCGCCGCCTCCAGCATCGTCTGCACCCGTGGTCCCGCGAGCCCGTCGTCGACGCCGTAGGCCGTCTTGCGGCCGTTGGCCGCGAGTTCGGTGACGCCGATTGGCGACGCGACCCACACGCTGCCGCGCCGATCCTGCACGACCGCGAGCACTGAATCGGCGCTCAGTCCGTCGCTTGCGCCGAACGTGGTGAATTTGCCGACTGAAAACGCATTGAGACCGCCGCCGGCGGTGCCGACCCAGAGCGTCTGCTCTTGATCCTCGAACAGCACGGTGACGGCATCGTCGGTGAGCCCGTTCTTGCGCGTGTACCAGTCCCACTCCGCGTGACCGTTGCGCAGGCGGCCGATGCCGCCGCCATCGAGTCCGGCCCAGACGTTCAGGTCGCGATCGATCAGCACCGCGCGGACCGGAGCCGGCGTCGGCGCAAAGAGCCGCGCGCCATCGCCGTCGAGACGGTAGACGCCGTCCGACGCGCCGATCCAGACCGTGCCCTTGGCTTCGACGTGCACGGCGTTGATGTTGGGTTCGGCGACGCCGCCGCTGAGCGGCACCGGAGCGACCTCGGCGGCGGTCACGCGGTAGAGCGTGCGTCCGCGGCTGAACCAGGCGCGGTGCTCCGCGTCCCGGGTCGCGTTCATCGTGATGCCGCGCGGCGAGCCGGTGACCGCGGCAAACCGCATGGGACTATCGGAGACGCTCTGCACGAGGCCGAGGCCGGTGCCGACGAATACGCGCGTGCCGTCGACCGCGACGCTCGAGATGTAGTCGCTGCTCAGTCCGTCTTTGGTGCTGTAGCTTGTGAACTGCCCCTGGTGGTACCGCACCAGGCCATCGTCGGTGGCCGCCCAGATCGACCCGTCGGCGCCCTTGGCGAGGCCGTTGATCATCTCGCTGTGCATGGCCGGCGTGTTGAACTTGTTGAAGACGACGAAGCGGGTGCCGTCGAATCGGCAGAGGCCGTCGCGCGTGCCCAGCCAGAGATAGCCGTCGTCGGCCTGGACGATGCCGGTGATGGTGTTCTGCGAGAGGCCGCTGTCGGTCTCCCACGCACGGCGGACGTACTGGGCGATGGATTTCTGGGGGTCGAGCGCGAATGCGTCGACGGGCCAGTGGACGGTGGCGAGACCGACACCGAGGGCGGCGACGACCTGGAGAAACCGGTGCATTCGAAGTGTGGTCCCTACCGGAGCGATAGCAACTGATGTGCCGTGCGCAGACCAGACCGGCTATGCGCGCGAGTGCGCCGCTGTGCAGATCCGCGCGGCAGTGACCGCGCCGCTGCGGCCAGCCGCGCCGTTCGTGAGCCGTGGGCGCAGGGCCGATCACTCGCAGCGCGACTGCACCGGACTCGAACGACAGCGATCGCTGAACCGACACCGGATCGACTGATTTCCGACGCGTCGCCGCGTGCAACCATATGCGGATCGGCCGGCCGGGACGCCTCGACGAACGCGGTGCTGCGCGCGAGCGCACAGACTCGCGCGGCCGCCGTCACCGGCCCGGAACTCGCATGACGCACATGCGCCGGTTCCGCACCTGTGCTGTCCATCGCGCTCACACCAACTCGATCGAAGACCGCGCCGACGGCGCTGGTCCGGCGTCCCGACGGCCGCGAGTTCTATCTGCACAGCCGCGTGGACCCGATCGCGGAAGCGCGGTTTCTCGCCGACGACGTCAGGGTGCAGGAGCGCACGCTCTACGTCGTCCTCGGATTCGGCCTCGGCTACCACGTCCGGGACCTGCTCGAACGGCTGCCGAAGAGCTCGCATGTCGTCGTCGTCGAACCGGCGGAGGCTTGTCTCAGCGCGCAACTGCTGACCGACGGCGACCGTCACGCCGGCTGGATGCGCGACCGGCGGCTGCACTTTCTCGTCCACCACGATCCGAAGCTGACGCCGATCCATCTCGCCGAGCGGATGGCCGCGCTGCGGCTCCTGGCGATCAAGATGATTCGCCACGTGCCGTCGATGCTGACCGCGGAGGATTTCTACGGCGCCGTGGCCAACGAGATTCAGCAGACGCTGCCGGCGAATCTGCAGCGCCACCTGAGCGCGATCGATCAATCGCTTGAAAACGAACTGCACAACTTCTGGGCGAATCTTTCCCGGAGCTGGAACAGCAATCCGATCGGGCGGCTGCGCGGTCTCTGGAGAGGCCGGCCGGTCATCATCGTTTCAGGCGGGCCATCGCTGACCGATGCGCTGCCGTTGCTGCCGGCGCTGCGCGATCGGGCGCTGCTTCTGGCGACGGCGAGCACGGTGCGGATTCTGCTCGACGCGGGCATCCGTCCCGACCTGGTCATTTCCGTCGATCCCTTCGAACCGAACGCCGCGCACTTCGATGGCTGGGACGGCACCGGCATTCCGCTCGTCTACTATCACCGCGTGCATCACCGCATCCCGGCGCGTTACCGCGGACCAGCGGCGGCGTTTGTGATGCACGATGAACCGGGGCTGCCGCTCTTCGACGACGTCTCGGCTTCGCCGTTCCAGCGCGGCGGCACCGTGGCGTTCTCCGCGCTGCAGCTGGCGCACTACATGGGCGCGGATCCGGTCGTGTTCGTGGGGCAGGACTTCGCGTTCGCGGCCGGCCGGACGCACGCGGTCGGGTCGATTTACGACCGGCCGTACGATCTCGACGCGCCGCCCGACGACTACATCCCGGTACCGGGCGCGGACGGGCAGCTGGTGATCACCAGCCGTCTGCACCAGGCCTATCTACTGCACATGCAGGACTATCTCCTCCAGCTGGCGCGGGCGCACGACCGCACGCGTCACATCAACACGTCGCGCATCGGCGCGCTGATTCGCGGGATGGAGTACCTCGATCTCGAGTCGGCGCTTGCCGGCGTCGAGCCGGCGGATGTCGCGGCCGCCGACGTCTTGCGTCGCGTCCTGTCCGGCCACACGCGGATCCCGTCCGCACTCCAGGCGGAGACACGGGAGCGATGGGCCGGCGAACTCAACGCGCTGCTGGTCCGGCTCGCGCGCGTGGACTCGTTCGAGCAGGCGCTGGCGGAGTTCGCCCGCACGTCGCTCTATCAGCATGCGGGGTCGGGCTACGAGCACCTGCGCTACCTCGCGGAGACGCGCACGCTGCGCGGCGCCGATGAGGGCGCTCTCCTGAAACGCTTCCGGCAGCATCTCTGGCAGATCGCCGGCGAACTCGGACAACGACTGGCAGTTGCCGCATGAGCACACCAACGACCGGCCGCTCGGCGTACTCGCAGCACGAGATCGCGATCAAGGACCCGGAGAATCTCCGGCAGGTGCTGCGCGAGCTCTCGAGCCTCCGAGATCGCGTCGTCGTCAACCTCGTCTTGCCCGCCGAAGCCTTGGCGGAGGTGGACGTTCCCGCCGCCAGCGTGCAGGCGTTGTCCGCCCAGACGCTGACCGCGGCCTTGAGCGGCCGGCCCGCGACGCTCCAGGTCCAGGCCCTGCCGCTCGGGCTTTACCAGCAGGTGATGCGCGACAAGATCGCCCGGATCGCCGGAGCGACCCGGGAGCTTCGAGCGCGGCTGCGCAGCCGGTTCGTCGTCGAACTGGCCGCGGACCTGGACGGCCTGGTCCAGCAGCTCGATCAGTTGCTGTTTCTCGTGAACGGCTACGCGATGCAGGACTGGCGCCCACGCGTCACGCGGCTGGTCGAGACCCTGACGACGGTGAGGAAGGAACTCACGGAGTCGGTGACCGCATGCGACAACGTCCGCTGCATGGACGATCTACACTATGACATCGTCCCCGTCCTGAACGGACTCCTCGAAGTGTTCGCGTCGCGTCAGAACGGTTGACACCGGTAGGGACAGGCTTTAGCCTGTCCGTCACACGCAACCTCAGTCGTGAGCAACGGCGTCGCGCTTTCTCCACGCGTGGCCGCGATGGCCACAGCCGTCGTCTTGATCGCCGCGGCGGTCCTGCACCGATCATCCGGACTGTCCGCTACCTACTTCAGCGACCCTGACGGCACGACCGCGGCCTACGTCCTCCGCGACTGGCACATCGAAACCGATGCGCTGACCGGCGAGGCGCCTGTCTCCCCGGATCGACCGTTCAGCGTCCGCTGGTTCGGGTTCCTGAACATCACGCGCGCCGGCAGCTATCGCTTCGACGCTGCCGCAGAGGGAACGGCCACCGTGCTCGTGGACGAAACTCCGCGGAACGGAGTCCGGCGGTTTACCGCCGCCGACCATGCACTGCAGCTCGACGCCGGACCGCACGCCATTGCGATCGCCTACTCGCACACGCAGGGGCGCTACGGCCTCACGCTCCGGATGTCTGAAGACGATGGTCCCTGGCGGCTGCCCCGGACCGCGGATCTCTCGGCCGTCCGGCGATCGCCGCTGGCTTACACCCTGACGGCGTGGAGCGAGTACGCGTTGAGCGCCGTCCTCCTCGGCTGGTCGATCGCGGCGCTCGTGTGGCTGGCGCGGCGCGTCAGCGCGCGCACCGCCGTCGTCGTGGCGGTGGCGAGCGTGCCGGTCCTCATCGCGGTCGCGTTCAATACCCCTGAATGGCTGCGCGGTCCAGCGCCCTACCCGCGCGAATGGCAGTGGCCGTACCACCAGGCCGTCGCGCTGTGGAGACTCGGTCCGGCGATCGCCGGCGCGGCCGGCATTCTGGCCGCGATTGCTTTGATCAACGTTCGCGCCGTGCACGATCCGCGCGTCTCGGCGGCCGGTCTCGGCCTGGCTATCGTGTCCGGCTTTGTGTTGCAGCTGGGCGTCCTGCATCTGCGACAGGGTGGCGCCGCGGCCACGATCGCGGCCGCCACTGAAGACGAGAACTACACGTCGTTCTTCAGCGTGGCGGCAACCGCGGACCATGTGCAGCCGCTGCTCGCCGGCTATGCCGAGCGGCTCGATGGTCTGCCCTTGCATGCACGGACGCATCCGCCAGGCCCCGTCATTTACTACCGAGCGGTCGTGGATGTGATCCGCGTCGCTCCGGTCCTCGCCACGTCGATCGTCGGGGCGGCCGACCGCCTCCACGTTCCGATCAAGCGATTCGAGGTGTCGGCCGACGGCAATCGCGAACCGGTGCTGCAGGCCAGCGCGCTCCTGAGCGGATGGGGCGTTGCCGTCGCGGCGCTGCTCGCGGCGTGGCCGGTGGCGGTGATCGTGCGAAGGTGGGGTGGGTCGCCGGCGGCCGCGGCGCGCGCCGGGTGTCTCTGGACGCTTTGTCCCGCCGCGCTGTTCTTCGTGCCGAACTTCGATGCCGTCGTCGCGCTCCTCGTCGCGTCCGCGTGCGCGCTCGGGTGCGTCGGCGTGACCTATCACACCAGCCGGCGAGGCCTGGTCGCGATGTTCGGCGCCGGGCTGGCCGCCGGGACCGCGTTCTTCTGCTCGTTCGGCGCGGCGCCCATGCTCGCCGCGGCCGCGCTGATCGTCGTCGCGCTCAGTGTGAAGACGCGAGTGCCCGCGACCCGATCGATGGTCCTGGCGTGTGCGGCGTTCGCCGGTACGGTCACGCTGCTGGCGCTGCCGATGGCTGCCGGCTTCGATTGGTTCGACACCATCGGGCGCTCGCTGCGGCTCCACCGCGAACACTTCACGCTCCCGAGAAGCCGCGCGCTCTGGCTGCGCTTCAACCTGCTCGACTTCGCGATCTTCGCTGGTTGGCCGCTGCTCGTGTGGGGCGCCGCGCTCGTTGCGAACCCGGCTGCGGGCCGCCGGCGCGACCTGATTGTCCTGGCTGTCGTCGTGGCGACGGTCCTCGTTGTGGATCTTGCCGATGTCACGCGCGGGGAAGTCGGCCGGCTCTGGATGCCGTTCATGCCGCTGGCCTTTGCCGGCGTGGGCCTTGGCGCGTCGTCGCGCGCCCGCGACGCCGACTGGCTGCTCGTCGCCGTCCTGCTCGCCGCGAGCGCGATCGTCCTCGGTCTCCACTGGAGTCCGTGATCATCTCTTCCCTGCAACCGACAACTTCGTTGGTCCCGCCTGACAAGTTTGTTGGTTTCGCGGCGGCGCTACGGAATCTCCTCCCATACACCGAAAGAAAGGGCGGAGACGAGCCCATGGGTGGTGAGGTCGGAATCTCTTCGGAAAGTTCGCTGCTTGGCACGCTCGAAGAAATCAGCCGGCTGGTCATCTCGCACAACGGTGACGCCGGCGAAACGCTCGCCAATATCGCCCGCCTGATGCAGCGGCGCTTCCAGAGCGACGTGTGCTCGATCTATCTGCTCGAAGCCGATCGTCTGCATCTCAAACTATCGGCGACCGTCGGACTGCATCCGTCGAGCGTCGGCCGGATCCGCATGCCGCTCACCGAAGGCCTCGTGGGTCTGGTCGGAGAACAGCTGCGCCCGCAGGTGTTTTCCGATGCCACTGTGCATCCGCGCTTCAAGTACTTTCCTGAAGCTGGCGAAGACGGATACCGATCGTTCCTCGGCGTTCCGATTGTCGACCGCGGCCTGTTGCTCGGGGTGCTGGTCGTGCAAACGATCGACGCGCGCGCCTTCTCACCAGACGAAGTCCGCATGGCCGCAACTGCCGCCGCGCAGGTCGCACCGCTCGTCAGCGACGCGCGGCTGCTCTACGAGGCCCAGTTGCAGAGCGAACGGCTCCGCGTCGTGCACATGACGGTGCGCACGGTGCAGGACATCGTGAACAACTGTCTGAATCAACTGCAGCTGCTGCGGCTGGATGCGGAGGGACACGTCCCGGACGAATCGCTGGCGCTCTTCGACGACGCCATTTCCACGGCGTCGTCGCAACTGCGGGCGCTGGGGGCGCTGGAAGTGTTTGCGGAGCGGCCGATGGAAATCGGCACCGGCCTCGAGCTGGTTACTGCAGCTTCAGACCGGTCACCGACTCGATCGTCATCATCGTGCCGGTGACCTTGCCGGTGACGCTGACCTTGTGGCCGAGAAACGGTTCAATTTTGGCCCGCGAAGCCGCGTCGAACTTGAGGATCCTGTTGTCCTCGGTCACGAACACTGCTTCCGACTGCTCGTCGTGCACGCACTTCTTGACGCACGCCTCGAACGCCGCCGGCTGAATCTACTCCGCCGCGGCCTTCTTGCTCGAACCGCTGGTCGCGCATTTCATGTCCGACACGTAGCCGACGATCGCTCCGGCGGCTGTCACTCCGGCGTTCGAGAACGTCGCTGCTGCCAGGACCGCGGCCATCATCGTTTTTCGCATGAACAACTCCTCGTCATGACCCGTAGCGCCCGGCTTCCGCCGGCCGCTGACGGAGTATAGCGGACCGCCTCTGACTGGTGCCGCGCGGCGTGTCCGCGGGCCCGCTTGACAGCCCTGGGAGATAAGTGCACGATAAGTGCATGAGCGTCAAGACCATCACCATCGACATCGAAGCCTACGAATTGCTCTCACGCCACAAACGCGAGGGGCAATCGTTCTCTCAAGTGATCAAGGCGCACTTCGGTCCGCAGCCGACCGCCGGGCGGTTGCGGGAGCGGTTGAGCGCGATCCGCGTCAGCGACAAGGCGCTCGATGGTGTCGAACGTCAGGTCCGGGCACGCGCGAGCGAACCGGCCCGGGCCGCGACGCGATGATCCATCTCGACACGTCGTTCCTGATCGACCTGCTGCGGGAAACGACACGCGAGAAGCCTGGACCGGCGCTCGATCTGATCGAGTCGCTCGATCCGTCGGAAATCCTCGCGGTCTCCGTTCATGTCGTCTGCGAACTGCGCGCCGGGGTCGAGCTGGCGCGCCAGCCGTTGCGCGAAGGCGAGGAGATCGATCGGCTGCTCTCGAATCTCCTCGTCGCCTATCCCGACGACCGGTTCGCCGCCGAATACGGACGCCTGATGGCCGCGACCACGCGCGGCACAAAAGCCGTCGGGTCCTTTGACTTGCTGATCGCCACCGCCGCGCTCCTCGACGATGCGCCACTGGTCACCAAGAACGTGAAGGACTTTTCACGCGTGCCCGGCCTGCGCGTCCTCGGCTACTGAACAAAAACGAACACAGAACCCACAGAGAATTAGCGAGGGCTGTGGACGGTCAGTTCCGAGATGCGCCACATGCTGGCGAAGCTCTCGAGCTGTCTGAGCCGCACGTAGCGGGCGGCGTGCGGCTCGAACGCGAATTCCAGCGCCGCGCGCCGCGGTTCGCGGACGTAGGCGAGAAACGTCTGCGCAAACGCCGGCCCTTCCCAGGCCGGCGTCCACGTCTCGCCGTCCACTGAGACGTCGATCGCCAGCCGGCGCGGAAAATCGAGCAGGAATTCGCCGATCGTGTTCGTCACACCCGCCACGTCGCGGGTTGTCCCGAGGTCGATCGTCACCGACGCGTCCGGTTTCTGCGGATAGTCGCCCCAGCCCGTTTCGATCTTCCCGTCGTGCATCAGCGGTGAGTCGGCATCGTTTCTGATCGCACGGACGGCGGCGATGGGCAACGCTGGGCCGAGCGGCGGCGGAGCCGGTCCTTTCGGCACGCGGAAGAGCGTGCGGTGGCCGTCGTTCAGGATGCGGGCTGCCCCGGGTGCCGCGGCGGCATACCGGGCGTGCGTCCCATCGGGATCGCGCTCGCCGTCGACGACGATGTCGAAGGCGCCGAGGGAGGCGATGGCAATCAGCACCGACGGATCGTGGGCGGCGAGGCCGGCGCGCAGCGCGTTGTAGTGCGGCGGATCGTAGCCGCTCACGCCGTTCAACATCCGGCGGTGATGCCACGCCGCGCGGAAGGTCGCCGCGAAATCGATGTCCGGCCCGAGCGGCAGTTCGAGAATCGGTTCGGATCGATCCGCGGGTTCCACTTCCGCCCACCGCTCGGGTGCGACCGCCATCGATGCCTGCAGCATCCACCCATCCAGGAGGATCGCGCCGCCGAGCAACACGCCCGCGATCGTCGCGGCTTTGATTCGTGACGGGCGAATCGCGCGATAGGCGAGCCCCGCCGCGACCGCCAGGCACATGATGTCGATCATCTTGAGCTGTGTCGGCACGCGCAGTTCGTTGAAACCGGGCAACGACATCAGCCAGCCGTACGGCGCTGGATCCCAGATCACGTCCTCGCCGGCGCGCAGCACCGGCCCGCAGGAGAGCAGCGCGACGACGATCGTCGCCGCGGCGTAGAACACCAGCGGACTGCGCTGCTGCAAGGCGTTGCGAGTCCTGGGTGTCAGCGCCACGAGCGGAACGCCGAAGGCGAAGAGTGCGGCAACCGCCCGGTCGACCGTCGTCATCCTGAAGCGCAGACCGAAGAGGGTGGTGTCGATGATGCCGTAGCGCAGGCTCGCGGCAATCGCGGCCAGCGACAGCACGACACCGGCGCCGAGCACCAGTTGGATGCCGGGCTTCGTGTTGATCGCCGCCTGGGGATCGCGACGGACCAGCAACCAGCCGATTCCCGCGCCGGCGATCGCGATCGCGGTGAGGCCGGGAAACATGTTGTCTTTCCCGAACGGAAAGATGAAGTGCCACAGCCAGACGTCCGGCTGGGTCTCGAACCACGACCTGGTGTTCGCGCTGAAGTAGAGGATTTCGTTGTAGGTGCGATGGAGACCGTACTGTTCGTGGATCGCACGATAGCCCACGAGCATCGGCACGAGCGGCAGGCTGAACACCGCGAGCGCGCCGCCGATGACGAGTCCCGGCTTGAAGGTGTCGCGTCGCGTGCAGAAGTACAGCCACCAGAGCGCGATGAACAGTCCCCCGTAGACGACGTAGTAGCCGTTGGCGAACGCCTGCTGCAGCCACGCCAGGCCGGCGAGGACCAGCCAGGGCCAGCGTCGCTGTTCGAGGTAGCCGTGCATGCCGAGCGCGGCGAGCGGCACGCCGAAGGTCGCGAGCGTCTGCAGGTGGCCGAGCGCGACGACGCGGTATGGCGAGAAGCCGAAGGCGAGGCCGGCGAGAAATGCGGCGTCTTCGCGCTTGCAGAGAAATCGGACGAGCAGATACACCGCGAAGGCAGAGATTGGCCAGGTCAGGAAGATCGGCAGGTTGTGGGCGAGGAGCGGATTGCCGGTGAGCCAGTAGATCGGGCTCGCGATCGGGCTCATGCCGAGGAGGTTCTCGGTGAGCGCGACCATGCCCTCGGCCGGATAGTAGTGCGGCGCGTTCCACCACGCCGCCGACAGCGGCATCGTCGTCGCGTTCCAGAGCAGGATGGCGGTGTTGAGGAGCGCGTCGCCGGGATCGCTGACGATCATCGTGCGCATGTCGCGCAGCAGCGGCCAGGTGGCGACGGCGGCGATCAGTGTGTAGGCGGCGAAGACGAGCGCGGTCTGACGGAGACCCTCGCCGGAACTCGCGCGAGCGCGAGCGATCGGCTCAATCATGGTTCCCACTCGCGGAGACACCGTGCAGGAGCACGAGCGCGGTGGCCGACGTCGCGATGGTCAGTGGAGTCCAGATCGGAAGCTCTCCAGGCCACGTTGCCAGGCCGCGGCGGATCGCTACGAGCGAGTTCACTGAGAGAACCAGCAGGTACACCGCACCCTGAACGCTGGCCGCCGGAGCGATTACCAGTCCCCAGGGCCGCCGGTTCCAGAGCAGCACGCCTCCAGCCGCGAGCGACGGGACCAGCCACAGGAGATCGAGCGCCGCGACGATCTTGAACGCTTCCGGTTCCACTGGCGTAGGCCGGCCGGCGAAGACGTAGGCCGCCCACATGCCGAGCCAGATCAGCGCCAGACCGCACGCGACGAACAGCAGATAGCCGGCGAGCAGGCGCGCCGGCAGCGCGGGATGCACGAGACGCGCGACTGCGATCGGATCGATCCGCGACAGCGCCGAACCGAGCGCCGTCATGGCGAGGCCGAGAATCAGGACATACAGCGGCAGCTGTGTATTCAGCGCCGCGCCAAACAGGTAGAACGCATAGTTGTAGACGGCGTAGCCGAGCGCGCCAATCAGCAGCAGGTGACCCTTCACCGATCCGGTGCGCGCCATGCGTCTGGAGACGAGCATGAGCGGAACGGCCACGAGCAATGTGACCCAGTCGTTGCCGAACCACGTCGCTCTGATCCACGCGGCATCGCGATAGATCTCTGGCCTCAGCAGGCCGAGCGTCGCCTGGGCGGCCATCAGCGGCACGAGAGCGCCCGCCGCCGCGCCGCGTCCGTCAGACATCAAGCTCCAGCGCATCGTCGTTCCAAAGAGTAGCTCACCACCGTGGGAGCGCTGGACCGTGCGGTCTACAATGAAATTATGCGTCGACTCCTGATTGTGATCCTCGCGTGCCTCGCCTTCCATCCAGCGCTCGGTCTGCTTGACGCGCAGGCGCCGACCGTCACGCAGATCGCCGGGTCGAACCACATTCTCGTCTTGCTATCCGACGGCACGGTATCAGCGCTCGGTGCGAACCGCTTCGGCCAGCTGGGACGGCCGAAATCGACTCGCACATTCGAGCCGGCGGCTCGCGTGGCGCTGCCTGGCAAGGTCGTGCAGGTGGCGGCCAGCGACGACGAGACATCGTACGCGCTGCTCGAAGACGGCACGGTGTGGGCCTGGGGGCAGGGGTTCAACAGCACCCTCGGTGTGCCGCTCAGCGGGGCGAGAGAGACGAGAAACCGGCACACGCCGGGACAGGTGCCAGGACTCGCCGGCGTCGCGCGTGTGGTCGTCCAGGACGCGGTGGCGATGGCCGTCATGCGTGACGGCAGCGTGCGCGCGTGGGGTCTGCTGCCGGAGGCACTCACTGGCGGCCAGCGGGTCTACCCGGGTGTGGCCACACCGATCGTCGTCAACGGTCTGGCGAACGTCGCCGACCTCGTGCTCGGCGTCAGCAGCAGTGTCGTCAGTGGCTACGCACTGACGCGCGATGGACGCGTCTATTCGTGGGGCGGCAACTTGAAGGGCGAGATGGGGACAGGTGGCACCTCCTCGGAGTACCACCTGCCGGCGCTGGTGCCTGGGGTCAGAGACGTGGTCTCCATCGCCACCGTGAACGGCGCCGCGGTGGTGGTGACGCGCGACGGCCGTGTGTGGAGCTGGGGCAGAAACGAGCAGGGCGGGTTGGGGCACGGCACGCAGGCCGACACTGTGGATCCCGGACAACCGACGCCGGCTGTCGTGGCCGGTTTAACGGATGTTGTCGAAGTGAAGGCCGGCACGATGGGCCGGGAGTTCATCGTGCGCCGCCGGAACAACACGCTGATCGGGTGGGGCAACAGTGACTGGGGACAGCTCGGTGCTGGAGTCACCGGAAGATTCCAGCTGAATCCGACGGCGATCAGATTGCCGGACGTGGACGCGTACTGGCTGTGCGGGAACTACAGCTTCGCCCGCACGAAGGATGGAGCGGTGTGGTTCTGGGGCGACGAGGTCGCGGCCATGGGACTGCTCGGCGTGCGCGGCCACCAGCGGATCCCGGCAAAAGTGCCGTTCACGAAGCTCGTGCCGTGATCAAGGTCTGCGCACGCGTGTCCGCATCGCCTCGAGCTTTGCCAGTAGTTCCGGAGTGACGGCGAGGCGCTCGTAGGTCGCTTCAAAGATCTTCTGCTCGACGATGCCGAAGTCGTTCCCGGCCTCGTCGTACTGGACCAGCCAGTCACCCGGACGACCTTCGAGGCGTCCCCACGTCGCCGTGACGGCGAACATTTCCTGCATCTGCGCGCCCAGGATCGGCAAGGGCTTCTTGAAGAACTTGCCGTCTTGCCCCCTTCGGTTTCCCGGGACCGGCTCATACGTGGCTTCGAACGTCGCTTTGACGATCGGCCACGACTCGCCCGCCGTGCCTGTCAGGATGGCGTCGCCAACCGTGAAGGCCACGCCCCTGTCGCCCGCGGGCGTTTCGCGCGTACGAATGTGTCCGTTGTTGTAAGGCGTGTCGCTTCGTCGCAGATCGTTCTGAACCGCGAAGTGGACGACGACCGGGACCGGCAGCTTCTGAACCCAGGTGGCGGTTGGCAGCGACGCGAGGCCGCCACGCGTTTTGAGCGCGTCCATGTCGCGAGCAGGGCTGCTGGCCGCCGGTTGTTGTGCTGCCACCGAATGTCCAGCGATCGTCATACCGACGACAAGCGATGCATAGAGCAGGCCGAGCGATAGCCAGTGACCGTATTGCTAAGCGGGCCAATCAACGAATGTTGCTGGCTGGCCTGGATTCTGGTGGATCACTGGACGAATCAGATCCAGATCGACATCTCGATCGCCGCGGACTCGGTTCAACAGCTCTGGCGATCGCCGTCTCCAACCAGCCTCACTCATGCCGTAAACCCAAAAGTATGCCGCGAAGTAATTCTGCCCATCACCAAGACCGCGCCGGAAATACGTCAGCGTTTTGAGATCCTTGACCATCTTTCGAAGCTTGGCGTTTGAGGGCTTCACCTCGACGACGAGCAGGTTAGTCATCCGGCCTGGGGCGTGAACCAGAAAGTCTGGCTTTTCGTTGCGTCGAATGACCGGGTGGCCTTGCTTGTCAATTTCCCCGCACACCATGTATGGACAACCACCATCCCAATGTAGTCGCCATTGGTGGTAAAGCTCGTAGCAGTACACCCGCTCCCGATACGCGGCTTCCTCTTGACCGGCAATCGGAAGCATCACGTAGTCAGCTGCGATCGCTGTCGACGCGTCAAGAAGCCATCGGGATACCGTCTCGAGGTCCTGTTGCACGTCTGGCTTCACCGCCTTTCAAGAGCTCATCACCGTTCGTCTAGTTGCTCTCGTGTTCTCGTGGGTTTGCCGCTACGAGCGCCCTGACAAGCCAACCTACGGTGTGCGCGAGGCGGCCTTGAGCTTGCCCACTGGCTCGAACGAATCTGCCGACTACTTTGGGGTCGAGCCTTTCCATTAATGGTGCGAGTGCTTCAAAAGTGCCTTCGACGTCTGTGACGTCTCCCGCCTTGAACAGTGAAACGAATCCTTGCGAAAACACTTCAAACGCCATGGCATCGTGTTCTTTGGCGCCAAAGCTCCACTGCAGCAGCGGCAGGCCGACTTGTCGCAAAGCGCTGCTACGTCCCCATTGATCGCCGAATGCAGCGAACTGCCCGAGCGCGGCATGAATGGCCGTCTGAAGCGCTCGCCTCTCTTGGTCAGCTACAGTGGCGTCCGACAGAGCGGACGCAATCGCGTCAAGGACTAGTACGACTTTGTCAGATCCGCAGTTGATGAAACCGTTGTTCGGCTTGCTTCA
>CAZOAZ010000001.1:0-296416 GCA_964577955.1 uncultured Bifidobacterium sp. | reverse complement strand
AGAGCGACGCTTCGACCGCCGATTCGAAATCGGCATCCGCGAAGAAGATCGCCGGCGACTTGCCGCCGAGCTCGAGCGAGACCTTCTTCAGGCTGTCGGCCGCGCCGCGCATGATGATGCGGCCGACTTCCGCGCTGCCGGTGAAGGCGATCTTGTCCACGTCCCTGTGGCCGACGAGCGCCGCGCCGGCGCTTTCGCCCACGCCGGTGACGATGTTGACGACGCCCGGCGGCAGGCCGGCGTCGGTGAAGAAGCGCGCCAGCGCGAGGACCGTGAGCGGCGTCTGTTCGGCCGGTTTCAACACGACGCTGCATCCGGCGCAGATTGCCGGCGCCAGCTTCCACGCCGCCATCAGCAACGGAAAGTTCCAGGGGACGACCTGCGCGGCGACGCCAATCGGCTCGCGGAGCGCCAACGCGAGCGCGTCTTCCTGCACCGGAACGACATCGCCGTGAATCTTCGTCGCCAGCCCGCCGTAGTACTCGAAGCACGCCGCGACATCGCCGATGTCGCCTTCGGCCTCCGTGATGGGCTTGCCGGTGTTCCGCGTCTCGAGCTCCGCGAGTTCGTCCGCGTGCTCGCGCACGAGATTGGCGAGCCGCAGCAGAATGCGGCCCCGCTGGCCGCTCGGCGTGTCCGGCCAGCCGCCTTCGTCAAAGGCCTGCCGCGCCGCGGCCACCGCGCGATCGACATCGTGGGTATTCGCCTCCGGGACCGTCGCGATGGCTTCACCCGTCGACGGGTCGAGGATCTCCCGCGTCGCGTGTCCCGCGCTCTTGACGAATTCCCCGGCGATGAAGAGATCGTAAGTCGGTTGTGTCATGGTGTGCGAAACGGATCAAACCACAGAGGTCACAGAGAACACAGAGAAGAATTTTGGCTGATCACAGCCGACGCGGCGCCGCGAAGCGGCGAACACTGCACGAATCTCCTCGAACCGAACGACCTTCGTCGGCTCCAGCAAGTCGTTCGGTTCGAGGAGATTCGCGCAGTGATTCCGGCCGGCGTTGCCGGCCGGCCGCGTCGTGCGGCGGCGGTCTCTGTGCACTCTGTGATCTCTGTGGTTGAAATCAGTGGCGTCCGCTGGAGCGGCGGGCGCGGAAATACTCCACTTGGTACTTCTGGACATTGCGGTTGTGCTCCTCGAGGCTCTTCGCGAATTCGTGCGAGCCGTCGTTGCGGCTGACGAAGTACAGATATGGCGCGTCGGCCGGATCGGCGGCCGCTTCGAGCGAGGCGCGGCCGGGCGCGGCGATCGGACCCGGCGGCAACCCCGGGTAGCGGTAGGTGTTGTAGGGCGAGTCGAACTGCATGTCGTCCTTGCGGATGTTGCCGTCGTACTTCCCCGCCCGCTGCATCGCGTAGATGAGCGTCGGATCGCACTGCAGCGCCATCCCGATGCGCAGCCGATTGGAGTAGACCGCCGCGACCAGCGGTCGCTCTTCGCCCTTGCCGGTTTCCTTCTCGATAATCGACGCCAGCGTGACGAGTTGTCGCAGGCTCAGCCCGCGCGCCGCGGCCTTCTCGCGCAGCGCCGGCGTCATCACCTTCTCGAAGCGCTCGACCATCGCCTGCACCAACTGCGTCGCGTCCGTCTTGCGAGGAAGCGCGTAGGTGTCAGGAAACGTGTAGCCCTCGAGATCGCTCGCCTGCGGATCGATCGTCCGCGCCAGCGCCTGGTTGCGGGCCGCCGCGACAAACGACGCCGCGGTGCCGAGCCCGCGGCTCTCGAAGATCGCGCCCATTTCGCGAATCGTCAGCCCCTCGGGAAACGTGATGGTGATGAGGTCGACTTCGCCCCGCGCGATCTTGCCGAGCGCCTCCGCCGGCGTCATCGGTTTGTCGAACCGGTACTCGCCCGCCTTGAGCCGGCGCGCGTCGCCGCTCTGCCACAACGCGGCGCGGAACAGGAGATCGTCGCGGATGATGCCGGCCTCGACCAGTTTCTGGCCGATCAGGCGCGTGCTCGCGCCGGACGGAATCTCCACCAGCTGCGCATCGCCGGCGTAGCCGCGGAACGGCTCGGCGAGCCGGCCGGACAGCACGTAGTAGCCCGCACCCGCGGCGCCGGCGGCCACGACGATCAGCACGATCAAAACGATCAGCAGCTTCTTCAGTCGGATTTCCTATCCAAGTAATCCTGCAGGACGACGGCCGCGGCGGCGGCATCCAGCCGCTCTTTGCGCGACCGCCAGTCGCGGTCGTGAACGGCGAGCCGGCTGTCGGCTTCCCGGCTCGACAGCCGCTCGTCCTCGGTGGCCACCGGCAGCGAGGTGCGGCCGCGCAGGCCCGCGATGAACGCCTCGACCGCCACGGTCTGGGCGTGCGGCTGGCCGTCCAGACCGCGCGGCAACCCGACCACGATCTCCGCGAGCCCGTCCTCCTCAGCCGCCAGCCGCTCGATTTCCGCAGCCACCTGGCTCACGCCGTCGCGCGTGGTGACGCGGATCGTCACGAGCGGCCGCGCCAGCGTCCGCGATCGATCGCTGATCGCGAGGCCGATCCGCCGCTTGCCGACGTCGATCGCCAGGACACGCACGGCTCAGATGTTACAATTTCTCGCTCCAGCCGATAACGATCAAAAGCTTCACCACGAGCCCGCAGAGCCTCGAAAGCTAGTCCATGAATCCTGGCCGACTCGTAGTCGCCGCCGTTACCGCGCTCGCGCTCGGCGCGGCGCTCGTCGCCCAACAAGCGGACCGCGCCGAAACCGAGACGCTCGCCCGTCGCGCCTCCGAGCGGCTGCGCGCGCTGCACGACGAAGCGGACAAGCTCCTCGCCCAGGAACGCACCCTCCTGAATGAGCTGCGCAAGCTCGAAGTCGAACGTCAGATCCGCACCGAAGAACTGCGGCAGGCGACGCGGGACGCGGACGGCGTCGCCGCGGAGCTGACGGCGCTGGACCTGCAGATTTCGACCATCGAGGAACAGGAGCAGCAGGACCGTCCCGCGCTCGAGGCGCGGCTCGTCAGCCTCTACAAGCTTGGACGTGGCGCGTACGTGCGCATGCTGCTCTCGACCTCGAGCCTGCAGCAGATCGGCCAGGCCTCCCGGATGGTCGGCGCATTATCCGACCTCGATCGCACGCGTGCCGCCACGCATCGTCAGCGGCTGGCCAACTTGTCGACGAGCCGCGAGACGCTGCGCGAGCGTCAGACCCAGCTCGCCAAGCTCAAGGCCGAGACCGAGCGCGCCAAAGCCGCCGCCGAGCAGGCGGTCGCGGCCCGAAACGCGCTCATCCGCGACATCGACGAGCGCCGGGATCTGAACGCGCAGTTGTCCGGCGAGCTGCAAGCCGCGCAGGCGAAGCTGCAGGTCACGCTCTCCGGCCTCGCCGCCGGCACGCCGGTCGCGGCCGCGGCCCTGCCGATCGGTCCCTTCCGCGGCGATCTCGACTGGCCCTCGGCCGGAACGCTGCGCCAGCGTTTCGGTGCCAGCAACGGAACCCGCGGCCCGACCACCGGCATCGACATCGCCACGCCAGAAGGCACGGAGGTCCAGGCGGTTCACGACGGCACGGTTGCGTTTGCGGATGCCTTTACCGGGTTCGGCCGCCTCGTCATCGTCGATCACGGCGGGCAGGCGTTCACGCTCTATGGGAATCTGCAGGAGACGCGGGTCGCGCGCGGCGCGCGCGTCGGCCGCGGCGATATCGTCGGCACCGTCGGCGTCTCAACCACGGGCGCCGCCGGGCTCTATTTCGAGGTGCGCGTCGACGGTCGCCCGGTCGATCCTTTACAATGGCTCAGAAAGCGTTAGGGCCCAAGCACTAAGGACCAAGGACCATTCACAACATGTCCTCAAGAATCCGCCGCATCGTCTTCTGGATCTCGGCGCCGGTCGTCGTCTTCGCGATCGTCGGTGGTTTTCTGAGCAAGGCAACGGCGCGTGAAGACTCGTACCCGCATCTTCGGGTCTTCAACGAAGTTGTCGGCCTCATCACCGGCAACTACGTGGAGCAAGTGAACGTCGACCGGGTCATGACCGGCGCGATGCACGGTCTCGCCGACAGCCTGGATCCGGATAGTGCGTACCTCACCGCCGCGCAGGTTGTGCAGATCGACCAGAACGCCCCGCTTCCCACCGGCGACGTCGGCATCGATCTCACCCGTCAGTACTACCTGCGCATCGTCGCCGCGCGCGACGGATCGCCGGCCGCCAAGGCCGGGCTCCGCACCGGAGACTATGTGCGTGCGATTGGCGATACGCCGACGCGCGAGATGTCGGTCTTCGAAGGGATGCGCCGCCTGCGCGGCGCGATCGGCTCGAAGGTTTCAATCACCGTCTTCCGCGGCAACCAGAACGATCCGCACGTCGTGGAGCTCACCCGCGAGGCGATTCCGACCACCGACGTGACCAGCAAGATTGTCTCGCCCGGCGTCGGCTACGTCAGAATCGCGAGCGTCAGCACGCGGACAACTGATCAGGCCAAGGCGCAGATCGCCGATCTGGTGAAAGGCGGCGCGTCGAAGCTGGTCGTCGACGTGCGGCGCGCGGCCGGCGGACCGCTCGACAGCGGCATCGCGCTGGCGCGCCTCTTCGTCAAGAGCGGCACGCTCGCCGTCCGCGAAACCCGCGGCCAGACCAAGGAAACGATTGCCGCGAACATCGTCGACGGCAGCATCACGATGCCGACGACGCTGCTGGTCGATACCGGGACGTCGGGCGCGGCGGAACTCTTCGCCTCGGCGCTCGCCGGCAACAGCCGCGCGGAATTGGTCGGCGAGCACACGATCGGCCGCGCCGCCACGCAGAAACTGGTCCGGCTGCCGAACGGAACCGGCCTGTGGTTGACGACGACGCGATATCTCACGCCCGCCGGAACGCCGCTTCACGAGAAGGGATTGGAACCGACGCTGGCCGTCGACGATCCCGATGTCGACTTCGGCCAGCCCGCGCCGACGAACGACCCGATTCTGGAGAAAGCGCTCGAGCGGATCGCGGAGAAAAAGGCCGCGTAAGGTATACTGTCCGTTCGCCTACGGCGTCTTTTTGCCAGCTGGAGGCGCGTAGCTCAGAGGTTAGAGCGCCTGCTTGACACGCAGGAGGTCGGTGGTTCGAGTCCACCCGTGCCTACCATTCGACTCGCCTTCATCCTGCCTAACGGCAGGCCGAAGGTTCGCTCATGGCAGGCCCTGTCAGGTCAAATGCCCCGAGCGACCGAGGGGAGTCGAGGGGCTAAACAATCACTGTAATGAGCCAGGTCACAGTCACACTCCCTGACGGATCCGAGCGAGCCCTGCCCGCGGGGGCACCGGTCCGCGCGGTCGCCGAGGCGATCTCGCCGCGCCTCGCGCAGGCGTCGCTGGCCGCGGTCGTGGACGACAAGCTGGTCGACCTGAGCTTCCCGCTGAAACAGGATGCGCGCGTCCGGATCGTCACCGACAAGAGTCCCGAAGCGCTCGCGCTCTACCGCCACAGCACCGCGCATCTCCTGGCCGCCGCCGTCACCAATCTCTTCCCCACCGTGCAGTGCGGCATCGGTCCGGCGACCGACGAAGGCTTCTTCTACGATTTCGTCGTGCCGCGGCCGTTCGTGCCGGAGGATCTCGAGGCGATCGAGAACAAGATGCGCGAGCTCGCCTCGCAGGATCTGATCTACGAACGCCAGATGTGGCCGCGCGACGAAGCGAAAGCGTTCTTCGCCAAGCGGGGCGAGCCGCTCAAGGTGCAACTGATCGAGGAAAAGACCGAAGGCCAGCGCGAGGTGTCCTGCTACACCATCAAGGACAAGGACACCTTCATCGACTTCTGCGTCGGTCCGCACGTGCCGTCAACCGGCCGGCTCAAGGGCTTCAAGCTGCTGACCACCTCGAACGCGTACTGGAAGGGCGACGCGCGCAATCAGCCGATGCAGCGCGTCTACGGCACGGCGTTCTTCTCGGACAAAGAACTCAAGGCGCACCTCACCCAGATCGAAGAAGCGAAGAAGCGCGATCACCGCAAGCTCGGAAAAGAGCTCGGCCTCTTCATCTTTCATCAGTGGGCACCGGGCGCAGCATTCTGGCTGGACAAGGGCACCACGCTCTATCACGGCCTCGCAAACTACATGCGGAGCGTGCTCTTCCCCGCCGGCTACGTCGAGGTGAAGACCCCGCTCATCTACAACAAGGCGCTCTGGGAAACCTCGGGCCACTGGTCGCACTATCGCCAGAACATGTTCCTCATCGAAGCGGAAGAGGAACAGATGGCGGCCAAGGCGATGAACTGTCCGGGCCACATGCTGGTCTTCGGCAGCCAGGTCCGCAGCTACCGCGATCTGCCGCTCCGGTTCCACGAGCAGACCCCGCTCCATCGCAACGAAGCCTCAGGGGTGCTCTCGGGACTGACGCGCGTGCGCCAGTTCTCGCAGGACGATGCCCACTGCTTCGTGACGCAGGATCAGATCGGCGAGGAAGTCGAGCGGCTGCTGGGGTTGGTCCAGAAGGTCTACGGCGACTTCGGGCTCTCGTACGAAGCCAAGCTGTCGACCCGGCCGCCCGAGTTCCTGGGCGAGATCGAGACCTGGGATTCGGCCGAATTGCAGCTCAAGGCAGCGCTCGAGCGCGCCAACCAGACATACACGCTCAACGAGGGCGACGGCGCGTTTTACGGTCCAAAGATCGACTTCGACGTGACCGATGCGATCGGGCGCAAATGGCAGTGCGCGACGATTCAGCTCGACTACCAGCTCCCGGCCCGGTTCAACCTCAAATATGTCGGGGCCGACAACGCCGAGCACATGCCGATTGTGATCCACCGGGCAATTTTCGGCAGCTTTGAGCGGTTTATCGCCATTCTGATCGAGCACTACGCCGGGGCGTTCCCGCTCTGGCTGGCGCCCCTTCAGGTGGTGGTCATCCCGATTGCGGACCGCCACGCCGACTACGCCCGTTCGGTTCGGGAGCACCTCGAGGCCGGCGGCCTCCGGGCCGACCTGGACGATCGGCAGGAGAAGATTGGATATAAGATCCGGGAGGCCCAGCTGCAGAAGATTCCCTACATGCTGGTCGTCGGCGATCGGGAAGTCGCGGAAGGGACGGTTTCAGTCCGGACCCGGAGCGGCGGCGACCAGGGCGCCAGTTCGGTATCGGGATTCATCGCGTCGGCGCACGAGGAAGTCGCCACCAAGCGTGGACCGGCTCCCGGCGCCCTGGCCCAAGAGTAGGGGGAGGTAGTTATCGCTTTCGACAGATCACCACGCCGGGACGACCGCGTCCGTGTCAATGAACGCATCCGCGTTCGGGAAATCCGAGTCATCGACGACACCGGGGAGCAGCTCGGCATCATGCCGCCGCCCCAGGCGCTGGCGATCGCGAAAGCCAAGAATCTGGACCTCGTCGAAATCTCGCCGACCGCCAACCCGCCGGTCTGCCGGATCATGGACTTCGGCAAGTACCAGTATCAGGAGCAGAAGCGGGCGCGCGAGGCGCGCAAGCACCAGAAGGTCATCGAGGTCAAAGAGATCAAGTTTCGTCCGAAGGTGGACGAACACGACTACCAGTTCAAGAAGAAGCACATCGAGCGCTTCCTCGAGGACGGCGACAAAGTGAAGGCGACGATCTTCTTCCGCGGCCGCGAAATGGCGCACCCGGAGATCGGACGCCGGATTCTCGAGCGCCTGGTCGAAGAGCTCTCCGAGGTGGCGGTGGCCGAATCGATGCCGCGCCTCGAGGGCAACCAGATGCACACGATCTTGAGCCGCAAGCCGCAAGGCGGCGGACGAAAGGCGCCGCCGGCGGCGCGTTGACGAGAGTTGGGCGTCCGGCGTCAGCCGGACCTAGATGAGGAAACGATGGCGAAGAAGTTGAAGATCAAGAGCCACCGCGGCGCAGCCAAGCGGTTCAAGCGCACCAAGAACGGCAAGTTCATGCGCGGCAAGGCGTTCAAGCAGCACATCCTGAGCAGCAAGAGCACGAAGCGGAAGCGCGGACTGCGCGGCACGACGACCGTCGCCGACGTGGACCAGCCGAAGCTCGCGAGGATGTTGCCTTACAAGTAGACCTCGGTAGGGGCAGGCTTTAGCCTGTCCGGACCGGCTAAAACCGGTTCCTACCGTTGAAACCTTAAGGAGTTCGTGAAATGCCGCGTGTAAAACGAGGAACAGTCCGCCGGGCCAAGCGGAAGAAGCTGCTGGGTCTTGCGAAGGGTTATTACGCCAACAAGAGCAAGCTGTATCGGGCGGCAAAAGAGTCGGTCGACACCGCGCTCAAGTACGCCTTCGTCGGCCGCCGCCGCAAGAAGCGCGACTTCCGCCGCCTGTGGGTCATCCGCATCAACGCCGCGGCCCGCGAGCATGGGCTCACCTACGGTCAGTTGATCAGCGGCCTGAAGAACGCCGGTGTCACACTCGACCGGAAGTCGCTGTCCGAACTGGCGAGCACGAGCCCGGCGGCGTTCGCGACCCTGGCCAAGCAGGCCAAGGGCGCGGCGAAGACGGCACGCGCCTGACTGCAATCCGGCTAAAACCGGATCCCACATCGTGCACACGTTGCACGTTGTAGGGTCCGGCTTTCCGCCTTCGCCTTCGGGGCTACGGCGGACAAGCAGCCGGACCTCTTCGCTCTCCCCTCTCCCATGAGCTCCCAGGTTCCCGACGAACGCCGCGTCGCCTTCGAGCGCGACCTGCTCCCTGCCATCGACGCCGGCAACATCCAACCGATCCGCGACCGCTATCTGTCGCGCAAGGACGGCATCATCACGAAGATGCTGAAGGAGCTCGGCTCGGCGGCGCCTGAAGATCGCCGCGCGCTCGGAGCGATCGCCAACGAGTTCAAGACCTACGTCGAACAGCGGCTCGAGGAGGCGACGGTTCAGGTCCGCGAAGCTGCCGACCAGAAGAAGCTCGAACGGGATCGCGCGGACGTAACCCTACCGGGCCGCGTGCCGGTGATGGGCCATCGCCATCCGCTCACCGTCGTGCGCGACCGCATGGAAGCCGTCTTCACCCGAATGGGATTCACCATCGTCGAGGGTCCCGAAGCCGAAGACGAGTGGCACTGCTTCGACGCGCTCAATATGCCGGCCGAGCATCCCGCGCGCGACATGCAGGACACGCTGTATCTCGCGACGCCGCTCCCCGGCCATTCGGGGAAACCGGACGATGTGCGGACGCTGCTGCGGACGCATACCTCCTCGATGCAGATCCGCTACATGGAGACGCACAAGCCGCCGATCCGCATTGCGGTCCCCGGCCGCGTCTTCCGCCGCGACGATCTGGATCTCACGCACTCGCCCGCCTTTGGTCAGGTCGAAGCGCTCGTCGTCGGCGAAGGAATCTCGATGGCGCACTTGAAGGGCGCGCTCCTCGCCTTCGTGCGCGAGCTCTTCTCCGCCAGCTCGCGCGTGCGGTTCCGACCGAGCTTCTTCCCGTACACCGAGCCGAGCGCGGAGCTCGACATCAGCTGCTGGCAGTGCGAAGGCGCCGGCTGCCAGATGTGCAAGAAGACCGGCTGGATCGAACTCGGCGGCTGCGGCATGGTGCATCCGGCGGTCTTCGAAGCCGTCGGCTACGACCCCGAGCAGGTCACGGGCTTCGCCTGGGGCCTCGGGATCGAACGCATCACGATGCTGCGGCATCAGGTCAGCGACATCCGGCTGTTTTACGAGAACGACCTGCGTTTCCTCGAGCAGTTCCCGTACTGAAAATGCGCCACGAAGACACGAAAGCACGAAAGGCGTCGCTCGGCTCGGGTGGCCTGCGCAGCAGGCCGAGCGGTCAGCGTGTGTCTCTCCGTGTTCTCAGTGCTCTCTGTGGTTTGAATGTATTTCCGGTTTGGTGTTTTCGTGCTTTCGTGGCGAATTTGTTCTGATCTAGCGAATGAGACTCCTCCTCTCCTGGGTGCGTGACTTCGTCAACGTGACGGCGTCGGCGGATGATGTCGCCGAGAAGCTCGCGCTCCGTGGATTCGAGGTCGCGGCGATCGAGACGATGGGCAACGACGCGGTGATCGACTTCGAGGTCACCGCCAACCGTCCCGACTGCCTCAGCGTCCTCGGCTTCGCGCGCGAGATTGGAACGCTCTACGACCTGCCGGTCCGGCTGCCGTCGGTCGCGCCAGGGTCGCGCATCGCGCTCGCGAACGTTCCGGTCGACGGTGAAGGCTCGGGGCCGGGCCATTCCGCGGTGAGCGTGCACATCGACGACGCGGAACTGTGTCCACGGTATGCCGCCGCCGTGGCGGACGTGAAGGCCACGACCTCGCCGCAGTGGATGACGACGCGGCTGCAGGCGGCCGGTGTGCGTCCGATCAGCCCGTTCGTCGACATCACGAACTACGTGCTGATGGAGATCGGCCACCCGATGCACGCGTTCGACCTCGAGCGCATCGGCGGACACGAAATCCGCGTGCGCCGCGCGCGCGCCGGCGAGAAGGTCGTGACCCTGGACGGCTCGACCCGCACGCTCGAAGACGACATGCTGGTGATCGCCGACCGGCACGACGCGCAAGCGGTCGCCGGGGTGATGGGCGGACAGGCGTCCGAAGTCTCGGAGACGACGAAGACCGTGGTGTTCGAGTCGGCCTACTTCAAGCCGTCCTCGGTCCGCCGCACCGGCAAGCGGCTCGGCCTCAAGACCGAAGCGTCTTCGCGTTTCGAACGCGGCGCGGACATCAACGCACCGGTGCTCGCGATGCGGCGGGCGCTGGCCCTGATGCAGAACATCGGCGCCGGCAAGGTCAACGGACCGATCGTCGATCGCTATCCGTCAACCCGCGGGCCGCGGACGCTGCATCTCCGCCGCGAGCGGCTCGCGACGCTGCTCGGCTTGCGCGTGCCGGACGCTGAAGTCGTTCGGATTCTCACCGCCCTTGGCCTCACGGTCGGGCCCACCAACGACGGCTGGACGGCGGACGTGCCGACCTTCCGCGTGGATCTCTCCCGTGAAGTCGATCTCATCGAAGAGGTCGGCCGCCACTACGGCCTCGACAAGCTCGAGCCGCTCTTCCCCCCGGTCACCGTGGCCGCCGCGGCGCCCGACAGCCGGATTCCGCGCGACCAGCTCGTGCGACGCACGCTGACAGGCGCGGGATTCTCCGAAGCGGTGACATTTGGCATCATCGAAGCGGAACCTGCGCATGCGTTCGCGCCGAACAACATCCCCGCAGAGACGATCTCAGTCGCGAACCCGCTCTCGGCGAAATTCGAGGTACTGCGCCCGTCGCTGATTCCAGGACTGCTGAACTCAGTTGCGCACAACCGCCGTCACGGTCGCCGCGACGTGGCCCTCTTCGAAGTTGGCGCTCGTTTCTCGAAAACCGACGGCGAAACCCGAGGAGTTGCCATTGCCGCCACCGGCAGCGCGACTGGCCTCCACTGGTCCGGTGCTTCGCGAGGTCGCGATCTCTACGACATGAAGGGGATCGTCGAGCTCCTATGCGATGCCCTGTCCGTCAAAGTCGAGATCTCGCCGGTGACGAGTCCGTTCCTCGTGCGAGGGCAGTCCGCTCAGGTAACTGTGCAGAAACACGTTATCGGCTTGTTTGGTCAGCTTTCGCCAGAACGGGCCGACGCCGCGGGTGCACCGCATCAGGACTCGATTTTCGTCGCCGAGCTGAATCTCGACCGGCTGGCCGAGCATCGTCTCGCGTCAACCGAGTGGGTGCACGCGCTGCCGCGCCATCCGTCGGTCGTGCGCGATCTCTCGATTGTCGTGTCTGCGTCCTTGCCTGCTGAAATCATTCGTGGCACCATTCAGGCGGCCGCGGCGGATCTCGCGGCGCCGCTCGTGCACGTGGCGTTTTTCGATCGGTATCGGGGCAAAGGCGTGCCCGACGAAGCGGTCAGCCTGTCGGTGCGGCTCACCTTCCAGGCGAGCGACCGGACGCTGACCGATCAGGACGTGCAGCACGCCTTCGACAAGATTCTTTCGGCGCTCGTGCGCGAGCACGACGCCGTCCAACGGTGATTGCAGATGGCCAAAGCCGCCGCTCCCAGCGTCGACCTCGAGCCGATTGACCGGCTCGAAGAGAAAGTCAAACTGCTCGTCGGGCTCATCGATCGGCTGAAGCACGATCAGGCGCGGGCCCAGGAAGAAAACCAGCGGCTCACGCGCGAAGTCGACACGCTGCGCGCGCGGCTCTCCGCGAGCGACGGCCTCTCGACCGAGATCTCGGCACTGCGCGAGGAACGCGACGTGATCCGGACCCGCGTCGGCGAGATGCTGGAGCAGCTCGAAGCGCTGAACCTGTAGCCGCCACATGTCCGACGATCGCACGATTCCGATCGACATCCTCGGACACCGGTATCCGATCCGAAGCTCGCTCGACGCCGCGTACGTCATGCGGCTCGCCGCCTACGTCGAAAGCCGGATGAAGGCGGCGTCGGGCTCCTCGTCCACAGGGGATCAGCTCCGGCTCGCCATCATTGCCGCCCTGAACATCGCCGACGAGCTCCATCGCACCCAGGCCGACGACAAAGCGCGGCACGGCGCCCTGTCGGAACGCGCCGGACAGATTGAAAAGCTGCTCGATCGCATACTCGCCGCCTCGTAGGTTCTCAAGTGGCGCATTTGTTTTTGTAATGAAAGCGCAAGGGGTGCGACGCCGTGCAATCGTTGCCTTGCGCACCGTCCGGGTTCCGACTACGATTTCGTCAGCGTTTCGAAATCCCTGCTTTGCGCGTGATGGCGGTAGGCTCGTTTGAGCCAACGTTATACCTAAGTGAATCGCGACGGTTGTGCGGTGTGCATGCCTCTGCTTGAGGAAGCCTAAAGTACAGCATCTTGAGCGGTTCCACCTGCTTACGCAGGTTCATCGACCTCCCCACACGGCAAAGCGGGGGTATTTCGTTCCGCGGTTCAGACGACTCGCGTGAGCGTAAATACCGAATACCTCATCTGCACGCTGCTCGCGCTGGTCTCCGCCGGCGCGGTGTTCGCTGCCTGGCTGGCAAGCCGAAAACGTCTCGCCGCCGAGACCATCGGCCGCGCCGAAGAGCACGCGCAGCGGCTGCTCAAGGACGCCGAGCGCGACGCCGAAACCAGACGTAAGGAAGTCCTTCTCGAAGCCAAAGAAAAGGCGCACGAGATCCTGAGCGACGCCGAAAAGCAGGCCCGCGCCGAACGCCAGCAGGCGCTCGCGCTCGAGCAGACGCTCGCGCGGCGCGAAGCCGAGATGAGCGAGCGCCAGGCGACCAGCGAACGGCTGCACAAGGACCTCCAGGCGCGCGAGAAAACCGTCGTCACCCGCGAGCAGCAGGCGGAGGCCTCGGCCGCCCGCTATCAGCAGCTCGTCGCGCAGCAGCAGCACGAACTCGAGCGGGTCGCCAGCCTGACCGCCGACGCGGCGAAGGATCTGCTCCTCAAGCAGATCGAAAGCGACGCCAGGCATGATGCGGCGAATCTCCTGAAGCGGCTGGACGCCGAAGCGCGCGAATCGGCCACCGCCAAGGCCAAGCAGTACATCACCGAGGCGATTCAGCGGAGCGCCGCCGAGCACGCAGTCGAAACGACGGTTTCGGTCGTCGATCTCCCGAGCGACGATCTGAAGGGCCGCATCATCGGCCGCGAGGGGCGCAACATCCGCGCCCTCGAACTCGCCACCGGCGTCGACCTCATCGTCGACGACACGCCCGGCGCGATCATCCTGTCCGGCTTCGATCCGTATCGCCGTGAAGTCGCCAAGAAGGCGATCGAAAAGCTGATCGCCGACGGACGCATTCACCCGGCGCGGATCGAGGAAGTCGTCCAGAAGGTGAAAGACGAAACCGACGAGGAAACGCGCAAGGAAGGCGCGGCGGTGGCGTTCGAGCTCGGCCTGCATGACCTCCATCCGGAAATCCTGCGGCTGATGGGCCGGCTGAAGTTCCGCACCAGCTACGGGCAGAACGTGTTGTCGCACTCGGCCGAAGTCGCGCGGCTCGCCGGCATCATGGCCAAGGAAGTCGGCCTCGACGCGCACGTCGCCGTCCGCGCCGCGTTCGTGCACGACATCGGCAAGGCGATCGACCGCGAGATGCAGGGCACGCACCTCGAACTCGGCATCGACTTCCTGCGAAAGCACGGCGAGAACGAAGCCGTCGTGATGGCGATGGCCGCGCATCACATGGACATCGACTGGCCGTCGCTCGAAGCGATGATCGTCCAGGCCGCCGACGCGATCTCGGCGGCGCGGCCCGGCGCGCGCCGCGACATCCTCGAGTCCTACGTCAAGCGCCTCGAAAAGCTCGAAGGGATCGCCGACTCGTTCAAAGGCGTCTCGAAGTCGTTCGCCCTCCAGGCCGGCCGCGAAATCCGCATCATGGTCGAGAGCGAGAAGATCTCCGACGAAGAGGCCGTCTGGCTGTCCAAGGACATCGCCCGCCGCATCGAGAACGAGCTGGAGTACCCTGGTCAGATCAAGGTCACCGTCATCCGGGAAACCCGGGCGGTCGACTACGCGAAGTGACCGTTTCCGAACTGACCGAACGCGAGCTCATCGCACGCATCCACGAACGTCTCGCCCCGGCACCCGGCTGGCTCACGCTGGGTATTGGCGACGATGCGGCTGTGCTCGAGCCGGTGCGCAACCGGCTCGAGGTCCTGACCGTAGATTCGGTTGTGGAAGGCGTGCACTTCGATCGCCGCTTCAGCCCGCCCGAGTCGATCGGCCACCGCGCGATGGCGGTCAACCTGAGCGACCTCGCGGCGATGGGCGCCGAGCCGCGCGCGGCGCTCCTGTCCATGGCGCTGCCGGCCACGCTCCCCGTGGACGACCTCGACCGCATCGTCTCCGGACTGGCTGGGGTGGCGGCCACCCATAAGATTCACGTAGTCGGCGGCAACCTGACCACCTCGCCCGGCCCGCTGATGCTGGACGTCACCGCCACCGGGACCGTGAAACGCCGGGGCGTTCTGACACGCGGCGGCGCGCGCCCGCACGACGAGCTCTATCTAACTGGTACGATTGGAGGTGCGGCTGCCGGCCTGGCGTGGCTGAAGGCTGGCTCCCCGGCGTCATCGGCCGATATGAGAGAGTGCGTGCACCGGTATCACTTCGTCGAGCCCCGCGTTCGCAGCGGCCTCCTGGTGGGCCGGGACCGCGCCGCGTCCGCCTGCATGGACCTGAGCGACGGGCTCGCTGACGCCGTGCGCCAAGTCGCGGCAGCCAGCCAGGTCGGCGCCCGCATCGACGCCTCCGCCCTGCCGATCGATCCGGCCGCGCGAGATTGGTTCACGGCGGTGGCGTCCGGCTTCAGCCGGATTACACGCGACCAGCAATCGCAGGACTTGTCCGCCGAAGCCTCGGCGACGGCGGACCCGATCGCTGCCGCGCTCTCCGGCGGTGACGACTACGAACTGCTCTTCGCAGTACCGCCAAGACGACGCCGCGCCTTCCTCGCCGCGATTCGTCACAGCGGCGTGCCCGTGACGAAGATCGGCGTCTGCACCCGCGAGCGCGAGATCGAACTACAGGGTACCTCGACGCCGTTCCCCCAGGGCTACAGCCACTTCCGATGATCCATCTCACGAAGGAGTTGGTGCGGCGCTGGCTGGACAAGCTGCTGCACGTGCACGACACTCCGGAACGCACCGCAGCGGCGTTCGCGCTCGGCGTGTTCCTTGGCTTCTCGCCGTATCTGGGCCTGCACACCATTCTCGGCGTCGTGCTCGCGTTCGTGTTCAACCTGAATCGCGTCGCGGTGCTGCTCGGCGTCTACTCGAATCTCCCGTGGATCATCGCCGGCTACTACGCGTTCACGACGTGGCTGGGTTCCGTGATTACCGGAACCGGCCTGCCGCCCGGAATGCGCGAGCGGCTGAGCGAATTGCTCGAGCTGTCATTCCACACGCGCGACTTCTGGCACGAGCTCTGGCAACTCGGCGCTCCGCTCTTGCTGCCCTACTTCGTCGGCTCACAAATCGGTTGCATCGTGCTCGCCTCGATTGCCTACCCCGCCGCGCTCGCGTTCATCCAGAAACGCCGCCAGCATCAAGCCATCAAGGCCTATCGTCGGCTGGGCGAGAGCGACACTCACTAGTCGCGTTCAGCGCGTGGGATCCGGCTTCAGCCGGAGCGAAATCAGTCCGGAGGCCGAGGAACGCCGGGCTCGCCGGGCTCGCTGAGTTCTTTTTCAGGAGGGGCAGGCAGTAGCTCGCCAGACGGTTCTTGCGGGCGCTGCGGAAGTGGCCGTGACGGCAATGGCGGCTTCGCCCTTGGCTCGGGCTTCTTGAACAGACGATTGAGGAAGCTGACAGTCGTGGCCTTGGGATCCCATCCGAGGCGCAGGACCGTCAGGCTTGCCGGCCGGCGACCGAATGCGAGCGCCTCGTAGCAACTCCACATGTAGAGATCGACTTCTCGCCCTTTGATCTCCGGCCCGGTATCGAGGATCGTGTAGATGCCGTTGTAGCGTTCGTCCTTGAGGTCGAGGTCGACTACCGAGCCAATCGGCAGGAGCGTCGGATCCGCAGCGATCATCCCAGCCTGTACCGCCACACCTGAAAACGTCACGAGTCCCTTGCAGTACGCGGTGGCACTGAACGCGAGCTTCACCCCCGGCACCGGCGGCGCGCTCGGATCGGCACTGCGATCGAAGTTCAGCGGCAGCGAGAAGCGCGAGTCCGGAATCGTGACTTCGTACACGGCAATGAACGCCCCCGCCGCGACGACCGTCACGAAGAGCTTCTGCCAGGCGGACCGAGCCAGCATGTCTCAGCCATCTTAAGGCCGGCTTTACAGAATTACCCGCAATCCGGCTGAAGCCGGCGCCACCGCGAAATCCGGCTGAAGCCGGACGCCACCGCGACAAGAAGTTCTGCGTGCTCAGCGTGCTCGTTGTGATGCTTTTCGTATCAGGAAGCGCTTTTGTACTGGAGTTCGAAGAGCCGGTAATAGATGCCGCGGAGCGCGAGCAGTTCCTGATGCGTGCCGGACTCGCGCAGGACGCCCTTGTGCAGGACGATGATCTTGTCCATGTCCTGAATGGTCGAGAGCCGGTGCGCGATGGCGACCGTGGTCCGTCCTTCCATCAACCGCTCGAGCGCGTCGCGGATCAGCATCTCGGTTTCGGTGTCGACGCTCGAGGTCGCCTCGTCGAGGATCAGCACGCGCGGGTCGAACGCCAGCGCGCGCGCGAACGAGAGCAGCTGCTTCTGCCCGACCGACAGCGTCGCGCCACGTTCGGCGACAACGGACTCATAGCCACGCGACATGCGATCGATGAACCGGTCGGCATGGACCGCCTTCGCCGCGCGGCGGACCTGCTCGTCGGTGATCGCCGTGTGTCCCAGACGGATGTTGTCCGCGATCGTCCCCGAGAAGAGATGCACGTCCTGCAGCACGAGACTGAACTGCGACCGGAGCGCCGCGAGATCGAACTGCCTGATGTCCACGCCGTCGATCGTGATCCGTCCGCGCTGGACGTCGTAGAACCGCAGCAGCAGGTTGATGATCGTCGTCTTGCCCGAACCGGTCGCGCCGACGATGCCGACGCGCTCGCCCGGCGCCACCTCAAATGACACGTCGCGAAGCACCCACTCGGGCTCGTGTCCCGGCATGCCAGGGTCGTTGTAGGCGAACCAGACGTGGTCGAACGCGATGTGCCCCGCCCGCGCGCCCGAGATTGACCGGGGCGCGGCCGGCAACTGCACGTGCACCGGTTCGTCGATCAGCTTGAAGATCCGCTCCGACGACGCCATCGCCGCCTGCAGCACGTTGAACTTCTCGGACATGTCGCTGATCGGCCGGAAGAATCGCTGCGCGTACTGAAGAAACGCGGCCAGCGCCCCAAGCGTCAACGTCCCCTCGAGGACCCGGGCGCCGCCGTACCAGACGATGAGCGCCGCCGCGAGCGCGCTGATGGCTTCAATCGCGGGGTAGAAGACCGCGTAGTAGAAGATCGAGTCGATGTTCGCGTCGCGGTGCTCACGATCGATCGTGTCGAACCGCGTGAAGTTCAGCCGCTCGCGCACGAACAGCTGCACCGTCGACATCCCGGTGATGTTCTCCTGCAGGAAGGCGTTGATCCGCGCGATCAACCCGCGCACCGTGCGGTACGACTGCCGGACGTTCTTCCGGAACCACTGCGTGACCAGCGCGATGAGCGGCAGGACGGCGAAGGCCACGAGGGCCAGCCGCCAGTTCATCCAGAGGAGCGCCGCCATAATCCCCAGCAGCGTGAACACGTCGCCGAAGATCGTCACGACCCCGGACGTGAAGAGATCGTTGAGCGCGTCCACGTCCGAGGTAACGCGCGTCATCAGCCGGCCGACCGGGTTCTTGTCGTAGTAGCGCAGATCCAGCCGCTGCAGATGCCCATAGATGGTCATCCGCACGTCGAACATGATCCGCTGCCCGGTCAGCTGCATCGTCCACGTTTGCAGGTACTCGGCGCCAAACGCGAACACGAGGACGCCGAGGTAGACGAGCGCGAGCCGGTCGAGCCCCTCGAGCTGCCCGGTCGCGATGTAGCCGTCGATCGCCTGCTTCATCAGGTACGGCTGCGCGAGCGCCGCGGCCGCCCCGAGCGTGATCGCCACAAACGCCAGCGTCACCGACCGCCAGTACGGCCGCAGGAACACCAGCAGCCGCCGCATCAACCGCGCGTCGTAGGCCTTCCCCAGGATCTCGTCGTCGTGCACCATTCAATTCTCAATTCTCAATGCTCAATTATCAATTCGTACGCATTGAGCATTGACCATTGAGAATTGAAAATTTCAGGAGCTCGCCAGTTCTTCTTCCAGCAGCTGCTTGCGGTGGAGTTCGGCGTACAGTCCGTTCGCGGCGACGAGTTCGTCGTGCGTGCCGCGCTCGGCGATGCGGCCGCGATCGAGGACCAGGATCTGATCCGCCCCGCGGACGGTGGAGATGCGGTGCGAGACGATGATGGAGGTCCGCTCGCGCATGACCGTGCGCAGGCGCGACAGGATCTCTTCTTCCGTGTAGGTGTCCACCGCCGACAGCGCGTCGTCCAGGATCAGGATCGGCGGGTCGAGGATCACCGCGCGCGCGATCGCCGTCCGCTGCTTCTGCCCGCCCGACAGCGTGATCCCGCGCTCGCCGACCAGCGTGTCGTAGCCCTTCGGGAAGTCGTCGAGATCTTTGTCCAACCTGGCGATGGCGGCGGCGTGTTCAATGCGCTGCTGTCTCGATGGGGTCAGACACTCGCCGACCGTTCCGGCCGGGGTCCGACACCCGGCGATCGTTCCGGTGTCCGACCCCTCAACATCAGAAGGGCGGCCATCAAGCCCGAACGCGACGTTGTCACCGATGGTGTCCGAGAACAGAAACGGCTCCTGCGGGACGAAGCCGAGCGACGCGCGCAACTCGTGGAGCGGGATCTCGCGCACGTCGACGCCGTCGAGCAGCACCGTGCCCGGCGGCGGCTCGTGGAGCCGGGCGATGAGATTGATCAGCGTCGACTTCCCCGATCCCGTCGGCCCGACGATCGCCGTGGTCTTGCCCGCGGGGATCCGCGCCGAGATATCGCTCAGGACCGGCGTCGCGCCGTAGCCGAATGTCAGGTGACGAAATTCAATGTCGCCTGCAATCCGGCTGAAGCCGGACGCCACCGAAATCTCCTGGCCAACGTTTCTCTGCGTGTTCTGCGGGCTCGTTGTGAAGCTTTTTGTCTGCGTGGCATCCCGAATCGTGGGTACTGTTTCGAGCACTTCGAGCAGCCGTTTCCAGCTGGCCATGCCGCGCTGCAGCATGTTCGTGACCCAGCCGAAGGCGATCATCGGCCACGACAGCATCGTGAGATAGGCGAAGAACGCGACGAACTGGCCGAGCGTGATCCGCTGGTTGATGACATCCCGGCTGCCGAGCCACAGGACGATCATCGACCCGAGCCCGAGGAAGAACGACATGCTCGGGAAGAAGAAGCCCTGGATGGTGATCAGCGCGCGATTGCGCCGCAGGTATTCCTCATTCGCGCGCCGGAACCGGTCGAGCTCGGCCGCCTCCTGCCGGTAGGCGCGCACGACGCGAACGCCGGACAGCGCCTCCTGCGCCACGGCGCTGACTTCAGAGAGCTGCGCCTGGATCCGTTCGAACCCGCGGTGGATGGCGTTGCCGAAATACCAGACCGAGATCGACACAAACGGCAGCGGGATCAGCCCGACCAGCGTCAGACGCGCGTCGATCCGGATCATCATCGCCAGCGCCGCGAAGAACGTCAGGATCGTGTTCGCCGAGTACATCACCGACGGCCCGATCATCATGCGCACGGCGCTCAGGTCGCTCGTCGCGCGGGACATGAGGTCCCCGGTCTTGTTCTGCTGGTAGTACGCCTGCGGCAGCGTCTGCAGGTGCGCGAAGAAGTCGTTCCGCATGTCGTACTCGATGTGCCGCGACGCGCCGATCAGAATCCGCCGGGTCCAGAAACGGAAGAAGCCGCCGACCACGCCGACGGCGAGGAGGGCGGAGCCGTACCAGACGAGTTTCGTGCTGGTGACGCCGCCCGCCAGATCGTCGATGGCGTTCTGCAGGATCCAGGGGGAAAGGAGGGTGACGCCGCTCGTCGCGAACGAAAACAGGAGCCCGAGGGTGAAGGCCCCCCGATAACGCGTCACATACTGGAACAACCGCGCGACCGGCGACATCTTCCGAGTATACGTTCCCCCCCGTGTGGGGTCCGGCTTTAGCCGGACCTCAGAGCCCCTAGCCCCAAGCCCCTAGCCCCCAGTAGAATGCCGCAATCATGAATGCTCTCTACTTGGTGATCGCTGCCCTCGCCGTTGGCACCCTGGCCTACCGCTACTACAGCGCGTTCCTCGCCGCCAAGGTGATGGTGCTGGACGATACGCGGAAGACCCCCGCGCACACGAAGGCGGACGGCTCGAACTATTACCCGACCCAGCGCTGGGTCCTCTTCGGTCACCATTTCGCCGCGATTGCCGGCGCCGGACCGCTGGTTGGCCCGGTCTTCGCCACGCAGTTCGGCTGGGCGCCCGGCTTCATGTGGATTCTGGCCGGCTGCGTCCTCGGCGGCGCGGTCCACGACATGATCACGATCTGGATCTCGACCCGCCGCGGCGGCCGCTCGCTGGCCGACATCGCCCGCGCCGAAATCGGCCCGGTGGCCGGCGTCACCGCCATCATCGCGGTCCTCTCGATCCTCGTCGTCGCCCTCGCCGGCCTCGGCCTCATCGTCGTCAACGCCCTCGCGGATAGCGCCTGGGGCATGTTCACGATCGGCGTCACGATCCCGATCGCCGTGTTCATGGGCTTCTACATGTTCCGTTGGCGCAAGGGCGCCGTGAAGGAAGCGACCGTCATCGGCGTCACCCTGCTCCTCGCCGGCGTCGTCTTCGGCAAGAATTTCGCGGAATCCTCGGTCGGCCACTACCTGGTGCTGTCGGCCCATCAAATCACCGCCTCGATGGGCATCTACGCCTTCGTCGCCGCGGTCATCCCGGTCTGGATGCTGCTGACGCCGCGCTCGTACCTCAGCACCTACATGAAGATTGGCGTCATGATCCTGCTGGCGGCGGGTGTGATCTTCGCCGCCCCGACGCTGCACGCGCCGGCGTTCTCGCAGTTCATCGGCGGCGGCGGCCCGATTGTCGCCGGCCCGCTGTTCCCCTTCGTCTTCATCACCATCGCCTGCGGTGCGATTTCCGGCTTCCATGGCCTCATCGGCACCGGCACCACGTCGAAGATGGTCGACAAGGAATCGGACATCCGTCCCGTCGGCTACCTCGGCATGCTGTTCGAAGGGCTCGTCGGCGTGATGGCGCTCATCGCGGCGTCGTCGCTGCATCCCGGCGACTACTACGCCATCAACGTGCTGCCGGCGAAGTTCGCGACGCTGAACATCCCGCCAGTGGATGTCTACACGCTGCAGGCGGCCGTCCACGAGAACGTCATCGGCCGTACCGGCGGCGCGGTGTCGCTCGCGCTCGGCATGGCCGAGATCTTCTCCCGCCTCCCTGGCTTCAAGGGGCTGATCGACTACTGGTACCACTTCGCGATCATGTTCGAGGCGCTCTTCATTCTGACCACCGTGGACTCGGGCACGCGCGTCGGCCGCTTCCTGCTGCAGGAAACCTTCGGCCGCATCTCGCCCAAGCTCGGCGATCCGAACTACCTGCCGGGCGCGATGATGTGCTCCGGCATGATGGTGTTGATGTGGGGCTACTTCATCTGGACCGGTAACGTCGGCACGATCTGGCCGCTCTTCGGCGTCGGCAATCAGTTGCTGGCCTCGGTCGCGCTCGCCGTCGGTTCGACCATGCTGATCAACATGGGGAGAGCGAAGGTGGCCTGGGTCACCGTCGCGCCGCTGATGTTCCTGTCCGTCACCACGCTCACCGCGGGCGTGATGACGATTCGCGACACCTTCTGGCCCCTCACCGCGTCGGAAGTGACCGCGACCTACGTGCAGGGCTACATCGACACGATCGCGATGACGATCATGCTGATCTGCTCGGTCGTCATCATGTTCTCCGCGGTCCGCCGCTGGGTGCTGGTGCTGACCGGCAAGCTCGCCACGACCGTCGAGCTGGCGCAGGCGTAGAACGTTCGATTGGGATTTCGGTAGGGACAGGCTTGACCCTGTCCGTTTGACGCGGACAGCCTAAAGGCTGTCCCTACCGAATCAGCCACTACAGAAACCCAGCGCAGGACACGACAACACTTCGAGGGGAAAACCCTCTGTGCTCGAGGTGTATCGCGCGCGACCCGTGGTATTCTGGGCGCGCCTTCCCAGGGCACAACTCGTTTCCGCGGAGCCAGTTGAACCTCATGCAGGATCGATCTTCTAGAGGCGTGTACAGACTGCTGACGGTGGCGGTGGGACTCACGGCGTGCCTGGCGCTGGCGGCGCCGGCAGCCGCCCAGTTCACGCCGCGGACGCTTGATGACCCCGCGACCGGCGAGACCTACCACATCGAAGGCGCCATCGGCCTGTGGTCCCCGAGCGCGAACGTCCAGGTCTCGAGCGACTACTTCGGGATTCCCGGCACCAGCGTCGACCTCCACACCACGCTCGGGATCGAGGACAAGAAATTTCCCGACATCAGCCTGGTGCTCAAGGGCGGCAAGAAGCACAAGCTCCGCTTCGGCTACATCCCGATCGTGTACGAGAACACCGCCGGCTTCACCCCGCCGAGCGACATCATCTTCAACGGCCAGCGCTTTTCCCGCTCGCTGCCGGTCTCGTCCCGCATCGACTTCGCGGCCTACAACCTGGCCTACGAGTACGACTTCATCGCGCGCGACCGCGGCTTCGGCGGCGTCATCCTCAACTTCAAGTACTACGACTTCGCGGCCCAACTGGCCAATTCGACGGCGGGCGTCGTCAGCACGCCGCAGCCGCTGCCGGTTCCGACACTCGGCGGCATCGCCCGCGTCTACGTCGTCCCCAACATTTCCATTACCTTCGAGGCCACCGGCATCAAGATCCCCGAATCGCTCGGCGAGACGGTCGGCATCGGCGGACACGATCTCGGGATTCAGCTCTACGGCACGCTCAACTTCACGAACAACGTCGGCGTCCAGGTGGGCTATCGCAGTCTCGACATGGGCGTCGACATCACCGTGGACGATCCGACGCGCGGCAGCTTCGTGATGCGCGGCGTGCTCTTCGGCGTCGTGGCACGGTTCTGACCGCTCCACCCTCGCCAAGGCTGGGCCGGACAAGCCGCGCGCTCGCCGTCGCCGCGCTCGCAGTTACTGCGCTCTTCGGCCAGGCCGTCCCCGCGTCCGCTCAGTTCACGCCGAGATCCACGGCGGCGAACGTTCCCGCCGCCGAGAATTACCGCATCGAAGCGACGCTGGGCATCTGGAATCCGACCGCCAACGTCCTGATTTCGGCTGACGATTTCGGCTTGGCAGGATCGACGATCGATCTGAAGCGCGACCTCGGCCTCGCCGATCACGCGGTCGGCGAGTTCCGCCTCACGCTGCATCCCTCACTCAAACACAAACTCCGGCTCGAGGTCACGCCGCTCCGCTACGAGCAGCAGGGCGCGCTGACGACCGATATCGTGTTTCAGGGGGAAACCTACCGCGTCGGCGTCCCGGTCAATTCGCTGCTGGACTGGAAGGCGTGGCGGATCGGCTACGAGTACGACTTCGTCTCCGGCCCGCGCGGCTTCGGCGGGTTTATCCTGGACATCAAGTACACGGATCTCTTCGCCGAACTCAACAACCCGAGCCTGCGCGTGCCCAAGAACACGCAGCAGACCCTGCCCATCCCCACGCTCGGCGGCATCGCGCGCATCTACATCATCCCGCAGCTCGCGATCACCGGCGAGATCACCGGCATCGCGATCCCCGACTCGCCGTCGCTGCAGTTCGACGGCCACTTCGTCGAAGGCCTCCTCGGCCTGACGATCAACGCGAACCGCTTCCTCGCCATCGAGGCGTCCTACCGCGCGCTCGACGTCGCCTACGCGGTCCACGGCACCGACGTCTCGACCGGCTCGCTCAAACTCCACGGCCCCTTCATCGGTCTCACCGCTCGGTTCTAACGGACGTCACGAAAAACTTCACAGCGAGAGCGCAGAACCCGCAGAGATCCTTCTTGGGAAAAGATTGCTCTGCGGACTCTGCGAGCTCGTTGTGAAGCTTTTTCTTCGTGAGGTCAGTGAACGCGCGCGATGGCGGGCTTCATCAGCTTTGCCAGCCGGCGATCCGCTTCGTGGAGCGTTTCGTCTTTCTTGCAGAAGCAGAACCTGAGTTTGGTGCGGCCCGCGGCGGGGTTGCGGTAGAAGCTGCTGCCGGGGACCGCGGCAACGCCGACGTCCTTGACGAGATACCGTGCGAACTCGACGTCGTTCGGAAAACCGAACGCGGCGATGTCGGTCATGATGTAGTACGCCCCGTCGGGGACGTAAACGTGGAAGTGGTGCCGCCGGAGAATTTCCACCAGCGTGTCGCGGCGTTGCTGATACTTCCGCGCCAGCTCCGCGTAGTAACTGTCGGGCACGCTGAGCGCGGCAATTCCCGCTTCCTGGAGCGGCGCCGCCGCGCCGACGGTGAGGAAGTCGTGGACCTTGCGGATCGCACCGGTCAGTGACGGCGGCGAAATCGTCCAGCCCACCCGCCAGCCGGTGACGCTATAGGTTTTCGACAGGCTGTTGATCGTCACCGTCCGGTCGGCCATGCCTTCGATGCTGGCCATCGGCACGTGCTCGGCGCCGGCGTAGAGGATGTGCTCGTAGATCTCGTCCGAGATCGCGATTACGTCCCACTTCCGGCAGAGCGCGGCGATCGTGCTCAGCTCCTCGCGCGTGAACACCTTCCCCGTCGGGTTGTTGGGCGTGTTGAGGATGATCGCCTTGGTCCTGTCGTTGAAGGCGGCCGCGAGTTCGGCGGGATCGAAGTGCCAGTCTGAGGTACGGCTCGAGCCATCTGAAATCCGGCTAAAGCCGGACGCCACCGCAGTCGCTGTTGACGGCTCATGCAGCGTGACATACCGCGGCGTCGCGCCGGACAGGATCGCGTCCGGCCCGTAGTTCTCATAGAACGGCTCAAAGACGACGACCTCGTCTCCCGGATCGATGATCGCCATCATCGTCGCCATCATCGCCTCGGTGGCGCCGCAGCAGACGGTGACCTGCTCGTCCGGCACGACCGGGACGCCGTAGCGCCGCGTGAACTCGCGCGCGATCGCCTCCCGCAGCCCGCGTGTGCCCCAGGTGACCGCGTACTGATTCACGTCGCCCTGAATCGCCGCGCACGCCGCGTCCTTCACAATCTGCGGCGCGGGAAAATCCGGAAACCCCTGCGACAGGTTGACGCCACCATGCAGTTGATTGAGCCGCGTCATCTCGCGGATGACCGATTCAGTAAACTGCGTGGCCTTCTTCGATCCCTTCAGTTTCGACATATCGACTTGTCACGAATCGCTTCACAGCGAGCTCGCAGAGTTCGCAGAGCTAGTACTTTCTTCTGATGCCTTGAAATATTGATCTCTGCGCGTTCTGCGGTCTCGTTGTGAAAGCTTTTATCGTCTACGTGATGCTGGCGCGCGGGCCGGTTGACGCATGGGCGTGGTCGCGCGGCTGGTGCGGCCGGCGGGCGGGGCCGGCGGCAGCTTCGGCGGCGTCGCGAGTTCCGCGGGTTTGGACGAGGGGGCGGCGGGCGTCTTGTCCAGTTCCGCCGTGATGACGCCGGAGCCGTACAGGTTGCGGTAATCCTCCGCCATCGCCAGCAGTTTCTTCACGTAGCCCTGCGTCTGCGGGTACGGGATATCGTCGATGAACTCTTCCTTTTCGATGCCGGGCCGCTCGTTCAGCCACCGCCGCACGGCGCCGACGCCGGCGTTGTAGCCAGCCAGAACCAGGTGCACCTGACCGTCGAACGCCCGCAGCTCGTTTGCGAACTTCGTCGTGCCGAGGCGGATGTTCGACTCCGGCTGCGTCAGCATCCTGGACGAATAGGTGATCTTCAGCCGTCTCGCTTCCTCGCGACCGCTGATCGGGAGAAGCTGCATCAGCCCGTACGCGTTCGCATAGGACCGGATGTCGGCGACGAATGACGATTCCTGCTGAATGAGCGCGGCCATCAGGAACGGATCCAAACCGTTCGCCGCCGAGTACTTCTTGATCAGGTCCCAGTAGGCCAGCGGAAAAATGACGGCCAGGACATCCTTCGGCAGGTCCTCGCCGCCCGCTGTCAAATACTGCGGGTAGGCGCGCTTCATGATGTTGATCCCGCCGCGCACGAGCTCGAAGCGCTTGTTGCCGGTTTCTGAGCGCGCCTGCTGCTGATAGATCCACGCGATGGTGGCCTGAATCGCCGAGGAATCGCTGTAGGCGCGCTGCGCGTAGCGCAGTTCGTTCAGCGCGTCCTCGTACATTTCCATCGCGAGGAGCGTCCGGATCATCTCGCCGTTCGGCGGCAGCGGAATCATCGCCGCCGGTTCGGCCGGATTGGTCTGCTGCGCGATGTAGGCGTTCCGCACCGCGGCAGCGCGCGTCCCCAGCCGGGACACGGTGAGCCGGCCGTAGTACGTGTTCATGTAGTCCACGAGCTCGAGCGCGTAGCGCTGCTCGGCCTGCGCCTTGTCCTTCAGCTGCTCGTAGGCGCGTCCGGACCAGTAGAGCCACGCCGGACGGAAATCAGACCGCGGGAAATCGGCGGCGGCATGATCAAAGAAGTAGACCGTGTCCTGGAACTTCCTGTTTCGATACGCGTTCCAGCCGGCTTTCCACGCGGCGTTCTCCGCCTTCGATCCACGCGGGAACAGCTGATACAGCTTGCGGAACGTCTGGTCCGCCCGCTCGTCGTCATTCTTCTTGAGGAAGTAGTCGCCGAGATTGTCGAGCGCGTCTTCGGTCCAGCGCTCGGCCGGAAAGTCCGCGGTCAGGCGCGCGACGATGTTCAGGTAGTTGGTGTCGTCGCGAAGCGCGCGGGCGCTGAGCGCGAGGAAGTAGAGCGCCTCCGCCTTGCGCGTCGCCTGTTCGGCGAGCGGCCGCAGCGCCTGACGCGCCGCCGTCTGCTTCTTCAGGTAGTAGTCGCACTCCGCGATCCGGAGGTTGACGAGCTCCTTGTCGTCGCCTTCGGCGAACGCTTTGAGGCCGTCGAAGATGTTGCGCGCCGGCTGATACTGCCGCGCCGCGTAGAACCGTTCGGCGCGGCCCAGTTCGAGCTTGTAGCGCTCGGAGCCGGCGGTGACCGGCACCAGTTTGTCCAGCAGCGACAGCTCGGTGCCGGCGATTGACGCTTCCTCGGAGAGCGCGTACTCGTAGAACACGCGCGCGAACGCTTCGCCCGCATGACCGGTGTGGCCGTCCGCCTTGTAGGCGCGGCCAAGGCGAATCAGCGCGTCCTCGATGTGCGACGGCTTGCCGTTGACGATCTCCTCGTGAATCTTCACGGCGCCCGCGGTGTCTTTCAGCTCGCTGAGCGCGTCGGCCTCACCGTACGCCGCCGCCTCGGCGAGATAGCCCATCGGCTTCTGCGCGCGCAGGGCGCGGAACATCTTGAGGGCGTCGGCTTCTTTTCCGAGCCTGAGCTGCGCCAGCGCCGCGTAGTAGGCGGCGTACTGCGCGAGCGGGCCCTGCTGCGCCGCCGGCTGCGTGACAATGCCGAGCGCCTTGGTGTATTCGCGGTTGCTGGTCAGACGAACCACGCTCAGCAGCGAGTTCGCCGCCTGCGCCCGCCGCGCCCCGCTCGCCGGCGCGAGCCAGAACTGCGACAGCTCGCCAGGCACCGGCGGATGCCGTGTCGGCAGCAGCACCGTCACCGCTGACGTGCCCGGCGTCTGCTGCGCCTGCGGCGCCGGCGCCATCAAGAACGTGAGCGTCACCGCGCCGACGAACCCAGCACCCGGCACCCGGAACCCGGCACCCGGAACCCGTAAACGCTTCATGCCGAAACCTGCGCCTTCATTGATCGTCCTGTTGCTGCTTCCGCAAGTTTCGACGCCGTCAACGCCTCGAGCACGCGGCTCGCATGGCGTCCAAGAATCTCAATCGTTGCCGGCCACGACGGCCGCACCGCTTCCGTTTGCCCCGCGCCCTGATCGGCGTAGAGGACGCCGACGACACGGCCGGTCAGCATAAGGGGGACGGCAATCGCCTGATGCCCATCAGGGAGGTTGGCGAAGGCCGGCGCGCCCACGCCCTCCGCCGTCGTCACGGCTCGACTGGAGCGCGCGGCTTCCGCAATCACGCTGTCTTCGTCTTCAAGACGCGTCGCGGTGATCTCGAATCCGGTGAGCCGCGAGCTCTGGAACCCCTGCGCGCCGGCGAGGAAGAGACCCGACCGCGCCGCTTCGCCGGACGCCGCGTTCGTCAGCGCCAGCAGCACGTCGGAGAGCGTCTGCCCGCGATCCAAGGTGCGGATTGCTTCGACCAGGCGCAGGCTGGCAGTGGTTTCCGCCGCTTCTCCGCTCGCGCGCGCCTGCGCTTCCTTGAACAGGAACTCGTTGATCAGGCGCTCGGAGACGATGCGCTCGGCGCTGGCGCGCGCTTCATCCGCCGCTTCGGCGACGGCGGTGGCGCGGACCGATTCGTGATGAGCGGTGAGCCGTTCCGTCACGTCGCGCTCTGTCTGTTCAGACGCCGCTTGTCTGGCTTCGGCCACCGCTGCCTCGCGCTGGGCGTGAAATTCGGCGGTCAGGAGTTCGGTGACCGCTTTCTCGACCGAATCCGAGGCATCCTTCGCAGCGGCGGCGACCGCTTCGGCGCGCTGCACTTCGAAATCCGCGGTGAGCCGCGCGATCGCGGCGCGCTCGGCTTCCGAGGCCGCATCGGCCGCGGCCTGCGCCACGGCGGACAAGCGTTCGGTTTCGAACTCCGCGGTCAGCCGCTCGGTGACCGCGCGTTCGGCGGCCTCGCCCGCTTCCCGGGCCGCCGCGGCGACGGCCTCGGCGCGTTCTGTCTCGAACTGAGCCATGAGCCTGGCGGTGACTTCCTGCTCGACGCGAGCCGAGACTTCCCGCTCGACGCGGGCCGAGACTTCTCGCTCCAGTCGGGCAGACGCTTCCTGCGCCTCGTGCTGGACCGCCGCGCGCGACGCCTCGAGCGCCAGAGCTAGCTTGGCGCTGTGCTCGGCGTCCAGCGTCTGCCTCAGGGTCTCGGCAATGGCGCTCATGCGACGGCTGAGGTCGGTGCGCAGTTGGTCGACCAGCGGCGTGACGGCCTGGCCGACCTGCTCCTCAAGGTTCATCAACGCTCCGGCAGGTGGATTCCGCGGAAATTATACCGCGCCAACTTCAATTGGTACAGCGATTTGAGAGCCGTGTCGGTCGTGCCGTTCCGGTAGGGACAGGCTTTAGCCTGTCCGTCAGGCGTCCGTCGTCGTGCGCGCGCAGCGAATGCACCTACAATGCTAGTTCGGGCGTCCCAAAAAGTACTAGGACGTTCTCTCGTAGTTTCGGCGTTTTTCGATGGGGGCGATACGGCTTCGACGGGGACAAAGACGCGCGGGATGCATGCCGAGCACCATTAACTCGTAAATCTGATGGAACATCCGTTAACTGCGGATACTCAGTACGCTCTCGCAGCTTAATACGCTGTGAGCGTCTGCCCTGACCTCGTCCGGTGGTTGGGGGCCAGATGCCATTAAACGGACTGGCGCTCGGCCGGTGATTCGGCGGTCGAGCGCGAGATTTACCGAATCTAGCGCCCGCCGGTTTTAAGCCGTCTCTTCACGGCGGGCGCGAAAATTAAGAATCGGCTACGCATGTAGAGTCCTTCGGGAACGTGTTCTCGGACGCGGGTTCGACTCCCGCCGCCTCCACCAACTTCGCTTTGCGAAGTTGGTTGGAGACGCCGTTCGTCAGGCTTCTCGGCCTTCGCTTCGCTCGGCCTTCGAGCGCGACTCCCCGCAGTCAACTGACGCCTTCGCTTCGCTCGGCCTTCGAGCGCGACTCCCCGCTGTCAACTGACGCCTTCGCTTCGCTCGGCCTTCGAGCGCGACTCCCGGCTATCAACTGACGCCTTCGCTTCGCTCGGCTTGGCTGCCTGGCGCCATCGCACGCGCTCGCTTCGCTCGGCGCGACAGGAACCGCGCGACTCAAAGGACTTCGTGGGGTTGCACGGAGGTCCCGATCCAATCGATGGCCAACGGCTCCGGCGCGCGGTCACGGTTCCTGGGTGCCGTCGCCATGGAACGCTGACCAGTCCTCGACGTCCAGAGTGAACAGTGGCCACAGACGTCCGTGGTCTCGAGCGGGTGCGGAGTTCCGCTGTGCACGCACGTCCAGGAGCGGTTCGCCGCCTCCAGCCAGAATGGCGACCGGAGGAACAGCGTCGGCGTCGCCCAGACGCAGTGGCTGGCGCGTCGTACTGCGGCAGGCTCTGTGGCTCGCGGCATCAGTCGAGACCGGTCTTGAGAATGCCCGATCCGCCGTCGTGAATGTCGTGGATGTAGTGCGATCGCGCTTCCACTTCCATCAGTCGGCCCGATGCATACGTCGACGCTTCGGCGAGCAGCTTCTGCCGATCGGCCTCGCCCAGGGCGAGGAACGCCGCATGGTCGTACCCGCGCTCGTGCAAAAACTCGTCGATCAATGCCAACTCCAAGTGTTCGAGCGGCGTCTGGCTGTTACCCTTGGGATCCATCGTGATGCTCCTCCCGCCTCGCGGGCTTACACGCTGTTTTCTACGACCAGGACCTCGACGATCTTCAGTGCGGTCTCGTCTGGAATCACCCTGCTTTCGCGGATCGACGACCTGCCAGTCGTCCGGCCCGCGGACCGCAGCTCTCGAAGGCGCACCTCGATGAGACTATCGCTTCGGATAGCCCACGGTCTGCGAGAACAGCACCGCCTGATGGGTGTGTCAGGCCAAGCGCCTGCGCAACCGCGCCTCGATCGATCCAGGCGCGGATCACCGTCGACAGACCGTGCGCGGCAGCATAGAGGTAGACGTTCTGGCAGATGGCGCCCGCCGCAGCGGACGAATACGACTCGCGCTGGCTGCTCAGCACCATCCGCATACGCGTATGGTCCGCGACGTAGACCAGGTCGAGCGGCGCGTCGTCGACGAAGTCCTGATAGCCGGTCACTCGCCGCACGTCGGTCGCCGCCACGAGCGTCAGGACCTTCTTCTCCGCATCGTACCGGTACGCACCGGTTGGCAACGCCGCGAACACGTCGATTTCCTGGGCGTTGAGCGCCGTCGGCGCGGTCCGTCCGCCGTCCGGACGATTGATTCCGTACGCGGCCCACAACAAACCTGACAGCACCGGCAACGGGAGCGGATCGGGCGCGAACTCGCGTGACGAGTGGCGGGCGGCAAGGGCCTCCATCAGGGGCATACCGCCGTGCGCGTCCACCTCCGGTAGTGCAATGGTCGAAGCGCTAACTCCAGTTGCAGGCGGCGGCCGCAGCCGACCCACCATGCCGAGCACGACTTTGCCTACCGTTGTCACAGGTCACCTTGGCCTCTCGGTCGGACACCCGACCGATTGCGGGAAGATTTCGTCGGTCAGTCTTATTTGCCACTCTCAACAGTCAGCTCGTTCTCGATGCCGAACGCTCCAGGGACGCTTTGCGCCTTCATGCCCGCCATGGTCTTGTCTGACTCGCTGTCGACAATACCCATTAACGTGATGTGGCCGCGCTTCACGATGATGGCGATCGGATAGATACCGACCAGGCGCGCTGCGTAGATTCACACGGTAGCCCAGTCTGCCTACTGGCAATGTGTGTACCGGGTGTCATGGGGCGCAAGCCGGCGCTAACCCGATGGCGTTGTCAGCAGTTGGAACGATCGCTTCAGTCGAACTCGCCAAGACAACGCGGGTTTCTCCGCAGCCGTTTGGGAAAAACTCACCCAGGGGGCGACAGCGCTCCGGGGACGATCATGGCCGTCCCATCAGGTCAGGTTTCGGTGAGGTTCCTGCGTCGTGGCCGGCGCCACGGCCCGCCGATCGTCGCTGGCCCGTCGGCCGCCGCGAGGGACGAGGCGGCGATCGCGGTGCCAGATCGGGTTTTGCCCGCAGCCGCACTAAGACGTTGGACTCGAGTGGCAGGATCAGCCGGCCGCTCGTCATGCCGCGTCGGCCCGCACGAACGTATTGTGGCGCGTGCATTTCAAGAACTTGGCATCGACCAGCGCCGCGAGGAGCGCCTCCGAGGTCGGCGGGTCCAGGCCCCAGAGGCGCTGCACCTGTGGTCTCGTCAGGCTCAGGCCTGGAATTTCCAGGTACTCGGAGCGGATCACCCGCAGCCAGTCCGTGATGTGGGCGTCAGTGGACAACGTCTTCCCTGTCCTCGCATCCTGTCGCCGGCGCGGACGCGAGACAATCGGGCAATCGGTGCGCGGTCGCGTGGGGGATTCCCCGACAGACCGGAGAGACTGAGTCGAACTCCCCGTCAGTCGGTCGGTGCGCTCGCCTCGACGCGTTCAAAAGGCTGCTGAGCGCGACACCGGCCGACACCGGGATGGCCTTCGTGCTCGTCCCCCACCTGGACCCCACGCATGAAAGTCTCATGGTGGACCTGCTGGCCCGGCAGACGACGATGCCGGTGGGCGAGGCGCGCGACGGCGTACGTGTGGAACGGAACCACGTGTATGTGATCCCGCCGAACGCGGACCTCACCATCGAGCATCGGGTGCTGCACGTCGCGCCGCCGCCGGCGCGGCGCGGGTCGCGCACGGCGATCGACGTATTCCTGCAGTCGCTCGCCGCCGATCAGGGGGCGCACGCGATCGGCATCATCCTATCGGGGACCGGCAGCCACGGCGCGATCGGCATTCAGGAGATCAGGGCCGCCGGCGGCATGACGATCGCGCAGGCGCCGGAATCGGCCGAGCACGATCAGATGCCGCGCAGCGCCATCGCCACCGGCCTGGTCGATCACGTCCTCGCGCCGGAGGAGATGCCGAAGGCGCTCCTGCGTCAAGCAATGGAGCCGTCGGCGCCGCGAGCGGACGTCGGGCCCGAAGCGCTCGCACAGATCGTGTCTCTGCTCCGCACGCATGCGAAACGCGACTTCGGCGGCTATCGCACCAGCATGCTGATGCGGCGGGTCAGGCGCCGGATGGGGGTGTGTCACGTCGAGCCGCCGCGCGTCAGGCTTCTCGACCTTCGCGCTTCGCGCTCGGTCTTCGAGCACGACTCCCTGGTGTCATCTAGCGCCTTCGCTTCGCTCGGCTCAACGCCACCTAGAAACAGCTCGGACTTGGCCGGTGGCGGTGACCCACGCGCATGGAACGAGGAACGCCGCTGCCGCGGACAGCTTCACGAGAACGACTTGACACGTTCGAGCGTGCCCGGCGGCCTCGTGAGGCTGAGCGCGACAGCGGGTGCGTGCCCGCGTCAGATGCTTAGCTCACGAGCGGTGTCGACACGCCGAGCTTGAACCCGTCCAAATCCCGGAACTGGAACATCCGCACGCCCCACGAGCGATCCGCCGGTTCATCGATGAGCGTTCCACCCGCGGCTCTGATCCGCGCCGCCGCGGCGTCGACATCCTTGGCGCTGGCCACGTTAATCTGCAGGTAGAAGCCTTGTCCCTTGATCCGGTCCCAACCCAGCTTGCCATCGTCCTGATTGAGGACGATGCGGCAGTCGCCCGCGGCAACGACGGCGGCGACGATCTTCCCTTCGTGCTCAAACGTGTGAGGCACCGCAAAGCCGATCGCGTCGCGGTAGAAATGAATCGATGCCTTCAAATCCTTGCAGGTGAGCGAGCAGCCCAGGTTCGTCGCGTTGATCACGGCAGTCGTATCGGACATTGTTTTCTCCCAAGGGCGCGTCGAGCGTGCAGGACCTTTGCTCGGACGGCCCTCGGGACTGTACGGTAGAGCTGAGATCGGCGCAAGATCGGGTCCGCCATCGGCGCCGTCGCCGCCCGACGGCCTCGTTAGCCGCGAAGGATGGCGAAGTCCGACAGCGTCGGCGCGTGCGCGGGATCCTCGATAAAGCTGATCGGCACGTTTCCATAGAACGACGCCCACGCGGAAAATGTGCTGGGCGGACCGATGATGTAGTCGCAGCTGGCGAGCGTGTAGAGGTCTTCGACCGGACGTCCCAGGCCGCCGCGTGTGTCGAGTGGGTGATACGGCGCCGGATCGACCGGCTCATCCGAGCAGACCACGAAGCGCACGTGCCGCTCGAACAGTTCCGCAACCCGCTGCATCACTGCGGCGTACTGCCGCGGCTCGTAGAAGAACTTGCCGCCGACGAACGTGCGGTAGTCGCTGCGGCGCACGTGAACGCCCACCACCACCGGACCGCCGTCGCGCACCATCGTCATATGTCGGGCCACGCTCGTCCTGATGGACGCGATCGGGATGAAATACGCGCGGATGTCCGCGATGTGTTTGGCCGTGTCGACGAAATCGCGGAAGAGCGGACCCTCGATAAACACCACTGCATGACCGTTTGCGCATTCGAGAAATTCGGCGCTATCGAGGTGGACCAGACCGCCCTCGCTCTCCAGCGTCGAGACCTGGCCGGAGCTGACGATGGGAAAGGTGTTGGCGCCGAGCGACGACAGTTTCCTGAGGACGCGAACGAGTTGCGGGAAGGCCCGTTCGAGCAACGCGCGACTACGTGCGTTCGTGAGCACGGAGGTCGTGGACGGATACCGGCAGAGCAGATCCGATCGGCAGCCTTCGAAGTATTCGGCAAAGTCGCCGAAGGTCGGATTGATCAGTGTGGCACGATGCTCGATCGCCCAGGCCATGGCGTGGGCGTACACGAAGAGCCGATTCGCCAGCTGATTGCCCTTTCCGGCGATCACCAGCGTCGCCGATCCTGCGCCGCTCGCGCCGCTTGAACAGGATGCGAAGCAGTCGGGCACCCAGTGCCTGATACCTCTGCGGGAGAACCGGCGTATGTCCGTGACGAGCGGGGTATGCTTGTCGTCGGCGCTGCATGCCGATGACCTCCGCTCGTCCCCGGATTGCACGTGACACGCGGTGGCTGCTGATCGTCGTTTTCGCAGCGCTGGCATCCCTCTCGATTCTCGCCCGGATCCGCTTTCGCAGTCCGGCCGAACTGTCAGGGCCGATCGCTCCGGTCTTGTCGCAGATCGCTCCGCGCTCGCCGTTCGAGGACATGACGGCATCGCTCGAAAAGCTGCTGGCCACGCTGAGGAGTGCCCGAACACTGCTGCCCATCGAGGAACCGGGCGCAGACGGCGGTCGATCATTCGTTGCCGCCGTGAGATTTCGCGATGGCTTGGCCGCCGCGCTGTCGGCGGGCGCCTCTCGATCGGAAACGTGGCTGGCCACGGACCGGGGCACCCACCTGGCGATCGCCCGCGTCGCCGCCGGCGGCGTCGTCGCCGGTGCTGACTGGGCGCCGACGAATCCCGGGCAGCCGCGTTTCCTTGCCGCGGTGGATGTCCGAACCGGCGCAATCGCGGTCCGTCCCGTCTTCATCAGTTCGCTTCTTCCCACGACAAACTCGCGATGGCCCGCTCCCGTCTGGCTCATCGCGGGAACTGCCGATCTTCGGCCGGGATCGTTTCTCTTTACGCTCGAGGGAGTCTTGGCCGGATTGACGATCGAGATCGACGGCGCGCCGGCGCTGGTGCCCGCCACCCTCCTCTTCGCCGAAGCTCAACGCATCATGGCGGAGACCCGTGTTCCCGGCACGCTCGGCACGGAAGTTCAGGCCATGACGCCCGCGATCCGTGTCGCCGTTGGGGCCGTGCAGGGTGTTGTGATCAGCTGGGTCGATTCGTCCGGACCGACCTCCGCGTTGCTCTGGCCCGGCGACGTGGTCACGGCCATCGATGGCCGGCCAATCCTCTCCCTGGCGGAATGGGAAGCCATCGTCGATGGTCTCGCCGAGGGGCAGACCGTGACGCTGTCCGCCTGGCGATCAGGAGAGCTCCTGACGGTCGAGGCGACGGCGGCCGCCGCGTCGCCTGCGGCGGATCGACCGCTCGGGCTCGAGCTGCGGTCCATCCGCGGTGTCGGCGTCCTGGTGGAAACCGTTGGCATCGGCTCCGCGGCGGAAGCGGCGGGTCTGCACCGAGGCGATCTACTCACCCTGGTCGGAACGATCCATGCGCCCTCTGCTGCTCAGGCCCGAGCCGCCTTCGGGACCGCTCCTCGAGATCGCCCCATGCTCATCGGCGTTACGCGGGGCCGCGATCACTTCGTCATCGCCGTCGACCGCCGATGGCCGTGACGACGCCACGACGGCATTGGAGTCGACGGCGCCTGGCGCTCGGACTGAGCCCGACGCCGGGTCCCGGGCTCGCGCTGCTGGTCGTCGGCATGCTCATCGGTCCTGCCGGCCTGGGAGCCCTCTCGTCCACCACCCTGGACGCGCTCGATCCGCTCGTCTCGCTCGCCCTGGCATCTCTCGGCGTCTTCGTTGGTCTCGATCTGCAGCTGCGTGGCCGGCGCGAGCGACTGCTGCTGGCTGCCGGATCGCTCGAGGGAGGCATGACGATCGCCGTCGTCGCAGGCGGATTCGCGATCGCGTCGCGGCTGGTCCCGGGCCTGTTCGAGGTCGGCACTGCGGCGGTCTTGTTCGGCATTTGCGCGGCGTCGTCGTCCACCGTACCTGACGAATCGGAGACGCCGGATCAGACGTCCCGGATTGGCGACCTCGATGACGTGCTGCCGATCGTGATCGCCGGGGTCATGGCCGTGGGCATGCGGTCGAATGGTCTGGAGACGTTCGCGACGTTGCTGGCGCAGACTGCGGCCATGGCGGCGCTCCTGGCCGGCGCCGCGGTGCTGCTGGTGCGGCAGACCGGTGCCAAGGGCGAACAGCGCGTGTTCACGATCGGCACCGTCCTCCTGCTCGGCGGCGTCGCGGCCAACCTTTCTCTCTCGGCGCTGGCCGTCGGGCTCTTTGCGGGGCTGTGCTGGAATGTCATCGGCGGAGACGGACGGGAGCGCATCGTACGAGATCTACGCGACCTGCAGCATCCGCTGACGGTGCCGCTGCTCATCATCGCCGGCGCGAGACTCCGCTATGCGCCCGTCCTGATCGTGTTCGTGCTCCTCTACATCGCCCTGCGGACGGCCGGAAAACTGCTCGGCGGCTACTTCTCACGACGGGTGGCATTCGGCATCGAAGCGCCTCCGCTGACCGGGCTGCACCTGACATCCCCCGGCGCGGTCGGCATCGCGATCGCGCTCGAAGCATTGCGACGCGACCCTGAACCCGCGACGGCGACCGCGTTCTCTGCGATCGTTGCCGCCGCGTTGATGTTCGACCTGCTGTCATTCCTGATTTCCCGCACGGAGCGGGTCACGTGAGACGGCTGGCCGGCGCCGCGCTGGTGACGCTGGTGGTGTTGTGGGCGCAGCGACTGGGCGACACGGCGTCGGGCCGGCCCACCACGGCGCTCGCGCTGGGGTTCACGCTGGTCGTCGCCATGGTCGCCGGCGAAATGATCCGGCGCTTCCGGCTGCCGCGGCTGACCGGCTACCTCCTCTTCGGGGTGGCGATTGGTCCGTACTTGAGCAATCTCATCACGGTGCCGATGGCCGCGCAACTCCAGACGGTCAACGGGCTCGCGACGACGATCATCGCGTTCATCGCGGGCCTCAGCCTCAATTTCGACCGGCTCACGCTTCGGACCTTCCGCACCGCGAGACTGATCGCGATGATGCTGATGGTCGCGATGAGCGGACTGTTCGTCGCGGCATGGCTGGCCTGGCCGTGGCTGCCCGTCGCCCCCGAGGCCGCCGGCGCCGGCAAGCTGGCGATGGTGAGCCTGTTCGTCGTCATCGTGATCAGCTTTTCGCCGACGATGTCGGCGGCGGTGATCTCGGAAACCGGCGCGCGCGGACGCCTGAGCGCGCTGGTGCTCGCGATCGTCGTCGTCGCCGATGTGGTGGCGCTCGTCCTCTTCTCGCTGGGCATGCAACTGGCCCGCGCGGCTCTCGGCGGGCCGTCGTCGGATGTGCCGATCATCGCTCGACTCGCGTGGGAGATCGGCGGCGCGATCGCCTTCGGCAGCCTGATCGGCGCGTTGTTCGCGCTCTATCTCCGCTACATCAATCGCGAAGTCACCCTGGTCCTGCTGGCGGTCTGCGTCCTCCTGAGCCAGGTCGGACTCACGCAAGGCTTCGAACCCCTGCTTGCGGCCATGGCCGCCGGCATGATCATGCAGAACGTCGCCGCGCCGCAGGGCGACGCCCTCAAGATGGCCATGCAGCGCGGCGCGCTGCCGGTGCTCGTGGTCTTCTTCGCCGCCACCGGCGCGTCGCTTGATCTGAATGCCCTCGTGCGTCTGTGGGCCGTCGCCCCAGTCCTTGTGATCCTTCGCGTGGCGCTCATCCGGGCGGGCCTCGTCGTGGGCGTCTGGAACTCGGGAGTGGATCGGAACACCGGCGCGCAGGTGTGGACGGGGCTGATCTCGCAAGCGGGCATCACACTTGGCCTGGCCTCCGTCCTGGCCACCGAGTTCCCAACCTGGGGCGGACGCGTCCAGGCGCTCCTCGTCGCGCTGGTCGCGATCGACGAACTGGTCGGCCCGGTGATGTTCCGACTGGGTCTCGCCCGTGCCGGCGAGATCGATGCGACGACGGCACGGCCGCTGCTCGTGGTGTCCAATCGAGAGCCCTACCTGCACGACTACGACGCACAACGACAGATCCGCGTGCGCGCCGCCACTGGCGGCGTCGCGGTCGCCCTGGATGCGTTGATGCGCGAGCGGAGCGGTGTGTGGATCGCGTATGCCGACGGATCGGCCGATCGCGCCGTGACCGACGCGCAGCAAAAAGTCCGTGTGCCACCGGAGAACCCGGCGTATCAGCTGCGGCGTCTCTGGCTCGATGCGAAGACCTACGACGCCTACTACGCTGGTTTTGCCAATGAGGGTCTGTGGCCGCTCTGTCATCTCGTCGACGTCCGCCCCCAGTTTCGAAGCGGGGACTGGGCCGCGTATCAGGAGGTGAACGCGCGGTTTGCCGACGCCATCGACCAGGAACTGGCCGCCGCTTCGATCGAGACACCCGTCTTCATCCAGGACTACCATCTCGCCCTGGTGGCCGCGCGGCTGCGTGAACGGCGCCCGTTCGTCCGGACGGCCCTCTTCTGGCACATCCCCTGGCCGTACCCGGATCGCTTTCGCATCTGTCCCTGGCGCCGCGAGCTGCTCGCCGGACTCATGGCCAACGACCTGGTCGCCTTTCAGGTCGAGCGCGATCGGCGCAACTTCGTGCTCGCGGTGGAGGACGAATTCGGCGACGAGGTCGAATCAGACGAGCAGCGCATCTGGGTGAATGGCCACGTCTGCACCGTGACCGCCGTGCCGATCGGTGTCGATTACGACCGCATTCAGGCGATCGCAACGGCTCCAGGCCTGGAGGGCGAGCAGGCTCAGATCCGGACTGCGTTTCAACTCACGGCGCCGATCGTCGGACTTGGCGTGGACCGCCTCGACTACACCAAGGGCATTCCGGAACGACTCGAGGCACTGGACCGGCTGTTCATCGCGCGCCCGGAGCTCTCGGGGCAACTGACCTTCGTTCAGGTCGGCGTACCGTCGCGCTCCAGTCTGGCGAGCTATAGCGCCATCGAGACGGCAATCGATCGCAAAGTCGAAGAGCTCAACGCGCGACATGCCCGGCCGGGGCTGCCGCCACCGATCTACTATCACAAGGCCGCTCTGACACTGCAGAGTCTGGTCGCCCTCTATCGTCTCGCCCAGTTCTGCGTCGTCAGCTCGCTGCATGATGGGATGAACCTGGTCGCGAAGGAGTTCGTGGCCTCCCGCGACGACGAAGACGGCGTCCTGATCTTGAGCGGCCTGGCGGGTGCAGCCCAGGAACTGCAGGAGGCGCTCATCATCAATCCGTATGACATCGACGCGTTCGCCTTGGCGATGGCGCGGGCAATCGACATGCCGGCCGACGAGCGCCACCTGAGAATGGCGGCGATGCGTCGCATCGTCGCCGGCCGCAACGTCTTCAGCTGGGCGTCGGACATCCTCGAAGGTCTCGAGAGCATCTGGACCAAGCCGTTACAATTCGCCGCACGCGGCCCGGAGGACACGCCGGTCTGACATGAGTCCGCGCGTCGAGCCGCGCGTGCCACGTGTCGTGATTGGCTTTCGGTTTCTCCACGCCCAGACTGGATCATGAGTTCCGCACCTTCGCGATCGAGTGGCCCGCCGGCTGGTCTGACGGCATCATTTCAGGAATTCTTCCGCTCCGAGGCAATCGGCGGCGCGCTGCTGGTGATCTGCGCCGCGACGGCACTGATTGTCGCGAACTCCGGCTGGGCGGAAGCGTATGCCAGGGTCTGGTCCACACCACTGCGGATTGCCGTCGGGACGGCCGAACTGTCGTTGACGCTGCATCAGTGGATCAACGACGGCTTGATGGCGGTCTTCTTCCTGCTCGTCGGGCTGGAAATCAAGCGGGAAAGCCTCGCCGGCGAGCTGTCCTCGCCGCGGCAGGCGGCGCTCCCGATCGCCGGCGCGATCGGCGGCATGATCGTGCCGGCAGCGGTCTATGCCGCGACGAATGGAGGCGGAGCGGCGACCCACGGGTGGGCGATTCCGATGGCGACCGACATCGCGTTCGCCCTGGGCGTGCTGGCGATCGTGGCACCCAACGCGCCCGCCGGACTCAAGATCTTCCTCGCCGCCCTGGCCATCGTCGACGACATGGGGGCCGTGCTGGTGATTGCGCTCTTCTACACCTCAGAGATTGGCTGGGGTGCCCTCGGCGTCGCCGCCGCGATCGTCGGATCGCTCGTCACACTGAATGTGCTGCGGGTCCGCCATCTCCTGCCGTACCTGGTGTTGGGCGTGGGGCTGTGGTTCTTCGTCCATGAGTCCGGCGTCCACGCGACAATTGCCGGAGTTGTGCTCGCGTTCACGATCCCAACCCGCACGCGGATCAATGCGGCCGAGTACTCGGCACAGGCACGCGGGCTCCTCGACGAGTTTGACCGGACCGAGACGGGCGACCTGCTCGTGCTGACCAGCAAAGGCCAACAGGAGGCCATCATCGGTGTGGAACGGGCGAGCGAGGCGGTGACGGCACCGCTGCTTCGTCTGGAACACGCACTGCACCGCTTCTCGAGTTTCGTGGTCATGCCGCTGTTCGCCTTTTCAAACGCCGGTGTGGTGCTCAGCGGATCGCCGTCGGCGCGGGTGACCGCCGCGGTGATGCTCGGGCTGATGGTGGGCAAGCCGCTCGGCATCACGGCCGGGGCGCTTGGCGCCGTTCGCTGGGGTCTCGCCACGTTGCCGGAGGGCGTGACCTGGCGTGCGCTGCATGGGACCGCATGGGTGGGCGGTATCGGATTCACGATGTCGCTGTTCATCGCCACGCTCGCCTTCGACAACGACATGCTCGTCGATGCGGCAAAAATCGGCATCCTCGGCGGCTCACTCGTCGCGGGTGCGATTGGCGGCGCCCTCATACGATCCGCCAACCCCACACCGCGGGCGTCGAAATGAAGGTTCAGGTGACGCGGTCGCGAAGACCACCGTCTCCGCGACTCACATCGACGTTCTGCGGCGCGATCGCCTCACCGCGATGCCGGCGAGGCCGGTGACGAGCAGCGTCACGCTGGCGGGCTCAGGCACGGCTTCCACCTGTTGCTGCGAAAAATATTGAGAGAACGACGCGACGCCCGCGGCCCCGTTGCTCCCGCTGGTCAGCGCGATCCGATTAGTCACGGTCAGTGACGGCACACCGGCAAAGTCGCGATGGTCGATCGTACGGTTGTCGTCCGAGTCGAGGAAAATCATCTTGTCCGCGACCAGCAGATTGCCATTCCTGGCCGTTTCGCCGATCTCGACTCGTCCGGTCGCGATGATCCCGGCGAACATCCCTCCGAGCGTGTTGTCCTTGATGAGGAAGCCGGGTCCAGCGGTCACCTCGAATGTCCACTGCGTCGTCTGCGTCTGACCCGCGTCAACGTCCCACTCGCCGGCTTCAGCGCTTGGCGGAGAAGCCATCAACGTGATGGCGCTTCCCCCGACCCACGCGACGCCGGGATTCATGCAGTCGGTCTCGTCACTAATGGCCATGATATTCGTCGGGTCCGCGGCAGAGGCACCGCCAGTTCCGATCGACACGTAGCTGCTGAAATTGGAAAAGGTCTTGTCGCAGACCGTCATCGATCCGCCCGCGAGCAAAGCCGCCAACGAGACTTGACTGGCAAAGAGCGGGGTTGACGTCGTGACCACCAACGTGAACGCCGCCAGACCGGCACCTAAGAGTCGACGCTGCGAAACCATCCCGTCCCCCTTTCAGTGAGCTGACTCAGACGGAGAAAAAGTGGGACATCATACTTGGAACCTCGGCGTCACTGAAGTCCTGGGCCCGAGGTCCCTGTGCCACAATGACCGCGTGAGTGGGGTCACTCGACGTGTCTGGCTCAGGCAGTCATTGGCGCTCGCGGCGGCGGTGACGGCTCGGCGCGCGTTGACCGCCCAGCAATCGGGTGAACGATTCCTCGGCACGCTGCCGCTCTCCCGCCCGAACGCGGCGCCGCTCAATCGACGGCTGGCGAGCGGCCTCGACGCGCGGCTCTTCACCGATCTCTCCACGCTCACGCCGGATGCGCTCATCACGCCCAACGATCGCTTCTACATCCGCACCTCCTGTCCGGACGCGGCCCGCATCGTCGAGGCGTGGACGATTCAGGTGAACGGCCTGCTGCGGCGGCCCTCGGAAATCGCCGCGGACGCGCTGCGGCGGCGCGCCGAACAGATGGGAACGTCGCTCCTCGAGTGCTCCGGCAACAGCGATCCCGACAACTTCGGTTTGATGAGCGCGGCGACGTGGCAAGGCGTCCGATTGCGCACTCTGTTCCAGAGCCTCGAGCTGACGCCCAAGGCGACGCACGTCCGGATCAGCGGCATGGATCATGACCGCAGCGCGATGGGCACCTCCGAGCCTGGCGCGAGCTGGATCTTTGCGCTCGCCGACCTCGGCGACGCCTTTCTGGCCACCGGCATGAACGACCGGCCGCTGTCGCTCGATCACGGTGCGCCGGTCCGTCTGATTGTGCCCGGCTGGTACGGCTGCGTGGCGATCAAGTGGGTCAACGCGATCGAATTCGTCGACGACCGAGTGCCGCCGACTGCGCAGATGGTGGAATTCGCCGCCCGCACGCACCAGCGGGGTGTGCCCCCACTGGCCAGCGCGTTCGCGCCGGCCACCATCGATCACTGCGCGATGCCGGTGCGGATCGAACGTTGGGCCTCAACCGGCCGGTCGGTCTATCGTGTGGTCGGGGTCCAGTGGGGCGGCGACACCCCGTCGAACGCGCTCGCCATCAGGTTCGGGCGCGATCGGCCGTTTGTCCCCGTCACCGACTGCCCGCGACCGGCGTCGACGCGCAGCTGGAGTCTGTGGACGCACGAGTGGCGGCCCGAGGCGCCTGGCCGCTACGAGATCTCGCTGCGGTTCACCGATGACGCGATCCGCACGCGGCGACTGGACATGGACTTCTACCGGCGCGCGGTAACGATCCCGACCGACTAGTGGGTTCCGGCCGAATCCGGCTGAAGCCGGATTCCACGATTTCGGATCCGCGACCGCCGATCCAGAGTTCCGAGGTTGGCCCGCGCAAGCGCCGCTTGAAACACATTCCTCTCTTGACACTGCCGGAACCTCAGCGTAGTTTGCGCCCAAGCTGGATTGGGTGCGGGCCCCGCCCGCCCCCCTTAGGAGGCCATCCATGCAGCGACTTGAACGGCGTGTGTTGTTTTTCCTCGGAGCGGTGATGCTCATCGCTCGAATCGCAAGTGCCCAGGGCGCTATCGCCGGGGTCGTGAAAGATACGAGTGGCGCGATCATGCCGGGCGTGACCGTCGAGGCCACGAGTCCCGCGCTGATCGAACGGGTTCGCAGCGTGGTGAGCGATGCGGCCGGCCAATACCGGATCGTCGACTTGAACCCTGGCACGTATGAAGTCAGCTTCACCCTGCCGGGGTTCAAGGTCTTCAAGCGCGGCGGCATCATCATCGAGGGCGATTTCATCGCGCAGGTGAACGCGGACCTTCAGGTCGGCGCGGTCCAGGAAGAGATCACCGTCACCGTGGCGTCGCCGACGGTCGACACCATCAACACGCAGAAGTCGTTCGTCCTCAACCGCGACGTCCTCGACGCCATTCCGACGACGCGGCGCGACTCGACGGCGCGGGCGCTGCTGATTCCCGGCACGACCGTCACACCGTTCGTGCTCGGTCAGTACAACCTGACCAGCCACGGATCGGCCGTCTCCGATTTCACGATGGCGATTGACGGCCTGCGCGTGAACAACTTGTGCGGCAGCGGCCAGTACAGCGGCTACTACATGAACGACGGGGCGATTCAAGAGCTGAACTATCTCACCGGCTCCGAGTCGGCCGAAGTGCAGAGCAGCGGCATCCGCGTCAACCAGGTGCCGCGCGACGGCGGCAACCGGTTCTCCGGCGCGTTCTACACCTACTACCAGGGCAGCGGGATGCAGGCGGACAACCGCTCCGACGAGATGAAAGTGATTCAGGCTAACGGCCTGCCGCTCATCTCGATCGCCGGCACGGACTACGACTATCAGATCAATCCGTCGTTCGGCGGGCCGATCGCCAAAGACAAGCTCTGGTTCTACTTCACTTACAAGTACGCGGACTTCAAGATCTTCGTGCCGAGCGCGCGCTTTCCTGACGGCAGCCAGGCGTTTCGGAACAGCATGGGCAACTACAGCGCCGTCGGCCGCCTCACGTGGCAGGCGTCGTCCAAGGACAAGGTGCGCGCCTACGTCGAGAAGCAGTACAACGGCGAGTTCTACAACGGCTTCAACACCTACGCGAACACGACGCCCGAGGCCTCGACCGATGCCTACGGCAGCGGCTGGCTTCCGGCGGTCCGCTGGACACGCGCGCAGTCGAACAAGCTGCTGATCGAAGCCGGCCTGTCCTACTACAGCCTGCCGTACGAGCAGGCCTGCTCGCGCACGAATCCCGGCGGCACCGCGCTGCCGACGCTCAACTTCTCGACCGGCCTGCTGACCGGCCGCTGCGGATACTTCATTGTTCCGTATACGAGCAACTCGGAGGACTACAACGTCCTGACGAATGTCAGCTACGTGACCGGTTCGCACGCCTTCAAATTCGGCTTCACGAACCTGTGGGGCGAGAACTGGCGTGCCTTCGATCCCGCGGCAAGCATCAATACGCTTATCACGGCCAACCTGTCGCCCACCTTGCTCGACGTGCCGGTGCAGGTCGTCGTCTACAACGCGCCGGGCCGGAGCGTCCAGAACGTCAACAGCGACCTGGGCATTTTCGGGCAGGACTCCTGGACGATGAAGCGGCTCACGCTTCACTACGGCGGGCGTTTCGAGCACTTCAACGCATCGATCCCGCACCAGACGTGGCCGGCCGCCACCTGGGTCGGGCCGCGCGACTTCCCGGCCATCCCTGACGTGCCGAACTGGAACGACTGGGCGGTCCGCTTCGCGGCTGCCTATGCGCTGACGGGTGACGGCAAGACCGCGCTCAAGGGCAACGTGGGCAAGTACGTGGCCGCCCAGGCCGCCGGCTTCGCGCAGACCTTCAACAGCATGAGCGGTTCGACCCAGACGCGCACCTGGAACGACGCCAACGGCGACCGCACGATCCTGAACGCCAATGGGACGATTCAAACCAACGAAGTGATCGGCGGGACGACGAACTTCGGACAGATCACGACGCACCCGGATCCTGAGTTGAAGCGCGGCTACAACTGGGAGTACAGCGTCCTGATACAGCGCGAGATCGCGCCACAGGTTTCGTTTACGGCCGGTTACTACCGCCGCGATTTCTACAACATCCAGGTGACCGACAACCTCAACCTGCAGACGAGCAATTGGACGCCGTACACGATCAACACGCCAATCGATGACCGGCTGCCCCTCAGCGGCCAACCGATTCAAATGGCCACGTTGACCGCCGGCACATTCAGCACCGTCGTCGACAACTTGGTAACGTTCTCCGACCAGAACAAGACGACCTACGACGGCGTGGAATTCACCGTCAGCGCCCGCGGCAGCAAGTACGTGCTCTTTGGCGGGCTCACCACGGATCGCCGGGCGTCGACAACCTGCGACGAGCGCGACAACCCGAACTCGGCGCGCTTCTGCGATTCGGTGCCGCCGTTCCGCAGCACCGTCAAAGTGTCGGGTGCCTACACGCTCCCCTACACCGTGCAGTTGAGCGGCTCGTTCTCGTCGATTCCGGCGGGCAACCTCAATGCCAACTACACCGTGACCTCGGCGATCGCCGGCCGGACGATCATCGGCGCCGTCTCCGGAGCAGCGACGACGACCGTCAATCTCGTGGAGCCGGGCACGCTGTTCCTCGACCGTCAGAACCGGTTGGACATGCGAATCGGCAAGGCGTGGCGCTTCAGCGGCAAAATGATTCAGCCCTTTGCTGAAATCTTCAACGTCCTGAATGCCGGAACGGTGACGAGGGTCAACGAGACCTTCGCCGCATCCGGGACGAACCTGTGGCTGACGCCGCAGGCGATCATGGACGGGCGGTATCTCCGCTTCGGCGTGCAGATGAACTTCTAGGGGAGCACGATGTGGGGTCCGGCTTTAGCCGGACCTTGCACGACGTGGAATCAGCGCGGCACGATGTGGGATCCGGCTTCAGCCGGATTCATCAGGTCAGCGCGATTTGTCTCTAGCCAGTCGCAGTTCCGGCAAGTCCGCATCAGCGGTCGACCACAGACGCACGGCAGCAGCAAACTGCTGCCGTGCGCCGTTGATGTCCCCCGCGTGTTCGCGCGCCAGCGCTGAAGCGTACTGCGCGCCCGCGTAGTTCGGGTCGTATTCGATCATCTGCCCCGCCACCCACGCCGCCAGATCCCACAGCCCCGCGTCGCGCATCGCTTTGGCGAGGCCGTCCAGCGTGAAGACCGTGTCCATGTGCGCATCCGGTCCGGTCAGCGTCCGCAGCTGCCGCACCGCCTGGCGCAGCATCGCTTCGCCCCGCTCGCGTTGATTGCTGCGCAGCAGGAACTCGCCCTGCAGGATCGCGAACGCCCCGGCGGCGAGGTTGGCGACCGGCGGCGACGCGCGCAGGTCGCGGAGCGCGGCGTTCGAGGCGTCGGCGGCCTCCTTCAGCTGCCGCGCGCTCATGAACGCGTGGGCCTCCGCGATCTGACCCGCCACGCGAGCGAACGACGCGGGATGCCCGATGAGCACGGCGGCTGCGGCGTGCGCATCGGCGAAGCGCCCGCGCGAGGTCAGGAACGCCGGATAGATCCGCTTGTTGAATGCCTGGACCGCGAGTGCCGTCGGAAGGTTGAACGCTTCCTTGAACGTCTGCTCGGCCTTCTGCATCCGGCCGAGGTATGCGTACGAGGCACCGAGCAGATCGAGGTTGTGCTCGTGGTGCCAGTCGTACTCGGCGGGAATCTTCTCGGCGGAAAGATACGCGCGCTCGAGGCGATCGGCGGCCTCGTACGCGGTGACGGCCGCCGCCACCTCGCCGCGGTGCGCGAGCGCGTGCCCGTGCATGTGCTGCGCGTGCGGAATCGACGGGGCGGCCTTCGCGTACTGCTCGCTGAAGGTCGCCGACGTCTGCGTCTGGCGGTTGTTCTCGTAGGCGTGGGTCAGGAAATGCAGCGGCGCGTCGGCGTCCGGCGCGAGCGCGCGCGCCTTCTCGTAAAACGGGATGGCGGACGCGACGCTGCCTTGTCCACGGTCGGCGGGATCGGGCGACTCCGCGTTGCCCCGCAGCAGCCAGAATTCGGCGTCGTTCGGGAAGGCCTTCAGCGCTTCGTCCAGCGCCGTGCGATACGCCGTCAGCGCCGCCCGGTCCCCGGTCTCCGCCGTCATCTGCAGCCGTCTGGCGTCGATGTGCCGCCGGTCGTGATCGTTGGCCCCGGCGGCGAGCGTCCGGGCGCGCTCGATCGCCGCGCGCGCCGCTGCCGGATCGTTGAGTTCGGTGTAGGCCAGCGACAGCCCCGCATGCGCGATGGCCAGCGCCGGATCCTCGCGCAGCGCCTGATGGAACGACCGCGCCGCTTCGATCCAGACATACGAGTGGAGGTAGGCGAGCCCCTGATCGTAGAAGGACTGGGCCGAGCGAGACTTCGTCGCCACCGCGTCGTGCGCGCGGCCGATCCCGGTCGCAAGCGTCACCGGCCGCTCGAGCAGCGCCGCCGGCACCTTCGGAATCTCGCGCGACCGCGCCTGCTGCCCGCCGCGGACCTCGACGCCGACAACCAGCGCAACGGCGACCGCCGCCATTCCTTGCCGAATCACCGGGTGATTGTAGCGTTCTCGTGGGTGCGAGGTGCACGGTGCAAAGTGCAGAGTGCAGGTGCTTGGTGCCAGGTAGATGGTGCTCGGTGCGGCGCGCAGCCGCTGCCCAAGACTCTGCGGTTGCTGCGCGCCAGCGCGCGGTGGGTTGGAACACACCGCGACCGCGCGCTGCACCGAGCACCGAGCACCCCGCACCTTGCACGAGCACCCAGCACCCTGCACCGTGCACCCCGCACCGTCACTGTGTGCGGTATCGTACGGCGCGCTCGTTTCATCTAAGGGGTCGAGCATCGGCCACCAAGGAAGAGAGCCGGACCATGAGAACGATCCGTCGTGCCTGCCTTGCCACGGCGTTCGCTGCCGCCGCTGCCACGGGTATCGTCGCGCAGGAGCCGGCGCGCTACGTCGTCCCGCGCACGGAGTTCGGCCAGCCCGACTTTCAAGGCATCTGGGAAACGCGGTTCCTGACCATGCTCGAACCACCGCCGAACGCGAAGAGCGTGACGGTCACGGCCGAGCAGGCGGGCGAGATCGCGGCGGCCATGCTCAAGAACGGGCCGTCGCTCACCGACCCGGACACAGAGATTCTCGGCATCGATCAGCTCGCCGTCGTGAAGGGTCAGCACCGGACCGGCATCGTGGTCGATCCGCCCGAAGGGCGGATGCCGTTCTCGCCTGCCGGTCTCGAACTGCTCGCGAAGGTGCAGGTCAGAAACCGCGACGGCTTCGACGACCCCGAACAGCGTCCGCTGCCCGAGCGCTGTCTCGAGAATCTGGTCTACGCGCCGATCCGGACCGTGCCGGTGCTGCTGCCGCGGCAAATCGTTCAGACGCGCGGCTACATCGTGATCACCGGCGAAGATGTCCCCGGCCCCAGAATCATCCCGCTCGCCGGCGCGCCGCCCGCCGCCGCGGTGCCGACTGTGGCCGGTTCGTCGGCCGGCTACTGGGAAGGCGACACGCTGGTCGTCGAAACCACGAATTTCGCGGCCCACGACCCGTCGAGGAGCGGCGCCGGGCGACCGATCCTCATCTCACCGCGGACGAAGATCACCGAGCGCTTCACCCGCGCCTCGGAGACCGAACTCGTCTACCGCTACACCGTCGACGACGCCGGTCTGTATACGCGCCCGTGGAGCGGCGAATTTTCGCTGACGCGACATGACGGTCCCATCTACGAGTACGCCTGTCACGAAGCCAACTACAGCATGACCAACATCCTCCGCGGCGGACGGGATCAGGACAGACGAGCGCGGTAGCTGCGCTGGTTCTAGGGGCTAGGTGCTAGGGGCGTGGACTCCGGCTTCAGCCGGAGCTTCAAGGGGACCTCTAAGGGCTAGGCGCTGGGCGCACGATGAACGAGCCCGCTCGGGCCGCGGGTTGCACGGTCCATCCCGCATTTAGCGTGACGCTCCAGCCGTCACCGTTGATGGTGGTCCCCGCGAACGGAGCGGTGACGGGGACGGAGACAGTGGCCCCGTCGGTCGCGAGCAAGACGCCATTGTTCGCAGTGAGACGGCCCCACGGCGCCGTCCGCGTGAAGTTGTGGAAGTAGACCGTGCCCGCGCCGGGAATGACGACCGAGCCTCGGGTGTCGCTCGTTCCACTGCCCGCGGCCGGCAGCGTCAGCACGGGGCCGTCGACAAATTGCTGACGCAGTTCGTCAACGCGGGCCCGGTGCACCAGATCGCGCCTCTCCTCCGCGGCCCTCAGCGCCGCCGCATCGTAACGAGCCGCCGCCACGGCGGGTTCCGGAACCGGTGGCCGGTTGATGGCGGAAGCCAGCATGTCGCCGAGATCTGAAGTGATTCGCACCTGGCGGCGCCATTCCGGCAGCAGATCATCAAGCAGCACGCCGTAGGCCGGGCCGGACGCTGCTTCGAAGTTCCCAACGAACGACATCTGCAGTGAGCCTCCTCCGGCCGCGAGCGCCGCGGCACGGTGGGCATCGTCCTGCGACCTGGCCCAGACCGCGATGCCCGTATAAGTCGGCAGCCCTTCGCGAATCTCGTCGCGCCGTTCGTTCTCCGCGGCTTCGGGAAAGAGACGCCGGCGCTCGGTTCGAAAGGTCAGCGCATCGGCGATGGCTTCAGTCCGGGCGTTCCCGCTCGACTCGAGGGCGCGCCGGAGCGCGCGCCATTCGAGCTGGATCCAGTAGCGCCCTTCGAGCGTGTCGAGATGTTCGTTGACGCCGTCCTCCGCCATCAGTCCCAACCGGGGCTGAACGCGATGGAACAGCCCGTGAATCATGATCTGCTGGCGGAGATCAGCATCGCGCACGGGGAGGATGGACACGGGATAAGCAAACCACCTCACGCCGCCCCACTCCACGGGCCCATCCGCGAAACCCGGAAAGCGCGGCACCGGCCCGTCCGGTGGCGGCGCGCTGGTGGCCCACGTGCCGGTCCGCTGATCGAAGATCACCATCGGACCGCAGAGCGACACACCCCACAACCGGCCCGCATCTCTCTCGCACAGCGCCGTGGCTTCCTCGAAGTAGCGCCTGGCCAGCTCAGGCCGGACCTGCGCGTCTGCCGCCGCCGCGCCGCCGACCAGCGTGAGCACAAACAGCGCGGCGACACCGCACCAGGAACCTGGAACCCGGCACCCGGCACCCGGAACCCAGAACCCGGCACCTGAACGACGCATCCTTGTTCCCCCTCGCTCCATAATGTATATTGTACATAGACATTAGACAATGCCCAGCCCCCTTCGCGTCACGCTGAACGTCGACTCGCCCACGCCGGCCTACCGGCAGATTGCCAACGACCTGCGCCGCCATCTGGTGGAAGAGCGCCTCAAGCCCGGTGACCTGCTGCCGCCGATCCGCCAGCTGGCGCTGGACCTCGGCGTCCACTTCAACACCGTCGCGCTCGCCTACCGCATGCTCGCCGACGAGGGCTGGCTCGAGCTGAAGCGTCGCCGCGGCGCCACGGTAATGGCGCGGAACGCGCCGAAGGCCGTCGATCGGCCCAAGGTCGATCATCTGCTGCAGCGGCTCGGACAGATCGCCGCCGAACTCAAGAGCGCCGGCATGACCTCACGACAGATCTCGGCGGCGCTGCGCCGCCTTGCGCAGGGAGCACGACCATGACGTCCTGGTTCGCGACGCTTCTCATTGCGGTGCACGCGCTCCTCTTCCATGCGCTGCCGCGCCTCAGCCGGCCGGACATTCTGTTCGCGGTCACGGTCTCCGACGCGTTCGTCGCGGGCGACGGCCGCCGGCTCGTCTCCCGCTATCGGACGATCGTCTGGATCGGCACCGCGGTCGCGCTTGCAACCAGCCTGCTGATTCCCACGACTCCGTCCGGCTCCATGCCGGACACGTTGTGGCAGTTCGCCGTCGTGGCCGGTAATGTCGCGGTCGCGGCCGCGGCGTGGTACTGGGCGCACCGGCAGGCGCTGGCGCACGCCGTCCCGCCCTCCGAGGTGCGCGTCGCCTCGCTCGTTCCGCGCGACACCTCGCTGCCGGGCGGCGCACTCGTCGCCGCCGGACCGTTTGCGATCCTGCTGGCGACCGCGCTCCTCGTCTACGCGTACCGGAGCGAGGCACCGGATGGTTCCAGCGCGGGCAGTCCGTTCGGTCTGTTGCTCTTGGGCGGCGTCCAGGTTGCGATGATGCTGGCGATTGCGGTGACGATGGCCGGGCGGTCGCGGCAGATCGCGATCGACGGCCCGGCCGCGGCCGCCGAGCAACGATTCCGGCGTGGCAATGCACTCGTCCCCGTTCTGGTCGCGTACCTCGGCGCGATTGCGATGTCCGTCATGACGATCACCTCGATGCCGGCGTTCGCCAACACCTTGGACGGTCCTCTCGTCTGGTACGGGCCGACGCTGGCGTTCATGCTGTTCGGATCTGCCGTGGCGTTCTGGAAGCTCCGCGTCGGCCAGGGCGGCCAGCGCCGCCTCTCACCCGCGGCCCGGCAGGGGGTTCGCGGCGACGCGACACCCGACCGCGCGTGGAAACTCGGCGGCATGTACTACGTCAACCCGAATGACCCGGCGATGTGGGTGGAGAACCGCGTCGGCGTTGGCTACACGCTCAACTTGGGCAACTGGCGCGCGTGGCTGCTGATGATCGCGATAATCTTGATCCCGCTGATCGCCAGCCGTTGGATGTTCTGAGGCGTCCGACCGCCTCGATCGTGGGATCCGGCGACTGTCGCGGGATCCGGCGACTGTCGTGGGATCCGGCTTTAGCCGGATTGCGTGAGTCGCTGCGCACAGAACTGCGCGCCGCTGACCAAACCCTCGCGACTGCCGCGGCGTCGCGCTCTGCGACAATAGAGATCATGACGATACGGATCGTCGCCTGCGGCATTCTTCTCTCGCTCCTCGGCTCCCCTGCCGCCGCGCAAGACCGCCGCGGGCGCCTGCCGACGGATTGCATGAAGCCGGTCGGGCCGATTCGCGGCCTTCGGATCAAGATGGACTACCGGGTCACGATTGCGTACACGGTGAAGGAGCCCGGTGCCGCGCGGCGAGTCGTGACGGAAGCGGTACATGCCGCGCTAAACGACCGGGCGCGCGCCGACGGCAACTCGTTCTTCTACGCCGACGGTCAGGAGACGAACTTCACCGTCGAGATGCGGGTGAAGAACGACGGCACGGACCACTTCACCGTGACGACGAGCCTGTCGGGATGGGGCGCGGGCTTCATCGCGCGCACCGAGAACACGCACGAGTATGTGTCACTGGACGCCCTGGGCGCCGGCAGCGCCGACTTCGTCTACGGCTTCGTGCACGGCGGCTGGCATGACGTGCGGCCCGCGTGCAAGTGGGCGCAAACCGGCCTCGACCGTCCCGTGCTGAGTCCCGAGGGCCTCGAGCGCCTGAGGGCGAGAGCGCTGGCGGAGTCGAAGACGGTGAAGATCGACCGCAAGGTCATCGAGGCCCTCGGCCTGGGGGACAAGGACACCGAGCTGCTGGCGAAGCAGCTCACGTTGAGACTGAACGAGGGAACCTTCACCATCGCCTTCGTCGTGCAACCCAAGTCCGACCGCATTATTCACACCGTTCGGGAAGGGCGGACGACTCGCGTGTTCCTGTCGAACTCGACGCGCGTGAATACTGCAGCGGGCGTGATCGAGGGGGGCCGGGTGCGACGGTTGACCACCGACGAAGCCGGCCCGTGGTACCAGGAGCCGCTCCGCGCCTGGGGCAACGAGGCGAACTAGTGGCCTGTCCACGCTGAAGCAGTACCGCCTGCCGGGCGGGGCATCCCGCCTCGCGGCGTTGCTCATCGCTCACTTATGCCCAATAAGCTCGCTCTTCGCGCCTTGCGATCCGGGCGCCGCGCTCCGGCAATCGGTACTGCTTCAGCGTGGACAGGCCACTAGGGCGTGGCGGACGACGCGCCAGCAGCGCCAGCAGGTCCTGGTCAAGTTCGGCGATCCAGACACGACGAAAGGCTATCGTCTTGAACCGCCGCGACGACGATGCTACCGTCGTCGCCGGAGACATTGGTGGGCGAACTTTCCACGCCGCCGGCCGGTTCGGACGTAGCTCTGTGTGCACTGTTGGAACGATTCGCTGACGCTTGGAATCGACACGATCTCGACGCGCTTATGGCGATGATGACGGACGACTGTGTCTTTGAGGCTTCGGCCGGCCCGCAGGTCGCTGGGTCGCATAGCCAGGGGAAAGCAGCCGTGCGCGCCGCCTACGCCGCGGTGTTCGAAACATTTCCTGACGCGAAATGGGCCAACGCCAGGCACTTCGTTGCCGGTATCCGTGGCGTGTCGGAGTGGACATTCAGCGGTACGCAACGAGACGGCACGCGCGTCGAGGTGAACGGCTGCGATCTCTTCACTTTCGCCGGCGGCCTCATCGCGATCAAGAATTCCTTCCGGAAGAATCGCCGCTAAGCCCCGACGCTTGCCGCGTCCTAAGAAGAAGTCCTGGAGGGCGACCTCAAAATCCTAAAATCCTAAGATTTGAGATCACCGATGTCGTGAAGCACCGCACCGGCGGGTCCAGTGACACGGACCGCATGAACGTCGGTAGAATCCGCTGCGTGTCCTTCCGGGCCATTGGCCTCGCCGCCGTCCTGGCAGCCGTCTCGATCGACGGCCTCTCGGGCCAGGGTCCGCGCGGCCTGGATGTGATGAAGGGTACGATCGAGGAACTGGTGGTCTCGGGTCACCGCGCGTTTGTCATCCGTCCCTTGCGGCCCCGCGTGGCGCCGCGGCCGTGGGTGCTGTTCGAACCGACCGACCTCAATCCTCCGGAAAGCGACGACTACCCCACGCTGCGGCATCAATGGCTCTTCGACGAACTGCTCGCTCGCGGCGTCACCGTCGCGGGGCTCGCTGTCGACGAACCATACGGAACACCTGCGAGTCGGGCGCTGCTGACGACGTTCTACCAGCGCCTCGTCGGCCGGTATGCACTCAGCACGCGGCCCTGCCTGGTCGCCCAAAGCCGCGGCGCGCTGACTTTGTACAACTGGGCGATCGACCACCCGCGCAGTGTGGCGTGCGTGGCCGCGATCTATCCCGTCACCGACATGCGGACGTGGCCGAAAGATCTGGGCAGCGCCAGCGCCGCCTATGGACTGCCGCTCGCGACGTTCCGGCGCCGTCTTCCGGAATTCAATCCGGTGGACCGGCTCGCGCCGCTCGCCCGGGAACACGTCCCGGTGTTTCACCTGCACGGCGATCGTGATACGGATGTCCCGCCGAAGGAGAACAGCCTGGCCTTTGCCGAACGCTACCGGCAGAACGGCGGCGAGGCAACGGTCGTCATCCTGCCCGGCAAGCGGCACGAGGAGGTCGACGACTTCTTCGAGTCGGCGCCGCTGCGCGACTTTCTCCTCCACGCGCTCGGCGTGAGAGCGTCCGGCCGTTAGCGATCCGAACTTGTTACAACTAAGGAAAGGTGACGCTGAACGTGCCGTTCGTCACGGTCTTCGTGCTGTTGTTCGCGCCAACCAGCACGAAGTTGAAGGTCCCCGCGCCGGTGTTGTTCGTCAACGAGAAATTCGTGACGACGATGGTGCCACTGCCGCGGGAGAGCGCCGCCGTCCACGTCGGCGAACCGCCGACGGTGATGTAATTCGCGTTGCTGGCTGATGACGAGGTCTGCAGCGTGCCGACCATGAGCGGCCCGGTGAACGGCGCCGCCACGAAGCCGAACAGGTTGCAGTTGGCGTCGAGCGTATCAACTTGGAGATACGGCTGGGTCTGAGCGGAACCCCGTCGCGCGACGACGCTCACCGGACGCCATTGGACCCCGTCGATCGTGGCCGTCAGCGTCGAGTTCGGCGTCGACGTGGTGCCGCAGGTTCCGTTGGAGTTGGACGTGCCGCCGGAATCCGTCGGATCCGTGGCGCTGCCGCACGCGGCGGCGGAAAGGACCAGAGCAACCACCAGGACGCGCATACGGCACAGAGACTAGTCGATCGGCCTGCGGATGTTCGTAAGAAATCCGTGATGGAGGATCGGAGGATTTCAGGATTTAGGGATTTCAGGAATTTAGGATTTAGGATCACGCGTGTCACGACGACGAGGCGACGAGAAATACGGGTGGCGGACGCCGCACGACATCCCAGCTCCTGACATTTCAGAGGTTCAACGGCTGCTTGCGCCATGGCTGGTCGGGCGGCGCGTGATCGCCGTCGAGGCGCTCTCGGGCGGGCTGATGAACCGCAACTGCCGGATCGCCATCGAATCCGAGCCGGCGCCGGTCGTGCTGCGCATCTACGATCGCGACCCGGACGCGTGCGCCAAGGAACTGGCGATCTTCAACCTGGCGGGCGAGCGCGTTCCGGTCCCGACGGTGCTCTACGCCGACCTTGAACCAGCGCATGACATACCGCCGTTCGCGCTGCTCGAATTCATTCCAGGCATTTCTCTCAGGGAACTCGCCCGCAGCGGCAGCGTCGTCGCCACTGCCGATGCTGCCTACGAGGCTGGATTGCTTCTGGCGCGTCTCCAGGAATTCCGCTTTCCAGAAACCGGACTCCTGACGCCGGCGCTCACCGTCGACACCAGCCGGTTCGACGGTCAGCTGACGACGGCTGGCCTCGTGGAGCGCTTCGCCAAGTCGCCGACGTTTCAGCGGCGCGTCGCGGCGCCTCTCCTCGATCGTCTGTTGGATCTCGCGCGGAACACCGACGAGCCGCAGGACCAGACCGCCACGCTCGTCCACGGCGATTTCAACGCGGCGAACATCCGGGTCCACGAAGCGCGCGGACGCTGGTCCGTCGCCGCGATCCTCGACTGGGAATTCGCGTTTGCGGCTTCTCCGCTCTGCGACGTGGGGAACTTCCTGCGCTACGAGCGCGCGACCTCGCCGCGCTACGAACCGGCCTTCTCGAACGGCTGTCGCGATGGCGGCCTGGCGCTGAACGACGACTGGCGGCAAGCGGCGCGAATGGCGGACCTGCCGGCGCTGTGCGAGATGCTCACGCGCGACTCTGTTCCACACGACGTCGCCATGGAGCTGCTCGACCTGGCGTCGAGGACGGCGGATTCCAGGATTTAGGGATTCAAGGATTCAGAACTTGGGATCACACGTGTCACGCGCGTGCGAAATCCTGAATTCCGCAAGTCCTTGGCACGCTAGGCCGATCTGTCGTCGGCCGCTTCCGCGGGATCGATGAACGGCCGGCTGATCGCGCCGAGCGTGGTGCGGCCGTGCCGAGCCGCCAGCTTCAGCAGGCGCAGCAACACCTGCGCGGTGATGAACGCGTCGCCCGTCGCGGTATGCCGGTCGTGCGGCACGACGCCGAACATGCCGCACAAGGCGTCGAGCGTGAACTGGCGAATCGGCGGTCGATTGGCGAACGCTCCGTCGCGCTCGAGATGCAGCGTCAGATCCATCGTGTCGAGACTCCGATTCAGCAGGCGCATCCCCCAATGCCGCTCATAGGCGGCATCGAAGGTCCCGACATCGTGGCCGATGTGGTGGCCCACAATCACGCCGTCGCGCGCGTATTCGAGGAAGCGCGCCAACGCCTCGGGTTCCTCGAGGCCGGCGCGGCTCTCGTCGCGCGTGGTGCCGTGCACGGTCACTGCGCTGGTGTTCCGCTCGACCTTCAGCAGCGCCGCGAAGCTGTCGGCGATCAGGATCTCCCCCGCGTGCACGGCCACTGCACCGATCGTCACGATCCGATCGGTCCGATAGTCCAACCCCGTCGTCTCCGAATCGAGCACGACGAAACGCACGTCGGCAAGCGGCGCGTCGTCGTCCCACGTCTCCTCGAAGCACGACTGATAGCGGGTGATGAACGGCGGCGGCATCAGAGCGCGTCGAGCCAGATCCGCCCGGCGGTGAACTCGAGCAGCCGATGGATCGCGGGGAACCCGCTCTTCAACATCTGACGATCGTGACGGCTGAGCAGCGTCGGCGGCAGTTCGGATCCGCTCGTCCCCTGACTGATCCCGATCCGCCCCTGCTGCCAGAGCACGACCCGCAGCGCCTGTGACGCTTCGCGGAAGATCACGTCATGCGCCGGCAGGAGACGCCGCGCCAGGTTGAAACGGTCGAGCGTCGACGTCCCCATCACGTCCCGCCCGGCCACGCCGAAAACACGGCCGACATCGACGAGCGGTTGCAGCGTCGTGTGCTCGAGACGGAAGACCTTGGTCCGCTCACCCGACTCCTCGACCACGGCGTCCTGGAAGAACGTCAGCGGCGGCAGCGCCGCGAGACAATCGTGGGCGAGCACTTCCAGAATGTCCCGATCGACCGCCTGAACGACGCGATCGCGGACCTGGTCCCACAGCGCTCGTGGACCGTGGAACGGCCGGAGGTCGAAGAGCGGCCGGCTTCGCGCCATCTGCTCGACCACCGGGTTCCGCATCCAGGCGGCGTAACGGCGGCTCCATTCCGTGGCGCTGGCCACATAGAAGGACGCGTCGAACGCGGTCTCGAAACCCGGCAGGTAGTCGCACGCAGTCAATGCGTCGACAAGTCGCGTGTACCCCTCGAGCGGCCCGGCCGCCCGCGCGCCGTCCGGGTGGATGAGGACCACGTGAGGCGCCCGCTGGGTCAGCGACTCGCCGCGGCCGGAGCTCCCGCACACGCACCAGCACCCCGACTGCTCCGATTGATCGGTCAGCGCGAGCAGGCGGGTCAAGATCCCCACGTCGACGAGTTCGACGAAGCGCGCAATCCAATCGATCGCCACCGCGCTGGTGAGATGACGAAGCGCGCACGCACGCGCCCGCTGGTTGATGTGCCGAAGCTCCTCGACGCTGGCCGCGCGCCGGATATGGCGGAGAATGGCCGCCGGCTGATCCCCGAACGCCGGCGTCAGATCGCGCGGGGTCACGATCGCCAGAAGACGTCCGGCGGCGGTGCCATCGGCGGTCATCGCCACAGCGCCGGCATCGGCGGCCCCCATCGCGATCACGCCATCGGTGATCGAGGCCTCCGGACCAACCGTCGGCGGCACGCCCGTCTGCAGTTCCGACACCGACCGACCGGCGTCGCCGCCGTCGGCAATCCACGTGAGCAGGGCATTGGTGGTGATCAGGCCGACCAGCCGGGACTCCCGGCCGATCACGCCCATGGCATCAGACCCCGTCCTGGCCATTGCGCGCGCCGCGCTGGCGACGCTGTCCTCGGGGCGGCAGACCAGCAGCGGGCCCGCCACATCATGCAGGAACATCCGCGTCGGGTCGGGACGCTCGTCGGTCCGTTGGAACGCGGCCGTCACCGTGCCGAACGCGGCGACGTACTGTCGTGCGTAGGCCGACGCCAGCACGAGGGCTTCGAACTCCGCGGCGGGAAACCCGTACATCACGACGTCGGTGGCCGACCGCACCGAGTAAAGGCAGGCCCGCGCGCCGTTGAACTGCTCGACGCCAATCAGGTCGCCCGCCCCTCGAACGTCGCGAAGTTCGGCGCGGCCGTTGGCGTCCTCCCACAACGACACCGTGCCCTGCTGGATGACGAACACGTAGAGCTTGTGCGGCTCTCCCTGCCAGAGGATGAATTCGTTGGCTTCGTGAAATCGCACCCGGCCGTGCGCGGCGAGGGCGACGAGGTCGGCCTCCTCCATGGCTTGAAACGGCGGATGCTGTTTCAGAAAGTCGGCGACACGATAGCTGATTGCGGACGTCTCCACGGGCCCCCGCGCAAAAAAGTACTGGAAAGATTGGCGCTAAGTGTGTTATAATAATAACGGAGATTCATTCGTCATCCGCCAAATTCGCGACAGGGGGGCACACGATGAGCGTAACCACCGAACCGCTGACCTACGCCGACGGCGACGCCCGGCTCCATGGGGTCCTGGCGATCGACAGCGACCTCACTCACAAACGCCCTGGCATTCTCGTCGTCCACGGCGGCGCCGGCGTCGACGACCACGCGCGCGGCCGGGCCCGTCGCTTCGCCGAAGCGGGGTACGTCACCTTCGCCTGCGACATGTACGGTGACGGTGTCGCAGGAAACGGCGAGCGGATCAGGAGCCATATCGGGGAACTGCGGAACAACCGCCAGGCATTGGTCCGTCGAGTGCAACCGGCGATCGACATCCTGCTGTCGCGAGACGACGTGGACAGCCGCGTCGCGGTGGTGGGCTACTGTTTCGGCGGCCTGGTCGCCCTGGAATACGCCCGCAGCGGCGCCCCGGTCAGCGGCGTCGTCAGCGTCCACGGCACGCTGTCGACCACGAGTCCGGCGGGGCCCTCATCTATTCGCGCGCGGATTCTGGTCTGTCATGGGGCGCTCGATCCCCATGTGCCGATGGCACACGCGACCGCGTTCGCCGAGGAGATGAAGACGGCCGGCGCGGACTACCAGATGATCGTGTACGGGAACGCGATGCACGGCTTCACCCACGAGACCGCCACGGGACAGCAGCCCGGCGTGCTCTACAGCGCCCAGGCCGACAAGCGCTCGTCAACGGCCATTCAGCAGTTTCTTCACGAGGTGTTCGGGTGATGGCGGATTTAAGGATTTCAGGATTTAGGGATTTCAGGATTTCGGGAACTACGGAATCTGGAGTCGAACGGCACGCGTGTGCCAAATCCTGAATTCCATAAATCCCTAAATCCTGAAATCAGCCCTGTTAGAATGCCGCCCAACCCGCCACTGAAAGGGAGTGCGATCATGCGCCGCCTGCTGCTGTCCGCCGTTCTCGTGGCGTCCACCGTCGCTGCGCCGCACACGCAGAGATCGTCGCCCTCCGGCGAATGGCGCCACTACGGCGGCGACGCCGGAAGCACCAAGTACTCCGCGCTCGACCAGATCCACGCCGGCAACGTGAGCGGCCTCCGCGTCGCCTGGCGCTGGACATCTCCGGACAACGCCTCGGCGCGAGCCAATCCGGATCTGCTGCCGGGCGGCTACGAAGACACGCCGCTCATGGTCAACGGCGTGCTCTACACGATCACCGGGCTCGGCGTGATCGCGGCGCTCGATCCCGGCACGGGCCGCACGCTGTGGACCTACGACGCCGAAGCGTGGAAGAACGGCCGTCCCACCAACCTCGGGTTCGAACACCGCGGACTGAGCTACTGGACCGACGGCACCGACGCCCGCATCATCAGCGGCACGCACGACGCCTATCTGATTTCGCTCGACGCGAAGACCGGCATCCCCGATCCGAAGTTCGGCGTGAACGGCAAGGTCGACGCGATCGCCGGCCTGCCCTACGCGCTCCGCACGCGCAACTACACGATCAGCTCGACGCCGGTCGTCGTCAAGAACGTGATCGTCCACGGCGCGAGCATTTCCGACGGAGCGCAAAACAAGGAAGCGCCGCGCGGCGACATCAGCGGCTACGACATCCGTACGGGCCGGAAGCTCTGGACGTTCAACTCGGTGCCGAGGCCTGGCGAGTTCGGCAACGAGACGTGGGAGAACGACGCCTGGTCGTACACCGGCAACACCAACGTCTGGTCGATGATCAGCGTCGACGAGACCCTGGGCTACGTCTATCTGCCCTTCGGCACGCCGACCAACGACTACTACGGCGGTCATCGCAAGGGCAACAACCTGTTCGGTGAAAGCCTGGTCTGCCTCGATGCCACGACCGGCAAACGCGTGTGGCACTTCCAGGCCGTCCATCACGGCCTATGGGACTACGACTTTCCGGCCGCGCCCATCCTCGGCGACATCACCGTTGAGGGACGCCGTATCCCCATCGTCGCGCAAGTGAGCAAGCAGGCGTTTGTCTATGTCTTTGATCGACGAACCGGAACGCCGGTCTGGCCGATTGAAGAACGTCCCGTGCCGCAGTCCACCGTTCCCGGCGAGCAGACGTCGCCCACGCAACCGTTTCCGACCAAGCCGCCCGCCTTCGATCGCCAGGGCTTCACCGAAGACGACGTGATCGACTTCACGCCCGAGTTGAAGGCGCGGGCGCTGGAGATGCTGAAGCCGTATCGCTTGGGGCCGCTCTTCACGCCGCCTTCGGAGAACGGCACGGTTCAGCTCCCGGCCAACGGCGGCGGCGCGAATTGGACGGGCGCGGCGTTCGATCCGGAGACCGGCCGTCTCTACGTTCCTTCGTCAACGAATCCGTTTCTGGTCCAGATCGTGAAAGGCGATCCGGCGCGCGGCAATCTGCAGTATCGGCGCGGCAACGCGACGCTGCCGACCATCGACGGCCTCCGGCTGGTGAAGCCGCCCTACGGCCGCCTGACCGCGTACGATCTGAACGCCGGCACGATCGCGTGGCAGATTCCCGTCGGCAACGGTCCGCGCAACCACCCGCTGCTCAAGCATCTCAATCTCGGTCCACTCGGCTCAGGCCGCGGCAGCGTGCTGTTGACGAAGACGCTGCTGTTCGTCGGGATCCGAGGCGGAGACCGCGCCGGCGATGCGCCTGAGCCTACGACGCTGCAGGCGCTCGACAAGACCACCGGGCGGTCACTCTGGAGCGGCGAACTCCCCACGGCGCCGGTCGCGTCGCCGATGACCTATCTGCATCAGGGCCAGCAGCACGTCGTCGTCGCCGTCGGCGGCGGCCAAACCGCGGAGCTCGTGGCATTCGCACTGCCGGCAACTCGCTAGACCGAACTGGCGTGACCGAGCCTTTCGTGCAATCCGGCTTTAGCCGGATTCGCCCGGCTCCGGCTGAAGCCGGAGCCCACGTCTGTTGCTAAGATCCGCCGATGGGCATTGAACTCGAGCTCGGGGTGCTCCTCGCGTGCGCGATCGTCGGGCAAAGCACGTTTGCCAAGTTCGAGATCGAGACGCCGGCGTGGCGCAAGATCTTGAAGTGGACCATGATGGCCGTGCTGACGGTGACGCTCGCTCGTTGGGTGGGTCATTGGGCGTTGCTGCTGCCCTTGGGGCTGATGATTGCGGGCAGCACGTTTCACATCATCTGGTGCAAACGAAACGGCATCGATCCGATCCGTGCGACGCCGTCGCGTCGCTACTACGAGCTGCGCGGCTGGCAATGGCGCGAATGACGGAGAGCCGGAATCACTCCCTGAACGTCTGAAGGCGCGAGGTGCCATGCGCCGACGCGAAGTGACGGCCGTCCTGCTCACGCTGTTCGGTGCGGCGGCCGTCGCCCAGCCGCCACAACCGCCCCAGCCAGCGACCTCGGCACCTCTCATCTCGGTGACCGGCCGCGTGGTCGACGCGGTCACGAACCGATCGTCAACGTCCGCGTCGGTCCCGCAATGCGCGCCATCGGCACATCAGCCGTGCTCACCAGACGTCGCACGGGACCCACGTCAGCGGACGCGTCGTCTTCAGAGGGTCGCCGGCCGCTGTGCCGGACTTCCGTGGTCTCGAGATTCGCCCCATCCCGTCGAATCCTGACCTCGGTCCTCCTCAGACGGCAACGGCGCGGCTGCTGGCCGATTCGACCTTCGAGTTGACCGGCATCAACGGACCTCGGCGCCTGCTGGTCACTCGCACGCCTCCAGGCTGGGCGTTGGAATCCGTGCGCGTTGGCGGCCTCGACGTCACCGATCGGCCGCTCGCCTTCAGCGATGCGACTCCGACGATTGACGATGTCGAGATCACGCTGACGGATCGTTTCGCCACGGTTCAGGCCACGATGGTCGATTCGGCTTCGAAGGCGCTGGCCGGACGCGTCGTGGTCTTCAGCACGGATCGGAACGATTGGTATCCCGGGTCGCGCTTCGTCCGCGCCGCCTCGTCCACGAGCACGGAGCCGGCCCTCGTCGAAGGACTGCCGCCCGGCAGTTACTACGCCGCCGCGCTCGATCGCGATCCGCCACTCGGCGCTGGCGCCTGGCAGGATCCCTCGTTTCTCGAATCGCTCGCCCTCCGAGCCACAACGGTCACTGTCCACCCGCAGGCAACCACTACGGTACGCCTGCGGCGCTGACGCTGGATTTCAGGATTTAGGGACTTCAGGATTTTAGGACTTGAGGATCTAAGATCGCTGGTCAGTCGTGTTAAGTCCTAAATTCCTAATATCCTGAAATCCTGAATTCATGAAAAAGATCGGCTTTCTGTCGTTCGGCCACTGGATGGATGTCCAGGGGTCGCAGGTGCGCACTGCGGCCGATTCATTGCTGCAGTCGATTGAGCTCGCGGTCGCCGCCGAGGAACTGGGTGCGGACGGCGCGTTCGTCCGCGTGCATCACTTCGCCAGGCAGTTGGCCTCGCCTTTCCCATTGCTTGCGGCGATTGGCGCGCGGACGCGGCGGATCGAGATCGGGACGGCCGTCATCGACATGCGCTATGAGAACCCGCTCTACATGGCGGAGGACGCCGGCGCCGCGGACCTCATTGCCGGCGGGCGGCTGCAGCTCGGCATCAGCCGCGGCTCGCCGGAGCAGGTGATCGACGGCTGGCGGCACTTCGGCTATACGCCGGCCGAGGGCGAGAGCGACGCGGACATGGGACGGCGTCATGCCGAGGTGTTGCTCCAGGTGCTCGAGGGCGAGGGGTTCGCCAAGCCGAATCCGCGGCCGATGTTTCCGAATCCACCGGGACTGCTCCGCCCCGAACCGCATTCTGAAGGGCTGCGCGATCGGATCTGGTGGGGCTCAGGCTCGAACGCGACGGCGCGGTGGGCGGCGAAACTCGGGATGCACTTGCAGAGCTCGACGCTCAAAGACGATGAGAGCGGCGAGCCGTTGCATGTCCAGCAGCGCAAGCAGATCGACGTGTACCGCGAAGCGTGGAAGGAAGCGGGACACACCCGGACGCCGCGGGTGTCGGTGAGCCGCAGCATCTTCCCGCTCGTCGACGACCGCGATCGCGAATACTTCGGCCACGACCCGCGAGACAAGGATCACGTCGGCTTCATCGACGCCAACACCCGCGCGATCTTCGGCCGCTCATACATCGCCGAACCGATCGCGCTGGCGAAGGAGCTTGCCGCCGACGAAGCGGTGGCCACAGCCGACACGCTGCTCGTCACCGTCCCGAATACGCTTGGCGTCGACTACAACGCGCACGTCATCGACAGCCTCTTGAAGTACGTCGCGCCGGAACTCGGTTGGCGTTAAATCCTGAATTCCTCAATCCCTAAATCCTCAAATCCTCAAATCCTCAAATCCTCAAATCCTTAAATCCTTAAATTCCCCGATACACCTTGCGCTTCTACACGTAGATCGCGTATATGTAGAAGCCAGAGGTGTGACGATGCCAGAGCGCTCCGACCTGCCCCAGGGCACGCTCGACCTGCTGATCCTTCACGTCGTCGCCGCCGGTCCGATTCATGGCTACGCCATCGCGCAGCGTCTCCAGCAGATCTCGCGCGACGTCGTCCAGGTGCCGCAGGGTTCGCTCTACCCCGCCCTGCACCGCCTCGAGAACCGCGAGCTGCTGACCGCCGAGTGGAAGATGTCGGATACCGGGCGCGAATCCAAGTTCTATCGCCTCACCGCGAAGGGACGCCGGCAACTGAAGGATGAAGCCTCCAGCTGGCTGCGCCTGACCGAAGCGATCGCCCTGATCCTCAGAACGTCCTGAGAACGGCGATGAATCTCGTCAATCGACTGCGGCGACAGGACCAACTCGAACGCGACCTGGACGCGGAGCTGCGCGACCACGTCGAACGGCAGATTGCGGAAGGCGTCCAGAGGGGTGAGGCCGAGGCGGATGTCCGGCGCCAGATCCGTCTGAATTCCGGCGGGCTCGACCAGGTGAAAGAGGCGTGCCGCGACGAGCGGCGGCCACCGGCGCTCGCCGACCTCTGGGCAGATGTACGATTCGCCTGGCGCATTCTCGCCAGGAACCGTTGGGTCACGGCCAGCGCCATCGTCACACTCGGGCTCGCGATGGGCGTGGCGAACACGACGCTCATCGACACCTACGCGACGCTCTGGCGCGACTTCCCCTTCGAGCGACCGGACCGCATCGCGATTGTGAGGACGATCGACGGGCAGCACCGGGAGGCCGGCGTCTCGTTCGCCGATTACCAGGACTGGCGGCGCGACACCCGGGCGTTCGAAGGCCCGACGGCCGCCTTTGGCATCGCCACGATCAGCCTGGGCCGCGATGGCACTGCGCCTGAGCAGTTCGACGGCCTGTATGTGTCTTCCGGCACCTTCTCCGTGCTCGGTGTCAAGCCGTCGCTCGGCCGCGATTTCTCGCCGAACGACGACCGGCCAGGCGCGGAAGCCGTGGTCATTATCTCCAGCAACGTCTGGAAGAGCCGGTACGGCGCCAGTCGCGACGTCGTGGGCCGCCAGATCACGGTGAACGTCACCACGCCAGCGACGATCGTCGGCGTCATGCCCGACGGCTTCCGCTTTGTCGACTTCTCCGACGTGTGGCTGCCCTTATCGCAGCTGCCGGGATTGGCCACGCAACGCCGCGATACGCGTGGGCTGCTGATGATCGGCCGCCTGCCCGACGGCGCGGACCTTGGTCGCGTTCGCGCCGATCTCGGGCCGATCGCGGCGAACCTCGCCGTGGCGCATCCCGACACGAACAAAGACATCCGGCCGGACGTGTTCACGCTGGTCGAGGCCTATAACGGCGGCGGCACCATGCGGCTCGCCGATTCGTCGTTCTACATGCCGCTGCTGGCCGCCGCGTTCGTCCTGCTCATCGCCGCCGCGAACCTGGCGAACCTGCTGCTGGCGCGCGCCGCCTATCGATCACGCGAGATTGCGATTCGCCTGGCTATCGGTGCCACGCCGTGGCGGATCGTACGAGGGCTCTTCCTCGAGAGCCTGCTGCTGGCGTCCGTGGCCTGGATCCTGGCGCTGGGATTTTCGTGGATCATCCTGACGACCTCGACGGCGAACCACTCGGCGCCGCAGTTGCCCTATTGGCGCATCAAGATGGACCTCCGGCTGCTTGGAACGCTGGCGGCGATCGCGCTCGTCACCACCGGACTCTTCGGTCTGGCGCCGGCGATCTACGCCGCGCGTCGCGGAACGGCCGCAGGCCTCAAGGAAGGCGGCCGTCTGAGCACGCCGCCAAAGGTGCGGCGCTGGACAAATGCGCTCCTGGTCGCGCAGTTCGCGATTACGCTGGCGCTGCTCAACGGCGCTGGACTGGCCGCGCGGCGATTCTTCGATTTCTATGCGTTGGACCGCAACGTCCAGACGACCGACGCGGTGACCACGGTCGTTCGGCTTCCGCCTCAGAAGTACCCGGCTCAAGACCAGCGGCTCGCCTTTCACGAGCAGCTGAAGGCTCGTCTGTTATCCGTTCCCGGAATCACCGCGACCGTCGTCGCCAGCACGCCACCGTTCTCGGGTGCGGCGGGAAGGCGTCAGCTCACCTCGATCGATGGACGACCTACCGCCGATCCGCCACCGGCCGTCATGACTCTGATCGTGGAGCCGGCATATTTTCAGAGTGTTGTCCGTGGCGTGATCCTCGGCGGCTCGTTCTCAGAAATCGACGGCACGCCCGGTCACGAGGCGGCCATTGTCAACCAGCAATTCGTCCGAATCCATCTCGGCGCTGGAAATCCGATCGGGCGGCGCTTGGAGATCCGGCCGCCTACCGCCCAACGAACCTACTTGAGAGAGGCGGCTCCGCTTGCGCCACCGGTCTCGGTGACGATCGTCGGCGTCGCTCCGGACATTCGCCAGACTGGCGACCCAGTGCCGGTGGTGTATCTGCCGTTTCGCGCCGAGGCGCCCGCCGCAGCCTCGCTGATCGTGCGCGGCTCGAGCGCGTCAGGCCCTATCGTCCCGACCGTCCGCAACGCCGTCAACGCGCTTGATCCCGACCTGGCGCTTGGTGTCGTGAGAACGCTTGACGACATGCGAGACAACTCGCGATCGGGTCCCCGCAATATGGCGTCGCATTTCACGAGGATTGGCGCGCTGGCGCTCATCTTCTCCGGCGTCGGACTCTACTCGGCGATGGCGTATGCCGTGAAGCGTCGCACGCAGGAGATCGCGGTCCGGATGGCGCTCGGCGCTCAGACGGAGCAGGTGCGCTGGCTCTTCCTGAAAACCGGCGCCTGGATCATCGTCGCTGGGGCGATCCTTGGCGTGCCGTCCGCGCTCGTCGTCGGTCGTCTGCTGAAGAACACGCTGGTGCAAACCCCGGCACGCGATACCCTCACCCTCGTCGTCACCGTCTCGCTCCTGTCGACGGTCGCACTGGTCGCGTCACTCGTCCCCGCACGACGCGCGACGCGCCTCGACCCGACGACCGCGCTGCGCGTCGAGTAAGAGCGCGAACGCGGATCTTAGGGTTCAGGCGGTTATTCCACGACGACCGCCGTGCCGCTGGCGGACACCATCAGCATGCCGTTGCCGGCGCCGAGGACCTCGTAGTCGAGATCCACGCCCACAACGGCGTTGGCGCCTAGCTGTCCGGCTTTCTCCTGCAGTTCGGCGATGGCGATCTCACGGGCGCGCTGCAATTCCCTCTCGTACGTCGCCGACCGGCCACCGACGAGATCGCGGATGCCGGCGAACATGTCCTTGAACACATTCGCGCCAAGAATCGCCTCGCCGGCGACGATGCCGCAGTACTTGGTGATGCGCTTGCCCTCGATCGTCGGGGTCGTCGTCGTTAGCACGTCAGATCCTCCTGCGAGAAAGAGACGAAAATGGCGACCGCGTGGGTTCTAGCGAGCCGCGGCGGGGCGCTCGACGGGCAGCGTCGCCGCCAGCGCGGCAGTCGCCCAACCCGTCGCCATCGACGAGATCCACTGCTCGTGCTCGTACGGGAAGCCGCCGTCGAAATACGGCTGGAACTTCGGCGCCCGGCTGCGCACGAACCACGAGCCGTCGGCGTGCTGCGTCGACAGGAGATAAGCCGAGCCCTTCTGCTTCGCGGCGGCGGCCGTGGCAACGCCGCTCTCGGCGAGCGCGAACATCGCGGCGCCGGTCGCGTACGCGTCGCTCGCCATTTCGGGACGCTGACCCCAGCCGCCATCGGCGCGCTGCAGCGCGATCAGCGCGCCCGCTTCGCGTTCGAGCACCGCGCGCGGCTCCCCCGCCCACGTGTAGCCAAGCAGCCGGAACGTGTGGTCGTCGGTCGTCACGGGCTTCTGCGCGCGCAGCCAGCCCACCGCCCGCCGGACGCGCTCGTCCATTTCGGCGCGTCGTCCGGGAATGCCGTAGGCGCGCAGTCCGCGCACCGCGAGCGCCGTGCGCGTCACGTCGCCATCGGCGATCGGCGGCCGCGCCTGCCCACCGAGATGCCAGTGTCCTTCCCGACGTTGCTGCGCGCTGGTATTGAACACGAGCGCGTCGGTCGCGCGATCGGCAGGGTACGCCGCGGCCGCGAGGCTGGCGAGTTCGTAAAGCAGAATGTCCACGGCCGGACCATCTTCCCGCTCGAGCAGGCGAAGCGCGGTCGAACCGAATTGCGCCGCGCCGCCGTTCGTCCGCTGGGTCGCCAGTGCGTCGTTGATGCGCACGCCCCGGCTCCGCGCCGCCATCGTCGCGATGTCGGTGACATTCTGCGCGTGGCACGCGCCACAGGCGCCGTTGACGAAGAATGTTCCCGATGCCCGCTCGAGCAGCGTGACACCGCGCTGGACTGCCTCACGATGTCCCACGGGTGATGCGCTCTGAACGCTGATCGGCCGGGGCACGGACCGTGGCGCGCCGGCCTTCTCCAACTCCTTCACCACCCAGGTCGACCCGTTCTTCGCGGCCCAGTCGAGCGCGGTCTCCCCGGTGTTGCTCTTGACCGCGAGATCGCTCTTCGCCATCAGCAGACGGATCGCCTGCTCGTCGCTGTGATCGGCGTTCACCGCGAGCATCAGCGCGGTCATGCCGCGCGCGTCCCGGGCATTGACCGCGGCGCCGGCATCGACGAGCGCCTGAACGACTGGCGCCGGCCCGGTCGCGGCATTCAGGAGCGGCGTAAAGCTGCCGAGCGCGATGATGCCGTTCTTGACCGGAATGACTGGCGGCGCCGACACCGCGTTCACGTTCGCACCTTTTGACAGAAGCAACTTCACCGCTTCGAGATTGCCGTTTGCCGCGGCATTCATCAGCGGCGTGGATCCGACGAACCTGTCCGGCGCGTCGATCGCCGCGCCGGCATCCACGAACAGCCGGATGGTCGCGGTGTCGTTGCCGAGCGTTGCCGCATTGAGCGTCGTCATGCCGGCCGCGTCGACCTGCGTGGGATCCGCGCTGGCGGCGAGCAGCAGCTTGACGATGTCCGACGAGCTATCGGCCAGCGCGGCGAGCATCAGCGCACTGCGGCCGGTGTTCGTGGACACGGCGTTGACGTCCGCGCGATGGGCCAGGAGCTGCACTTTCGCGAGGTCGTTCACCGCCCACATCAGCGCCGTCGCGCCGGCAATTGACTTGGCGTTCGGATCCGCGCCCTTGTCGAGCAGCAGCCGCATCGTCTCGATCGTGCCGAACGCCGCGGCGTTCATCAGCGGCGTCGCACCGCCGCGACGCTCCTTGGCGTTGACGTCCAAGCCGCGGTCGACGAGTGCTTGGACCTGTCGCAGCTCGCCGCTCCGAATCGCGGCGTAGAACTGCTCCCCGGGGCCAGGTGGCGGCGTCTGCGCCGCCAGCACACCGGCCAGGATGACGACGCCTGTCAGAGCCGCGCCGAACCGCAGATTCATGGAAACTCCAGTGCCGCAATCTTACGGGGTCAGACACGTGTCTGACACCGTGTCTGACCCCATGACAATTTCTGCACACCGTCACAGACCGCGGTTATCGGTTTTTGCCACCGAGGGCCCGCAAACCCTTGAAAATTGGTCCTGCCGAGCGCCGATCGGTCGGAAGGGTGTCAGACGGGGTGTCAGACACGTGTCTGACACCCTCGCCACCCCCTCGCCACCTCGCGCTCACGTGGCATGCGGCAGCGGGATATCTGACCGGCCGCTGCGCCAGACACGGAGTGGCGATCCCCGAAAACGCCCGCCAGTATCTCGCCGTTGTGCGACGAGTTCGACGATGGTAGCGTCGTCCGGCGCGGTCGGCATGACGTTCGCACACCAGAGTGCCGACGCGACGCGGTTTGATCCGCATCATACGCGTCGAAGGATGTGACGATGCCGGAGACGACCCTTGCTAAACGAGTGGAAACATTGGAGAACGTCGTCATGGGACCAGGGGGTCTGCTGCGGCAGGTCGGTGAGTTGCGAACCGAGGTCCGAGACTTCCGAAGTGAATTTCTGCAATTTCGCGACTGGACCAAGGTGGAATTTTCTGCCGTCCGCGACGAGATGAAGTCTGAATTCGCACAGGTCCGGAAGGAGATGGCCACCGCTAGCGAGATGCGGACGCTCTACGAAGATCTGGTCGAAAGAATCGCGCGGCTCGGCGAAGGTCCGCGGCGCCGTCCTTCGCGCTGAGCGCCGCAGCGTGTCCTGATTTAGTCCAACCTCAGGAGCGTGATCGGGTTGACCCGGCCGGCGCGTCGCGCCGGGAGATAGCCGGCGAGAATTCCTGCGGTCAAGAGGGCACCAGCCGCCGCGGCGAGCCCGATCGGATCCGTGGCCTCGACCGCAAACAGCAGCGTTCGGACGAGGCGACCGCCCATCAGCGCGAACGGAATGCCGGCAGCGAGACCGATCAGGACGAGCGTCAGGTTCTGGCGCGCCACCATGGCTGAAAGAGAGCCGCGCGTTGCGCCGAGACTGGCGCGAATCGCCAGATCCTTCGCACGCTGCACGACGGCGTAGCTCATGACGCCGTAGAGTCCGACGGCCGCGAGCAGGAGCGCCAGCCCGCTGAAGGACGTCCCGAGACGCGCGACGAAGTGTTCCTGCCTGAGCGAGTTGTCGACGAGATCTTCCATCGTGTCGATCGACGTGACGCGCGTTTTCGGATCGATCTCGCGGACGACGCGGCGGATCGCGACTGACAGATCGGGCCTCGGCGTCGTGGTGCGCACTTGAAAGGTGACCAGATGGCTGCCGCTTCCCTGCCCGAACGGCACGATGAACGCCGGTGAGACCGTTTCGCGCAGTGAACGGTGTTTGACATCGGCCGCGACGCCGACGATCTGAAACGGCGCCGGCGCCTGATGATGGTGGCTGCCGCCCGGCTCCTGCGGTACGAACTGGCGGCCGATGGGACTTCCGCCCCCGAAAAACCGCCGCGCCATCGTCTCGTTGATGATCGCGATGCGGGCGCCGGCGGCAATGTCCGCGCCGACAAAGTCGCGGCCGGCGCGGAGCGGCGTTCCGACCGCGGCGAGATACGCCGGCCCGCTCTCTTGACCGAGCGTTCGCATGCTCTCGTTCGGCTGCGGCGTGTAGCCCGGTACCGTCACCGGCAGCGCCCAGGTGTTGTTCGTCATCAGACCGTTGCGGGAGTAGCTCGCAGACTGCACGCCAGGCAGCGTCCGCAGTTCAGCGAGGAGACGCGTGAACACCGGACGCTGCTCCGCGCTCTCGCGACCTGCGCCGACGTCAACGGTCACGCTGGTCAGATTGGTTGGATTGAAACCCGCATCGAGCGACTTGAGACTGACGAGCGTGCGCACGAGCAGCGCCGTGCCCGCGAGCAGGAAGAACGTCAGCGCCACCTGCACGACGACCAACGACGAATTCGTACTCAGCCCCGCTGGCCAGCTCCGGCTATGGCCGGAGCCCACGACAATCGGTCGCCCGGAGCCCGAGACTGACGATGCGCTCGACGCGCGGAGCGCCGGCAGGATCGCGAACGTCAGTCCGGTCGCCATTGACGCCACGACCGTGAATGCGACGATGCGAATGTCCGGCGAGAGATCGAACGCGGTGCCGGATCGCGGGAGAGACGCGACAAGCAAGCCGGCGCCCCAGCGGGCGAACAGCATGCCCAGTGCACCGCCGGCAACGGCGAGGACCAGTCCTTCGGTCAGGAGTTGCCGCACAATGCGCGGGCGACTTGCGCCGAGCGCGATCCGCGCGGCGATCTCCCGCGTCCTGGCGTTCGCGCGCGCCAGCAGCAGGTTGGCGACGTTGCCGCAGACGATGAGCAGAACGACCGCGGCGACAACCGACAGCACCGTGAGCTGCGCGCCGAACTCCTGCCGGAGCGGCGTCGCGCCGGTGCTGCCGTCCTTCAGGAAGATGCGGTTCTCGAAAAATGATTTGCGATCGTCTGGCGTCCATCGCTCGCCGAGGTCCGCTTTCACGCGCCCACCGCGTGTCGTGAGATCGCGCGCGAACGTGACGTTCGCATCCACGGCCGCCTGCGCGCGGGATACCCCCGGCTTCAGCCGGCCGACGATCTGCAGCCACCACGCGTCCTCCGCGCGCAGAATCAGGTTCGGCGGCGGGATTTGCTCAATCGTCCGCAGCGGATACCACAGCTCCGGCCGCTCGCCCACGACGAAGCCCGAAAAACCTGGCGGCGCGACCCCGACGATCGTGAACGGCGTCTCGCCAAGGACCAGGGATCGGCCGATGGCCGCTGGATCGCGATTGAAGCGCCGCGCCCAGAAGCCGTCGCTCAGCACCACGACCGTCGCGTGTCCGCTCTGGTCGTCGGCGTTTGTCAGCAGTCGGCCGGCCGCCGGTTTCACGCCGAGGACGTCGAAGTAATTGCCGGAAACACGTTCGGCACGAATCGGCTCGCTGTCACCTGAGGCATCCGACCGCAGTTGTGCCGTGGTCATGTTGCCGCCAACGGCGAGGCCGGCCAGCGTCGTCGTCGAGTCACGCAGCTGTTCGTAGAGTGGATACGGGAAGTAGGGATCAGTCTTCGACTCGCCAGGGCCGGTGGTGAAGAGCACCAGGTCTTCTGGCGCCATGACCGGCAACGGACGCAGGAGCACCGCGTTCACGAGCGTGAAGAGCGCGCTGTTGATGCCGACGCCGAGCGCGACGGTCAGAAGCGCAACGGCGGTGAATCCCGGACTCCGCCGCAGCCTCCGGATCGCGAAGGAGACATCCCGCTTCGCGTCCTCGAGCCAGGGAAACGAGCGCTCATCGCGCTGACACTCTTTCGCCTGCTCGATACCGCCGAAAGCGCGGCGAGCGAGCCGAGGCGCATCCTTGGGTGCGGCACCGCGGTGTTCGAGATCGTCTTCGAGGAGCGAGAGGTGCGCGGCCACCTCGCGGCTCAACTCGCGCTCGGCGCGCGCCGGCGCGAAGAAGTTGCGGAGACGGAGGGCGAAGCGCTGGACTTCGCTCACGACTTCCCCTCGTTCGTCAGCAGCTTGTCGACGAGCCCGGCGAGGCGGCGCCACTTGTCCGCCTGGCGCGCCAGTGCCGTCGTCCCAGGCTTCGTGATGCTGTAGTACTTCGCCTCGCGGTTGTTTTCGGTCGTCTGCCAGGTGCTCTTGATCCAGCCCTTCTGCTCGAGGCGAACCAGCGCCGGATAGAGCGTCCCCTGGTTCAGCTCGAAGTCGTGCTCGGCCACCTGCGCCAGACGCGCCGCCAGACCGTACGCGTGCTGGGGCCCCATTGTCGACAACGCGCGCAGGACGATGAGGTCCAGCGTCCCCTGCAGCAGTTCCACCCGTTCACTGGCCATGCAAGTGAAGTCCAGCGCAGACGATGCCACGCCTTCACTAGCTTGTCAAGTGAAGGGGTCGCGACACGCGTGATCTCAAATCCCGAGTTCCTGAGTTCCTGAAATCCTGAGATTCTTTGGACAGATTACTTGTCCACCGCAAAATCCCACGCCGTTCCGCCCATGCCGCCGGCAAACACGAAGGCGTACTCCCCTGGCGCGAGCGGCTTCTTCGGCTTCACGCGGTAAACGCTTTGCTCGAGGCGCTCGAGGACGATGTCGACCCTGCCCTTGGGTTTGTTGCTGCCGATCTTTCCCAGATCGATGTACCGCCCGTTCTCCGTGACGGTGGTCAGGACCAGCGTGAAATCGCCGGCACGCCCGCTGAGCGGCATCATGTCGCCGCTCATCATCTGCGCGAAAAGCGCCGACGCGTCGGGGTTCTTCTGCGGGGCGTTCAGATAGAGATAGAACACCGGCGCCCCCGACGTGTGGATGTCCGCCGTCGTCCCCGGCAGCTCGATCGACATGGTGGGTTTCGACAGACCATACGTCAGCATCGACTTCGCGATACCGTGCGTCTGCGTGTCCGCCGCCTGTCCGCCGCGGAGACGGGTCACTGCCTCCTGACCATCGGCGTTCTTCGTAGCGAGGTAGACCCCCGGGTCGCGTTTGGGCGTCTCGGGCGCACCGGCGCGGGCGCCGCCGACCGCCGTCACGACTGCCGCTGACGCCAGTGCCCAAGCACGCAGCCGATTCATCATTGCCCGTCCTCCCGCACGCGTGATCATAGATCCTAAGTTCCTAAGATCCTGAAATCCTGAAATCCTGAAATCCCGCGATCGGGTGGTGTTCGTCGCCCCGTCAACCTCACGCGCCAGCGCCGGCCCCAAACACACCATCGTCTTCATCCAGAACTTTTTCGAGGAACTGCGCCGCCGCGCCCCGCCGCGCTGACAAAAAGCCTCACAACGAGACCGCTTCGTGAATGCCACGCAGGATCCGCTCCCGCAGGACCTCCAGCGTGCGATCGGTGCGCCGGACTATCTCATCCGCCTTTCAGCTTTTCGCAACCTCGGACTCGCGACGTGACATGCTCGGGACATGGACCAACCGCGCGTCGCGGTCGCAGGCGCCACGGGCTACATCGGCACGCGGCTCGTGCCGCGGCTGCTGACAGCCGGTGTCCGCGTTCGCTGCCTGGTGCGGGCGCCGCGCAAGCTGTCCGACCGCGCGTGGTACACGGACCCGGGCGTGGAGATCGTACAGTCGGATCTCTCCGATCCGGCTTCGTTGACCGCGCAGCTCGAAGGTTGCGAGGCCGCGTTCTATCTGGTGCACTCGATGCTCTCGGCTGGTCGCGCCTACGCGGAAGCCGATCGCGCGATGGCCACGCGCTTCGCCGAGGCCGCCGCCCGTGCCGGCGTGGCGCGGATCATCTATCTCGGCGGCCTGGGCGAAACCGGCAAGGACTTGAGCGCGCACTTGACCTCGCGCCGCGACGTGGAACGCGCGCTCGCGGCGAGCGGCGTCCCGGTGACCGTGTTCCGCGCGGCGATGATCATCGGCTCGGGATCCGCGTCGTTCGAGATCCTGCGCTACCTCGCCGAACGGCTGCCGGTGATGATCACGCCGCGCTGGGTCGGTACCGAGAGCCAGCCGATCGCGGTCAGAAACGTACTGCACTACCTGGTCGCGTGCTTGAAAGTCCCGGCCACGATCGGGCGCACGCTGGAGATCGGTGGCCCCGACGTCCTGTCGTATGAGGCGCTCCTCCAGATCATGGCCGCGGAGCGTGGGCTCGCGCGGCGCCTGATCATTCCCGTCCCCGTGCTCACGCCGTTTCTCAGCTCGCTCTGGATTCATCTCGTCACACCCGTCAACGCGCAGATTGCACGGCCGCTCGCCGAAGGTCTCCGCAATCGCGTGGTCGTCCAGGATCACCTGGCGGAAACGCTGATGCCGCAGCCGCTCCTCGGTGTTCGCGAAGCGATCAGGATGGCGCTGACGCTTGAAGCGAAGTCGGATGTCGAGAGCACCTGGTCGTCCGCGGGCCCGATGCCTGGCGATCCGGACTGGGCCGGCGGCCACGTGTTCAAGGACTCGCGCGAGCGGATCGTCCACGCCACGCCGGAACGGGTCTTCGACGTGGTGGCGCGCCTCGGCGGGCGTCAGGGCTGGTTTCGCTACAACCGTCTGTGGCGGCTGCGCGGTCTTCTCGATCGCGTCACGGGCGGGCCGGGCTGGCGCCGCGGCCGGCGCGATCCGGCGCGGCTCTCATGGGGCGAAGTGCTCGACTTCTGGCGGGTCGTCGAGCTCGAACGCGATCGGCGGCTCACGCTGCGCGCCGAGATGCGGCTGCCCGGCGACGCGGTGCTGGACTTCGAGCTCTCGCCGGTTCAGGACGCCGACCAGCGCTCCGCGACGCGACTGATTCAAACCGCGCGGTTCCGGCCGCGCGGCTTGGCCGGCCTGGCCTACTGGTACGCGGTCATGCCGTTCCACGGCCTCGTCTTCAGAGGGCTGCTGGAGGGGATCGCGGAAGCCGCAGAAGCCAGCGCCGTCTGATCACGGAAGACATTTCACAACGAGTTCGCAGCGGACGCAGAGATCATTCGGCTGCGAACTCCGCGAGCTCGGTGTGAAGCTTTTCGTAGCGTCTGGACCTTATCGGCCCTGTGACGTGCGGACGACCGGTGTCGGAAGCAGCGCCGCGCGATCGAGCATATTCACATCGTCGATCATCTTCGCGTAGGCGCGCGCGACCGCTTCCATGCCAGGGTTCGGGACGTAGTCCGGCGTGTCGGCGCTGGTGTGGTAGTAGAGCGCCGATTCGATCAGCTGCACTGACGGCGCGTCCCGATCGATGTGGCTCATGTCGCCGGTCGTCGTCCCGTCCATGTCGTCATAGATCGTCACGCCGAACAGCTTGTAGGCATCGAGCACGATGCGCGCGAGCGCGCTCGAGCCGAACACCCACCACCGGCGCGCCGCGATGTTGTCCGTCTTCCGCACGCTGGCGCCGAAGCGGTCCCAGTGCATCTGGATGGCCGACACGTGCTCGCAGTTGATCATCAGCGCCGTCTTGGCGAGAAACGTCGCGCGGTTGTCGTGCATCCACAGCGTGCCGGCCGAGCCGACGTGGTGGCCTGACGTGGTCACGAACTTCAGCGTCCGGCGCCGCTGCTCGCGCGGAATCTTCGCGTAGTACTCCGCCAGCCCCAGCATCACCGCCATGCCGGAGGCGTTGTCGAGCGCGCCTTCGTAGAAGGCGTCGTGGTGCGCCATGACGATGATGTCTTCGTCGGTGGTGCCGGGCAGTTCGCCCCACACGCTCGCGTCCTTGAGGCCGGTGCGCTCCTCGGTCGCCAGTTCCAGGTGCACCTTCACCGGCCCCTTCACGAGGAGACTCTCAAAGGCGGCCATGTCTTCGGTACCGAGCGAGAAGGTCGTCAGCCCGTTCGGCGCGCTGACGGCGGAGAGGAGATTCCCGGGAATCGCGACGTTGACCAGCACCGCGGCGGCGCCCTTCTGCACGGCGCGCAGCATGCCGCCGTTGTAGCCCGCCTGATGGCCGACGACGCTCGGCATCGGGAAGCTCTGGATCACCGCGAGCTTCCCTTTCACGTCCTTGCCGATGAAGTCGGCTTCGGTGGCGGCGCCGACCCAGACCGCGTCGAGGTCCACGCCGCCGGGCGGCGTCGGCTTCGCGTTGCGCCCGGCCTGGATGGTCTTGAACGTCAGCGTCTGCCCTGCCCCGCTCGCGCGCACTGCCCACGATTTCGGGAACCACTGTGGCCCCAGGTCGAAGTACTGGCGGCGGACGTTCGCCAGACCCCACGCCTTGAACTTGGCTTCGACGATCCCCTCGACCATGTCGTCGTACTTCGTCCCGGCGATCCGGCCCCACAAGAGTTCCCCGTCGTCCCGGCTCTTGCGCGACACGGCGGTGATTTCGTTGACGAACGTCTTCAGGTGCGCGCCATCGAGCCGGCCGTATTTCTCCTGTCCCGGCGGGAGCGGCATCCGGATGTAGCTCGCTTCGAGGTCGTGCGGGTGCATCGTCACGGGGTTCTCGCGGGCGCGCTGGACGCCCGGCGCCAGCGGCTGCTGCGCGGTGACCGCCGTCACGAAGAGACCGATGCTGAGACCGGTTGCTGTCACAACACCAAGGAGAGTGCGTGAGTGCATGTAAGGCTCCCTGAACTGGACGTCACCGACAGACGAAGACGCTGGAAGGGACCGCCGCGAAAGGATGCCACAGCCTGGTTTCTGCCGTCGCAAATCTTTGTGTGTGCAAACTGTCAGTCCACTTCCGCACGTCGCTAAGATCGGAAAGTAGCCCATGCTTGCAGTCCGAGGGTTCATCGCCGGGTCGAGAGCCATCTCCAGGCTGAACGAAGCCGTGCCGGAACAATGTCGGGCAGCTTCAGCGCCGGGTCGTGCTTGACGGCCAGGCGACCGCCAGTTCCAGGGCGCGACGCGCTTAGAAGCAGGAGGCGCGCGGGTCGCGGTGGACCAGCAGCTCGCCGCGTCCAGCCGCGTCGAAGACATCCGCCCATTCGCGGCGGAGGAAAGCGAAGTGGCTCATCGTCGTCCTTCGCCCGGCAACTCCATCCCCTCGTTCAGGATCGCGACATATCGCTCGTAGCTGAATACGCGGCCTCGCTGCCTGCTCGTGAGCTCCGTCACGACTTTGATGCGCTCCAGGTGCGCGAGCGACTTGTTCACCGTCGCCGGCGTCAGGCCGGTCGCCGCGCCCAATGACGCGGCGGTCGCGATCGGCTGGCGCTGGAGCACGCGATGCACGGCCAGGGCGGACGAAGATGGACGACCCAGCTTTTCGATGCGGGACGCGTCGGCCGAAGCGAGATCGAGCAGACGTCGCGCCGATCCGGACGCCTGCGTGGCGCTCGTCTCGATCGCATCCGCGAAGAACTCGAGCCAGGCTTCCCAATCGCCGTTCTCGCGCACACGGTTCAGCAACTCGTAGTACGTCTGTCGGTGCTCCTTGAAATGCAGGCTCAAGTACAGGAGCGGTTCACGGAGCAGGCCGTCGGTGGCGAATTGCAGTGCGATGAGCAGACGTCCGACGCGTCCGTTCCCGTCCAGGAACGGGTGGATCGTTTCGAACTGGACGTGCCCGAGCGCCGCCTTGACGAGCGGCGCCGTCACGTCTGGCGGGTCGTGCAGAAAGCGCTCGAAGGGTGTCAAGCAATCCGCGACCTCGTTCGCCGGGGGCGGCACGAATACGGCGTTGCCTGGACGCGTGCCGCCCAACCACACCTGCGACCGCCGAAACTCCCCCGGCGTGAGACGCCCGCCACGCCCGCCACCAAGCAGCACTTTGTGTACTTCGCGAAGGAGGCGGAGCACAACGGGAAGCCGCCGCGGAGTCGCTTCAGGCCATGCTCGAGCGCTGAGACATAGCGACTGACTTCGCGCGCGTCTTCCACGGGCACGCCAGGCTGCTCGTCGAGCTCGAACAGCAGCAGATCGGAGAGAGACGACTGGGTCCCCTCGATCATCGACGACAGCACGGCCTCCTTGCGAACGAAGCTGTAGAGCACCAGCGAAGCGTTGGGCAGAAAATCGGTGGTGGCGTCGAGGCGGCCAAGGGCGAGGAGCGCCGCGTCGAAGCGGGCGCGAAGCTGGGGCGTCCACTTGACCGCAGGACGCGGTGGCAGCGGCGACGGAATGAATGCCTGGAAGGCTTCGCCCGTCGCCGCGACGGTGACGTAGCGGCCCTGCAGCGGACGTTTCATGAATGCATGCGCTGCCTAAAATAGCGGACCGCGTTATTTTAGGATGGACGTGTTTCCTAAAACAACCTGCGCCCCATCACCTCCGGACTCCGAACCGCTTGGCCAACTCGGCCCGTCCCGGGTGGTCGAAATCGTCCGGAATTGAACGCCCCTTTCAAGAACCCAAGCCGACGCGGGCCCTTTGGAGCATCAAGGTTGCGACCCGCTCCGCTACAACTCGCCCCGGAAAGCGCGGTGCCGGAGGGAACTGAAGAGTGCGTCCAGAGCTCACAAGGAGGTGCTGTGCACAACCTTGAGCTTCTCGACTTTGGTGACCTGACCGCTCCCGCCGAAATGCGGACACTCAACGACGCCACGCTCGCCGAGCTGCGACAGGACAACGATCGGACCAACGTCCAGACGCTCGTGTCTCGAACCCGAAACTTGGTGACGGGGCTGCAGGTCGCTGCGCCCCTGTAGGGATGGAGGCGGGCTTCTCCGAGATTTCTCGCCGGCTGCCCCGCTTCGGCACAAAATGCCCGCCCGCGTCCGTCTCTTTCCGCGAGGTGCGCATGACTCTCTCTTCCGGCCGCTCGGCGTTGGTGTTTCTGTTCGTTGGTGCCCTGATGATGCTGCCGCGACCCGCGGCCGCCGCTCCCTGCACGGACCATCCGTTCACGACTGCCAAGTCTGGCGGGCTCGCGACGATTTCAATCGACTGGGAACTGCTCAAGAAGTGTGTGGACGCGAAGACCGATCCGGGCGGACGCATCGAGGTCCGGCTTGACGAGGACACCAATGTCAGCACGCGCGCGTTCCACTTCAACTTCGTCAACTACACCTTGTCCTACAAGGTCGAGGAAACCGTCGTCGAGACCTACGTCAATCTGGCGAAGCTGTGGACGCAAATCCTCGGACTGCCTGGCGGCATCGCCCAGGCAGACCTGGCCCGCGCGGATGCCTGCCAGACGTTTGCGACGTGCCTGGGCGGTTGGGCGTGGCAGATTGTTCAAGCGGAGATCACGCTCGATGGGTACTTGCGGAGGTTCGGCACGCAAGTCGTCCTGAGCGATGGCGACGTCGCAAAGGTGCAAGCAGACGCCGGCGACATGGCCATGAAGAGGGACCTTCTGGTCGCCGCAGCCTTGGACATCTCCAACACACACCCGCCGACGACACTCGAGGAAGTGGACAAGTTCCGGCGCGTCTACGCGAGCCACGTGGAGATGCTCGGCCGCATCGCCGCCTTTGGCGCCGCCGCCGATCTGGTCAGGGACGGCGAAACGCACAACATCGGAAAGAAGAAGGGCGGGACCATCGTCACGATCACGATCACGCCCAAGACGCAGACGCAGGCCGTGGCCTCACCCGTGGCGGGAGTTGAGTACTTCACCCACTCGCGGATCCCGGTCATCTTTCACGTCGGCTACGCCTACAGCAAGATCGCTGATGTCGAGGTCGAGACCGTTCGGTCCGCCTCCCAGGCTGACCTGTTCTCGGTGGTCAAGAACAACGACGACACCAATGCCATGGTCGCGTTTCTCAGCCTGGGACAAACCGTCAAAGGTGGGCAGCTTGGCTTCTTCGCCACGCTCGGCACCGACTTCAGCAAGCCTGGAGAACGGGTCTACGCCGGTGGCTCCATACAGCTCGGCAAGCGCGCCTTCATCACAGGGGGCTGGGTGTCTGGCACGGATCAGGTACCCGCAAACCGGGTGACCGAAACGATTGGCAATGCTCTCCAGGCCCGTGAGCTCTTTGCCGTCCTCAATCCGGAGCGCAAGTGGCACGGGTTTGGCGCCATTTCGTTCCGCGTCTTCTAGCCAGAAATATTTTCGCGAGCCTGTTCGGTCGGTGACATCTCACAGTTAAGGGGGCCCAACGCGGCATCTGACCGCGATTGGAGCCCCCGATGATTGAGGATCCCCGTGCCTGGCTTGAAGAGAACGCTGAACGACTCTCGACGATTGTGGCGGCGGTCGGACGCCGCCGCAGGATTCCCAAGCAGGAGCAGGATGACCTGCTCTCGGCCCTCGGAACCCATGTGGTCAAGAACGACTACCGCGTCCTGCGGGCCTTTCGCGGCACCCACGGGATCGTCCCTTACCTCACGGCCGTTGCCGACCGGCTGTTTCTGGACATGCGCACGTCTCAGTGGGGGAAATGGCGCCCATCCACCCGGGCCCGCCGCCTCGGAAAGCGAGCGGTGATGCTCGAGCGTCTCGTCCTTCGAGACGGCCAGCCGCTGGACGCCGCGACGGACACGCTCTCTGCAGGCCAGGACGAGGCGTTTCCTCTCGATCTGACCGCGCAGATTGCCACGCGAGCCGGGTTGCCCAAACGCCGTCTGGTCGAGATGAAGGAGCTGCGATCGGATCCAGCCGTCTCGGTGGATCCGTTCACAACACTCCTGGACAAACACCACGCGAGAAGAGGCGCCTACATTGGCAGACGGCTGGAAGTGATCCTCCGTCAGCTCTCGGCCGCCGACCAGGTCCTCGTGCGCATGCGGCACGAACAAGGGCTTCGGGTCAGCCAGATCGCCGGCATGCTGCGGGTCGACCAGAACAAGCTCTATCGCCGGCTCTACGCCATCTACTCGGACATCGGCACGGCGCTCCTCCGTGACGGGATCAGCGCAGACGAAGCCTCGGTCTTGACGTCCGGCCCCGTGGCCCACCTGCCGCGCGTGCTGAAGTCAGTCGGGCGGAACATGTGAATGACGACCCCGAGCCTGGACCGTGCCCCGAGTGGTCGGCGCTGGCGCGCTTTTGCTGGGGAGAAGGCTCCGACACGATGCGCGCGGACATCGTTCGTCATCTCGCCTCGTGCCTTGCCTGCAGGAGACGCGCCACGATTCTCGCTGGTGATGGTGGGTCCGATCAGCTGTCGCGCAAGCCTGATCCCGAAAGGTAAGCGTCGAGCCGTTCGGCGACCAGGTCGACGCCTTTGAAGTTCTCGTGCGCAGACAGCTCGCGAAGCTCGGTCAACATCTGCCGCAACGAAATGCGCGCAGGATCGTCTTTCCCAGTCAGGGATTCGAGGAGTGTCTGACACAGGCTCCACGCGTCACCGCGTGCGTAGTCGGACGAACCGGCCAGCACGAACGGCGCGACATACGAGAGCGTTCCGCCAACGTGATCGTGGTCCCAGGGCCGTGTTCGCGCCTCGCCCGCCAGCCCGAGATCGAGCAGACACGGGCTCCCATCGAGTCGGAACCCGATATTTCCAGGCTTGATGTCGCGATGGGCGATGTGCCGACCATGGAGGGCCGACAGCGTGCGTGCCAGCGACCCTCCCACCTGTGCCAGCTGCGGGCCGTCGAGCGATCCCGACCGGAGGCGATCATCGAGGGTGCCGCCGGCCAGAAACTCCATCACCAGAATCGGCACACCACGCCACTCTTCGACCGCGAAGATATGGACGACGCCCGGAAGGTCAACAGCGGCGGCCAGTCGCGCTTCCGCCAAGAGCGTGTCAACCAGCGCGCGATCAATCTCATGCAGCGCCTTGATCGCCACGGGTCTCTTCAGCCGCTCATCGAACGCTCGATAGACGCTGCCCATGGCACCGCGGCCGAGCAATTGTTCGACGCGATATTTGCCAGACAGCAGAACGGGAACCGGCGCGGCCATCAACTCGCCGCCGCACTGGCCGCAGCGCGACAGCGGTCCCGAGCCGGTGACGACTGCCCCGCAGTCACTGCATTGAACCGCGTCGATATCTCGGTCTCCGGGTTGCTGTAGGCCCAGATTCTCGAGCACCAGTCCAGCCGCCTCGCTGATCGCGCCGATCGCCCGCAGATCTTGATCGCTGAATTCCAGATCACCGCGCCGACGCCCCAGCACCAACACGCCAATCAGTCGATCATCGCGACCGCGCAGCGGCAGGAGATGGCTCGATGGACACGCCGTCAGCCATTGGCGATCTTCCGGCGGCAACAAGTGGAACAAGTCGCCGTGGAGACTCGGGTCCACGGCGAGCGCGTCGCGCGTTTCGTCAAGGACGTACACCAAGCCGCTCGACCCAGGCAGGGGTGGGCTCAAACCATCGGCCGATGAAAAGACCTGGCTGGCGCGATCCAGAACCAGCAGCGCCACGCGTTCGGGCTGATACAAGGCTTCGATTTCACGTGCGATGACTTCCGCCAATTCGCGTCCGGACCGGGTCCGGCGGGCGGCCGCCGCGACGCGCGCCGCCGCGTCCGCGGCTTCAGGGCGCTGTCGCAGCAGCCAACAGTTGACCCAGCGCACGATCCGCGGATGGAGGACGGTGAGGACGATCCCGAGACCGAGCAGCGACATCAACAGCCGGGCATCGGAGCCGGCGACGAGATCGCGAAGCGGCAGGTCCCGGCCGAGATACAGCGTTCTGAGCAAGAGCACGAACGGAAGCAGTGTGACGGTGGCGAGCGCGCCGCGCGTCGCGGCTGCCCTCACCGCGGCCCTCGCGAAGAAGCGGACATCGAGGACGTTCGAAACGGTGACGGCCCAGGTTGTCGTAAACGGAACACTCAGAAGGCCGGCGAAGATCAGCACGCCGACCTGCTGGGTCCGCTCCCGTGTGAACCACGCAGCCATCGGCGACGCTGGGCTTCTCAGGATCGTCGCCAGCACGATTGGCGCGAAACCCACGGCCAACGCCGCACAAAAGTGGCGGACGCGCCGCCGCTCGTCCGCGCCTGCCTGCCGCGTCTTGGCAAACAGGACAAACGGCACGAGCACGAGCGTCAGAAACGACTGATAGTAAAAAGAGTCGCTTCGACGGTGATCGAATCGCGCCAGCCACCCTGACGCCTCTGGCGAGCGCGCCGCCACGACGATGTTCGCGACGAGCAGGCTCACTCCGACCGCCGCCGAAAGCATCGTCAACGCTTTGGCGAGCCGCTGCGGCCGGGATGCAGCCGGCGCCTCGGGAAACCGCGCCACAAAGAGCCAGACGGCCGCCGGCGCAATCGCGTCAACTGGAATCCGCTCGAGCAGACTGAACGCAGCTGACCATGCCGCGGGAAGCGCGGACTTGAGCGTGGCAATCTGACGGTTACAGAAGAACGACGCCGTCAGCAGATACAACCAGCCCAGACTGCGCGCGCGTTCATCCCAACGGCCGCCAATTGTGAGGATCAATCCCATTGAACCGTAAATGAGCACCACCAGACTGAAGACAACGGTTGGGATCGCGTTCGCCGCTGCGTCAGGCAGCAAGGCCCCACCCAACGCGGCGACGACCTTCACCGACGCGATGCCGAGCGCCAGCGCCATGACGATGCCGAACCATCCGGCGGTGAGGTGCACGAGGCGGTGTTGGTCTGGCGGGACGAGCTGAAGGAGCGGGCTCAGGCTTCGGAGCTGCAGAACGGCTGGCAGATCGGCCGGATCGATGCCCGCATCGGATTCCACTCGATCGAGTGGAACGCCGGCAGCAGCGCGATCGACGATGTCACTGAGTGTGCGTTCTGTCACTCGCCATTTCCCGGGCCAGGCGTTCGAGCGCCCGATTCACTTGCATGCGCGCGGCGTCGTTCGATTTTCCAAGGATCAGCGCGACCTGATCAAACGATCGCTTCTGGTGCACTCTCGCCACCACGGCGACGCGGTCGCTTTCGGAGAGACGGTTGAGCGCGGAGAGGTAGCGCGCGGCGGTCTCTCGTCCGAGCGCGGCTTCGAGGGGCGACGGTTCCTGGCTCGGATACTGGTCAGGCAGTGCCGACGGCGGCGGCTGCCGAAACGCGCGCTGCTGTTCGTCCTTGATGGCGTTGGTGACCGCCTGGCGCAAATACGCCTGAAGGGCACGGCGGCCCCGCGGCTCGAAGTGCGGCAGATTGCGAATGGTCCGAATGACCGCTTCTTGAACGAGGTCGGCCGTATCGATGCCGCGCCGCGCCCAATGCGGCAGCCGGCCAGACGCCCAGCGCCTGACTGAGCCGATCTCTCGACCGAACAAAGCACTGAGTGCGCGCTGACTGCCAGCCTTCGCCCTCTCCAAGAGCTTGAGAGATGTGTGACCCGTGGGAACGCTGTCACTCATCCCTTAGTTGCACCACTCGAACAGCATCTTCAGCCGTCCGTTCTCGGTCGTGGACAGCACTGGCTCACAATCGATGTCGAAGATGGCGAGATGCACATCATGCCGCATGATGATGCCATTAGGCGGCGGAGTGGTGCGAGCCTGTGCCTTATCGACGCACTTACTCCCGAGCAGCGCAGCCAGAGCCAACAGGATCTTCTCTTCGTTCTGATCGAACGTCTTGCCTTTCACTTTGAGCGCGTAATAGAAGTGCTTCTTGTAGTGATTCTCGAGCTGGGCCACCGCGTGCTCGTCGAATTCATGGTTGCGGGTGGCCGCGACCGTGGCCGCGACGGTGAACAGCTCGTCAAACATGTGCTGTGCTTCCAGACATTGCGGATCCTTCGCGCACTTGTCGTCCATTGCCCTCAAACGCGCGCGCAGGCTCATTACACTGACTTTGTTCGTATCTGATGTCATAGATTCTCCCGTTCGTCGAGCGTGGGACGCAGATTCTAGCTCAGCGGATTGAGCGTCTCGCATCGACAGACTCGTATCAGATTCCGTCCTACATAGACGCCTTCACGCCATCAACCTCTACAGACGGACGCGCCTCGAAGTTCTCGCCGGCGATGAGCGCCACACACGCGAAAAACTTCCGCCTCTCGTCCGTCTGGACGTGGACGGTAGGAACAACTCGATCTGAGGTGTGAGGTCTGAGATGACGACTTTCAACGTTCAGCGTTTCTCGATGATGCCGTGCATCGCGATAGCCTGTATCGCCGTCGCCTGCGGCGACTCGTCGAACCGCGCCGCACCGGCGCAAACGGTCAACCAGCCGACCCAGAATCCCAATCAGGCGGTCGTGACGTTTGCAGACGCCACGAACCCGGAGACCGTCCGCGACATGCGCGAAAAGGCCGGCGCCGATCTCGTGACGATCCTGCCGCGGACGAAAGCGGAAGTCTGGCAATTCCGCAGCAACGCGGCGCAAGCCGTGGCCTCGCTCCAGGCGGATGCCCGAGTGAACTTCGCAGAAGCGTTTGGCCAGGCCGCAACGGCATTCTCGAATCTCGCCGCAGACATGAACACGTTCGATGCAGCCGACATGGCGAAGCTGCAGCGGCTCACGAGCGGCGCAGCAGCCACCGATTACAAGGTCCTGGCCGCTCGTCCGGCCAATCTGAACGCCGACGTGATTGCCGTGAACGCTCAGGCGCGGCTGGCGATTCCGCTGCTGACCGACGCACCGGTCTTTGCGCGTGAAGCGAGTCAGCAGCTGGCCAGCGGCGACTTCACCTGGGTTGGAAACGCGGTCGAGGCACCGGGAGAAGCCATGCTGATCGTCCGAGCGGGGGGCATCACCGGCCGCGTGCGTCTCGGACGAGACACCTATTCCATCCTGCCATTGGCCGATGGACGTCAGCTCGTGAGGCGGGACACCTCGGCACAGTACCCACCTGAACATCCGACGGAGCGGGATGCCGGCGCGCCCCCGGCTGCACCGAACGCCGACACCGCCCCCGCGGCGAGCTGCCAGCCGGCGGATTCGGACATCGACGTCTTCGTCACCTACTCGGAAGAGGTCAAGCAGTTGCTCACCGATCCGGGTGGCACGGCGGCCCTCGGGGTCATTCAGGCCAACCGGTCATTTCAGAACAGCAACATTCCGCTGGCGCTCAACCTCGTCGGCGTTCAGCCTTCGGGGTACCACGAAACCGGCGACTACGACAAGGATGTCGCCGCGATGAAGAACGGTGCGATTTCAGGTCTCTTCAAGGCGCGCGACGCGACGGCTGCCGACGTCGTCGTGATGCTGGTGGCAAATCAGCAGTTCTGCGGAATGGCGGCTGACATCCTGGCATCGCCCGGAACGGCCTTCGCGGCCGTGGCGGCGTCGTGCGCGACCGGAAACCTGTCGTTTGCCCATGAAGTCGGGCATCTCTTCGGCGCTCGTCACGATCGGCCGATCGACGACTCCGACAGGCCATTCAAATACGGGCACGGCTACGCCCTCAAGAATGAATGGCGAAGCGTCATGGCCTACCCCGGTGCCTGCAACTGTCCGCGGCAGGAGTTCTGGGCCGATTCGGCCATCACGCGCAAGGACTCTCAGAATGCTCTGCAGCCCTCAGGCGTCAAGGATCTGGCGGAGGACGCTCGAGTGCTTCGACAGACCGGCTCACAATTGGCACAATTCAGGTGCCGAAGTTCGCAGACGACTCACTGAAGGCAATCGCGGCCACCACTGTGACAGTTCGAATCGCGCTGGTCGTCAGCACGTCGTGCGTCATCGGGATCCTCGGATGCCGTGCGCCGCGCGCCGCCCAGCGCGACGGGCCGCCATCGCTTGCCGTCGTCCAGCTCAAGGAGCCCGGTCCGTCTGGCGCCGCAGATTCGCTTCGCGCCGGGCAGGATGTCCTCGCCGTCCTGCCGCAGACGAAGTCTGAAATCTGGCGCATCGACGCTCCCTCGAGGCTGCCGATTCTTCGCGCTGACGCACGAGTCGTCTTCGTCGAGCCGATGACGGGCGGGACGATCGCGGCGATCCCGGTCGAAACGGTCAGCCTGTCGGAAATCTCCGCTGACGATCGACAAGTCGTCGCCCGCTTGACAGAAGGAGCGCCGCCGAACTCGTTTCGCGTGACCGCGGCACGCCCAACCGGATTGACGGCGGACCTGCTGGAATCGTCCCTTGCCGGTTTGGTCGCGATTCCACTCCTGAATGGGGACACGCCGCTCTTTACCCGCGCCAGCCTTGACCGGATCGGGACCGACGCGTTCAGCTGGACGGGACAGATGGCCAATGAGCAGAGCGATGCGACACTCGTAGTCCGCACCCTCGGTATTACCGGAAACATCCGCTACCAGAATGCGACCTATAACGTGTGGCCGCTTTCGAGCGGACGGCATTTGATTCGACGCTACGGCCCTCTGCAGTTTCCGCCCGATCACCCGCCAGACAATCCGCGCGACTGACCACTGGCACGAGCGTCTTAGTCCGACACCGGGCGGACGGGCGCGCTCGCCGCCGCGATGATGTGGCGGCTCCTCTGCTCCTGCGCGAACGCCACGACGCGCAGATGCTTGCGCGCCCAAGTGGACTTCAACGGCACGGCGCTCGTCACGCGCATCGTTCGCTCTTTCGCGCCCACCTGTCCCGCCGTCGTCAGCGTCCGCACCACCGCGCTATGCGAGAGCGTCCGTCCGCCGTTCTCGCCGCGCTTGACCTGGGTGGTGAGGCCGTCCTCGGTGACCGCGATGACGATGTCCGCGGCGCCTTTGCGCGACAGAGTCGGCGGCAACTCAATCTGCAGCGTCACACTCAAGCCGGACGCTGTTGGCGCCAACGACACATTCATCGATCCGCGCGGCTGACGCGCTGCGATCTGCAGCATCCGGCGAACGCCGGCCTCGTCGCTGGCGACACCCTGAAACGCGCCGTCGACGACCAGCTGCGGCGTGTAGATGCCACCGGAACGGAACAGCGACGTGTCGTACGCCGATTGACGCGCGGAAAACGCCGGCGACGAGAAGGGGTCGCGCCAGCCGAGATGATCCCAATAGTCGACATGTTCGCCGAGCGCGACGATCTCGACCCCATCGACCGGCTGCGTTTCGAGAAGCCGGCGAAGCAAGGCATCCGCGGACGGGCAGCTCGAACACCCTTCGGAGGTGAACAGTTCGGCGACGACGACGGCGCGTGGGCCCGTGGGGTCGGTGTTTCCAGGCACGACAGCCTCCCGCCGGGCGGACATGCCAACCGCCGACGCAACGGCTCCAATCAGCGCCGCCGCCAGGATGATCGTCCCGACACCTCGTCTTGTCATACAGGCATTATCTCCGCCGGCCCGAGCAATATTCCCGTCGCAATCCTGAGTTCCTGGACTTTCAGAATCTGAGGACTTCGAGGCCGGCTGAAGCGGGACCCCACAATTCGCTAGGATCGTCGCAGCATGACGGCACTTGAACAGCTGCTCGCCCTGTTCGTTGCCGCGGTGATCCTGTCGGCGCTCGCGCGGCGCGTCGGTGCCCCCTATCCGGTGTTCCTGGCGCTCGGCGGGGCGCTGCTCGCGTTTCTCCCCTCCGCCCCGCCCTTCACGCTGCCTCCTGAACTGGCGCTGGCGCTCTTTGTTGCCCCGGTGCTGCTCGACGCGGCCTACGACGCGTCGCCGCGCGACCTCAAGGACAATTGGGCCCCCGTCACGGCGCTCGTCGTCGTCGCCGTCGGGCTCACCACAGTCGCCGTCGCGGTGGTCGCACGCGCGATTGTCCCGTCGCTGCCATGGGCGCCGGCGATCGCGCTCGGCGCGGTGGTCGCCCCTCCCGACGCGGTTGCCGCCACCGCGGTCCTTCGGCCGCTGCGCCCGCCGCATCGTCTGCTGACGATTCTCGAGGGAGAAAGCCTGCTGAACGATGCGAGCGCCCTTCTGATCTTCCGGCTGGCGGTCGGCGCCGTCGCCGCCAACGGCTTCTCGATCGGCAGCGTGGCGCCGGCGTTCCTTCTCGGCATCGGCGGCAGCCTGGTGGTCGGTCCGGCCCTGGGGTGGCTGACTCTGCAAAGCCTCGGTCGCATCCAGCACATCCCGACGTCGATCATTCTGCAGTTCGTCACCACGTTCGGCGTGTGGCTGCTCGCCGAACATCTGGGGCTGTCCGCGGTGCTGACGATGGTGTGCTTCGCGGTGACGGTCGCGCGAACGGCGCCGTCGAAAACGCCGGCCCGAGCCCGCATCCCGACCTACGCGGTCTGGGAAACGGTGGTGTTCGCGCTAAACATCCTGGCGTTCATCTTCATCGGCCTGCAGATCCGCCCGATCTTCGAGAGCCCTGACGTGGCGGACCGCGGGCAATACTTCGCTGTCGCCGCCGCCGTTCTGGTGACGGTCATCGTGGTGCGGCTCGTCTGGCACATGGCGTTCAACGCGGTCATCAGGTGGCGCGACCGCCGCTTCGGTTTCCATCCGCCGCGGCCGATGCTTCGTCCCACCGTCGGCAGCGGCCTGATCATTTCGTGGGCCGGCATGCGCGGCATCGTGACGCTCGCCGCCGCGCTCGCGATCCCGGCTGGTTTCCCGTATCGCGATCTGATCGTGCTGACGGCGTTCGCGGTCGTCCTCGGCACGCTGGTGATTCAGGGGCTGACGCTCAAGCCGCTCTTACGCGCGCTGAATCTCCACGACGATGACCCGGTCGGCCACGAGGTCGCGGCCGCGCGCGAACGAGCCCTGCACGCGGGGCTCGCGAGTCTGGGCAATGAAAACTCGCCGAGGGCTGAGGCGGTGCGGCGGGAATTCGCGGCGCATCTGACATCGGCTTCTGCGGACGGCCACGGCCACGACGCCGCGACGAACGTCCACGGGCAGTTCCACCGGCGCGCGCTCGCAGCCGCACGGCGCGCCGTCGTCGACATGCGCGCCACCGGCGAGATCGGCGACGATGCGTTTCACGAGATCGAAGAAGAATTGGACTGGCTGGAAATGGCGGAGAGCACGGAACGGCACGAAGAACCTTGAGGTCCGGCTGAAACCGGACCCCACAAATGACTAGGATCGTTGCAGCTGCCATGAGCACCGTGGACTCTCTACCTGGACAACTCGTCGGATTTCTCGAACGCGTCCGTCGTCTGAATGACCGCTACCGTGCCGGCGCGATTCGCGTCTCCGTGCCCGACGCGCTGCTCGACGCCGGACAGCCGCTGGAGGACCTGACGCCGCGCTGCCTGCCGGATTCCTACGCGGCGCTCGCGGCTGCGTCGCAGAGCCTTTTCTTCTCGCTACCGGTCGCGTTCAATCCAGCCGAATCGGTCGGGCCGTACCTCGCCGCCGCCGATCGCGACAGCTCCGGCGAGCCGTACCGCTTCCTCGACATGGGCGCGCTGATCGCGACCCAGGGCTTCGGCGAGAACGACCCGGTCGTCGTTCAGGCCGTGCTCGACGCCTTGCCCTTCGCGGCGTCCCGCTATGCACACTCCGAGTACCAGACAACGCTGTCGCTGAAACTGAAGGCGGCGCTGAATCGAGTGTCGCCGCAGGGGACGCCGCGTCACTTCGTGGTGAACACCGGCGCCGAGGCGGTCGAGAACGCGATCAAGGCGGCGCTGATGAACCGCGTGTTGACCTCCGAAGATCGCGACGGCGGCTTTATTGTCTCCTTCGAAGGCGCGTTCCATGGCCGCACGCTCGGCGCGCTGGCGGTCACCCACCGCAAGAGGGCGCGACTCGGCTTCCCCACCTTCGACTGGCCGCACATCCCGTTTCCCTTTGAGGAGCCGCGTTCTCCGAAGGAGACGCTGCGCCGCGAGGATCGAAGCCTGAAGCAGTTGTGGGACCTTCTGGTCTCGGGCCGGCTCCCCCATGCCGAGAAGAGCAAGGACACGTACCGCCGCGAGATCGATGCGCTCGACGAGTTCCTGGCGAGGCCGGCTGCGGAGACGGTGGACCGCGCGAACGTCGAGGCGTTCGTCCAGGCGCAGCGCGCGAACCTGAGCGCCGATGTTCTTCGTCGCTCACGACGCGTCGCGGCGGTCCTGGTCGAGCCGATTCAGGGCGAAGGCGGCGTCCGCATGACGAGCGCGCGCTTCATGCGCAAGCTGCGACTGCTGACGCGCATCTACGACGTGCCGCTCATCTTCGACGAAGTCCAGACCGGCTGGGGGACGACCGGCCGCCTCTGGGCGCACGAGCTCTTCGATCTGCCGAGCCCGCCGGACCTCGTCACCTGGGCCAAGAAGGCGCAGAACGGCGTGCTCTTCGTCAGCGAGGCGTTGGCGACGTTTTTCCAGGAGGAAAAGAAATTCAACACGACGTGGGAAGGCGACTCGGTCGGCATGGTGCGGCTGCTCGCGCTGCTCGACAAACTGGATCTCGACCAGGTGCAGCGCACCGGCGATCTGATGCGCCGCGGGCTCGAGGCGCTGGCCAAGGAGTTTCCGGACATCGTGAATCGTGTTCGCGGCGCCGGCGTGATGCTTGGCTTCGATGTGCGCCGCGCCGACCTCCGCGATGCGCTGCTGGACCGCGCGTTCCGGCGCGGTCTGATCCTGCTTGCCGCCGGCGAGCGCACCGTCCGCGTCTATCCGCGCTACGACACCGAGCCGGCCACGATCGCGGAGGCGCTCGCGATCCTGCGCAAGGCGACCGAGGATCTCATCGCCCGGCAGGGCGCGCAGGAGCCGGCGCCGGCCGTGAAGGTCCGCGTCGGTACGTTGGCGATTCCGCTCGAGACGGTGACGCTCGTGGACCTGACGCCGGCGACGCTCGACCTCTACAAGCAGCAGATCCTCGAGGTCGAACAGGACCGCTACGGCGCCGCCCGCTACCCTCCCGATTACCTCCGCGCCGGGGAACGGCCGGCGCTGCAGATCCCGGTCGAGACGCTGGAAACAACGGTCGCCAACCCGCGGGCGATCGGTCTGGTGGCGATGGACCGCGTCTCTGGCCGCGCCATCGGCTACGCGCTCGGCAGCGCGCTCGAGAACCACGACGAGGAAGGCGTGGCCTCGGATCCGCACCTTGGCGACAACAACACGTTCTACCTGCAGGCGATGGCTACGCTGCCATCGATTCAGAATGCGATCGAGCTGGAGAATTTCCTGCTCGACGCGCTGCGCGATCGCGCGACGGCCGCCGGCTTCGAGTATCTGTCCACGCTCATCGAAGAGCGGCTGCGCGAGACCGGGCCCCAGTGGCTGCGGACCGCAACCACGCTGACGCAGATCGACAACTACCTGCGGAGCGGGCTGCCTTTTGCGTACTTGCAGGCAGGCCTGACAATTGAAACGTAGGATTTCAGGAACTTAGCGTTCCAGGTTCCTCTAGCGTCCCGGCGCGGTCGGACTCGACCCTCCGTCGGCCGTCACCTCGACGAACACGCTTTGGCTATCGGCGCTATATCCGTCCTCGGTGGCCGTCACTTCAATCGTATGAAAGCCGATAGAAGTATTGGCGTCGGTCGGCACCGAGATGGTGGCCGTCGACACGGTGGAGCCCATGACCTGGGGATTCACGGCCACACTGAGGCGAGGCTCGAAGACGTTGCGCGCCGACAATCTGACAGCCGAGTTGATGTTGTGCTTTCGGTGGATTGTCAGCGTGAATGTGGCGGTTTCCCCGCGCCTGACGGGTCTGCTCAGCGGTGAGAGCTCCCAGTCGAACTCCGTGTCGCTGGGCGCCGTGCTCGAGCAGGCGATGGTGTTCGCCGCAAGCGCCAACACACACCACAGCGCGTTCCGGCGCGGCATTGTTTGCTTCATGGCCAACTCCAGCAGAAGGTAACGCCCGAAGGGGACCAAGCGAACGGTGCGAACGCCGGGATTATAGGACTTCAGGAACCTGGGAACTCAGGGTTTCTGAATCCCAGGCTCCCAGGTTCCTGCAATCCCAGGATTCAGCCGATAAGACAGTGAATGGGGCGCATGCTTCCGCCACTCGCGGCCTTCCTCGGAGCGCTTGCGATCGCCTCGGCGGTCGGTTTTGCCCAGACCCGGACGCCTCAACCGGCCCGCACGCTCACGATCCCGTTCCTCGCCAACCCGGCGAAGCCGGCGGATCTCGAGTTCATGGCGGCGCAGTGCGACATCGCAGCAAATGGCGACACGATGGCTTGCAGGTTTCGCCAGGTGTTCCTCACCGTCTCCGGGATCGATTCGCAGACTTGCGTCATCACCACAAATGGATACGACGAAACCTTCCGCCGGACGACGACGACGCGCTGGGTAAGCGAGACCGCGCCCGAGGGCGCGTGTGGCACGGTCGAGCGCGCGACGCTGGACGATGGCGGCGGCATGCGATGGACGCTGACGCTCGAGTCCAAGCCCACGCGCGGAGGCGGGCCTGCCTGCCGCGCGCCCGCGCCAGAGGTCTACGACTGGACGAACGTCAAACGGCCCCTTCCCTGTGCGTCCATCCAGCCGGGCGCGATCGAGAGATAACAAGATCCTGGAACTTGGGATTTCAGGAACTTAGGAGCTTGGGATTTGCAGCTCTCACGATTGACTCGGCGATGACGACGTTGATGATCCAGCCGGCGCCCATCAACACGGTTCGCGCCGACTGGTCGGGCGTCCCCACCAGCACGAAGTACGGGAAGTGCGTCAACGCCTGCGTGCCCGCCCCCAAGCCGATCGCGTAGCCGCGAATCATCCACGCGGCGTGCGCGATGAAGTCCCGGCGGCGAACCGCGTCGATCGCCAGAACGATTGACATCGTCATCGCCGAGCCGAACACGAGGCGCAGCACGTAGACGCCGACGCCGTCATTCTCGGGCCACGGATAGAAGTGAGCCATCCACAGGCCCGAGACCGCAGCCACCAGGCCGAAGACGACCAAGGCTCGTCCCGCCGCGCGATGCCAACCTGGTCGACGCCGCCGGAATGCCGGCGCAAACTGGAACGCGCCGAGAAGACTGAACGGAATCACCGTCGCGATGTGCAGCATCACCGGCAGCGGCTGGGCGAAGAATCGCGCGTTCGCCGGCGTAACCTCCCCGCCGCCCACCAGTTCGGCCAGCCGCCCCGTGCCGGCAAGTGCCGGCACGAGGCTCAGGACAGTCAGCATGGCGGGTATCAACCAATCCGATCGACGCATCGAAGCAACCGGGATCATGGCTACCACTTGACGATGCGCACGCCGGTCATGACAACGATGTCGTTGCGGGTATCGGTCGCACGACCGCCGCCAAGGGCCTTGAAGCCGGTCATGTAGTCGCGCACATCGACGCGCAATCGCACCGGTCCGAGGCCGAACTCGCCACCGGCGCTGACATAGGCGGCGACGGTATGTGTCGCGTCGATGTCCAGATCGCGATGGTTGTAGCTGCGCGCGCCCGCGCCGCCGCCCGCGAAGAAGCCGAAGTTGACTCGGCGGTTGGCTCGCCATCGCGGCGCACGCACTTCAGCGCCGAGGTCGTAGGTGAAGACATCGAGCCTGGCGTCGCCAGGAAGGGCCATGTCGCGGCTGCGTGCCCATCCGAACGTACCGCTGACCGCGAACGCCGGACTTACGACGTACGACACCTGCGCCGCAGTCAGCTCGGCGAGTTCAAGGGCCCCGCGCTGCGTGCCGGTGGGCACGAACGCACCCGAACTCATGAGGAATCCCCATCCGGTTTCATTCTGCGTGGGCGGCGTCTGCGTCGGAGTCTGTTCGGTCGGGGTTTGCGCGCCGGCGATCCGGGCGGTTCCGGCCAGCATGGCGACGACGCCGAGCGCGACGAGAGACACTTCGAGTGTGCGGGTCATGATTTCTGCTCCTTGTGTGAGTGACGGTTACTGGGACTGACGTGAGACGAGCGGGCGACTGCCGGCCGCGCCGGCCAGCGCGAGGACGATCAGCGTGGCCGCGACCGCGAATGTGAAGTGCATCCCGGCCGCGACGGCGGCGGGCGGCGCGGTGCTGATATCGGCCGATGCCGAGGCGCGCGCAAACACGGCGCCCATCAGCGATGCCCCGGCGATGAGGCCAAGATTCCGCGCCAGGCTGAGCATGCCGGCCACGACACCTCGCCGGGCCGCACCGGCGGCGGTCATGATCGCGGTGTTGTTGGCCGCCTGAAACAGTGCGTAACTGGAAGTCATGAGCGCGATCGGCGCGACATAGCCGACGACGCCGAAGCCGGCCGGGAGCATCGACAAGACCGACGCGCCGCACGCAATCCCGGCGAGACCGAGGAGCGCAATGATCGTCGCGCCGAACCGGTCGACGAGGCGTCCCGCCGGCACACCCGTCAGCGCCGTCACAAGCGGGCCGATTGACAAGACGAGGCCGACCGAGACGGTGGCGAGGCCGAGCGTGCGCACGAGATAGAACGGCCCGACGACCAGCGTTCCCATCATCACCATCGAGACGACCACGCTCATCGCGAGACCGGCGCCAAGCACGGGATCGCGAAACAGTCCGGCTCTAATGAAGCCGGCGCCCGCGTTCGCGGCACTCAGGTCTTCGGCGTGTTCCGTCCGACGGCCGGCTGCCAGGTAACGCTGCGCGAGCGCCATCGTCAGAAGGCCGACCGGGACGTTCACCAGAAACATCGCGCGCCAACCGAATCCGGCCATGAGCACGCCGCCGAGAGACGGACCCAGTGTGGTGCCGACGGCGGACATCGACCCGAGCAGGCCCATCGCTCGTCCCGTTCGCCCCGTCGGCACCGTGTCACCGGCGAGGGCGACCGCAAGCGCCAGCATGCCGGCGGCGCCAAGCCCCTGCAGGGCGCGGGCGGCAATCAGGGTCGGGAGCGTGGGGGCCACGCCACAGAGGAACGAGGCGGCGGTGAAGACAGCGACGCCGGTCAACAGCACTCGCCGACGGCCGAACAGGTCGCCCAGGCGACCGGCCACGACAATCAGGGTGGTCGTCGCGAGCAGGTAGGCGAGGACGATCCACTGCGCGTGCCGGAATGAAGCGTTGAACGCCGCCGCCAGAGCCGGCAGGCCGGCGTTGGCGATGCTCGTGTCGAGCGACGGCATCAGGATGGACAGCGAGAGAGCGGCGAGGGCCCCGCGCACCGGCAATGAATTCGACATGCGGCGAGACTAAACGGGCGGGTGAGAGAGCGGAAGACGCTACGTTTGCACTTTATTCGTGCGTCTGACGCCATGTCAGGCCAAACTGTCCGCCATTCCCATGGCCAGACCGGACCTCAATCTGCTGTTCACCCTCGATGTGCTGTTGAAGGAAGGAAGCGTCGCGCGTGCGGGCCGACGCCTGCGCTTGAGCCCGTCGGCGATGAGCCGGGCGCTGGCGCGGCTCCGCGAGGCCACGGGCGATCCGCTGCTCGTGAGAGCCGGCCGCGGCCTGGTCCCCTCTCCGCGCGCGCAGCAGCTGCGCGAACGCGTCAGTCAACTCGTGCTCGACGCCGAGGAGGCGCTGCGCCCCGCCGACAAGCTGAATCTCAAACGCCTGGAGCGCACGTTCACCATCCGGTCCAGTGAGGGGTTCGTCGAAAACTTCGGCGCCAAGATCCTCGAGCGAGTGTCCGCTCAAGCGCCCGGTGTCCGGCTTCGCTTCGTGCACAAGCTCGAAAAGGACAGCGGCCCGCTCCGCGAAGGCTCCGTCGATCTCGAAACCGGCGTCGTCGACAAGGCGATCGGCCCGGAAGTGCGGGCCCAGGCACTGTTTCGCGACCGCTATATCGGTGTCGTGCGGCCAGGACATCCGTTGTGCGAGGGCGAGGTCACCGTGGATCGGTATGCCGCCGCCCGGCACGTCCACGTCCTGCGACGCGACAGCGACAAGAGTCCGTTCGATGACGCGCTGGCCGGCTTGGGACGCGAACGCGCGATCCCCGCGATCGTCGGCGGATTCTCAGCGGCGCTGGCGCTGGCGCGAGCCTCCGATCTTGTCGCGAGCGTTCCCGAGCGGCACACCGGCAATCTGCGCGACGGGCTGTGCAGCTTTACGCTCCCGTTGCCGCTCGCGCCGTTCACCGTCTCATTGCTCTGGCATCCGCGGATGGACGGCGATCCAGCGCACCGCTGGCTGAGAGGCTGTGTCCTGGACGCGACAAAACCGAACGCAGAGCCCACAGCACACACACAACAATCAGACTAATCTCTGCGATGTCGGTGGCCTCAGGGTCCGGTTTTCATCTGTGCGCTCGGTCCAGGAGGCGTAGGTCGCGGCCCGAAAAGAAAGCGTCGTCTTAGCGCAGGTAGTAGGCGACACCGCCGGAAACGTAGTGGTGGCCGTTGTCATTCACGGCGACACCCACTTCGAAGAGCAAATCGAGATTGCGGTGGACCTTGTACTCGATCCCGGGCACAAGGTGAGCGCGCGTATAGCTGGTGTTCGGCACGTCGGTATATCTGTTGAAGGCCAAGTCGAGGGCGGCATAGAAATCGAGCCTGGAGGTGACGGCGCGGCTGCCGATGACGCTCACGTCAACACCGGTTTGATTGCTGAAGTCCACCCGCTGCAGGTGAAAACCGGCAACCACCGACAAGTCGAGGGGACGACGCCGGATCAGGCGGAATTCGGCGTCACCGCCGATGACCGCCACACCGTCATAGAAGGCCAGCTTCAGCTCCGCATCGAACCGATCGGTAAAGCCATAGCCAAAGGCAGCAGCGAGACCGGTGTCGCTCCGACCGTCGAAGAAGATGAGGACGGGGTTGAGCTTGAGCTTGAAGTTGCCGCGGTCGATCGTTTCGGCGGACTCCATCACGCCGAAGTCCTGAGCGTGCGCAAGCGTGGGAGCGAAGAGCAGCCACATCGCGACGAGGTAGCGAGCGCATTTCATATCCGTCACGATATGCGCTCAATTGAGAACTCGCTGTTCAGAAGGGCACACGTGCGCAAGCCCTGCGCGGCAGAACAGCTCGTCGAGCCGCGAGATGATGGACGCTGAGCGGCACCTTGCCGCTGCACCCACTAAAAGCGGCCGTAGGTTCCAGTAGCCGCGAGCGACGACTCGCGGTCACCGCGCCGCGACGGAGCGGGCGCGGCCACAGGCCGAGGCCCGGCCTTCACAGATAGAGTCTGGTCCGGCCGGGCGCCTGACGGCGCCGTCGTCTCTTCGGACGCCTCGCCGACCATCGTGGCCAGTTGCTCGACCAACGACAGCGATGTCGTGGCCTGAGCACTCAGTTCTTCACTTGCGGCCGCAGCTTCTTCGGCTGAAGCGGCGGTCATCTGCGTTACCTGCTCCATCTGCGCGAGCGCCTCGGCCACCTGTCCGATTCCCTGCGTCTGCTGATGGCTCGCTTCGCGCACCTCCTCGACGATGCCCTTGACCTTCGCCACGCTGGCAGGAGGACCATGAGGGCGCTGGCACCCAAGCTGGCGCGCATCCGAGCATCGGCTTCGTGGAGCGACTGCTCGATCTCGAAAGCGCCGTGGACTTCGCCAACCCTCCAACCTTCGATGACACCGCCCGTGGGATCTCTCCCGTCGTCGCGTCCCCACACCGTCTTTGACTGTGCAGGATCGCCGTGGCACAAGAGACACTCCTGTGTCAGCCGGATCGGACGGAAATAGCGAATGGCGTTTCTGGTCGGGTCGATCTCGAAATGCTCGGCGATGTTCTCGTTTTCAAACATCGTCAAGACCCGCGCTTCAACCGCATCGGGCTCGTTCTTGGGATTGCGCGGCTGGAACTTCGGGACCCGAAAGGTGTAGCCGCCTTCTTCGGACTTTGCGGCTGCCGCACGCCAGGCAGTTACAACCGGCACGACCGAAAGTACCTTTTCGCGTTCGCCCCGGTCGGCCCACTCGCGAACCAGTGCGGCCGTGAAGATCTTTTGATCCCATTTCCTGCCCATCTCCTCGCGGGTCGATTCCGCGGAGAGAACGATGCTGCGGGCCTTTTCGACGTATTGCTGAACGACCTGCTGCCTGGCTTCACGATAATGAACGGCTGATAAAGCAGCCCCTGTAATCGCGATGAGCCCCACACCCGTCGTCACAACCTTGCCACGCAGTTTCATAAGTCGCTCCCCGAAGTAATCGACACCTCGCTTGAGTGCTGAATCAGGGAGAGTCCGGCAGAAGGTCTGGACGATGCCGCCACTGGCGACCCGCGTGGAGACGCGAGGGCTGACAGACGGCTATTTGGCTGTCGCTGAAGGAGAAACGGCGAATCTGGCCACGCCTGTGGCCCCAGATTCGCAACCGAGGCCTGCTCCGGGGCGGTCCGGCGACGACCGTGGACACGCGGCGCCTGTCATGATCCGGCAACAATCGACCCGCACGCGTCGTTCATCGTGAAATGCGACGACTCTCGACTGGCGTCAGCTGACCAGGTCGGCGAAGTCGCACGACACGTCGTGGTTAGCGCAATCCGCCCATCTATCGGCGCCGCGAGCGGCGATCGTTGTCGCGCTCGTTCGCCTTGTAGGCGTCGTTGTAGCCGACCAGGTAGCCCTTGCGAAACGATTCGCGGTAGACCTGCCGGTCGCCGTCGCGCTTGTCGTACCCTTTGTCGGCGGCGCGAAAGGCGTCGTGCTGTTCGTACTCGAAGCGTCGGCCCTTCTGCGCATCCTGCCGGCCGTTTTTCAGTCCCTCGTTCTGACCGTTCGCATAGGCACGGCGCTCGAGGTCGACTTGGAAGTTGCGACCCTGGCCGCCGCGCGAACCATAAGTCGACGCGCACGCCGGGGCGGTGAGGAGAAATGCTGCGGCGACTAGAGAGGCGATAACGGAGTGGGACGTTTTCATGACCGGTCCTTCATTCCCGTTGTGGCGGTGGGAACGGTCTCGAGTATGTGCGCACAGGGGCCCGACCCCTGTGCCGTTGTGCACAAGCTGATAGGATCCGCTTCCGGCTGAGGTCCGGCTGAAGCCGGACCCTACAAGCGGTTACGCAACAAAATCGATTAAGGAGCCCCATGCGGATCTCGCGTCTTGCGTTCGTCGCCGTACTCAGTGTGTTCAGTGCCTCACGGCTGGCAGCCCAGGGAACGCTTTCACCCGCGCTGACGCCGGAACAGATCAAAGCCAGCGAAGAGCTCGCGGCGAAGTTCGACGAATCCGCGGCCAAAGAGCAGGCGCGGCTGGCGCAGTTCAAGAACCGCCCGCTCGCCGGTGCGATTCAGCGCACCTTCAACGTCTACAACAACTACATCGTCGTCGCGGCGCAGATGATGCCGGAGGCGGACTACACCTTCCATCCGACGCCTGAGGTCAGGGTCTTCGGCGATCAGATCAACCACTCGACCGTGTCGCACTACTCGTTCTGCAATCAGGCTGGTCTGCCGCCGGGAGTCACGAGACAGGCGGCGCCGCGGATGGCGGATCTCAAGACGAAGGCAGCGATCGTCAAGGCGCTGAAGGATTCGATCGCCTACTGCGACAGCATCATCGCCGCGGCGAGCGAAGCGTGGCTGTCAGAGCTGGCGCCGGCGGTCGGCGGATCGTCGAGCGGCACGATCGAAGCCATGCGCGCGCACGCGTTCCTCTACAACAACTCGCACGACGCCGAAGACTACGGCACGATCACGACGTATCTGCGGATGCGCGGCCTGGTCCCGCCCTCGACGGCGATTCACACCCCGGCACCGGCGCGAAGGTAAAGACTTCTCGTTGTAATAGCTGGGAATGCTGGGGTCAGACACGTGTCTGACACCACGTCAGACACCTTTCCAACTTTTGCCGCGCCGATTCGGAGAGTCTGAGCAACGAAGCTCATGGTTGGGCGCGCCTTCCACTACGAATAGACGCGCCTCACCGTCTGCCTACAATCCGGTGTCAGACACGGTGTCAGACACGTGTCTGACACCAAGCCAACTAAGCCGACGCGAGCTACCAGCGCGGCTCGGAACGACGCCGGCGCGAGTCGCCGCCACCGCCAAAGCCGCCGCCGCCCCCGTACCCGCCGCGACCGCCGCCGCCACCGCCGGCCGGCTTCGGACGCGCCTCGTTGACGGTGAGGCCTCGGCCACCCAGCTGGTGGTTGTTGAGGTCACGAATCGCCTGCTGCGCTTCGTCCTCGGTGCTCATCTCGACGAACGCAAACCCGCGCGCGCGCCCGGTGGCCATGTCGCGCATCACTTTCACGCTCTCGACCGTGCCCGCCTGCGCGAAGAGATCCTGCAGTTCTGCTTCACCGGTCTCGAAGGGAAGATTTCCCACAAACAACTTCCGACCCATCACCTGACTCCTTGTCGCCCCATGGCGATCGCGTCCAAAGACGCACTTGATACCGACTGCCAAAACGGAGCCGGCGGAACTTCATGTCGTGTGGAAGCGAACTTCAGGAGGAGCGAGTCAGAAAGGCTCGTTACGACCGGAGGCGGCATGGCACGCGGCAAGATCCGAGCCTGATACACTATCACAGTCCGGTTTCTTGCCGCACGGTTATAGTGGTCCTACCGGATTAGTTCCGACATGTCGCGGACGAAGCCGGCCCGATCGTCGACGCAGGTGAAACTGCGCGGGTCGTTGGGATCGCCCTGGCCGGAGTACTTCGCCAACTTCGGGTAAACGCAAATCGGCCGCGTCCGGTCCACCTTGCCCTCGGTCGAGTGCGAAGCGATGAGCGTGTCGGGCGCGATCCCGTTCACGACCCAGCGGTCGAGCGCCGCGAGGATGTCGTGATCCGGATCGTCGGGGCCGGGCGTCGCGGTCATCGTGTACGCGAAACTCGAATTCGGCCCCAAGCCGCCGCCGCAGTGATTCACACCGGGCGCCATGAACAGCCGGAAAAATTCCTGAACGTCGGCGAGCGCCGCCGGACTCTTCGGATCCTTCCCCGTCCGTTCCGCCTGATTCGCGATCACCTTGCCGTAGTAGTTGATCGCGTTCCTCGGCTCGAGCGTCGTGTCGGTCCAGCCGTGCCACATCAGGATCTTGCCGCCGCGGCGCCGGAACGCCGAGAGGTCGACGCGATTGGAATCAATGAGCGGCGCGAGTGTCTTCTCGATGACCTGCGGATCGGCGGCGAAGTCGAACTTGTGGACATCCCAGTCGCCCGGTTTGTTCACCATGCTGCGCCAGAGATTCGTCGAGAAGCTCCCGATCGAACCCGACCATCCGGTCTCGCTGCCCCGCTCGTATCCGGGATAGAGACGCGCGCCGGCCGGAGTCCGCACGCCGCGATAGATCGCATCGACCGCGACCACTTCGTCTGCCGTCAGGCAATCGGCCGCTGACGCGCCTTTGCACTGCAGGACTTTGGGATCGAACCGACACGTGCGCGGATCGTTCAGGTAGCCATCCGACGCATGACCGCCGTCGCGTCCACCGCACGCCTTCACGACGGCGGCGTTGATCATCGGCAGCTTGTCGCGATTGAACGTTTCGAGATACTTCGCGCGCCAGGCAAACGCGACGTTCTGACGCGTCCACTCGTTCCACGGCGCGCCGGCGACGATCGCGTCGTAATCCTCGGGATACCGCTGCGCCTCCATCAGCGCCTGATGTCCGCCGTTCGAGCAGCCGTGAAAGTACGAACGCGCCGGACCGCTCCCGTAGTACTCGGTGACGATGCGTTTCGCGGCGAGCGCCGTGACGTGATCGCCGCGGTGCGCGTAGTCGGCCAGCTTTTCGGGATGACCGAGCGCCCAGTCCGCATCGGGCTCGGTGTGGCCGAGATCCGAATTCGCGACCGCGTAGCCGCTGTTGAGCGGCCGCGCCATCGACGTGTACCAGATGTTGCCGGACAGCCCGCCGTTGCCGACGCCGAGAAATTTCTGATTCCAGCGATCCGCCGGCGGCAGCCAGACCTCGGCATGGATATTCGAGTCGGACGACGGCGTGAGCGTCATCTTGACGCGGCAGAACCCGGAGGACGTGATGGTGAGCGTCCGATCGCTGCGCCCGTTGACCGGCACCGTCAGCGTCCCGCTCTGCTCGTCGGCCGCCGTCACCGTCACGTTCGGGAGCTTGAGCGCGGTCAGCGCGCCGCAGACACCCGGCGGCGCGGCGTCCATCGAGACGGTGAGGAGGACGGCGCCGATAGATGCGATTAGCGAAGCGCCGACGGCGGTGCGTCTCATTGCAGGCATGGTGCGGATTCTAGCCGCTCTTCAATGACGGTGCGCACTGCGAGGTGCACGGTGCAAGGTGCTGGTGCTCAGTGAACGGCGCCGGGTAGGTGGTGCGGCGCGCGGCCGCCGCCTCTCAACGCGCCGCGCGCTGGCGGGCAGCTCCGCAGGCCAGCGACAACGGCTGCCCGCCGCACCAAGCACCCCGCACCGAGCACCAGCACCAGCACCGTGCACCAGGCACTAGTGGCCTGTCCACGCTGAAGCAGTACCGCCTGCCGGGCGGGGCATCCCGCCTCGCGGCGTTGCTCATCGCTCACTTATGCCCAATAAGCTCGCTCTTCGCGCCTTGCGATCCGGGCGCCGCGCTCCGGCAATCGGTACTGCTTCAGCGTGGACAGGCCACTAGGCACCGCGCACCGGAATTTCAGTCTGGCGTCGGACGCTCGATGTGGTCGATCTTGAGGATCTGCAGTTGCGCGCGCGCGGACTCGAGCTTCAGCCCGAGCTGCTCGCGCAGCGCCGTGAACACGGAAAGTCCGCCAACCCCGTAGTCGTCGAACTCGAGCGTGAAGTCGTAGTAGCCGGCGAGTCCAGACTGGTCGACAACGGGCCGGGAGACAAGACCCGCCAAGTTCTCGGCCAGCGAGGCCATCGTCCTGCCAGTCGAGCGCATCGTCACCTTGTTGCCGGCTTGCATGCTGAGCCGGCACGGCGGCACGTCGCCAGTGGCGCCGGCGGCAGACGGCGCGCGATAGATGGCGCAGTCGATGTCGATGCCCTTCAGTTGCGGACCAAGGCGGCCGTCGGCACGATCGAGAACGAGATTGTAGACGGGACGATCGACGGTTTCGTAGTGGCCGGCGAAGGCAAAACGTTCGGCGAGCAGCGCGCGAAGCAACAGCGTCTCCTGATCAGGGGTCGGCGTGAATCCCGCTCGCGCGTCCACATCGAAGCGTTCGGAGCCGAGCCACGCCGGCTCGCCGATGATTTCTTCGAGCAGCGTGGGATAGGCGCTGACCACCAGTCCTTTCGCGCTCACGTTGACCATCAGCCAGCGATGGTTTTGCCAGCCGATGCTCGCGCGACGAGCCAGCGAGTGGTTTGGCTTGATCGAGGCGACTTCGAACGCGAGGGAATTCGGCGGGGGCGGGGTGTTCTGTGCAACGAGCCGGACCGCGCCGAGCGTCCCCACCATCGCGAGAGCGCGAAGAGTAATCAGGGCTCCCCCAGCCCCCAGTCCCCAGCCCCCAGTCCCCAGTCCCCAGTCCCTAACCTCTATCCTCTACATGTATCAGTCAGGCGTGGGCATCTGCACGCTGTCAATCACGATGACGTCAACTGGTCCGCGATCGTTCACCAACTTCAATCCGAGCTGTTCCTGAATCGCAGTCAGGAGCGCCGGCGCATCGGTCGGGGGCATCGAGGCGCCCGCAGGCAGATTGACGCCCAGCTGCGAGCTCATCGCCATGAAGACTTGCGGATCGAACGTGAGCGTGAAGTCGTAGAGTCCGGTCAGGCCGGTTTTGTCCTGCACGATGCGACTCGTCGCCTGCATCAGCAGTTGGATGATCGTGGCCATGGGCTGACCATTGCCGCGCATCCCCATCGTCATGCCGCCGGCCCCGCGTTGCGGCATCGTCGGAAGCATCGAGCAGGCCGGCGGATTCTGCATCAGCGCCATCATCCCGGCCGGTCCGTCCTTCGTCATCGCCTCCATCATCTTCTGCTGGCCGGCCATCGGGTCAGGACAGTCGGCCGTCGACGGCTTCAAGTCAGGACCGAGCTTGCCATCGCTCCGCGACACGACAAGCGACGCGATTGGCAGGTCGCGGGTTTCCTGGTGGGTCTTGAGCGCGAAGCGCTCGACGAGGAGGGCCTGCACCAGCGGCAGCATCCGGGGCAATCCACCCGAGAAACTCTCGTCGGCACGCGCCTGGATGTCGAAGCGTTTCGACAGCAGATCCGAGGGGCCGCCGACAATCTGAAACGGCAGCACGCCGGCTCCCATCTGAATCAGCATCCGCAGCGGCACGTTCGTCGCGCTGAAGCGGTTGCCGGAAGGCGCCAGCCTCGGGACCATGCCCATCGGGCTGCTGTCGTCGACGCTTGGTTTCACCGACGCGACTTCGAAGGTCGCGCTCTGCGCCGCCGGCAACGCGATCTGCGGGCCGAGACCGATTGCCACCGCCGCCACTGCCGCTTTGAACATCGATGACCTCATCTCCGGAGATCTTACGCCTGCAGACAAGAAGCGATGTCCTACACCCCTGATACAGGAGTCCTGATGATGCGCGTGCGTATTGAACGAATGATGCTGGTCCTCGGTTTGCTGACGGGCGCATGGCGCGCCGACGCGGCGTCGATCGTCGTCGATCAGGAATACGTCCCTAGGACCTTCGACGTGAAGTGGTTCATCGGCAACGTTCAACCGTTTGGCCAGGCGTTTACGCCCACCCTCACCGGCATCGACTGGGCGACGTTCTACTTTCGGGCTTTCGCTCCGCGTCGGTCGACGGATCGTACCAGGTCAATCTCCGCGAGGGCGACGTGACCGGCTCGCTCCTGGGGTCGACGACTCCTGTCGCCGTGACCGCCGGGTATGGAGGGTACGACTTCATTGGCGCACCGGTCACGTTTACGTTTCCCACCCGGATCGCGCTGGTGCCGTCGGCGGTCTACACGCTCGAACTCGTTCGTGTCGACAGCACCAGCCTGCTTGGCGCGCTCGGCAGCGGCAACGGCTATACGGGCGGGAACCCGTGGGTCCTCGGAAAGGAGAACTTCGTCGCCGACGTCGCCTTCCGCGAAGGCATGACGGAAGCGGATGCCGCGGTGCCCCGAGCCGGCCACGCTCGTCCTCGTCGGGACCGCGGCGCTTGGCTGTATCCGCCGGCGACGGCGGTAACGCGGACGTCAGGAGGCGTTGCGCTTCCGCGTCCGTGCCACTTTCATCGCCGACCGATGCTTCGACGCTTTCGAGCGGCGGCGGGCGACCGCCTTGGCATGACGCGCGAGCGCCGCGTGTGATGCCGCGCGATGCGGTTCGCGCTTGAGCGCCTTACGCGCACCGCGCGATCGCGCAGCTGACGGCTTGCGCCCGGCATGTCGCGCGGCAGATCTGGCGCTCGCCTTGGTCCGCGCACTCGATCCCGCCGGCGGCTTGCCGAGTTTCACGCCGGCACGCCGTGCCTTCGACAGCCCGATCGCGATCGCCTGCTTCGTGGACGCCGCGCCGTGCTTCCCTTCGCGGATGTGGTGCATCTCTTCGCGGATGAACTCGCCAGCCTGCGTGCTCGCTGATTTCCCGGCTCGTTTGTCCGCCTGTGCTCGCCTCAGCGTTTCTTTTTCAGGCATCGTTTCGTTTCTCCCTGCGAGCAGATGTGAGCAAGGGCGATGCCGGACTGCGCGAACAAAGTCTGCCGTGGTACGAACATCTCACAGCTGAGCGCCGATGTGAAATGTTCGCGTTGCTCGTCACTGCACAGCCGCACCGCCATACAGCCTTGCGCAGCGGTGCGCAGCTCGTGGCGCGTGGTGCCGTCAGACCGTGCAGCGCTGAACGCCTCGAAGACGCGCTCGTGGCGCCGGCGCGAAGGTTGCTCTGTCTGCCTGGGCTCTCCCCACGGCCATGTTGGCCGGACACTGCCCTGCCGAGCGACCAAATGAGAATTCTGACAATCATCCGCAAGCGTCAATCCGAACGAAAACCGCGCCCGCAACCCGTCGAGCCGATGCTGATCCTCTCATCCGGGACGCGTCCCACGATTGACGAGCGTTACGCCCGACCGTCGACCCGTTGGGCCGTTGAGGGTTGGGCCCGGTCGAACGATCGCGCCACCGGGCGGTCGAGCGAAACATCTCGTTAGACGGTGCAATCCGGCTGAAGCCCGATCCCACAGCAGTCATCGGTGGCGTCCGGCTTTAGCCGGATTACAGGCGAGTTCCTGGCTTAAGATCCGCAGCCGTGATCCCACGGCGCGCGGCGTTCGTCGCCCTGCTTCTCGCGGCCGCGTGGAGTCAGAGCGGGTGCGCCGACAGGGATAGCAGCAGTACCTGCCCCACCTGCGACCCCAACGACGTCTTTCGCCCGACGATCACGCCGCGGCCGCTCCGCTACGTCGCCATGACCGGCAGCGACACCGGTACCTGCGCGACAGCGACGCCAGGCTGCCGCACGATTCAGTACGCGCACAACCAGGCGGGCAACCGCGACGAGATCATGGTCGATCGCGGCAGCTACACCGGCAACATCATCCTGAGCAAGGACCTGAAGATCACCGGCGCCGGCAGCGGCGCGACGACGCTCGTCGGCACGATGACGATCAGCGCCGGCGCAGACGTCATGCTGAACGCGTTCGCCATGGCGCCGAATGGCGCACAAGACACCGCGATCGACGCGCCGAATCAGGTGACGCTCGAGATGACCGATGTCACCATCCGCGGCTACAGCATTTTCGGACTCTTCGCGAATGCGCCGAGAAGTCTGATCATGACCAACTGTCAGGTGCTCAGTACAACCGGCGGCGACGGTGTCCGGATCAATCAGCTCGCGAACGGGAGCGTGATGATCTCGCGCACCGTGGTGAAGGACAACGGCGGCGACGGGATCCAGATGAACGGCGCCGGAAGCGGTCACAGCTCGCTCATCGAGAACTCGCTGATCGAGCACAACGGTGAAGCCGGCATCCAGCTCGAAGGCATGACCGGCGGGAGCCTGCGCGTGCGATCGACCTGCATCCGCACCAATCAAACCGAGGCCGGCATCTTCCTCGAGAGCCAGGGCACCGACCTGGTGTCCGTCCGCGACAGCAACATCACCAGCAACGCCTGCGGGGCGATGGCGCGGACCACGGCGACGTTCGTCGGACGCCTCGACATGCTGCACAACTGGTGGGGCATTCCCGGCGGTCCGGGTCCGGACACCAACTGCGGCGCCGTCAACACCGTCATCGGGCCCATCGATTACGTCCCGTTCGCAGGCTCAGCCAACCTGACGCCGTTCGACTGCCCGCGGTAATGTGACGGACAGGCTAAAGCCTGTCCCTACCGTTGCGTAAGCCATGACGGCGGTAGGGACAGGCTTCAGCCTGTCCGCCGACGACATCCCCGCCGGGTTACGATAAACCTATGAAATTCAGGCTAACGGACAGGCTGAAGCCTGTCCCTACCGGCGCGTTCATCCTAGTCGCTATCGCCTTCATCGCCGTCCTTAGTGCCTCCGCCGCGTCGGCCCAGACGACGATCACCGGCCGCGAGACGTCGGCGGAGTCGGTGGCCCGTTACGCCCTCACCGAGAACATGCCGGTGGATCCCGAGGCGGCGCTGGGCACGCTGCCGAACGGACTGCGCTATTACGTCCGGCGCAACGCCCGGCCGGCGCGCCGCGCGGAATTGCGGCTGGTCGTCAAGGCCGGATCGGTCCTCGAGGACGATGATCAGAGAGGGCTCGCGCATTTCGTCGAACACATGCTGTTCGAGGGGACCGAACATTTCCCCGGTCAGGCGCTCGTCGGCTTTCTGTCCGCGCTCGGTCTGAGCATCGGACCGGACGCCAACGCCGCCACCAGCTTCGACGACACGCAGTACACGCTGCGGGTGCCGACCGACATGCCCGGCGCGCTCGATCGCGCCTTGCTGGTGCTCGAAGACTGGGCCCAGGCGGCGTCCTTCGACCAGGCCGGCATCGACAAGGAACGCGGCATCGTCCTTTCAGAGTGGCGCATGCACCTCGGCGCCAGCGAGCGCACGCGCGACAAGATTCATCGCGCTGAACTCCAGGGCTCACGCTACGAAGATCGGATGCCGATCGGCGATCCGACGACGATCGAGCGCGCCACGCGCGAACAGCTGCTGCGCTTCTATCGCGATTGGTACCGGCCCGACCTCATGGCGGTGATCGTCGTCGGCGACATCGACCGCGACGAAGTCGTCCGGATCATCAGCAGCCGGTTCTCCGCGCTCCGCGCGCCGCAGCCGGCACGGCCGCGCCAGCAGTTCAGCGTGCCCGAACAGCCGGCCACGCGTTTCGCGGTGGTGAGCGACAAGGAATCCACGGCCACGGCCGTTCAGGTGACCACCCTTCGCCCGGCGCGCAATCAGGGATCGATTGGCGGCTATCGCGACATCATGCGCGATCAGTTGTTCGCCGACATGTTCGGCGCGCGCCTCACCGAGCTCGCGCAGACCGCCAATCCGCCGTTCCTGCAGGTGGACGTCGACCGCTCGCTCTTCCCCGCGCCGCGGACGCTGGATGAAACCAGCCTTCAGGCGCTGGTCGCCAACGACGGCGTCACCCGCGGACTCGACGCCATGCTGACCGAGCTCCAGCGCGTCGTCCGCTTCGGTTTCACCGCCAGCGAGCTGACCCGTGCGAAGGAAACACGGATGCGGGGCTACGAGCGGATGGCGCAGGAAAGCCCGGACCGTGAATCGGCGAGCCGCGCCGACGAGTACACGCGCAACTTCCTGCAGAACGAAGCGCTGCCGACGATCTGGCAGGAACTGGCCTTCCATCGCCGCTTCCTGCCGGGGATCACGCTTCAGGAAGTCAGCGCACTCGCCGAAGACTGGTTTCCCGATCGCAACCGGCTGGTCGTGATCATGGCGCCGGAAGCGGCCGGCGTCGTGATTCCCGATCAGGCGCAGCTCACCGCGACCGTTCGTGGCATTGCCGGCAAGCGTCTCGAGCCGTATGTGGACAGTGTCGCCGGGCGCGCCATGCTCGACGCTCCGCCCCGCCCCGGCACGATCGTCCGCACGACGGCCCGCGCGGATCTGGGCGTCACGGAATGGACGCTCTCGAACGGCGCCACCGTCGTCCTCAAACCGACGACGCTCAAGGAAGATCAGATTCTGTTCCGCGCGACCGCGTCCGGCGGCACGTCCATCGCCACCGACGCCCAGTTTCCAGCGGCCAAGTCCGCGGACGACGTGATTCCCGCCGGCGGCGCGGCGGCCTTCAGCGACGTCGCGCTCGACAAGCTCAACGCCGGCAAGGCGATGGTGGTCCGTCCGTTCATCAATGAAGTCGAACAGGGGATGGCGGGCGGCAGCACGCCTCAGGATCTCGAGTCGATGTTCCAGCTCCTCTACTTGCGCTTCACGCAGCCGCGGGCCGATCAGAACGCCTTCGCGGCGATGTCGTCGCAGGCGCGCGCGCTCCTCGCCAACCGGAACGCCAGCCCCGAGTTCGTCTTCAACCAGACGATCGAAAGCGCGCTCAGCCAGAATCATCCACGCCGCCAGCCGGACACGCCCTCGACCGTCGACCAATGGAACCTGGCCGAATCACTCGCCTTCTACAAGGCGCGGTTCGCCGACGCGAGCCGCTTCACGTTCGTGTTCGTCGGCAGCTTCACGGTCGAGATGATTAAACCGTTCGTCGAGACCTACATCGCGAGCCTGCCGGCAACGCGCGGCCGAGAAACCTTCCGCGACCTCGGCATCAAGGCCCCGACCGGCGTCATCGAGAAAGTCGTCCAGAAGGGACTGGCGCCCAAGAGCCAGGTCGCGATCGTCTTCTCAGGTCCGTTCCAGTTCAACGACGCGAATGTCCTGGCGCTGCGGACGACGGCGCTGCTGTTGCAGGCGCGGCTCTTCGATGCGATTCGCGGCGAACTCGGCGGCACCTACAGCATCACCGCGACGCCAGAAGCCGAAAAGTTCCCGCAGCCGCAGTTCTCGATCCGCATCGAGTGGACCTGCGATCCGGCACGGACCGACATGCTGGTGAAGCGCGTCTTCGAAGAAATCGAATCACTGCGCGCGACGCGGTTCAGCGGCAGCCAGATGGCATATCTGCGGCAGGGTCTGCTGCGCGAGTACGAACAGAACAGCGAGGACAACGCCTACCTGCTCAATCAGCTGGCGCGCCGCTACCGCAACGGCGAGGTCTCCGAGCTGTCGAATCCCGACGAACCGTCGCGCATCAACGCGCTGACCGCCGACGCGCTGCAGCAGGCGGCGCAGTTGTATCTGGATACCAAGAACTACGTGAAGGTGACGCTGATTCCGGAGACGTCACGCTGACCTGTAGGTCCGGCTAAAGCCGGACCCCACCACGGGACATCAGGATGCCTTGGACTCCGGCACGACACCCATCAGCGTGTCGATGAGCGCGAGGAGTTCCTTCGCATCGAGCGGCTTGCAGAGATAGTGGTCCATGCCGGCGGCAATGCAGCGCTCGCGATCGCCCTTCATCGCGTGCGCCGTCATCGCGACGATCGGGAGGTGACTGCCAGTCGCGTGTTCGCGCTCGCGAATCCGCGCGGTCGCGGCAAAGCCATCGAGGTCCGGCATCTGCACGTCCATCAGGACGACGTCGAACTCGCGTTGCGCGAGCTGCGCGAGCGCCTCTTGTCCGTTCGACGCGATGACCACCTCGTGCCCCTTCTTCCCGAGAATCCCGGCCGCGACGCGTTGATTCACGACGTTGTCCTCGGCGAGCAAGATGCGGGCGCGGCGGGTTGAGGTTTCTGCGCGGACAGTCACTTCGGCGAAGGCGGAGAGCCGATCGCCCGAGCCGTCATCATCCGCCGATTCCGCACGGACAGGCTGAAGCCTGTCCCTACCGCTATCTGGCGCGAACGCTCCGCTGTCCGGCGCGAACGCCGCCAGCGGATCGGGCATGCCGAGCGTAATCAGGAACGAAAAGGTGCTGCCCTGACCGGGCTCGCTCTCGACCCACATGCGGCCGTTCATCAACTGCACGAGCCGCGTCGAAATCGCGAGACCCAGCCCGGTGCCGCCGTACTGTCTTGTCGTCGAACCGTCGGCCTGACGGAAGGCTTCGAAGACGGTCTGCTGCTTGTCCTTCGGGATGCCGATGCCGCTGTCGGTCACCGACCCGCGCACGATCACTGAGCCGCCCGATGCGGTCTCGAGATCCATCTGCACCACGATCTTTCCGCGCTCCGTGAACTTGATCGCGTTGCCAACCAGATTCATCAGAATCTGCCGGAACCGGCCGGGATCGCCGACCACCGTTTCCGGGACGCCGGATGCGACCTTCCAGGTCAGTTCCAGCCCCTTGTGTTCGGCGCGGAACGCCAGCGGCTTCAGCATTTCGGCGAGCACGTCGCGGATCGAAAACGGAATCGCGTCGAGATCGAGCTTCTGCTGTTCGATTTTCGAGAAGTCGAGAATGTCGTTGAGCACGCCGAGCAGCCCGCTGGCCGAGCTCTTCACCATCTGCAGGTATTCGCGCTGCACGGGCGTGAGGTCGGTATCGAGCGCGAGCTCGGTCATGCCAATGACGCCGTTCATTGGCGTCCGGATCTCGTGGCTCATGTTGGCGAGGAACTCGCCTTTCGCCGCGCTCGCCTCTTCGGCCGCTTCCTTCGCGGCCTTCATCTCGGAGGTGCGTTCGTCGACGAGACGCTCGAGCTCGACGGCACGGACCCGTTCTCGCTGGATCCGTCGCGTCACGACCAGCCCGACGACGCCCGCGACGACGAGGCCGGAGAGCGGATAGAACCACCACGTCTCGTAGAAGTACGGCGGCACCGAGAATGACATCGCGGTGCCGGCTTCGTTCCAGATGCCGTCGCTGTTTGCCGCCTTGACGCGGAACACGTAGCGGCCGGGCGGAAGGTTCGTGTAGTACGCGGTCCGGCGGCCGCCGGCGTTCACCCAGTCGCGATCGAATCCATCGAGCTTGTACTGGAACGTGACGTCCTTGGGCGCGACGAAGCTGAGCGCGGTGTACTGGAACTCGAGATCGCGGTGGCCGCGGGCGACGGCCGCGCCGTCGACGACCGGCTCGCGGCTGGCCAGCACCGATTCGATGACCACCGGGGGCGGCGTCAGGTTGATCGCGATGTCTGCGGGGTCGACGACGACAACGCCTTTCAGCGTGGGAAACCAGAGTCGGCCGCTCCAGCCCAGCCAACCGGTCGGCCCGAGGTTGCCGTTGGTCGTCGAGAGCGAACTGGAGCGCATGCCGTCGCGCTCGCCATACGAGACCGATGCCACGGTCTCCGCGGTGCCGTCAGCGAACGCATTCAGCGCCTCCTTGCTGACGCGCCAGATCCCGCGGCCGCTGCCCATCCACAGGTTGCCCTTCGTATCGTCGAGGATCGTGCGAACGCTGTCGTCGAACAATCCGTCGCGTTCGCGGATGACCGCCAACTTGCCGTTCTTCAGGCGGTGCAGGCCCCCTTCGGTGCCGATCCACAGCGCGTCGGTCTCATCGCGGTAGAGCGCGGTGACGCTGCCGTTCGCGAGACCGTCCTCGGTCGTCAGGCGCGTGACCGTGTCGCCGTGAAAGATCACGAGGCCGCGGTACCGGGTGCCGACCAGGACGTCGCCGTTCGGATCCTGATACATCGTCATCACGGCGGAGTCGTTGATCCCCTCGATCCGTTCGTCCTTGCCGTCGCGGACACGGTGCAGCCCCGAGCGTGCTGCGAGCCACAACGTGCCCTCGCGATCCTCGAGCACGCCGAAGATGGCGGTATCGAGCAGTTGTTTGCCGAGGGGATTCGTCGTGACCTTGCCGTCCCTGATCCGATCGAGCCCACGCAGGCTGGCGACCCACAAGCTGCCGTCACGGCTCTCGCCCACCGAGGTAATGCGCGGCGCCGAGAGCCCGTCCGCGACGTTGAACGTCCTGACCTTTGTCTGGTCGAGCGAAACCACGAGCAGGCCGTTATACGTCGGCACCCAGAATTGGCCACTCGAGTCCTGAAACGTGCCCACGGTGTTCTCGGAGGGAATGCCCTCGCCGACGCCGTAGGTCATGAACTTGCCGACCGAGAAACTGTTCAGACCGCCGCCGTTTGTCCCGACCCACAGGTTGTGTTCGCGATCCTCGAAGAGCGAGCCGATCTCGTCGCTGACGAAGCCGTTTCTCGTATTGAAGACTTCCCAACGCTCGCCTCTGAGGCGGCCGAGGCCGGAACCCTGGAGCGAGGCCCACAGTCCACGATCGTTGTCGACGATGAGGCGCAGCACCGGCATCTGGGTCGCCACATGCATCCGGATCTGTCCGTCGTCGTGAAGCTTGTAGACACCGGCGCTCGTCCCGAACCAGATCGTGCCGTTCCTGTCTTCGTAGATACCGTTGACGTTCTGATTGGGCGGACCGTCGGCGAGGTTCATCGCCTGCGTCACCGAGTTCGTGAGCCGGAACGACTTGCCGCCGATGCTGTACCAGATCTGGCCCTTGCTATCGAGGAGCCCGACGGTGATGACGGCGCGGCGCGGCGTGCCCGGCACCAGCGCGAACGTGCCGTCGCCGGTGCTCTTGACTAGACCGAGACCAGTGCCGACCCAGAGACTGCCATCGGGATCCGCGATCACCGACGTGATGAAGTCGCTGGCCAGTCCGTCCTTCGGGGAGAACCCCTGGAATTTGCCTTTGAAGTAGCGCACGAGGCCGGCGCTGGTTCCGATCCAGAGCGCACCGTCCTTCGTCTTCGCGAGCGAGGTGACGACGTTGCTGCGGAAGGCCGGCGTGTTGAGCCGGTTGAACACACTGAAGCGCGCGCCGTCGAAGCGTCCGAGTCCGTCTGACGTACCGACCCACAAATATCCGTCGTCGCCTTGCGCAATCGCCGACACGGTGTTGTGCGGCAGTCCATCGTTGGCGTCCCACGAGCGGTGGACGTACTGCGCAATCGTGCGCGCCGGATCGAGCGCGACGGCCGCCCGCGTCGCCGCGAGCGTGCAGGCGACGGCAATTCCAGCGACCGCGAGTCTGGAACGAACGAACATCAGCCGGCTCCTAAGGAAACTGTTGCGACTGGCTTCAAACAGCAATCGGCTGGCACGGCACCACCTGTAGTGCGAAGTGCTAGGTGCGAGGTGCGCCCCGGTGGGCGCCTTCCTTATACTTTCCATGTGGAACGACTGTTCGCGACACTCGCGGTCTTCGGACTGCTCAGCGGAAGCCCGGCGTTCGCGGGTCAGGCCGTCGGCGCGCGAATGCGGATCGTCGTGCTCGAGGGTGAGGACGCGATCAACGTCGTCCAACAGAAGACCGCTGTCGCGCCGGTCGTCGAAGTGCGCGACCGCAACAATCAGCCGGTCGCCGGCCTTGCGGTGAGGTTCGCGATTCGCAATGGACGCGCCTCGTTCAACGGCGGCCGCGCGTTGACGGTCACGACGAACGCCGCCGGGCGCGCGACCGCCGCCGGACTCACGCCGACCGGGACTGGCACGCTGCAAATCACCGCATCAGCCGCTTTTCAGGGACAGACCGCGGCCGCGACGATCGTCCAGACCAACGTGATGACCGCCGCGCAAGCCGCCGCGGCATCGAGCGCTGGTGCCAGCGCGACATCGACCGGCACGACCGCGGGCGCGGGAACCGGCGGATCCGCCGGTGGCGGACTCTCGACTACGACGATTGGGATCGTCGGCGGCGCGGCAGCGGGCGGTACCCTGGTTGCTACGCAAGCGCTCTCGGACAGTGGCACCGAGTACCGAAGCGCGTTTACGATCACGACTTCACAATTCAGTCAGTTCTCACTGAACGGCCAACCGACCGGCACGTGCACCATCCCGATCACGATGACCGGGACCGTGTCGATCGTCATCTTCTCTGGCAGCGACAGCAGCAACGTGAGCGGACAGATTGACGCGAACTGGGTGATCGATGCCGGCACCGATCGCCTCTGCACGGTCCCCTGGCGTTCGGGCGACATCGGCCAGCAGGCCCCGGTATCGGGCACGGCGTCGAATTTGACGGCGACCGGCACGTACACTGACCGGTCGTCGACCTCCACCGGACCCATTGACGAAGTGCAATCGATAGCTTTTTCTGGTGTGCTGGCAAACGACATGATCACCGGCACGTTGACTCTCAGCCGCGACACGACGCTATCGCCAGCGGCGGCCATTCCACCCGGCCAACCATTTGTTGCGCGCATGGCCGGCAGCGTCGCCGTGACGCTGACAAAACAGTAGGACAGCGGAGTCCGGTGGCGTCCGGCTTTAGCCGGATTGCATGGATGAGGCGTGAGGTCCGGCTGAAGCCGGACCCCACAAGGCGTGATGTCTACTGCCGGTCGTCGTCGGTGGCGCGGCGGTTCTGACGGCCCGGAGGATTGATGTCCGTCTTCGGCGCCTTGCCCGCCTGCTTGACGAAGTAGGCCAGGAAGCGCGCCATGCGCTCGAGGCCTGGCGTCGAGATCACGTCCAGCACCTCGCCGGTCGTGTGGTAGAGCGGCGGCGCCTGCATGATGGTGATCACCGCGACGTTCATCGGCGCGAACCCACCGCTCTCGCCGCTCGCCATCGGCGACGGCTCGGACACGAAGTTGGTGCCGTAGCGTGCCACGCCCTGCTGGAACAGCGTGTTGAGATACGGCGACTCGTTGGTGATGCCGGCGGTAATCGGCGCTTCGCCGGAGTCGGCGACCGTTTCGCGATAGCCGTCGGCGGCGACGCTTCTGCCGAGACCGAAGTTGCGCTGCGCGACGTGCTCGATGTTGACCGCCACGACCGCGCGCTTGACGAGATCCGGATTCGCGTTGACGAACCCGCGCGGACCGTTCAGCCCCGCCGTATGATGCCCGGCGCTGACGATCAGCGCGAGCGTCCGATCCGGTTTGTTTTCGGGCTTCGCGAAATGGCGACCCAGTGCCAGCAACACGGCGAGGCCGTCGCCGTTGTCGCCCGCGCCGTCGAACCACGCGTCCGCGTGCGCATCGAGGACGATGACTTCCTCGCTCTTGCCAGGAATGACCGCAACCGCGTTTTCGGCCTTCAAGCCGGTGCGGCTCTCCATCTTGAGCGACAGCTGCGCGCGCACTTCTTTACCCTGCTCCGCCGCGCGGTTGAGCACGCGTTCGAGGAACCAGCCGTCCTTGCCGCCGATGTTGAAGCAGGGACCGCCGCAGCCACCGAGATCCTTCGCGTGCTCGTTGCCCGGATGCCGCAGCAGCGTGAGCACCGCGACCGCGCCGCGCTTCATCAATTCCTGTCCGCGCGGCGACACCGCGCCGCGGTCGAACACCATGTGCGCCTGCGGGACGACGAGTTGCACGGCGATCTTCCCCTTGACGTCGAGCTTCGGAATGATCGCCTGATCCGCCGATCCGGCGAACGCGAGCGGCGCCGTCAGCGTGCCGCCAGGGATTTCATTGCCGACCGGCATCGCCGATTCGAGAATCAGATCCGCGGTTCCGGGACCGAACGTCGCGTCGCCGAGCAGCTTCACTTCCCACGCCGTCTGCAGCGTCAGCCGCGAGTTGGCATCCTGCGACATTTCCTGAAGCTTGACGTCCTTGATCCCGGCCTTCGTCAACTGATCCGCGGCCCAGCGAATCGTCTTGCTGCTCGACGGCAGGCCGGTGATGCGTCCCCACAGTTGGCCCGTACCCACTTCCTTCGTTGCGCGGCTCTCCTTCGAGAAGCCGACGATGGTTTCGAGGTCGGCGCGGATCGTCTTGCCTTCGAGTTCGCGGTAGCTCGCCTCGCCCTGCGGCACGATGGCCGGCCGGACGCCGCGGTCGCCGACGATCACCGCCGGGACGCCGCTCAGTTTCGGCGGCAGCGGGACGCCAAACCACGGCCCCGCGGGCGGCGCCGCTGCGCCGGCGGGCCGGGGACGGGTCTGGGCAAAGGCCACCGCAACAACGGCGAGCGCGAAAAGCGTGGCGAAGAACGTCAGGCGTCGGGACATGGGCGAACCCTCAAAGAGTGAACGAGACGGGCGTCAGTTTACCGCCTGACGGGACTGTACAGAGCTGCTTTTGAAGGACCTGTAACAAGTTGTATCGACTCGACATCGCGAGGGACAGGCCTTAGCCTGTGCGAGCCCAGCCACATGCCCCGCAACCTCGTTGTGTGCCTCGACGGCACGGACAACCAATTCTCCGCTCACAACACCAACGTCGTCCGTCTCTTTCAGGCGCTCGCGCACAGTCCGACGACACAGATCGCCTACTACGACCCTGGGGTGGGAACGATTTGGGAGCCCGGCACGCTCTCGAAGACGTCGCAGAAGGTCCAGATGCTCCTGGGGCTGGCGTTCGGTCTTGGCGTCAGTCAAAACGTATCCGACGCGTACGCTTTTCTCGCCCAGACCTACCAGCCCGGCGATCGCCTGTTCCTCTTCGGGTTCAGCCGCGGCGCGCTGGAGGCCCGGGCGCTGGCGGCGATGCTCTATCGCGTCGGCCTTCTGGAGCCGCAGCTCTTGACGCTCGAGCCGTACGCGATGCGTCTCTTTCAACACGCGGGAGACTTTCCGGTCGTCGGTGGCTTCAAGAAGACGTTCTCTCGCCCCGTGACGATCGAGTTTCTCGGTTTGTGGGACACCGTGACCTCGATGGGCAATGTCTGGTCGCCGATTCACTGGCCGAACACGGCCAGGAACCCCGCGGTCCAGCGAGTCGCGCACGCCATCGCCATCGACGAACGCCGCGCGTTCTTTCGGCAGAATCGCTGGACCACGCTCGCGCACCAGCACGTCGCCGAATTCTGGTTCGCCGGTGTGCACAGCGACGTCGGCGGTGGCTACGATGCAAACACCGGACGGCTCTGGGCGATTACGCTCGACTGGATGATCCGCGAGGTCGGGAAGGTTCCTTCAGATCCACAAATCGCCGACCTGGCCTTCGATCCGGCGCGATTGGCTGCGGTTCTTGGTACCGCTCGAAGTTCCGAGCCCGATTTCGCAACGAACCAGCACGACAGCATGACGACCTTCTGGAAACCAGCCGAACTCGTGCCGCGCCGCTCGAGACGCCGGCGCGACGACGGCGACTACGAGCCAGCGGAGTGGACGATTCCCGCGCTGACAACCGGGTTCAAAGGCAGGCCGCGGCGGCTCGCGCCGGGCGAGCACGTGCACCGGACGGCGATCGAACGATTCGCGAAATGGCCCTGGTATCGGCCTCCGACGCTGACAGAGGCAGGACTCGATCTTGCCGAAGCCGAGCGTTTCCTCCGGACAACGGACGAAACGTGGGTGGTCGGTCAGAAACTGCCGGTCGCTCCGCCACCGCCTGAGCGTCCATCGCCGAATGTCGGCGGCGTCGGCACCGGCTGAGCCCCAGGACGCATGTGAACGGCCGCTGACGCGAGGCCAGCGAGCTGTACGGCCTCCTCCTCGCTCGGCAGGATACGGTCCGCCGTAAATCCTCCGCGCTGATGATCGGCACCTGATGCCAGCCATCGGCGGACGACCAGCGCGGTGACCATCAACACGACACCAAGCAGCATCGGATCCCACGTATTCCTGGCCCAGCCGAGATACGGCTTGTTGGTCACCAGCGTGACGACCAACAGCACCACGCTCACGCGCAGCTGTGTCCGATCGCGCGCGCCGATCGCGCGCCACAGGCCCGCAACTGGAAGCAGCCAGGTGCACGCGTAAGTGAGCCACCAGAACCACCGGGCCTCGCCACGCACGACCCCAAGTTCGACCGGCACCAGCTGCAGGTTCAATGCGATGTAGATACCGGCAAACGCCGCCGCGCTGACGACATCCGCGTCGTCCTCCAGGATTTCGCTGCTGGCGCGTGACCTCGCCACCCGAGCCGTCACGAACGCGCCAGCACACACCGCCGCGGCGAACAGGCGCTTGACCTCTGATCGCATCTCGAGCGGAAGCGGAATGAGCGCGGCCAGCACGAGAGCCGCGATCGCCGCGTACTGAAAACCGAAGCGCACGTAGCAGAGCACTGAAAGCCCTGCGGCAACGGTCAGGCCGACGGCGATGAGATCCTCGGACCAGCGGCCGATCTGCCCCAAGGTCAACACGACGCTGACCGTCGCAAAGGCGACCGCGCACACGGCCAAGGCTTCTTCCACACCGTGACGATGAAAGTGCTTGGCCCCTGCGAACTGATCCGCCGCGACGAACGCCGCGACGGCGGCGAGACCACACAGGGCGGCCGCCGCTCCCTCGCCACGGACGTTGAAGACGACGGACACGAAGGCGGTTGCGGCGATGGCGCAGATGAATGTGAAGATCGCCAGCCCGAGCCGCAGCATCGTGCCGGTGCTTCGAAGCGGCGTCCGCAGCTCCACGTCGATCGCGGATGCCTGGGCAACCGTCAACAGGCCGGCACCGGCCCAATCGCGCACGTGCCTCTGCAGCCGGAGCCGCTCTTCGTCACGAAGGTCGTAGCGTCTCATTCGTGCCTCCCGAACCGTCGTGAAAGGACGACGAGGCCGATGATGACGGCGGCCGCGGAGACGGTGATGTAGAACAACGGCAGGGCGTCTCCGCGCATTCCGTCGAGAATGCGGGCGCTGATCCCGACGTAGCCGTAGAGCGTGCCGTAGACGACGAACGCAAACCGGCGATAGCGGACGCCAGCCGCGATCGCGCCGGCGGCGACGACGAACAGACCGAGCAGCCAGAGCAACGGCCTGCCGGCGTCGAACGTCCCGGACAGCAGCGCCGCCAACGCGACGTTCGCGGCCACGTGAAGATACGTCTCCACGAAATGGCGTTTGATCCGCTGTGCATGCAGTCCGACGCCGCCCACCGTGACGATCGCGGCGTAGGTCAACGCCGACAGCCGAATCGCGTCCACCGCGACGACGGTGAAGCGCGAGATGCGGACGCCGAACCAGCCGCCGAGCGTGGCGATGCCGAATGACAGCACGAACCGGTTGTCGAACCGGTACGCCAGCGCGAAATAGACGAGGGCGGCGAGCAGCAGCCAGGTGTCCCACTGCCCTTGCAGGACGCCGAAGCGGTACTCGATGTATCCGAGTTCGGTGCCGAAGATCAGGCAGCCGAGATACAGCGCGTAGTCGAAGGCCAGCGTGGGCGACGCGACCTGCTCGTTCGAATAGGGCGGCGCCTTGCGGACGCAGTAGAACGCGCAGGCCAGGACGACCAGCGTCGCGGGCAGGAGGATCGCGATGTCGCCCCAGTCCGCGGCGTAGGTGTTCACCGTCCATGCCGCGCCTGCTGCGAAGGCCAGGACGCCGAGATAGAGCGCGGCGTTCAGCTCCGCGAAGACCGGAATCCGCTCTCCCAGGACCAGCGGCGCTATCCGATCGCGCTGTTCGCGGGCCATCAGCCCGGCGGCGACCCACTGGTCGATCTGCTCGATCGTGCGCATGCTGGAAAGCTTATCGGCTGTTCTGTGCGACGTCCGGCTTCACCCGGACCCTCGGACCGACCATGTGAGGTCCGGCCAAAGAGAGACGTCAATGCCGGCCGGTCCCATGGCGACGAAGGCCCCGCAACTCGCGGTCGCCTGCTCGAACACGATCTCTCCGGGGCCGAACATGGTGGTGCATCGTGGACGGGTACACGGGCGGCGCGATCTCGATAGCCGCCGAACCGGCGGCTCGTGGAATAATGCCGCGACACTGACCATCTGGACGCCGTGCAACGCGACGACACGATGATGAGATCTCCCGGTCCGGAGTCGGCGCCAGACGGCAGGAGGCATCAGATCCTGCCCGATCTCTACGAGCTGCTGGTCACCCACCTGCCCAACAGCGCCGTCATGATGTTCGACCACGATCTGCGGTTCGTCCTCGCCGACGGACCGGAGATCGCCAGGCACGGCAACACGAAGGCGTCGCTCGAAGGCAAGTTGTTACACGACGCCGTCGATCCGGCATTTGCCGCGATGGTCGAACCCAACCTGCGCGCCGCCCTGAACGGCCGCCGCTTCACGGCCGAATTGCCGTTCGGCGATCTGTCGTACGCGTACACCTATGTGCCGGTCCCCGGCGTCGATGGCGCGGTGAAGTATGCGCTGGTGCTCGCGCAGGACGTCACGGAACTGCGGCGCGCCGAGCAGCGCGCGCTTCAAAGCGAAGCGCGGATGCGCGAGATCGTCGCCAACCTCCCGGCCGTGGTTTTCGCCCTCGGCACCGATCGCCGATTTCGCTTCACCGCGGGAATGGCGCTGGATAAGGTCGGAATGAAACCCGACGAACTTGTCGGACGCATCGCCGACGACGTGTCGCCGGATCCACGGGGCAGCGGCTACATCGACCGGGCGCTCTCGGGCGAGCGCTTCGCCGCCGACGGCGAATTCGGCGGCCTGACCTGGGAGACGCGCTATGCCCCGCTCGTCGACCCTGACGGTCGTGTGACCGAGGTCATCGGCGTATCCGTGGACGTCACCGATCAGCGCCGCGCGCAGCAACTCGACCTCCAACGCGAGAAGCTGGAAGCGATCGGACGCCTCGCCGGCGGTGTGGCACACGACTTCAACAACATGCTCACCGTGATCGCCGGGAACGCGGAGCTGGCGCTGGCCAGCGCCGCCGACAGCCCCATGCGCGAACAACTCGAGCAGATTCAACACGCCGCGGAACACTCCGCGCGCCTGACACAACAGCTCCTGACCTTCAGTCGCCGGCAGGTGGTGCAGCCCGTCCAGTTGAACCTGAATGATTGCGTGTCGAACGCGCTCGGACTGCTGGGCCGGCTGATTGGTGAAGACATCATCCTGGAGTGGCGGCCGCACAGCGGCCTCTGGGCGATCGAAGCCGACCCTAACCAAATCGAGCAGGTCCTCACGAATCTCTGCATCAATGCCCGCGACGCCATCGAGGATGTCGGGCACATCACGATTGCCACCGAGAACGCGACGCTGGACGACGGTCACGGGGCGGGACACCCGGACGCCGCGACCGGCCGCTTCGTCCATCTGTCGATCGTCGATGACGGGCGCGGAATGAACGCCGATACGCTCAACCACATCTTCGAGCCCTTCTTCACCACCAAGGAGAACCGAGGGACGGGGCTCGGCCTCGCTACGGTGTTCGGCATTGTCAAACAGAGCGGCGGTTTCATGAAGGTGTCGAGTGAGGTCTCCAAAGGGACCACCTTTCACATGTACTTCCCGGTGGCTGCGACCGGGCCGGGCGCGGCGGCCGACGGCGCCGCCGCCGTCACCGCGCCGCGCACCGGGCACGAAACGATCCTGCTCGTCGAGGACGAGCCCGGCGTCCTTCAGCTGGAGCGTCGCGTGCTCGAGCGGCTCGGGTACGCGGTCTTGAGCGCCGGTACTCCCGAGGAAGCGATTCGCCTCGTTGAAGACCAGCCCAGATCCGTCGACCTGCTGATCACCGACGTCGTCATGCCGGGCATGAACGGACGCGATCTGGCCCGCCGGCTGACCGCGCTCGCCCCCGGACTCCGTGTCCTCTTCGTGTCGGGGTACGCCGAGAGCCTCGGCGTCCAGCATGCCACCCTGGATCCCGGCGTGTGGTTCCTGCAGAAGCCCTTCACGATCACCACGCTGGCCCACAAGGTGCGCGAGGCGCTCGAGTGAGCGGTCGCTCAGGGCAGCGCCGCGGACGGCCCGGTTACGATGGGCGCATGGTTCTTCGCCTCCTTCGCGTCTGGGTCGTCGCCTTCCTCCTCCTCGTCGTCCCAGCCACTGCGTTTGCGCAGCGCGAGCTGCATTGGGATCTGCTGTCGGTCACCGCGCACCTGAATGCCGACGGCAGCCTGCAGGTGACCGAAGAACAGACGATGGTGTTCAGCGGCGACTGGAACGGCGGCGAGCGGACGTTCAACATCCGGCCGCGCCAGCGACTGACGTTCGACGGGATGTCGCGCATGGTCGGCACGTCCTGGCAGCCGATGACCGATGGTGGCCTCAGCCTCGTGGACAACTATTCGTTCACCAACCGCGAGACGCTCCGTTGGCGGAGCCGCGAGACGTCCGATCCGCCGTTCAACAACACCGCGATCCGCTACCAGCTGCGCTACACGCTCTCGGGGATCCTGCAGGTCAACGGCGAGCAGTACACCCTCGATCACGACTTCGCGTTTCCCGATCGCGTCGGCGATATCAAGCGGTTCGAGCTCCGGCTGACGGTTGACCCGGCGTGGGAGGCCATCACCCCGATCAAGGACCAATACACCGCGACCGATCTCTCGCCCGGCAATAAGTTCGTCCTGACGATTCCGCTCAAGTACGTCGGCGCCGGCACGCCGGTGATCTACGACGACTCGCGGCCTCCGGCGATCCGTGCCGCGATCCTCGCGCTCATCGCCGTGCCGCTCGTCTCGATCGTCTGGGTGCTCCTGTCCGAAGGGCTCAAGGGACGGTTCGCGCCGCTGCCGGGTGACGTCGACGAAGCGTGGCTCCGCGAACACATTTTGAAACACCCGGCGGAGCTCGTGTCGGCGGCCTGGGACGACAGCATCGGCCAGCCGGAAGTCGTGGCGCTGCTGGCGCGAATGGCCAGCGAGAAGAAGATCGAGTCGAGCGTCAGCGATCGCGGGCTGACGATGAGAATGACGATCGCGCGCTCGAAGCTCGCGGGCTACGAAAAGAATCTGATCGACAAACTCTTTTACGGCGAGCGGACGACGACCAGTACCGAGGACGTGAAGTCGCACTACAAGAAGACCGGGTTCAATCCCGTCAGCGTCATCGAAAAGGATCTCGCGAGCGCGTTGAAAGCGACGTTCCCGTTCGCCGAGGCACCGAAGGGCTACGGCATCGAGACCGCGGTGCTGCTGCTTGGCGGGCTGGCGCTGGCGATCTACGACTGGATCGCCGCCGACCTGCCCGGCCTCGCGGTGTTTCTGCTCTTTCTGGGCAGTTTGCTCGTCGCTGGACTCGCGTCTATTCCCGGCGGCATGTTCCGCAAGCGCCTGCACTGGGGTCTAGGCGAGGCGCTGCTTTGCCTGCTGTTTCCCGCCGCATTCGCCGGCGGTGTCGGTGCATTTCTCTGGTACTACGTCGGCGCAGGCTACCTGTACCTGTCAACGCTCACGATCACCGTCGTCGTCGCGCTCGCGCTCGGGGCGACCGTCGCCGCGATCAACGCGCTGCGGTCACGGCAGCGGCGCGAAGGGATTGCGTTTCGGAAAGAGCTCGCAGCCGGACGGCTCTACTTCATGTCGCAGCTGCGCACCCAGAATCCCGCGCTGCACGACGACTGGTATCCGTGGCTCCTCGCCTTTGAGCTCGAGAAACAGATGGACGCGTGGTCCGTCACACACGGGTCCACCGGCATCAGTCACTCCTCGCGCTCGGACTACTCGTCATCGTCCGGCAGTTCCAGCTCCAGTTCATCGTCGAGCTCGTGGACGGGCTTCGGCAGCGGCCGCTCCGGCGGCGCCGGCGCCACGGCGGGATGGGCCGCGGCGGCGAGCGGCATGGCCGCGGGCGTCTCGGCGCCGAGTTCAAGCAGTTCGAGCGGCGGTGGAAGCAGTGGCGGCGGTGGCGGCGGATCCTCCGGCGGCGGCGGTGGTGGTGGATGGTAGGCACGTAGTGCGATGTGCGTGGTGCGAAGTACGATCGCACTGAGATCTCGTAAGGACAGCTGAGTCGGTTTTCGCGTCCTGTTCGTGTAGCCTACACGCGCCGTTTCGTCCTTCGATGAGGAGCCGCGCTCGTGGCAGGTAGCGACATCACCGCGTATGCCACTGAGCTGCGTACGTGGCTCACGGCCGCGGGCGCGCCCACGACTCCGCTCGACGATCTCACCGCCGCGGCGACCGCGCTCGCTGGACTGGCCAACGACCCGCCTGGCACCGTCACTCAGGCGGCATGGAACGCGGCGCTCGCCACCTGGAACGACAAGCGCGACGCGTTCGGCGCGACCCTTGCCAGCGCGCTTGCCGGTCCGCTCGCCAAGATCCCCGGCTTCGCCGAACTGCTCGCCGACGTGGCCAACATCGGCCGGGAAGGCATTCACGGCGGCCTGGACCTTGGTCCGGTTCACCTCGAGCTCGCGTCCTCTCTGCTCGTCATCCAGCCACCGGCGTTGTCGGACAATGCCGCTCCGCCGACTGCCGCGATCGGACCGTTTCGCCTGGATCAGATCGCCGCCAGCATGTCGTCGCCATTTGGCGGCGGAAAAGGACTGCCAGGCGGTGGCGCGCTTGGCCGTGTCGGCGACGGGTTCGGCGGCACGTTGGAATTGCCGCTCGGTCCGGTGCAGGTCAGCGCCATGGCCGTTGTGGCGACGAAAGACGGCCAGCCCTCGCTGCTCGCCATCCTCGGCGCGCAGTTCATCCCGCCGATTCAACTTTCCTTCGGCTTTTCTCTCGACCGCGTCGGCGGCATCGTCGGCGTGAACCGGCGGACCGACAGCGACGCGCTGCGCGGCGCGGTGCGCACCGGCGCAGCTGGCGACGTCCTCTTTGCCGTTCGGCCGCCAGCGAACCCGATGGCGCTCGTCGTCATCGCCGATCAGCTCTTCCCCGCCAATCGCGGGACGCATCTGATTGGCCCGTCGTTGAAAGTCTCGTGGCTGTCATTCGGTCCCGAGGGCGCCCTGATCGGCATCGACCTCGCGGTGATCGTCGAGATCCCGACCGGCAGAGTGGCCATCCTCGGAGTCGCGCGGGTGGCGATCCCGGGATTGCCGATGTTGATCAACCTGCGCCTGGATGTCCTCGGGCTCATCGATCCGGTCGAGCAGATGGTGTCTATCGACGCCAGTCTCGTGGACAGCCACGTGCTCGGCATCTTCACCGTGTACGGCGACGCGGCGGCGCGATTCAGCTGGGGATCGCCGGGCTACATGGTGGTGTCGATCGGCGGCTTCTTCCCTGGCTTCAACCCGGAACCCGCGCGGCTGCCGGCCCTGCGCCGCGTCGGGCTGGCGCTCGACAACCCGATCCCGATCATCGAGATCCGATCGGAAGGCTACTTCGCCGTTACGTCGAACTCGATCCAGTTGGGCGGCCGCTGGGAAGTCGGCATCTCACTCGGCATCGAAGCGCACGGCTTCCTGCAGGTCGACGCGATCGTGCAGTTCCGGCCGTTCCACTTCGAGGCGCGCGTCGCGGCCGGATTTGACGTCTCCGTCGAAGGCTTCAGTTTCGCCTCGGTCACGCTCGAGGGATCGATCGCCGGGCCGGGACCGATCGTCATCCACGGCTCGCTCAGCATCGACGTCTTCCTGTTTTCCATCTCGTGGGACGAAAGCTTCACGCTCGGCAGCGGACCGACCGACACGCTGCCGGCCGCGCCGTCACTCTTGACGGTTCTCACCGACGAACTGAACAAGCCGCACAACGTCGAGAGCGGCAGCATCGGCGATCCGCTGGTCGTGTTGTCGCCGCGCCCGACCACGTCCGGCTTTGCCGCGATTCCGCCGACCGGCACGCTGCGCGTCGCGCAGCGCCGGGCCCCGCTCGGCATTCTCATCGATCGGGTCGACGGCCGGCCGCTCGGCGGCCCGCAGGGCGTCACGATCACCAACGGCACGACCGACGTGACGGAGCGCTTCAGCCCGGGAACCTACATCACGCTCTCGCAGGCCGAAGCGCTCAACCGTCCACCGTTCGATCTCCTCAATGCCGGACGGATCTTCTCGCCGGCCGATCCGGCGCTCGCCGCCTCGAGGATTCAGGACGATCGCAAGGTCTTTCAGATCGTCATCATCGGCGGCGCCATCAAGGAGCCGCGGCTCGAGGGCGCGCACCTCGATCTCAGTGCGATGTCCGCGATGGTCAGCGCCTCCAGAAAGCCACCGGCGCTGAGCGACCCGTCTTCGCTCGTCACCGCCACGCAGGAAATCTGGACGGCCACCACCACCGCGACCACGTTTACGAGCGCGACGGCTGCGCATCAACACGTGCGCTACGCCTCGGGCGTCGCGCAGGCCGCCGCCGACGCCGCATCGCCGCTGAGCCTGGCGGGAGTCTAGGATGAGCAGCTTCTTCTATTCCCACGCCGAAAAAGCGCTCCGCCAGTCGGCGACCACGGCCGCCGGAGGACGACTCCAAGGGGGCACGGACGTCACGCTGGCGGAAGTCGCGGCGGCGGGCACCGCCATCGCCAAAGCCAAGTACGAGCTGTATGGTCCTGGCGACGTCAAACGCCTCGCCGCCGGCGCCATCACGCGGCGCTTCCCCGCTCCGCACAGCAGCGACGCGGAGGTGACCAAGCTCGCGCACGTCGAATTCGCGGCGCCGGATCTGCCGTGGCGCTACACCCCGCAAATCGCCGCCGCCACCCTCAGGCCATGGATCGTCGTGGTGGTCGGCAAACGCGCGCCCGACGACATCGTGATTCGTCCCGACGGACGGGTCACGCTCGGGCTGACGGCACAGGCGAAGCACGCCCTCGGCGAATCCGCCCAGTGGGCGCACGTACAGCAGGTCGACGGCCATTCGGCGATCGCGCGCATCGTCGCGCCGCCGCGGAAGAACAGCGGCACGCTCGCCGACTACGACGACACCACGGAGTACATCGTCTGCGTGGTGCCGGCGTTCACGGCGACGGGTGCCGACAGCTGGAACGGGACGGCGGCCGCAACCTGCGATCTCTACGACTGGTGGACGTTCCGAACCGGCCCGAAGGGCGACTTCCCCGAACTGGCGATGAAGCTGAAGAAGGCGGCGCTGGCCGTGGCGCCGGGCGGCAAGCCGTTCGGCCGCGCCGAGGTCGTCTATCAGCACCGCACGGCACCAGCCAGCAAAACGACACTGCAGACGGCGGGGGCGCTGCGGCTGCCGCCGGCCCCGGCGCCAGATCCAGCCGACGCGCCGCCGAGTCCCGCGGTGGCGACCGAGGTCGCGGCGCTCTCTCTCCGCATCGTGACGCCGGACGGTCGCGGCGTCGTGACGGCGCCGCGCTACGACAGCGCGTTCACCGACGCGGATCCGGTCTTTGCGCCGCCGGCCGGCGGCTGGATCGAGCAACTGCGCAACGATCCGCGGCTGCGCGGCGCGGCGGGCCTGGGCGCGTGGAACGCGATCGCGTGGCAGGACAAGATCGCCGACGCCGCTGCCACCAAGGCCGGCGATCTGGCGATCGCGCGCGACCGGATCAACCACGTGGCCTTCGGCGTCGAAGTCAGCCGGTCGCTGTGGCGGCGCCGTTTGCCGGCGGATCCGGTTGAGCGGCTCGCCGTCCTGTCCCCTGCGTTGGCACGACTGGTGGCAACGGACGGGCGCACCGTCATCGACACGATCGCGGGACGGACGCCAGGACTGACCCGCGCGCTCTTCTCGTCAGCCGCGCGCCGTGCGCTCAGACCTGGACCAGCGCGCACCGGGTCGACCACCAAGGGACGAGCGCCGTTCGCGGCCGTGCTCGCCGCGGCGAATCAGTGCCCGGTTCCGATCGATCCGGCCGCGATCCGCCGGACCGACAGGGATCCGGCGGGTCACATCAAGGCGGCGATCTACGCTGCAGCCGGCGGCGACGAGGTCCTCGCCGGCAGGATCCTGCACGCGCTTGGACCGAATCCGAGCGCGGGACGCGTGGCCGCCGCGCTGCAGGCGCTGGCGCCCGATGAAACCGGCCGACCCAATCGGGACGCCATCGACCGTTTCCTCCGCGGTGGCGAATTCCCCGAACCGGACCGCGCCATTCTCGAGTGGCCGAACTGGATGCTCGAGCAGCAGCGGCGCGAACCGTGCGATCCAATCGATCTGAATCGCCTCGGCGGCGTCGTCGCGGCGGCGATCGATCCCACCGTTCCGCGTCCGCCGGCTGTCGTCCGCGTGCTCTCGACGCTGCCCGGCATCACGCACATCGGCCCCGTGGAGATCGAACCGGAACTCGATCTCCCGCTCTGGAGTTTCCTCTCGAACGCCGCCCCGGACTGGATGCTGCCCGGCGCCGGCGATCTGAAGGACGGCGATGTCGTCGCGCTGTCGACCAACCCGGTGTTCGTCGAGTCGCTGCTCGTCGGCGCGAATCATCAAACCGCCGGCGAACTACGCTGGCGCAATCTGCCGATGGTCAGCCGGTGGTCGCCGCTCCGGAAGTTCTGGCAACGTGCCGGCAACGAGTTCGACATCGAACCGATCAAAGGCTGGCCAGCACTCTCGGCATTCGGCACCGCGGCGCTGGTGCCGAACGGCCGCAAGGCGGAAGCCGTCATCGCATTTCGGACCACGCTTTTCCGCCGCTATCCGGCAACGGTCGTCTACTTGTATCCGCAGCCTGGCGACTGGACGCCGCCAGCGGCGGGCGAGGCGCTCGTCACCGGCAGGAAAGATCACACGTTTACCGGCACGATCGGTCCGGACATCACCTTCTTTGGTTTCCCGATCGAGCCGCTGGATTTGTCCAAGTACTGGGTCGTACTCGAAGAGCCGCCGGCGGGACACCGGTTCTACCAGAAACTGGTTCCGCCAACGCCGCCGGTGCCCGCCGGTGTGACGGCGACCAGTTCCTCCGCGTTCGCGTACCAGCACTTCGCGCTGCCCGTACGCGTCCTCATCGGTCAGCTTCTGTGAGCGCCGGAACCAGGAGACCCGGTGTCCACGGTTGAAGTACTCGCACCGCTCCGGATCGAAACCAGATTCGTGCCGCCGGCCGAAGCCGGTGACCAATGGACGCTGCGGCTGCGCGTGTACCCGGACGAATTCTCAATACGCCGGACGCCTCCGCCGCCCACGCCGGACGAACTGAATCGCCTCACCGACGCCGTCAACAAGATGTCGGGCGTTCCCGCGCTGGCGGAGTCCGACGCCTTTGCGTCGTTCGCATCGGCAGTCGGCGCCGCGCGCGCGCACCGTCTCTGGCGGAGACATGTCGTCGCCGATGGCGGCGGCCTTACCGTAGACCGCACCGGCGAAGCCGACCACGTCCCGTTTGCAGTTCATGGACCGGCCGGCTTACCCGACCAACTCGAAGTCTGGCTCATTCACGCGGACGGCACGCGCGAGTTCGGGACCACGCTCATGCTCGACGTCGCGGCAATCGGCAGCGATCTCGATCTCGCGCAATTCAACGACGAGCCGACGCTGGCTGCCGGTGACCTGCCGAAGACCTGGTGGCTGTCGCACGCCCGCGCGGTCGAAGTCGGACTCGCCGCAGATCTCAGCATCGGTCCGATCCCGCCGGTTCTCGACGCACTCGTCGTGGTCGGCATCGGCGAGACGGACGCGGCCGATCTGGTCGACGCACACAACGCGGCCGGCCGCATGGCGGCGCTCAAGCCCGGAACACCGACCAACACCGTCGCCGGCGAACCAACGACCGACTTCGGCGACCACGCGGACACTCTCTATCCGCTGCTGCACGTTGACGCGTCGGCGCAGATGGCGACCGAAACCGTGCTCAAGGCGCTGACCGGCCGTGTTCCCGCGGACGCACTGCCGATCCTCGGCGGCGATCTCAACTTCTCGATGCCGGGCGCACTGGCCGTCCAGGGATTCTGGCCGGTGCTGTGGGGTCGCACACTACGCGATGTCACCGGCGCCGGCGCCCGCGAAGTTGCCCTTGCGCGTTGGGCCGGCTACTACCTCGCCGTCGAAGGGCCGCGACCCGCGTTTCGTGTCGGCGAGCAGCCGTACGGACTGCTCCCGGTCTCAGCCTTTGGCGCGTGGGTGGACGAGGCGGGAGATCTGGACGCGGTCACGGAGGAACGCATTCGCGCCTGGGCGCTGCCGTGGCGCACAGGTGCGGCCGCCGCGGCCCGGGCGGCGCATTCACAATCCGCAGACAAGGACATCGCCGGATATCTCGACGTCCTGGGTCTTCATGCTCCGAGCCGGCATTGGCAGGTGCGCGCCATCGCCGATCGTTGGAGCATTCAAGCGTTGCGGCTCATGGCCGGCCTGCCGCCGCTCGACACGGCATGGGACGACACGACCGCGCAGGCGCTGCGCGGCGTGCCGGTGCCGATCGCCCCGATCGCGCGTGCTCCTGGCCTTGCCACGATCCCGGGACCGCCGGTTGACGATGTGGAAGACGCCGCGCTGCTGACGCAACTGTGCCTGCTGGATCCGCGGGAACTGCTCGGCGATGCGAACTGGAAACTGGGCCTCGTCGGTCATCTCCTGCTCGAGGCGCTGATCGACGCGCGCGCGCGCGTCGGCGCCGCGTTCATGCGTCTCAGCGTTGGCCAGCCGATTTCGCTCGAGGAAACGCTCCCCTGGGCGAACGAAGCGAAGTATCGCGACGCGGTGATGGAGGGACGCGATACGTCGGTCGAGGCGCTGCGCAACAGCACCGACCCGAACGCCCGGATCGTGGCTGACCGATTCAAGGAAGTGCACGAAGCGCTGAAGGTTCTGGCCGAGTTCTGGCCCGACTGGCAGAAGGAAATCTTCCGCGCCACGCTCGCGGCCCTGGACACGGCGGCCTTTCGCGTCGATCCGTGGCTGATCGGCATCGCCGACCGGCGCCTGCAGCAGATGGCCAAGAGCGGCGCGCCCTTCAAGTTGGGTGCGTACGGCTGGGTGGACGCGCCGGCGCCGTACTCGGCCGCGCCCGGTGGACCGCTCGCGCCCGGACCGACGCAGACGGGACTGCTGCACGCGCCGTCGCACGCGCAAGCGCTGACCGCCGCGCTCCTTCGTGACGCGGCGGTACGCTATCCGGGCGACACTCGCTGGGACCTGACCATCGATTCCGCGCGCGTCCGCGCCGCCGCGTCGCTCACTGAGCGCGTCCGCCTTGGCGTTCACCCCTACGAAGCGCTCGGGCTCGAGGTCGAAGCGATCGCGGGCGACTGGGACGTGGTCCGTGTCCTCCGCACCAATTACCCGCTGTCCGCCGCCGACACGCAACTGCGCCGCGTCTGCGATGGCCAACAGGTGCTGCGAGCTGCGCGCGAGGCGACTCTCCCGCTCGGACTGCCGGCGGATCTACCCGCACGCCTCGCACCGCTCGACACCGTACTGGACACTTACGCGGATCTCCTCGTGGCCGACGGCGTGCACGCACTCGTCACCGGACGCGGCGATCTGGCCAACGCCGCGATGGAGGCCGCCGCCGGATTGGGCGCGCCGCCGGAGCTGCGAGCGATTCGCACGCCGCGCCAGGCGACCAGCGTGCGCATCAGCGCGTGGATGCTGCTGCCTCCGGGCGTCGTCGACACCGGCGCCAGCGCCGATCCGCTCGTCGTTGGCGACCCGGCGTTTGCGGACGCCGTCGCGATCGAGCTAGGACCCGGCGCGTTGCGCGCAACCGATGACGCCGGACGCGAGCGGTGCGTGCGCTTTGCCGCGGTTTTCGGCGGCGTCGAGGACGATGTCGCGCTGCCGACCCTCGATGGTGGAACGTACGAGGGCGTGCCGGCAACCGCGCAAGCCGATCTCCGGAGCGCGATCGCGACGGATCTGCGCTCGCGATTCGATCAGCTCGTGATGCTGGCGGCCGCCGCTCACGACACGCTGGTAGCGCTCGACCCTGACGATCCCGGCACGGCGCCACTGATTGTCGCCGCCGCCCGACTTTGGTCGTTCGATCTGAAGACGGTGCTGCCGGAGGATCCCGCGGCCACCGACGCGACGACACAAGAGCAGCGCGATGCGCTCGCCGCTGCCTTGCTGGAGCGTCTCGAGACGAGCGCTACGGTGCCGGTTGGTCCGCTGCCGTTGCCGCCGCCTGACGGATTGATCACGGCAATGCGCCGCGCCATCCGGACGCTGACCGGCCGCGCCGATCTGCCGATCATCCCTGTCGTGCAGCGGAGCCTGCTGCCGACCTTCCGCCTCAACGCCGGCGCGGATCGGGTCTGGCTCGAGATCGTGAGCGCGGTCAGACCCCGGCTCGCGCCGCTCGAAGCCAGGCAGCTGGATTCGCCGACCCCATGGCGCGCCGCGGTGGCGGCGCCGGACGCGGATAACGATCCGTGGCGCGCCGACGGACCGATCGTCGTCGCCTACGGACCGGGCGTTGGCGGCGGCAGCGCGCGCGTCGGGCTGGCGGCACTCGACGGTTGGAGCGATTCGATTCCCAGCCGTCGCCATACGACAGTCGCGGCATTCGGCTTCAACGCACCGAAGTCGCGCGCGCCGCACGCGATTCTGGTCGCCGTCCCACCGGATCGATCGACGCGGCTCACGGCAACCGGGCTGCTCGATGTCGTCCTCGAAACGCGCGACATGGTGTTTGCGCGCTCGCCCCGGCAGATTCCCGAACCGACGCTGCCGCATCCGACGTCGACGGCATTCGTCAGCGCCTCGGGGACGCGCAACTTTCTCACGCGGTGGCCGCAATGACCGGTCCGCTCTACTTGATCCTCGAGCCCGGGCGTCAGGACACGGACGAAGGGCTGCGCGCGCGCGTCGCCGACCCGGTCTGGTTCATCACGCGTCAATGGCAACTCGGCGAGCTGCAAGGTGAAGACGCGTCATCTCCGGTCGTCGTGACCTGCGCGCCGCAGCACGTGCCGATCACGTACGACCGCACCCGTCCGGCCCTCGATCCGACTGTCGTTCCCGCAGAGGCGCTCCTCGAAGCCGAACCGGGTGACTGGTGGACGATCGGCCGCCGCATCCGTCTCGGCCGGTCGGCCGGCCCACTGCTCGCTCCCGGCATCGGCAATCAGTACCGCATGGGCACGCTGCCGGCGCCATACGAGAAGCTCGCCGGCGAAATCGACGGCCGAGCGGTCTTCATTGCCGGCCTGCTTGCAGGGCATGCGATCTGGTCTGAAGTGCCTTCGCCCGCGCCCGATCGCTGGTCCTCCTCGACGCTCAACTACAGCGCGTCGTTCGACGCCGCCAACACCGCCCTCCGGGTGAAGAACCACACCGGCACCGACGTCGACTGGTTCAGCGTCGACGGCGACCCGGGCGCGACGACGACTTCCCGGCCAGCGGCTGTCGCGAATCCACGCCAGGTGATTCCGGGACGGCTCGACTATCCCGGCGCACCGCATCCGCGCTGGTGGCAGCTCGAACATCACAGCGTCGACATCGGCGGCTTCGCGCCCGACCGCTCGCACTTCGCGACGATGCTGCTGCTCGATGTCGCGCTCGAACACGCGGACGACTGGTTCACGTTCCCGGTGCCGCCGCCGGCCAACGAAGGCGATGCGGCGTCGAGCGGCGTGCTCGTCACGCTCGCCGGCGTCACCGTCCGCGATAGCTTCGACGAGATCTGGAACCTGACCACACCGCCCGCTTCGGGCCCCGGTGCGTGGTCGCTCTTCCACACCGCTGGACTGCCTGAGTCGCAACTCCTCGTATGGCCCGTCGCCGTGGCACCGCACACGGGTCCGCTGCTCGACGAAATCCTGCTCGGCGTGGACGAAGACGCCAACCTCGCCTGGGCGGTCGAACTGCGGGCCGACGGCGTGCAGCGTCTGCAGAACGCGGAGACCGCCGCGGCCATTGCCGAAACCACACGCACCGGGTCGCGCGACTTCCGCTACTTGCCATCGACGACGCTGCCAAACGGATGGCATCCGTATCAGCGTGTACGACTGGGAGATCCGGCGATCGGTGGCGCGGTGGTCACGGCCGCAACGCATCCCGGCGCCGGCGATGGTCGCTCGGGCGGCTGGCGCCAAGGAGTCCTGGCCGATCTCACCGGGCCCTATCCGAAGCACCGGCCTGGACCGCAGTCGCGCTTGATCGGCGGACCATCGGGTGCGGGCCTCGGACGCGGGCATCAGCTGCACGCGAACGCGATCGCGAGCAGCGGCGTGATGCTCCGGCGGCGCGCGATGCTCGCGCGCGACACCAATGGGCGTCCGGTCTTGTGGGTCGAGCGCAGCGCCGCGCCACTCGCCGGCCCGCCGGTGTCACATTTGCGCTTTGACGTGTTCGCGGAAGCACCACCGCTGAGGAAAGGCGGAGGCGCCTGACATGGCGATCATCGACCTCGAGGTGATCGAAGGTCTCGGGCTGCCGTACATCGCCGGCGCCGAGAGCAGTCTGGCCGATCCGATTCTGGCGCCGCTCTTCAACGAAACCTGGCAGGACTTCGTCGCCGCGTTTCCAGGCAAGACGCTGATTCCGGTCTTCGACACGCTCTCGGTCGAGGAACTCGCGGACATCGTCGACGGCATCCGGCTCTCGGGCGTCGAGCCGCCGAGCCCGTTCGTCTGGTTCGCGCTCGTTTGCGACGACGCGGAGGTGGGTGCCGTACTGGCGGCGCTGACCGCGCTGCCGATGGTCGTGTTCGCAGAGGTTCGACAGGATCCGATCGTGGCCTCGAGCATCTCCTACGGCACGAATCCACAAACGAACATTACGCTGCAGATTCAGCCGTCACCGAACGGGATCGATTCGATCTATGCGTGGGGCATTCCCGGCGGCGCCGGCGACGGCATTCGGATCGCGGACATCGAAGGCGGATGGCGCCTGGATCACGAGGACCTGATTGCCGCGGACATTCACAAGCTCTCCGTCATCGGCGTCCACGACGTCGATCATGGAACCGGTGTCGCCGGGATTCTCGTGGGCTCGGACAACGGCGTGGGCACGATCGGCATCGCGCCCAACGCCGGACTCGAATTGGTCACCGATCGGCTCGGGATCTCGGTTGCCGGTCTCGCCGCGGCGATCGATTTCGCCGCCGCGCGCCTCACGGCCGGTGATGTCCTGCTCATCGAGGTGGCGTTCCCCTTCAACGCAACGCCCGGTCCGGATGTCCTCGTCGAAAGCGCGCGCGTCGTTCAAAACGCCATCGGGCGGGCGACCGGACGCGGGATCACGGTGATCGAGCCGGCGGGAAACGGCGGCGTCAACCTCGACGCCGTACCGGCGTTCGCGCACGCGCGCCCCGGGTCGCCGACATTCACCGATTCCGGGGCGATTGTGGTCGGCGCCGGCGAATTGAACTTCACCAACGGCACCTGGGCGCGAACGTTCTCTTCGTTCGGCAACCGCGTCGATTGCTTCGCGGCCGGCAGCGTCATCCGCTCGCCCTCGAGCGCCGGCACCAACACCTATCAGAACTTCAGCGGAACGTCGGGCGCATCGGCGATCATCGCCGGCGCGACCGCGTCGCTGCAGGCCATGACTCGCGCCGCAAGCACGACCAGAACACCGCTGTTGCCGGCCGATGTCCGCCTGCTGTTCAGCACGGCGCGTCTCGGCACGCTGCCCGTCAATCCGCTGGCCCGCATCGGACCGATGCCCGACCTGCGCAAGATCACGCGGGCGCGAGGGCTCGTACGGATCCTGCCGGTCGGCGCCGCCTTCATCGGCGGCGATGCGTTGCTGATGGTGCAGCTCGACGCCGACAACCACATGGTCCGGCGGCACTTCACGTTGTTCACCGGCTGGGGTCAGCCGCTGCCGACGCCGGCCCTCGGCGGCGGACCATCGGCAAGCGACAGCTTCGAACTGAACGCCGCGCAGCCGGCAGTTCTGTCGATGGACGAGGTCAACCCCATCCTGCGTACTGTGTTCCACGCCTTTTTCAGCGGACCTGGCGGGGTGCACCACCAGTTCTGGGACACGCTGAATCAGGCGTCCGATCTCTCGACCAAGCCGCCCATCGCGACGGGAGCGAACGCCGCGGCCGGGCGCGCCGTCGCTGTGGCGCTGCCGCAGATCGATCGGATCGCGATCGCGATCGTCAATCCGGCCGGCCGGCTGACGCTCGTGACGGGTGACCCGCAAATTCTCGCGTCAGGGGTGTCCGCGCCGCTGATGCTGGACGGGGTTGGTTCATACCGCCGCGCCGACGGACCGGCGATCGTGTCGCGCGGCGGCGGCACCGCGGATCTCGCCGCGATCGAAGATGGGGGCTCGCTCAACTTCTTCACCGGCAATGTCACGGCGACGATTGGGACTGGCTTCTTCGGACCGTTCAACGATCCGTCCGTCGCCTTCGACGCCGGCGCTCGGCCGGCCTTGCTGGCGGTCGGTGGCGTGGTCGTTGCCGCGGCCGTCGGCACCGACGGAGTGCTGCGCGCGATCACGTTCGATCCGGTGGCGCAAACGGTGGATGCGCCGATCGTCGTGGATCCGGGCGTGACGCTCGCGACACAGGGCCCGGTTGCGCTCGCCCGCACGGCATTCGGACTCGTCGTTCTCGCGGTGGATACACAGGGAGTCCTTCGCGCCGCGACTCGACTGGTGGCCGGCGGGCCATGGACGCCCTTACTCCCGCTCCTCTCGACCATCGCCATCAGTCCGTTCGGTGGCGTGACGGCCGTCTCGATCGACTTCGGTGTCATCGCCATCGCCGTCGGCGTCGACGGGATCGTCTGTTCGGCGCTGTCGGTGGATGGTCTGGTCTGGTCGCCGCTGACGCCGCTGCCCTGACACTCGTCGCCGGGCTCGACTCGGGATTGAGATCGGAATAGAGTCTGCCCCTGCAGATGCGCCGGCCCCGACTCATCGCCGTCTCCGCTCTTCTTCTCGGCGTTTCGGCAGTCACCATCGCGCAGCAGCCGGCGCGGCCGCAGGGCCTGCGAATTCTCGTGCTCGCCGGCGAGGACGCCGTCAACATCGTCCAGCAGCAGACCGCCACGGCACCCCTCGTCGAGGTCCGCGACCGCAACAACCTGCCCGTGTCCGGCGCCGTGGTCACGTTCAACATCGCCGGCCGTACCGCCGCACCCGCCACATTCGGCGGGGCGCAAACCGTCACGATCACGACCAATGTCCTCGGCCGAGCGGCGGCCAGCAGCCTGCAGCCACTGACGAGCGGCGCGTACCAGATTCAGGTGTCCGCGGTGTTTCAGGGACAGACGGTCGCGGCGACCATCGCACAGACCAATGTGATGACGGCCGCTGAAGCGGCCGCGATCGGCGGCAGCACGGCGGGTGCAGGCGCCGGCACGAGCGCGGGATCGAGCGTCACCAGCACGGGCGGCGCGGGCGCCGGCGGCGGGCTCTCGAACACCGCGCTTGTCGGCATCGCCGGCGGTGCCGGAGCGGCGGGCACGGTCGTCGCCACCCGGATCCTCGGTGAGTCGGCGACGCCACTCACGATCACCGCGCAGTTCGGCAGCAGCGGCCTCGTGGACGTCACCGAGTTCTCGTTCACGTTTTCCGGGGGCACCCTTACGGGTTCGGAATTCACGTGGGACTTCGGCGATGGAACGACCGCGCTGCACGACGGCGGACCGGCGACGCACGTCTACCATTCGGTGGGCTCGTTTCAGGTCACGCTACGCTCGCGCCTGGGAGCCACAGAAGAAACCGCCACGCTTCCGCTCACCATCACCAGTCTGACAGGACGATGGATCCGGCCGGCGACCGCTGAGGGGGTCGCGCACGAACTGCTCATCGTTCAGACCGGACGAAATCTCACGGGCCAATGGAACGTTGTTCTCCTGCCGGGCAATGCGTTCGGTACCTCCGGAATCAACCCGGGCATCCTGATCGGGACGCTCACGAGCCCGAATATCATCGACATCCGCCAAACCAGCGAGTGCTTCCGCACGATCACCGCTGGCACCGTGGACTCCACGTTGAACCGCTTCGGCGGGAACGCGGTGTTCGGGAATACGGCCTGCGGCAGCGGCGGCAGTTTTTTCTTCGATCGACAATAAGGCCCTCTAACGAATGCCGGCGGCGGCCTGCTGCTCCGCGAGGACGCGCAGGAACAGTTCTTCGACGGCGTCGAGTTCGGCTCTGTAGCCCGCCGGATCGATGAACGGATTCGGCCCTTTGCCGATCCGCTCGAACTTCTCCTTCATCCCGTACATCGCCGGATGTGACGCCAGCGGCACGTCCGGGCGGAGCGTGCGCAAGACGGCGAAGCCGCGCTTGTATTCGTCGGCGATGCCGGGGTTGTCCTTGTTGTTCACGAACTGAAAGCCCGGGTTGCTGCCCATGCTGCCGACGATGACGACGTTGTAGGAGCGGCCGCCTTCTCGCACCTGCATCGTCCAGGTGGTGCAGCCGCGCGTGTGGCCAGGCGTGAGGCGCGCGACGAGCGTCATCTCACCGAGCTGCACTTCCTCGCCGTCGCGCAGGCGACGATCGATCGGGTGCGGCTTGCCGCCGGGCATCATGCGTTGAAGCGCCGGCACGTCCTCCGTCATCGCCATCACCTGCGCGCCGGTCATCTGCTTGACGAGCGCGTCGCCTTCCATGTGGTCGCCGTGGGCGTGGCTGCCAAGGACGATCTTGACGTCCGACCACTTGAACCCGAGCTTTTCGACCGAGTCTTTGAGTCCAGGAACGGCGACTTCGTAGTTGGTGTTGATCAGAATCAGCCCCTGGTTCGTCGCGACCAGGAACGAGGCGAGGCTCTGCGTGCCGACGTAGTAGAGGTTGCCGATGATCTTGTGCGGAGTGAACGGCGTCCGCTGCTCCTCTTGCGTGCCGACGTTGCGCCGGAACATCTCCTCTTGCGTCCACTGTTTCTTCGCGGGTGCTGGCGCCTGCGCGGCAAGTGCCGCGGCACCGACGGTCAACGCGACGAGAGCGAGCAGCGGCGTACGTCTCTGCATAGGGCCTCCAGGCGCGGCAAGTATCGCAGAACACGCAATCCGGCTAAAGCCGGACGCCACCGGTAACGCGGACAGGCTACAGCCTGTCCCTACCGGATTACCGAATCAGCGCGTACTTCCGCAAGTTGTTGAAGCCGACGTCCGCGGCGTAGATGTTGCCTTGAGCGTCGGCGGCGATGCCGGATGCGGACGTGCCGGTGTCGGTCATCGTGCGCAGATCACCAGGATCGGGAATCAGGTACTTCAGCTCACCGGTGAGCGCGTTGCCGATCACGATGGCCCGGTCGTTCGCGTTTGGCGCCGTGCTGGCGAAGACCGCGCCGACGTAGAGATTGTCGGAGCCGTCGACATAGACGGAACTCGGTTGACCGAACTGCTTCCACGCCGCGACGAATCCGCCATCCTGATCGAAGACCTGGACGCGATTGTTCAACCGATCGGCGACGTAGACGTAGCCGCGCGAGCCGCCGACGAAAATATCGTGCGGCTCTCTGAAGTTGCCCGGCTCCGGTCCGAGCTGCCCCCATGCCTTGATAAAGCGGCCATCGCGCGAGAACTTCACGACCCGCGCGCTTCGTGACGAATTCGGCGAGTGCCCGTCCGCCACGAAGATGTCGCCGTTTCTGCCGATCGCCACGCCGGTCGGCCGATCGAAGGTGTTCGGACCGTTGCCAGCCACACCGGCCGTGCCGATCGTCATCAGCACCTGGCCATCCGGACTGATCTTCAGGACCTGCTGGCCGAGCGGGACGCCTTGCGCGTTCTTCGCCGGCATTCCCAGAATCGTCTCGTCGTCATTCGAATCGGTGGCCCAGAGGTTGCCTTCCCGATCGACCGTGAATCCGTGCGGGTGCGCAAAGAGTCCGACGCCGAAGCTGCGCAGCAGTCGTCCGGCGGGATTGAATTCGAGAATCGGCGGGTTGGCGTCGCCGCGATTGAGACAAGTCGCATCGCCGGACGGCTTGTCGTGGAAGCAGCGGTGAAACACCCAGATGTTTCCGCCGGGCGCCACGTGGATGCGGATCACCTCGCCCCACTTCCGGCCGTTCGGTCCCTTCATGGTCGCCGGCAACGTCGGCCAATCGGACACGAGGCGGTAGGGATTCGGCAGCGGCGCCGGCTTCGGCGGCAGCGGCTCACGGCCGTCCTGCGCACGCACGGCGACGAACGCTGTCAGAAAGAAGGCCGCGCAGAGTACGCCGAGACGGACAGGCTGCCGCCTTCGTGCCCACCTGGCGCTTCGGCGAGGCTCGCCGGAGCCTTCGGCGTAGGCGGGAAGCCTGTCCCTAGCGCAGGCCACCGGCCGGCACCGACTCTTCGAACTGCCACGCCGTGCCGGTCTTCGCCATCTTCACGAGGAACAGCGTCTTGCTGCCGAAGCGTTCACCCTCGACATCGAGGACGATGGTGTTGGGATCGATCTGCTGGCCGCCGGTGATCTTGAGATTGGTCAGCCCCAGCCGCGCGGTGAGAATGTCGGCGGCGCTGTCGGCGTTCTCCGCCGGCGTGTTGTAGCTCTTGTCGTACATCGGCAGCGTCTTCGGACTCAAGCCCGCCTTGATGCCGTTCCAGTTCTTCGCCTTGACCGCCGCAAGGAACGTCGTGAGCGCTTTGCCGGCGTCGCCGCCGCCTGCCGCCACGGCCGTACCGGTGAGCGGCGGCACCACATCTGCCGAGAACTTGACGTCAATCGTGTAGGTCGATCCGTCGTAGGTCTTGAGCGGCGCCGCGGAGTACACACGTCCTTCGACCTTGGTCGGCGTGTTGGTCGTAAACTCGGACTTCAGGCCGCCGGACGAATCGTTCAGATACTGCGTCATCGTCTTCGAGTAGGTCGCGTTCATCGAGACGGTGTTCGGCGGCGTGACCCACAGCAGCAGGTAGTTGCGATCCCGGAGCGCGTCGAAGTTGATCGCCGTCACGTGCGGATCAAGATCGCCCTGGAGTTTCGCCGCATCCACCGGGACGTCGGTCAGCAGAATCTCGATGCGCGTGTTGCGCGCGTTCCTCGAATCGCGGACGACGTAGGCGATCGCCTGCTTGGGCGAGATCGTGCCGGTCGGCGAGGTCACGCTGCCGGACGCCGGTCCCGCGAGCGCAGGTCCAGCGGCCATCACAGTCAGCAGCGAGGCATAGGCAAAGACTTTCATCGGAACCTCCAGGTTGCAGCGGAGATTCTGCCACGACCTGAGGTCCGGCTGAAGCGGACCCTCCAACGTCCACAATCTGGCCCGCCCAAGCCCGAAGGCAGTCTCATTCACCCAGCAGCACCCCGACCGGGTGCAGCGGCTCGACGTGGTCGCAAATCACCTTGATCACCATCATCATCGGGACCGCGAGCAGCAGGCCCCACACGCCCCAGGCCCAGCTCCAGAACAGCAACCCGGCGAAGACGGCCACCTTGTTCATGGAGGCCGCCCGGCCGACCAGCATCGGCGTCAGGACCACACCTTCGAGCGTCGTGATCACGAGCGCCACGCCGGCGACCGCCGCCGTGCGGGAGATTTCGCCGAACTGGAGAAAACCGACGATCGACAAACCCGCCGTCACCAGCAAAGGCCCGTAATACGGAATCGAGTTGAGGATCCCCGCGACCAGTCCCCAGAGCGCGGCCTGCTTGAGACCGAGTGCCCAGAGCGCGGCCCAGGTGACGAGCGCGACGATCACGCTGGTCGCAATCTGGATGTACAGGAACTGTTCGATCTGCACCGCGATGTCTTCGAGCACGCTCAACGTGGTCTTCTTCTGCGACAGCGTCCCGACGATCTCGATCAGCTTCCGCTTGAAGAGTTGATCCGAGAGGAGCATGAAGTAGCTGAGAAACAGGACCATCACGAACTGATTCGCGGCCAGCATCATGTTGATCGAGCTGGCCCAGACGAAGTCGGTGGCGCGAAACCCGCGATCGACTTCGACGCGCACGACATCCTTCGGCGGTCGCGCCGGCCCCCCGGCCCCCTGGAGGACGTCCGCCGCCTGCTGGACCTTCTCAATCGCGCCCGGCTTCTCGCCGGGCTGCGATCTGAGCGACGCCGCGAGCTTGCGCGCGCCGGTGGGCAACTCGTCGATCACCGTGAGCGCCTGTCCTTGGAGCGCGAAGGTGACGCTTGCCGTCAGCGCGACGACCAGCCCCAGCGCAGCGGCCGCGCCGATGGCCCTGGGCACACGCAGCCGGGCGAGGCGATCGACCGCGGGATCGAGCGCGTAGAACAGCAATGCCGCCAACACGAATGGGATCAGCACCGATTGCATCAGCTGCAGGAGCAGGATCACGATCGCGATCGTGATCAGCACGAACGCGGTGTATTGCAGGCGCGGCAAGGAGGGCGGGCGGACGTCATCCATGCGCCGCTGCTGAGCAAGACGCGTTCCCCTTGAACGGACCGGCTGCAGCCGGTCCCTCCCGAGCTCACGCCAACCACGGTAGGGACGGCTTCAGCCTGTCTGGTGATGGACTTGCAGTGCTCACGTGCGGAGGCTAGACATGTTCACTCAACGGAGCACTCGAGCACTTGCATTCGGCACGGCCGCGATCGTCGGCGCGCTGTGCCTCGCACCCACGGCAGTAGCACAGCGGCGCAATGATTGGGACTGGGATGGCAACTATCGGCGACTGGCCTTCATCCCGGCCGGCACGTTCGTCGGCGTGAGGACAGCGCAGCCGATCGAGGTCAGCCGTCACGATCGGCGCATCTTCCAGGGCATCGTTGCCAAGGATGTGTGGGACGACTACGGCCGGCTCGCCAACCCGGCCATCCCGGCCGGATCGCGCGTCGACCTGATCGTCAGAGAAGCGCGTGACGGCGACCTCGTGGTCGACCTTGATGCGATCTACGCGCACGGGCTGCGGTATGCGGTCCGCGCCCAACCGCAACGGGTTGAAGGCGTGCGCGATCGTGATGGTCGCGACACGGCCGCATGGGTCGGTGGCGGCGCCGTGCTTGGCAGCATCATCGGCGCGATCGCCGATGGCGGCAAAGGCGCGGCGATCGGCGCGGGCGCCGGCGCGGCATCCGGGCTCGGCGGCTCGTACGCGTTCCAGGGGCACTCGATCAGGCTGCCCAAGGGCGCGCTGCTGACGTTCCGCCTGGATCAAGCGCTGGACATGGGAGTGCGGAACCCGCGTCAACAGCCGCGGCGCTCCACTGGCACGCAGAACTACCGGCGTTAGCGGCTAGCGGCAGGGACAGGCCTTAGCCTGTCCCTGCCGGTGTCTCGGCGTTCGAGACGCCGGATCATCGCGCGCAGCGTGCCGCCGGGGTCGCGCGCCACTCCTCGGCCGACTTCCCCGAGGAGACGCGCGGCCTCGGCGGCGTTGCCGCCGGCACGCGAGAGCGCTTCCTCGATCGCCACGCGGTGCAGCGCGTGCACTTCAGCCTTCAGATTCATCGATCCTGATTCGATCTTTCTCGCCAGCGCAGCACGGTCGACCATCGACTCGCGCGCGGCCTGCCCTCGGCGCAGGATGCGACGCGGCAAATCCGACAACAGGAGTTCCACCCCCGCGCGCTTGAAGACGAGCGTTTCGTAGATCACATTGCGCAGTTCGCGGATGTTGCCTGGCCATGGGTACGCGGTCAGCGCGCGCATCGCCGCGGCGGAGATCCCGATCAGCTTCGGGCGGCTCTGCTCTTTGGCAAACTTCGCGAGGAAATGCTCCGCGAGCGACGGGAGATCCTCGAGACGTTCGCGCAGCGGCGCGAGCCGGATCGTCACGATCGCCAGGCGCTCGTAGAGGTCGGCGCCAAAGAGTCCAGCGTCGATCAGCGCGCGCAGGTCGCGATTGGTCGCCGCGATCAGCCGGAAGTCCACTTCATGCCAGGCGTTCTCGCCGAGCCGATTGACGATGCGGTCCTCGAGGACGCGGAGGAGTTTGACCTGGGTTTCGAGCGGTGTTTCGTGGATCTCGTCCAGGAAGACCGTGCCGCCGGAGGCCGCCATCAGCTGCCCGTCGTAGCGCTGCACGGCACCAGAGAACGCCCCGCGGGCGTAGCCGAAGAGTTCCGCCTCCATCAGCTCGTTGGGAATCGCGGCGCAGTTGATCGCGACCCACGGCTGCCTCGCCCGCGCCGACCAGGAATGAATGAGCCGCGCCATCACTTCCTTGCCGGTGCCGGTTTCGCCGACCAGGAGCACCGGCATGGCGGTGGCGGCCACGCGCGCGGCACGGATCATCGCGCGGCGTGCCGCGGCGCTCTTCATGACGATGTCAGACGGGGGGGTTGCCGCAGGATCCGGCGTCAGCAGTTCCTGCACGCGTGTCACCAGTTCGGCGGGCGCGGTCGCGTCGGCGAGCGAGATCACCGCATACGCGCCCTGCAGCACGGCCTCGGTCGCGCGAGCATCAGGCACCCGGTCCCGGCAGAGCCAGATCCACAGCACGCGTTGTTTGACAGGGGGGATCCGCGGCTTTTCGCTAAAAACGATCAAGGGACCAGCCTGCAGGCTGACCCCTGCCACGCGCGTTACCTGGATCGTCGCGGCCTTCAGCGCGGCGTCCACGGCCCGCGGCGGTTCGCCTCCCTGCCAGGTGACGGTTGGCATGAACGCGATTTAATCACTGACTCAACGTCATTACAATCGCGCTCATGATGTAACGCCACTCGAAATCAGGCCTGATTTTGTCGATCCTCGCCGCGCGCGGGCTGGCCCAGCCGATGCACTCACGGCAGCCGCACTGTGGCACCTGTAGGGTCCGGCTTTAGCCGGACTTCGAGGTCCGACTGAAGTGGGACCCACATGGCGTCACGCACAAGGAGACGACATGACTCTGACAAGCGTGGGGCTGACGGTCGGACTGCTGGCGTCGCTCGGGCTGTTCGTGCTGCTGATGCTCTGGGCGGGCATCCGCATCATCGCCGAGGACGAATCGGGGCTGGTGGTCAAGCGCTTCGGTCCTCCGCTGCCCTCGGGCCGGATCATCGCGCTCGACGGCGAGGCCGGCTATCAGGCGCAACTGCTGCCGCCGGGATGGCACTTCGGACTCTGGCGCTGGCGCTACAAGGTCGAGAAGATCCCGGTCGTCATCATCCAGCCGGGCGAACTCGCGCTCGTGGTCGCGGCTGACGGCGCGGCGATTCCGTCCGAACGCGTGCTCGCGCGCGCGATCGGGTGCGACAACTACCAGGACGCGGCGGCGTTTCTCAGAAACGGCGGCGAACGGGGACGGCAGATCGCCGTGCTGACGGCAGGCACCTACCGCATCAACCCGGCGCTGTTCGAAGTCGTGACGCCGCTCAATGCGAAGAGTCACGCGCTCAACCCGCACGACCTGCGGGTCTACCAGGCGCCGCCCGATCGCGTCGGCATCGTGACGATGCTCGACGGCCACCCGATCATGCCTGGCGATCTTGCCGGTCCGGTCGTCGCCGGACATGAAAGCTTCCAGCGCGGTCAGGCGTTCATTGAAGCCGGCGGCTGCCGCGGTCTTCAGGAAGAGGTGCTGCTGTCGGGTTCGTGGAACCTGAACCCGTGGCTGGTGCAGGTTGAACAAGTGCCGTTGACTGAAATCCCGATCGGCTACGTCGGCGTCGTCGTCAGCTACGTGGGCCGCGAGCACCTGGACGTCTCGGGCGACTCGTTCACCCACGGCGACCTCGTCGAACGCGGGCGCAAAGGCGTCTGGGTCGAGCCGCTGCTGCCCGGCAAGCACCCGATCAACAGCCGGGTCATGAAAGTGGAACTCGTGCCGACGACGAACATCGTGTTGAACTGGGCGGCGCGGACCGAGGCGCACCACTATGACGAGCGGTTGTCGTCAATCCTGGTGCGGTCGAAGGACGGTTTCTCGTTCAGTCTGGACGTGTCGCAGATCATCCACATCGGGATGAAGAACGCGCCGCGGGTGATCTCGCGCGTCGGGTCGATGCAGAATCTGGTGGATCACGTGCTGCAGCCGACCGTCGGCAACTACTTCAGGAACTCGGCGCAACAGGTCACCGTGCTCGAGTTCCTGTCGGCGCGCAGCGACCGGCAGCGTCAAGCGTTCGAGAGCATCCAGAAGGCGATCGCGGCCTACGACGTCGAGTGCATCGACACGTTGATCGGCGACATCGCCCCGCCGGCGGATCTGATGAAAACGCAGACCGACCGCAAGATCGCGGCGGAGATGGAACGGACCTACGACGCACAGCGCGAGGCCCAGGTGAAACGGCAGGCGCTCGAACGCGAAACGGCGGTCGCCAACTTGCAGGGCGAAGTCGTTCGTTCGGAGCAACTGGTGCGGATCGCGCAGCAGAACGCCGCCGCGACCGCCGAAGCGGCCAAGGGTCAGGCGACCGCGACCCGGTACCATGCCGAAGGTGAGTCCGCGGCCATCCGGTTACGCGCGGAGGGTGACGCGGCGGCGGCGCAGCTGACGGGTGAAGGCCAGGCGGCGTCGATCCGTGCGGTCGGCGCCGCAAAGGCTGAAGCCTACAAGCTCGGCATCGAGGCCGTGGGCGCGAACGGCTACACCGCGATGCAGCTCGCCGCGATCCTCGGCGAGAACAAGGTGAAACTGGTGCCGGACATCGCGGTGAGCGGCGAACCCGGCGGCGGGCTTGCCAGCGTGATGCTGGCGCGGCTGATTGCGGCGGACAAGAACAGTCACCCGGCGGCTGAGAAGTAGCGCGGATCCCGGTGGCGTCTGGCTTCAGCCCGATTTCATGCAATCCGACTAAAGTCGGACGCCGCCGCAGCCGACCCGTAACGCCTCCGATCCTCCGGCATCAATCTCAGGGTGGAGGCACCGTGAGAACGCTCGAATTGGGATTGTGGATCGTCGCGGCAGGTTGGATGACATGGTGGCGAGTCGGTGTGGCGCGGCGGCCGGGTTACGGCGCCTTCCTGGGCATTGCGCTTCCCGTGGGCGTGCTCCACGCCACGTTCGAGGGCGGACGTGTCCAGATGATTCCGACGTACGCGCTGGTGGCGGGAATGTCCATGTATGCCCTCTACCGGCTGCGCCACGAACGACGACGATTGACCGGAGGGCTTTTGGGGGGCGCGCGCACGCTGGCGGTCGCGGCCTGGGCTGCCATTGCGGCGGTGTTGCCGTCGATCTTCCCCGTCTATAGCTACGATGCCCCGGCGGGACGATTTGCGATTGGCACCGCGATCTACGAACTGCACCACGGCCCCGACGATCGCAATCTCGTCGTGCAGGCCTGGTATCCGGCGGCGGCCGCGGCTGGACCGGCGGCCGGCATCACGACGCATCCGCGCTTGCTGCAGAACGCCTACGGCGCGTTTGCCGGGCTGCCCGCCGCGCTCTTCGACAACCTGCGCCTGGTCAAGACTCACGCGACCGTCGATGCGCCATTCGCGAGCAGTCCCGACTCCTTCCCAGTCGTCCTCTTCTCGCACGGTCCGCTCGGCGCAAATCGATCGCAAAGCATCTTTCAGATGGAAGCGCTGGCATCGAGCGGCTTCGTGACGTTCGCGATCGATCACACCGGCTACGCGTCGACGACGATCTTTCCCGACGGCCATGCCGTCCCGCCCGGCCCCGATGCCGCCTGGCCGGTGTTCGTCGACGCCCGGTCGACTCGGATGCTTCAGACCTGGGTGAAGGACGTCCAGTTCGTCCTCGATGCACTGGACGCGCTCAACGCTCACGACGCGCGCGGCCAGTTGACCGGGCGCCTCGATCTCTCGCGTGTGGGCTATGTCGGCGCCTCGTTTGGCGGCTCGGTCGTCGTTCAGGCCCTGCTCGACGAACCGCGGATTCGCGCTGGCGTCGCCGAGGACGGTAAACCGTACTTCGCAGCCAACACCCCGAGAGACCTCCGGCGGCCCCTCCTGTATTTGCAGTCCGCCGAGCCTTACATCAGGAGCACCGATGCGCAGCTGGCGCGATGGAATCTGACGCAAGCCACTTTCAAGACCGCCGAGCAGGACCATTACGCTCGGCAGATGCAGCTGTTCGGACAAACCCAGAGTCCGATCTACAACGTCTTCATCGGCGGCACCAATCACACGACGTTCTCAGATCTCGGCCTGCTGCTTCGACTGCCGAATCCGCTGATGGATGTCCGGCGTGCGCATCGCATCATCAATCAGTACACCGTAGCGTTTCTGAACCGCTACTTGAATGGCGTCGACGACCCGCTCGTCGATGGCTCATCCCCTGCTCCGTACACCGACGTCACCGTCGCATCGCGAAACATCGCCAACCGCGAACACCTCGCGCAGATGTCTCCCCCATAGCCGGGCGGGCGGCGTATCATCCTCGCCATGCCTATCCTTACCCGCCGCGAAGTGATCCAGGGTCTCGCCGCCGCGTCAGTCGCGAGCGCATTGCCCTTCCGCGCCCAGGCCCAAACCGTCAACCGCGAGGTGCTCTACGGCCAGACGACGCTGCCGGCCGGGATCCGATCGCGGCTGGTGAACAACGTCAACGGGATCACCTTTCACGTCCTCGAAGCGGGATTCGAGACGCCCAATCGTCCGCTCCTGCTGCTCGTCCACGGCTTCCCGGAACTCGCCTACAGCTGGCGCAAGATCATCCTCCCCCTGGCACGCGCCGGGTATCACGTCATCGTTCCCGATCAGCGCGGCTACGGACGGTCCGGCGGCACAGAGGTGAAGTTCGACGATGACCTGGCACCGTTCACGCAGCTGAATCACACGCGCGACATGCTCGGACTGGTGTCCGCGTTCGGCTATCGCCGCGTCGCCGCCATCATCGGCCACGATTACGGCTCACCGGTCGCGGCCTGGTGCGCGCTCACCCGTCCCGACGTCTTCACGAAGGTGGCGTTGATGAGCGCGCCGTTCGGCGGATCGCCGACGCTGCCTTTCAACACCGTGGGCCCCTACGAAGAGGCCCGGTTGAAACCGGAGCCCACACCTACCGCGGCGCGACGACCCGATGTCAACGCGGAGCTCGCGGCACTGCCGCAGCCGCGCAAGCACTATCAGGCCTACTACGCGACGCGTCCCGCGAATGAAAACATGTGGCATCCCAGGCAGGGGATCCACGATTTCATCCGCGCCTACTATCACTTCAAGAGCGCCGACTGGAAAGACAACAAGCCGTTCCCGCTCACCGCCTTCAATGCCAGCGAGCTGGCGAAGCTGCCGAAGTACTACGTGATGGATCTGAACCAGGGCATGGCGGAAACGGCGGCGGCGGCGATGCCGTCGGCGGCGGAGATTGCCGCGTGCACGTGGCTGACCGAGGACGAACTCCAGGTCTATGCGAGCGAGTACGGCCGCACCGGATTTCAAGGCGGCTTGCAGTCCTACCGCATCGGCCAGAATCCGAAGTGGTCGCAGGAGCTGCAGCTCTTTGCCGGCCGGACCATTGACGTCCCGAGCATCTTCATTTCGGGCAAGAGCGACTGGGGCGTGCATCAACGCGCCGGCAGCCTCGAGGCGATGACGAAGACGGCGTGCACCCAGATGCGCGGCGTCCACCTGCTCGAGGGCGCGGGCCATTGGGTCCAGCAGGAACAGCCCGACGCCGTCGCCAGACTGCTGATCGACTTTCTTCGCGCCTGATCGGACAGGCTAAAGCCTGTCCCTACCGATGCCGCGCACGACACTGCAATCCGGCTAAAGCCGGACGCCACCGTAATGTACGATGACGCGGCATGAAGGGCTGCGCCTTCAACGGAACGCTTTCGTTTCTCGCACTGCTTGCGGCCATCGCCGGCGTCGCCGGCGCGCTCCGCGCTGTCGCTGGCGTACCGCTGACGAGTTCCATCGGTGTGGCCATCTTCGCCGGCGGCCTGCTCTGGATGGCCGCGAACCTCGCGCTCTCGGCCGTCCAGGCCTCGAAGGAACGCGCGGCAATCAGCGGCGGGCTCGACGGCCGGCCTCCCGTCCATGGGCAGTCGGCCGTTCTGGTCGGCACGATCAAGGCCCAAGGCACGCCACTCCAGACGCCGTTCAGCAATCGCCCGGCGGTCGCCTATCGCTTTGAAGTCTACGAGTGGCGGCGCACGCCCGGCGCCCGCACATCAACCAAAGTCATCTACGGCGACGGAATCGCACAGACGCCGGCGACGATCGTGACGAATTCTGGCTCGTACGACTTGCTGGCGGTGCCGGAACTCGACTGCGCCCCATCTGAGCTCGACCTGCAGGGTGCGCTCGCGCGCGCGACTGAACTGCTGCCGACACTTCCCTTTCACCCCGCCAGGAAACCGTTCACTCGTCCTGAGGTCGAGGATCTGTGGAATGACGATGACGGTGAATTTCGGCGCGAACGTCGCTATCTGGACGATCCACCGCCGATCAACGCGCGCGTCGATGAACGCTGCATCGAGACGGGCGCACAGGTGACCGTCTTCGGTCCGTACGACGACACCAGGCGCGCGATTGCGGCTGACCGGAACGACTGGTCGAAGATCGTCAGAATCATGAAGGGCGATGCCTCGGCCGTAGCCGCGCAGCTGAGAGGCAGCGTCATCCGGCGCAGTGTCTTCGCGGTGCTCTGCGTGGCTGCTGCGGGTGGGCTTGTGACGGCATTCTTGTCGAACTGAAACGGACCGGCTTTAGCCGGTCCGCGTGGAGGACCTCGTGATCGAAGTGGCCAATGTCGTCAAGAAGTACGGACCGAACACCGTCCTGAATGGCGCCACGTTTCAGATCGCCGACGCCCAGCTGACGACGATTCTCGGCCCGTCCGGGTGCGGCAAGTCGACGATGCTGCGGTGTTTGAACCGGCTCGAGCGGTTCGACGCCGGGCGGATCGCGATTGATGACGTGGAAGTGGCTGGCGGGACAACGCCGAGCGCAGCCGATGACGATGCGCTGGTACAAAGAGTCCGGGCGCGGGTGGGTCTGGTCTTCCAGAACTTCAACCTGTTTCCACATCTGACCGCACTCGAGAACGTCATCGAGGCGCCGATGACGGTGAAGAAGCTGCCGCGGGCAAAAGCGGAAGAAACCGGACGCTACTACTTGAATCGCGTCGGACTCTCCGGCAAGGAGCAGCACTATCCGGCGCAGCTTTCCGGCGGCCAGCAGCAGCGCGTCGCGATTGCGCGTGCGCTCGCAATGGAGCCGGCCGTCGTCCTCTTCGACGAACCGACCTCCGCGCTCGACCCGCGGCTGGTCAACGAAGTCGCCACGTTCCTGCGTGCCCTGGACGATCTGAAGAAGACCTTGATCGTCGTATCGCACGACTTGAACTTTGCGCGGGCGATCGCCGATCAGGTGATCTACTTCGAGGGCGGCCGCGCGGTGGAAGTCGGTCCGGCGAGCACAGTGCTCGCCAACCCCAGTCATCCGGAGACCAAGGCGTTCATGGACAGCTTCAGTAGCGGACATTCAGCGGTGCGCGCATGAAGACGCGCTTCCTCGCTGCGCTCACGCTCACACTCGGCCTCCTCGCCGCCAGCGCCGCGGCACAACCGCCGTCGTCGCTCGCGCGCGTACGCGCGGCTGGTGAGTTGCGGGTTGGGATCGATGCGACGTATCCACCGTTCGGAATCGCCGAAGGCGGCGACTTCAGCGGCTTCGATGTCGACATTGCCCAGGCGATCGGCAAGGACCTCGGGGTCCGCATCGAACTCATCAACGCGAGCTTCGACGGCATCTTCCCCGCTCTGCAGAACGGACGGTTCGACGTGGTCATCTCCGCGGTGACGATCACCGCGGAGCGGCAGCAGACGCTGCTCTTCTCGGACCCCTATATCGCGGCCGGCCAGCAGGTGGTCGCGCAAAAGGCCAGCCCGCTCGGTTCGCTGGACGACCTCTCCGGCCGCACGGTCGGCGTTCAGATCAACACGACCGCGCAGTTCTCGATGGAAAAGCGCCCGGGCGTGACGATCGCCAAATACAACACGATCGATCTGGCGCTCCTGGATCTGCAGAACGGCCGCATCGACGCCGTGGCCAGCGACGGCCCGGTGCTCCGCTACATGATTCAGCGCGCGTTTCCGACGCTCAAGACCGTCGGGCCGGAATACACCGACGAGCGCTTCGGCATCGTCCTCGCCAAGGAGAGCGATGACCTGCGCCGCGCCGTCAACGCAGCCTTGTGGCGGATCCAGGACAGCGGCGAGTACGCCCGCATCAACACCAAGTGGTTCGGGCCGGACGCGAATCCTGCGGCTGGCGCCGGCACGGTCTCGGCGCGGACCTTCGACCCGGGCTTGCTCGCCAGAACCTGGACGTTCTTCATCCGCGGCGTGTGGATGACCGCGGTGATGGCCACCGTCAGCCTCGTGCTCGCATTGCCGGTAGGCCTGTTGCTGGCGCTCGCACGCGTGCGCGGGAATCGCGTCTTCGCCATCCCGGCGGCGGCGTACGTCGAATTGATGCGCGGCACGCCGCTGCTGGTCCAGATTCTCTTCGTCTATTTCGTCATGCCGACCTTTGGCGTCTCGCTTCCGGCGTACGCGAGCGGCATCCTTGCGCTCACGCTCAACGCCGCGGCGTACATCTCGGAAGTGATTCGAGCGGGCATCCTGTCGATCGACGCCGGACAGATGGAAGCGGCGCGCTCGCTGGGCATGACCTACTGGCAGGCCATGCGCCGCATCATCCTGCCGCAGACGTTCCGGCGCGTCGTCCCGCCGCTGACCAACGAAGGGATTGCGCTGCTCAAGGATTCGTCGCTGGTGTCTGTGATCGGACTGACCGAGCTCGCGCGCACGGGTCAAGAGCTGGCCAGCCGTTACGCGGCGCCGCTCACCATCTGGCCGCTCGTCGCGCTTCTCTACTTGCTGCTGACGTTCCCGTTGACGCGGGTGGCCGAACGGCTCGAGCGGCGTTGGCGTCCGGTCACACGATCATGAGATCAGAGGTTAGAGGCTGGGGGCTGGGGGCTGGGGGCTAGGGGCTGGGGCTAGGGGCTAGTAGGACGACGGACTACATCAACGCGTACGGCCCGGCGCGCGCGTCGGAAACGGCACAATCAGTCTTATAGTGTCACCGCATGAATCGCGTCGTTGTGGGAGTGGTGGCGTTGTGCGTGGTTGTGTCCGCTCATGCCTTCGCTGCCGGCGCCGAGTTCAAAGCGGCCGGCCAGATGACGACCGACCGCCAGGCGCACACCGCGACGGTGCTCGCCAACGGCAAGGTGCTCATCGTCGGCGGATTCGGCAGCGCGGGGCTGGCACCGAGCGCCGAGATCTACGACCCGTCCAGCGGCACCTTCACGCGTGTCGATCCCCCTCCGAGCGGCTCTCACTATCAGGCAACCGCGACGCTGCTACTCGACGGCACCGTCCTCATTGCCGGCGGACAGGAGTCTTCGACCGCGGAGATTTACGATCCGATCCTCAATCGGTTCACGTCGAGCGTCTCACTGACTCGTGAACGCAAACAGTCGGCCGCGACGCGGCTGCTCGATGGACGGGTGCTGATTACTGGCGGCTGGAACAGCGGACAACCTGGCGCGGGCCTCGCGTCCGCGGAGATCTACGATCCGGTATCCCAGGTCTCATCCGCGATCGCCGACATGGCGACCGGACGCTATGAGCACACGTCAACGCTGCTGGCCGACGGCCGGGTGCTGATCGCCGGAGGGGTGTCGCTCGGCGCCGCCCGGAACAGCGCCGAGATCTTCGATCCCGCGACGGACGCCTTCACGTTGCTGCCAAATCAGATGAGCAGCGGACGAACGAGCCACACCGCCAGCCTGCTTCCCGATGGCCGAGTACTCATCGCCGGAGGGTCGAGTGGCGGTCTCGGATGGCTCGCCACTGCTGAAACGTTCGCGCCAGGAGCCGACGCGTTCACGCTGTCCGCGAACGCGATGGCCGAGGCGCGAGCGTTTCATGTCGCCACGACGTTGGCCGACGGCAGCGTGCTGATCACGGGAGGGGCCAGCGGGGCCGGCGGCGTCAGCGCCAGCGACGCGCGGTCGCTGGCAGAGCGCTTCGATCCTGGCGCCAACACCTTTTCGCCCGCATCGACGTTGATCTCGGCGCGGTACGTGCACACGGCGTCGGCACTGGCGGATGGCCGCGTGCTGATTGCCGGCGGTCTCGCGCTTCAGCAGGCCGCCGCGCTCGCCGACGTAGAGCTGTTTCGCCCGAGCGCCTATCCGGTTGCGGTCCCCGGTACCTACCAGACCGTCAGACCAGGAACGCAGGTCACTCTCAACGGGCTGGGCTCCTTTGACGACAACACGGCGACAAATCTTCTGACGTACAGCTGGTCGCTCGCATCAGCGCCCGCTGGCGCGGCCGCCACGCTCTCGGGAGCCAGCACGGCGACGCCGTTCTTCACGCCGGACATTCTCGGCACCTACGTCATCAGCCTCGTCGTGTCGGATCAAGACGGACTCCGCAGCGCGCCGGTCTCGCTGTCGATCGCACAGAACCCGCAGCCGTCGGCGGACGCTGGCCTCGACCAGATCGCGGTCACGAGCCACGTCGTCACGATCAGCGGATCCGGCGTCGATGCCGACGGCGACACGCTCGTCTACGACTGGTCGGTGGTCAGCCGTCCACGTGGCAGCAACGGCGATCTCTTCGATCCATCCTCGCCGACGACAACGTTCATTCCAGACGCTCCGGGTTTGTATGTGCTGAGACTCTCGGTGAGCGACGCGTTGGGTGCCGGCGTGCCGGATGACACCGAGGTGACCGTCATCGCCGCGGCTTCCTACGCGGAAGTCCAGGTACAGGCCGCGGCAACCGCGGTCGCGGTGCTACCGGGAAGCGACGTGACGAACAGCGGCAACCAGAATGCGTTGATGCAGTACTTCAGCCACGCCGTGGCGGCGCTGCAGAGCGACGATACCGTGCGCGCCCTGCAACAGCTACAGCTGGCTCTCTTGCGAACCGACGGATGTGCCCGCCGAGGCGCACCGGACGGCAATGGTCAGGGTCGAGACTGGATCACGACGTGTGAAGCGCAGCAGGGGTTGTACCCGCTTCTGGCCGCCGCGATCGACGCGATCGCGCCCTGAGAGATCTCTCGTCGCGATCAGCGATTTTTCGACAAGAGAAGCTACCCCATGGAGTTCGATCCTACCGATGTCTTCAGGACAACCGTTCTCTGCGGTGCGGGCGGCAGAACGGCCATGCGCCTAGTACCAGCAACAGGCCACCTACAAGAATGAAAACGAGGGTCACGGAGAAGCCGGCCAGGAAATGTGGCAGCGTATAAGGTTTGCCCTCAAAGAACAATGCGTACACACTTCTCACCGTAACTAGCGCGACAAACGCAAATACAGGGAACAGTGCGGACACGATGCGCTCGAGGACTGAACCGTTCATTCGGCGGGACCAATAGGCGGCCAGGGCGCCGCCGAATGGCAGCACCAGATATGGGATGGCCAGGAACTGGAATCTGGTCTTGTCAAAAGGCAACCAGATGAGCACCCAATAGAATCCAAAAAACAACAGACAGGATGCTGCACCAGGCACCCACACCTTCTTGATATGCAAGTCCATGGAAGGTCTCTTCGACTCACTCACGTCGGCACAACGCGCCGTCGAGTACGGTGGCGATTGCCTACTGCTTCGAGCTGTTTAGTCGTGCTCCGACACGTTCGGTCGCGATCCGCAGTACCTGCTTGACATCTTCAAACCGTGTGTCCGGACGATTGTTAAAGTCCATGAGCCGATGCGGCAAACTGAATTGCCGTAAAGCGCGGATGACCATCTCGATCTGTCGATCGCGGGTGGCGTCCTGAATCGCGAACCGCACCTCCTGCAGCGCGACACTCCGATGCTCGTACGCTCCGAGAATCTCCCGGTCCGCCTTCTGCAACGCACAGAACAAACTCCGCTTGCCGCCGGCCTCGTCGTCGTCACACACGCGATCGTCATGGCGATTCCACACCGAGGCGTCTTTCAAAAGCGCGTCCGCTTGTTGCAGGATGCGGAGATCGTTTGCCGTCACTGCCTGATCGCGTGATTCGGTCGCCAACTGCTGACGCACCCTGCCACCGACGACCACTACGGCCAGGACGGCAACTGCCACAAGAATCAAGCGCCGCCTCATCGTTGTCATGTGAGTACCAGTTCCGGCGGAGCCTCGTCCACGCCGTCGAGGACGACGGTTCCTACCGATGTTCAGCCGGCTTCCGCATTAATGAGACAGCTTCGAGGTCCTCATCTCCAGAAAGATCTGGCGCGACCGGACGTTGATGGCACCGGTCATGATGCTGAAGGCTGCAACCGCGACCAGCACACTGGCGGCGAGCCAGAACGCCTGACGTGGAATCGGACCCGATCCGCGCTCGGCCGAACGATGATTGAGAAACGTCAGCCGGCAGATCGCCACGACAATGCCGATGCTGACGATGGTGCTCAGCGCCATCCTCCCCCACCACAGCGCACGCAATTGCGGGTCGGCAGCCTGTTCCAGGGCAAAGCGCACGATGCCGTCGTTCGCGCCGCCGAAGAATCTGCTGATGCCGACCGTCGTCACGATCCAGAGCAGCGTGACGGCTGACATGAGAAGGATGGAGACCAGCAGCGCCCGAACCCCGCTCGTCGAGAAGGACGAGACGTAGAGACCCACGAGCGCCGCTTGGAGCACGACGGCCAGGTAGGCGGACGCGAAGCTCAGTTCGTTGCCGGCGGGATAGAGCAACGCGAACACCATCGGCAAGGCGAGTGCGCAGAGACCTGTCAGGATCACCACGGTGCCGAGTTTCACCATCCACTGCTTCCACGCGGCGATCGGCAGCAGCACCTGCCATTCGAGCGTCCCGTACTGGCGCTCTTCCGCGCTTGCCAGTGCGCCGATCAGTAACGCCACCAGTGGACAGTAGAGCGTGGTAAACAGTCCCACAGTCGTGAGCGGCGAACCCGGGTTCAGGCGGCCCGCCTGCCACGCGATGGTGGACACCAGCGTGTAGGCGCCGGCCACAACAAAAGTGAGTTGCTGGAGATGCAGTTCCTTCCGCACGAGTTGCCAGAGCGGGGCACGCCGTCTCGAGGGCACCGCCGAACCTGTCGCGGCCTGCCGAGGCCACGCGGAGAGATCGACATGCCGAGCGCCGCCGTCAATCGCTTCGAGCCGTAGGAACGAGAGGCCTCCTGCGCATGCGGCGATAATCGCGAGCACGGCAAACGCGCGCCCGCGAATTATGGCGGCAAACGATGCGAACGCCTGGGTCGCTTCCGACGGCGGACCGAACGCAAACGCCGAGGCGACCTGCGGCGCGATCCAAATCGCGACCATGACGGCTGTCGTGAGCACGGTGCCGGCCATCGGACTTCCGGTCAGGAGCGTCACCCACAGCGCCAGAAACAGGCCCGCCACGGCCGGAACCACGGGCGCCGGGAGTGACGGTTCGTTGGCGATGCCGCCGCTATAGGCAATGTCTGTCGGACTCAAGACCGGACTGGCGAGGATGGCCAGGACGGCCAGCATCACCGCCATGACGCCGACCTTGGTCACAAGGACGCGCGGACGCGCGGTCGGCTGAGAGAGCAACAGCCAGAGCGTCCGGCCGGAGTACTCATGACCAACCGACCACGCTCCAAGAACGATCGCGCCGCCCAGGTAGGCGAGGAGCACGAACCGATTGGGATCGTTGGCGGCCGCGCGCGCCGCGCCGATCGTCACAGCGGCGGCGAGCCACGGCAAGAGCAGCGCCCGGACTTCCTTTTCAATCGGCCTGAGCGCCGCGGTCATCCGATGACTCCCACCACGATGGTTGCCAGGGCCACGACGGCAATCACGCTCGCGGCGAGCGCCATCGCCTGACGCGGGACACCAGAAACCGGGTCCGAATACTTGTAGTTGATGAAACTGAGGCGCAACATCACGGCCGCCACGCCGGCAGCGATCACGAACTGAATCGGCGGCGTGAGCGCCAACGTCTGAGAGGCGCCGAAGCCGAACCGGCTGATGAACATCAGCGTCGACTGGATCAGGATCTGCATCACCACGATGGTCACCAGAGTGACCAGGCTGGCGCGGATGCCGCTCGATGAAAACGAGGACACATAAAACGCCAGGATGGTCATGCCAACGCCGACCGCCAGGGAATACGCGAGACTGTGGACCAACGCCTCGTATTCCTCGAGAGAACCGAACTCGTACGGGCTCACACTCAAGAAGATCAGCAGTTGCAGTCCGGACACCAGCAAGAGCTTCGAGCCAAGCGCGACGTTCAGCTTGAGCGCCCATTGCTTCCACGCTCGAATCGGAAGAGATGCCTGCCACCCCCAGACGCCGGATCGACGTTCCTCGGCGATCGCCATCGAGCCGAACATCACACTGGCCAGTGTGCCGTAGACCGAGTTGACGATCGTGAATCCCGGCAGACCCAGCCCGGCGCGATTCGCCACGATCGCAATGCCGGACACCGCGAAGTAGATTCCGGCTGCGGCCAGACTCAATTGCTGCAGATGCAGTTCCTTCCATGCGAGCTGCCAAAGCGGCGAACGCTGTACTGACGACTGCGTTTCGAACGCGGACGCTCGCCCTCTGGCAACAGGCCACCACGCCGTGAGGTCCAATGACCGACTCCCATCGGTCACCTCGAGACGCGTGAATGTGTACCACCCTGCCAACGCACCCAGAACCGCAAGTCCGCGTAGCGCCCATACTCGGACCGACACCTCGAAAGCGCCAGGTATCACAAGCAACGCCGGCAGCCTCCAGACCAGCGCCAGCGCCGCACCCGCCAGCACCACGCCTGCGAGCGGATCGCGCGTCACGAGCGTGAACCACAGCGCCAACAGGAGACCGTCAATACCCAACGTCACCGCGAGAGGGACCCAGTCGTTCGGAAATTCCCGACTGATTCGCAAGTCCATCCCGTCGAGCAGATTCACCATCAGTGCCAGGGCCGTCAACATCAGCGCTGCGACACCAACCTTCGTCGCCAGCAGTCGTGAACGGCTGACCGGATGCGCGAGAGCCCAGCCGAGCGTCCGGTCTGACAGTTCGTGGCCGATCGACATGGCGCCGAGGACGATGGCGCTGGCCGTGAACACGACGATGCCGAAGACAGGTCTGACGCGCCACTCCAGCAACAATGGCACGCCAAAGAGCGCCGCCGCCGCCATCCAGGGCACCATCAGCGCGCGCACTTCCTTTTCGATCGGTCGAAGCACGGCGTTCATGCGACGGCCCCCAGCGGGCGCAGCGTGTTGACGACGATCTCCTCGAGCGTCAGCGCCTCGCTGGTGAGAACCTCCGGCGAGAAAGCGGCAAGGCGCGCGAGCATGTCGGCGCCAGAGCCATCGGCGACGAGCTCGAGGTCGCGCGCGTCACGACGCAGCACCCGGGCGCCCGACAGATCCAGGCCGGCTGGCTCGACGGTGAATCTGGCGTGAATCTTCTGATACCGCGCCCGCGCCGCGTCCGCCTCCATCGTCAGCACGTTCCTCCCGCGTTCGATGATGGTGAACTCGTCGATGAGCCCTTCGAACTCGGCGATGAGGTGGGTCGAAACGAAGACGGTCCGGTTTTCCGGGTCGCCTTCCTGATAGGTGCCGATCACGGTTTCGATGAACTCGCGGCGGACGATCGGATCCAGTCCGGAGGTCGGCTCGTCGAGCACCAGCAGATCCGGCTCTGGGCAAATCGCCGCGACCAGCGCCAGCTGCGTGCGCTGCCCTTTCGAGAGGTGGGTCGCTTTCTGCCGCGGATCGAGGCCGAAGCGCTGCAGCAGCGTGCGTTCGGTCTCCAGATTCCAGCGCTCGCGGAACGAGGCGCAGTAGTCCAGCGTCGCGCGCACCGTCATCCACGGATAGAAGGCGACCTGATCGGGCACGTAGGACAGCCGCGATTTGATCGCCACTTCGTCGCGCGCCGGATCCGCGCCAAAGACGGTGATCCGCCCGCTGGCCGGCCGGAGCAGATTCAGCAGGCACTTGATCGTCGTTGTCTTGCCGGCGCCGTTTCTGCCGAAGAAGCCGTAACAACGTCCGGGCGGGACGCGGAGACTGAGACCGTTGACCGCGTCGGTCCGCCCGTAGCGGCGAACCAGATTTTCAATGTCGATGACTGGAGTCATGGCTATGCACTCGTGGCGTGAGCGCGGCGGCGTTCGAAGGCATCGAAACGCTCGGCCGCGAGTTTGAGGAACTCGGCTTTACTGACCTGGAGGTGGTGGGCCTGGACGACCGCCGGATCGATTTCGTCGGCGAGCAGCTTGACGCGCACGTCCTTCTTGAAGGGGCTCCCGGCGTCGAGGAGAAAGCAGCCTTTGCCGGGAATCGTCTCGATGACGTGCTGGCTCTCGAGTTCGGCGTAGGCCTTGGCGACGGTGTTGCGATTGACGCGCAGTTCCTCGGCGACGAGGCGAATCGACGGCAGCGGGTCGTCGGCTTTGATCGCGCCCGACGCCGCAGCGGCCCGCACCTGGTCGACGAGCTGGAGGTAGACCGGCTTGCCGGATTTGAAATTGAGTTGAAATCGCATCGCGCCTGCTGTCATAGGACACTATGACAGTTGACGAGGCGCTGTCAAGTGGCGCGATCACTGGCCATGCCGTCCCGGCCTGGGGATGAATCCGGCTGAAGCCGGATTCCACGATCACCTCGCTACTACGGAGCGAGGCCTTCGGTCAGCTCGATGTAGGTGCCGTAGGGATCGGTCAGGAATGCGACCTTCACCTTCGAGTTCGGGACCTGACGGATCGGCGAATCCAGCTTGATTCCCTTGGCCTCAATCGCCGCGACGAACGCCTCGAGGTTCGCGACTTCGAAGCCGATGTGATCGAGCGACCGCCCTTTCGTCGGCGCGGTCGGCGTACGGCTGCCGCCAAACGACAGGTTCACACCCGGCAGATCGTCGGACTCGATCATCGCCGGCCGCGCCAGGCACGCAATGCACGGCCGGCGGCCGGGGTTGGCGCCGAACACCTTCACGTACCACGCCTTGATGCCGGGGATGTCGTTCGCGGCGTAGTGAATGTGATTCATGCTGACCGGCGTCGGCAGCGCCGGCTCGCCGTAGACCTCGACGCGGATGCCGTCCTCGGTGTGGACGTAGACTTCGTTCGGGTTCTCGGTCGGCTCGATCTGCACGCCCGCGGCCTTCCACTTCTCGAGCGACGCCTTCATGTCCTTCACGGTGAAGCCGAAGTGATTGACGATCGTGCCGGCGGGCGTGCCGGTCGCTTCGCCCTGTCGCAGCATGATGTAGACGCCCGGGAACTGAATCAGCTCCAGCGGTCCGTTCTTGACCAGCGTCCCGCCCAGCACATCGATCCAAAAGCGTTTGTGCGTTTCGACGTTCTTGACGACGAGATGCACGTGGCCCATCGTGACGCCGAGCTGATTGGCCATGACCAGCTGCGCGCGGGCCGGCGCGGCAACCAAGAGAACCGATGCGAGCGCGAGAAGATGTTTCGTCATGGGCGGATTCTCGAATTGACAATTGACTATTGTCAATTGTTAATTCGTGCGCCTGACCGATCCTAGACGGCGGTCAAGCCAAAATACCGCGCCATCCAGTACGGCAGGATGTAGTCGATACCGGCTGATTCCTTGCTCCCGTCCGCGACGCAATCGACATGGAACGGACTGCGCTGCCACATGAAATCCGTATACGGCCGGTCCACGGGCGGAATCGGATCGCATGCTTCGCCGCCACACAACGGGTACGACGGCAGATTCGCCGAACAGAGATCCCGGAAGCCGCGCGACCACAGCTGGTCGAGGAGCACCAGCGTCTCGGCATCGCGGGTCGCGTCCGGGCCGGTCAGCGCGCGGTCGATCATGTTGAAGTGCGCGTTCAGATGCTGTTTCGTCGTTGTCCGCAGGCGCTGATATTTCTGCAGGTACTTGTTCTTCTGCGACGCGCTGGACTCGTAATGAATCAGGTTGTAGCAATAGAGATAGTCGAGATTGAACTTGTAGTACTGCTCGCGCACGTTGAGGCAGTCGTACCAGATGGGCAGCCCCACCGCCCACGACAACATGAACCGTGTGATGTCGTAGGTCGAGGCGAATTCTGAGGGATTGACGTACTTCCCGAGCTGCAGCACGCTCAGCAGGTGATCCGGACGAATGAGGTACGTCTCCTGAAACGGATGACCAGGCGTGCTCATGATCCAGGCGTGATCGATCAGGCCGCGGATGAGGTGCGTGATCGTGTCCTTGCAGATGGCGCGGACACCCGCGTCGGTGATCAGCTCGTAGGTGACGCCCAGGCCGAACAGCACGCCGGCGTATTGATCCCGCGTCGGATGCCCCACCCACTGTGACAGCACGCCGTTGTAGTTGACATCGAAGAGCTCCGAGTGGTGCTCTTCCAGCCAGAAGTGCTGATACAGCGGATAGTCCGGGTCGTCAGGGTCGGTGATCTTCGGAAAGATCGTCCGCGTGATGAACCCGCTCGGCACCATGGTCGACACGTCGCGCACCCGCCGCAGCGCCTCGTTCAGATAGGCGAAGCCAGCGGGCGTGGGCTTGATCGCATAACGGAACGCCTCCGCGGCCAGGTAGCAGCCGGTCCAGATCGCGGCGTCGCCATTGCCGGTGAGGTGCTCGATGGTCGTGCTGGACGGCGTCGTGAACTTCGTCTCATGGATGAAGCCGAACTTCCGGTGCCAGTCGCGAATGTTGTCCGAGATCCAGAGTGCGTCCGCTTCAGCCATGGGGGGCAAGCCTGGGCTCACGATGTCAGCAAGTCAAGAGACGAACGTCTCATGAGGTCCGGCTAAAGCCGGACGCCACGCGAAGTCCGGACGCCACCGAAGTGCTCTAACGAGCTCTACGGAAAAACCGTACAAGGGCCGTCTAACGGGCTGTGGGACAAACACTGTCAATCCCGGCGGTGGCCCCGAACGGCCGAGCTGTTCGGAACCCTCCTGTAGGACGTTTTCTGATTCGCATCGCCATGGTCCTTGGTCCTGGCCGCGGCGTCCGAATTTCGAGGGGCCGAGCCTGGTACGGCGTCGCAGCGGCGATTCTGATGATCCAACTCGGCGCGCCCGCCGTTCGGGCGCAGTCGACGGAGCCGTCTGACGGTGAAGTCTCCACTCGTCTCGCCTTCATCCAGGAAGCGCTCGACGCGGGACGGGCCGGTGCCAATCGCTGGTGGTACGGCTGGCTGGCGGCCTATACCGCCGGAACCGCCGGGCAGGCGCTCGCTGCTGCAGCGAGCACCGACGAATCCACACGTCAGGATCTGTTTATTGGCGCAGCCACCTCAGCCCTCGGCGCCGCGGGCCAGGTCGTGTTCCCGCTGCAGGCCGGACGTTTCGCCTCGCGACTCCGCGCGCTGCCGGGCGACACCGCCATCGAACGCCGCGCGAAGCTCAGAGCGGCGGAACGCTTCCTGAAGCAGGCGGCGCGCGAGGAATCGTACGGACGATCCTGGAAGTCGCGCCTGCTCTCGCTGTCGGTCAACGCTGCCGCCGGGCTCACGACATCCGTCGGGTTCAATCGGCCGGCCATCGACGGCGTCGTCACCTTCGGGATCGGCCAGGCGATCTCCGAGCTCCAGCTGTTCTCGCAGCCGATGCGCGCGGCGCACGACTATGAGCGGTATACGAACCCAGCGCCCGCGCAACGGGATGCGATCGCTCCACGCCCGCACGCCACGTGGTCGTTGGCCGTGGCGCCGGCGGGATTCCGAATCACTCGCACTTTCTAACGACAAGGACGTGTTGTGCTGACCGCCCCGGCCACCGGATCGCGCATCGGCCCATACGAGATCACCACCCTGCTCGGCGCCGGCGGGATGGGCTAGGTCTACCGCGCGCGGGATACGCGTCTCGAACGCACCGTCGCCATCAAAGTGCTGACCGAGAAGAACGCCACTTCCCCGCCCGCGCTCGAGCGGTTCCAGCGCGAGGCCCGCGCCGCCTCGGCGCTGAACCACCCGAACATCTGCACGATCTACGATGTCGGCACCGACCCGCCGTTCATCGCGATGGAGTTCCTCGAAGGGGAAACGCTCCAACAGCCGCTCGGCCGCGGCTCGATGACCGTGTCGGCGATGATCGATGTGGCGATCGCGGTCGCGGACGGCCTGCAGGCTGCGCACGCGCGCGGCATCATCCATCGCGATATCAAGCCGGCGAACATCTTCGTCACCGCGCACGGGCCGAAGATTCTCGACTTCGGGCTGGCGACGTGGGCGGCCGAGGCCGCGGCGATCGATCTGACCCATCAGCCGACGCATTCGCCGGACACCAGCCTCACCGAAACCGGCGCGCTGATGGGCACCATTGCCTACATGTCGCCGGAACAAGTCCGCGGCCTCGCGCTCGACTCCCGTACGGATGTCTTCTCGTTCGGCGTCGTCCTCTACGAGATGGCCACCGGGGCGCTCCCGTTCAAAGGCAACACCTGGCCGGCTACGGCCGACGCGATTCTCAATCGTCCGCTGACGCCGGTCAGAAAGCTCAATCCGCACTTGCCGATCGAGTTCGCGCACATCATCGAGAAGTGCCTCGAGAAGGACACGGCGATGCGCTATCAGCACGCCGGGGACATTCTCGTCGACCTGCGCCGCTTGAAGCGGAACACCGACACTGGCCGCCTGACGATCGCGGCGCACGAGCCAACGTCATCTCACACCGGCCGCTGGATCCTGGCCGGCGTGGCCGCGCTCCTCTTCCTCGGCGTCGGCGGCGCGTTTCTGATCGCCGGCCGCAGCGCACCGACGCTGACCGACAAGGACACTCTGGTGCTCGCCGATTTCGCCAACACCACCGGCGATGCCGTCTTCGACGGGACGCTGCGCCAGGGGCTGACGGTCCAACTCGAACAGTCGCCGTTCCTCAGCCTGGTCTCCGAAGAACGGCTCCAGGCGACGCTTCGCCTCATGGGACAGCCAGGCGATGCCCGCCTCACGCCGGAGATCGCGCGCGACATCTGCGTCCGAACCGCCAGCGCCGCGGTGCTGGACGGATCGATCACCACGCTCGGCACGCAGTACGTGCTCGGGCTCCGCGCCACCAGCTGCAAGACCGGCGAAGTGATCGACACCGAGCAAATCCAGGCGGAGCGGAAGGAAGAAGTGCTGAACGCGCTGAGCCGCATCGCCAGCCGCTTCCGCACGAAAGTCGGCGAATCGCTGGCCACGGTCAAGGAACACGACAAGCCGCTCGAGGAAGCGTCAACCCCATCGCTCGAAGCGCTGAAGGCGTACAGTGCTGCGCTCAAGGTGCTCTTCTCGGTCAACGATTTGCCGGCCGCGATCGGACTCTTCGGCCGGGCGATCGAGATCGATCCGAAGTTCGCGATGGCACACGCGATGCTCGGCTTCACCTTCAATCTCGTCGGCGAGCGTGGGCTCTCGGCGGAGCGCGGGGCCGCGGCGTTCGAGCTGCGCGACCGGACGACCGATCGCGAGAAGTTCTTCATCACCGCGAACTACGATCTTCAGGTCACCGGCAACATCGAGCGGGCGCAGCAGACCTTCGAATTGTGGAGCCGCACCTATCCACGCGACATCGTGCCGCATACGCTGCTGGCGGCGTTCGTCTATCCGCCGCTCGGCCGTTACGAGAAGGCGATCGAGGAAGCGCGCAAGCAGAACGCGCTGGACCCGGACTTCCCGGCCGGCTATCTGGAGCTGGCGTTCAATAGCCAGTTCCTCAACCGCTTCAACGATGCCGAGAACGCCATGCGCCAGGCGGCGACGCGCGGCATCGACACGCCCGACTTCTCGCTACAACGCTACGACCTCGCCTTCCTCAAAGGCGACATCGCGGCGATGGAGCGCGAGGTCGCGATCAACCGCGGCAAGCCCGGCATCGAGGATTGGATCACGGATCGCGAAGCCTTCGTGCTGGCCTACGGCGGCCGGATGCAGCAGGCGCGGAAAACGCTGCGGCGAGCGGTTGAAGGCGCGCAGCAGGTCGGCAAGCGCGAGATCGCGGCGCTTTACGAAACCGGCGGCTCGCTCTGGGAAGCCTTTGCCGGCAACACGGCCGAAGCCAGACACGCCGCCACCGCGGCGCTGATGATGTCCACGGGACGGGATGTCGAGTACGGGGCGGCCTTCGCGCTCGCGCTGGTGGGCGACACCGCGCGTCCGCTGGCGCTCGCGGCCGATCTCGAGAAACGGTTTCCGGAAGACACCGCGGTTCGCTCGACGTACATTCCGACGCTGCGGGCACTCACCGCCATCAACCGGCGCGAGCCGGCCAAGGCGATTGAATGGCTCAAGGCGACGATTCCGTACGAGCTGGCCATGCCGCCGTGCTCGACGCCGACGTTCTTCGGCGCGCTCTACCCGATCTACGTGCGCGGGCTCGCCTACCTCGCCCTTCACCACGGCACCGAGGCCGCCGCCGAATTCCAGCGCATCCTCGACCATCGCGGCATCGTCGTCAGCGACCCGGTCGGCGCGCTGGCGCAACTGCAGCGGGCACGGGCGCTGGCAATGTCGGGCGAGACGGCGATCGCCCGCGTGGCGTATCAGAACTTCGCGACGTTGTGGCGGGACGCGGATACCGATGTGCCGGCGCTGACACAGGCATTCAGCGAGGCAATGAAGCTCCAGTAGAAGATCGGTGTCTGACACCGGCAAGGCTTCTGACGCCGGGTGTCAGACACCGATCGTCTACATGACTCCGACAGGTCGCTCGGATTCTGACGGCCAGCATCCACCTCGTCGCTCGGACTCTGACACACCGCGTTTAAGGACGTTCGGGTGTCAGACTCCGAGCGACAAACGTACGATTCGGAACGTACACTGTCAGCATGCTCGGCATTCGAGACTGCCGCCCTCGCGTCGGTCGATGTGATCTTCTTCGCGATGACCTCCGGCGAGCTGCCGTTGACGGCCGCGCAGCGGGCTTCGCTCCTTGCTTTCGTATCCAGCGGCCATGGATTCATCGGCACGCACAGCGCCACGGACACGTTGTACGGCTGGCCGGAGTATGGCGCGCTCGTGGGCGCCTATTTCAAGGAACATCCGTGGACCCAGACCGCGCGGGTGGCGGTCGAAGATCGCGCGCACCCGATCCACACCGGCATCGGCGCGTCGTTTCAACTTTTCGACGAGTTCTACACCTTCCGCGAGAATCCCCGGCCATCGGTCCACGTGCTATTGACGCTCGACGCCGCATCCGTCGGCGCGAGTGGCGACTATCCGCTCGCGTGGACAAAGACGATGGGGACCGGACGCGTGTACTACAACGCGCTCGGCCACTTCGGATCAACGTGGACGGACGCCGGATTCCTGAGTCAGATTCGTCAAGCGATACGCTGGACGGCGGGAAGAAGTTGATCGAGGTCAGAGGTCAGAGGTCAGAGGTTGGAAATACAATTGCCGCAGATGCTCAGAGGTGTTTGGATGTCGGTCGCGCTGGCCGCACTCGGTTCCGGCCTCGTGCTGGCACAGGGACTCGGACCGGCGCCGTCGCGGATGGAGTTCGAGGTCGCGTCGGTGAAGCCGTCCGAGAATCCGGCGATGATGTTCGTCGTCCTCCCTGGTGGACGGCTGACCGCGCGCTCGGTGCCGCTCCGCTTCATTATTCGGACGGCGTATCAACTGCAGAACGATCAGATCATCGGCGGCCCGGAGTGGCTGGATCGCGATCGCTTCGACCTGACCGCCAGAGCCACGGATCCGGCGACGCCGGTCCGTGATGCTCTGTGGATGCTGCAGACGCTGCTCGCCGATCGTTTCAAGCTCACTGTCCACCGGGAGCAGCGTGAACTCCCGGTCTACGCGCTCGTCGTGGGCCGTCCGGTCGGATCAGCGCCCGGCCTGCGTCCCACCGTTTGCCCCGATCCGGAGATCGATCTGCGCGAGCAGCGGCCGTGCGCCAACATCGCCAACCCGCGCAACGCGTTGAACCTGCGCGGCATGCCGGTCGCGCAGCTGCTGCCGATGCTCGCGGCCATCGTCAACCGCGTGATCATCGATCGCACCGAGTTGACCGGGCGCTACGACATGGAGCTCACGTGGACGCCCGAACCTCCGGCCGCGCCGGCCGGCGCGCCGGCGCCAACCGACGCGAGTGCGCCCAATATCTTCACGGCAGTGCAGGAACAGCTGGGATTGAAGTTGGAGTCGACGAGAGCGCCGATCGAGGTCCTCGTCGTCGACCGTGTTGAACGTCCGATGCCGGACTGAGTCGGACAGCCTAAAGGCTGTCCCTACCGATGTCGCTGCTGCCTGCCAGCCCCGCCCGCCCTGCCAACCTCATTTGATCATCGTCCGCCAGTCGGAGACGACGACGATCTGATAGGCGCTGGCAGCAGACTCGACGTTGGCGATGAAGCGCTGGCCGTCGCGGGCGACGGAGTATTGATAACCGATCTGGCGCGCGAGCGGGACGTTGAAGAGCGGAGTCGTCGCGCCGATTCGGAAGCCCGGCCCTGAGCCGTCGACGGTCGTCGCCATGATCGTCAGGTCCTGGCCCACGAAATACAGTTCGCGCCCGTCGCCGCGCCAGCGCGGCGTATCGCCTCCATTGGTCGAGATCTGCCAGCGGCCGCCAACCTCGGGCGAGGACGGGACAACGTAGATTTCACGTTGTCCGGTCTCGGTTGTGGTGTAGGCAATCCAGCGTCCGTCCGGGGAGAACTTGCCCAGCGACTCGTCGGCCGGCGTCGCCGCAATCGGGTACGGCTTGCCGTCGAACGGCATCGCCATGACGTCGTTGCCATTGCGGCCGCTCTCGCGATAGAGCAGCACCTTGCCGTCTGGCGATACGCCCAGCGGATCCTTGCTCAAACCGTCGGCGAGCAGCACCCGCTCGCTCCCGGTGCCGTCGGCCAGCTTGTCGTACAGCTCACGTTCGGTCGTCTTGCGCTGTGAGTTGTAAATCAGCCGGTTGCCGTCCGGCCACCACACCGCGGTTCGCTCTTCACCGGTGCCGAAGGTAAACCGGGTCCGGACGCCGCGTGTCAGATCGAACGTCCAGATGTCGCGGGTGCGCTGCCCGGGTTCCATGACCGCAACGGCGAGCCGAGTGCCGTCCGGTGAGAGGTCGAGATTCGAGTAATCGCCTGGTTCGCCGATGTTCGACAGCCGCTTACCGGTGCGGTCGTACCAGGCGAGCTGATGCAGCACCGCCTGCTGTTCCGCGACATAGGCGAGCCCGCCGCCCGCCTCAGCCGACAGCACCGGATAAGGACGGGTGGCAATCAGTTGAACGCGATCTGCGATCGTGACCGGATCGCCGCTCAACGCGAACGACCGGTCGTCGAACTTCTGCGCGACGAGCCGATTGCCGCGCATCAACAGCATGTGGCCGGCCGCCACGGCGACCGGCACGGCGAACTGCTCGGCGGTCAGGAGACGCGTCCGTTTGGCCTCGCCGAGCTTGGCGATGTCGATGGCCTTCGGCGCGCCGGCACGGATCTCGTTCCCCAGCGTGACGGATATCAGGTAATGCTCGCCGTCAGGAAAAAAAATTGGATTCGTGAGGAGCGTTTCGTCGGCCGCCAGCGTCTGCTCACGCTCGGGCGTCCCCCCGCTCGCGCGTAGCCGGTAGAAGCCGGCGTAGGACGCGATGAGGATCTGATCGGTGCGGTTCCAGGCGCCGCCAAGTGAGCCACCGCCAACGTCGGCGAGATAAGTCACCGCTCCGGTTGCGAGATCGAGCCGCGACAACTTACCCCGGGCCATGAACGCCAGTGAGCGGCTGTCCGGCGACCAGAAGAACGTGTTGCCGGCGCCTTCGGTTCCAGCCAGGACCCGTGATTCGAAGGCGTCGAAATTTCGCAGCCAGAGCGCCGTCTGACCTTTGCCATTGATGCCGAGTGCGACGACCGACCGTCCGTCAGGCGAGACGGCGAGCGGCGAATCCGGCGCCGCCGGGACCGCGAAGCGCCAGTCCGGCGGCGGCGTGATGTTGAACCGATACACCTGCGGCGCGACCGGCGGCGGACGGAATGACCACGTCACCGCCGCAGCCACGAGCGCGGCGAGCATGGCGGCCGCGACCGCGACGACCGCGCTTCGACTCCGTCGCGCCGGTTCCGTGGCAACGGCAGCCGCGGCCCCCGCCGCGGGCGTGAGCGTTGACGATGACAGGGCGTCGAGAGCAAAGGCGAGATCGTCAGCCGACTTGAATCGCAGCGACGGTTGCTTTTCGAGACAATGCGCCACGATCCGCTGCAAGCCTGGTGACACCTGTCCGCCGCTTTCGGGAACCGCGGGCGGTTCCTCCTTCAGGATCGCGGTCATCGTCTCGGCCGAGGTGTCCCGCTGAAAGGCGCGACGGCCGGTCAGCATTTCGTACAGGACTGCGCCGAAGGCAAACAGATCGGCGCGATGATCGACCGCCTGGCCGCGGACCTGCTCTGGGGCCATGTAGCCGACGGTGCCCATCACGACACCAGGGTTGGTCCCTGGCGCCGCTGTCGCCAGCGTCGTTTCGGCGCCACGCGATTCGGTGCTCATCACTTTGGCCAGCCCGAAGTCGAGAATCTTGACGCGTCCGTCGCTCGTGATGAACAGGTTCTCGGGCTTGAGATCGCGGTGAACGATCCCTTTCTCATGCGCCGCCGCGAGGCCGCGGGCGATTTGCACCGCGTAGTCCACGGCGCGACGCGGCGGCAACGGACCGGACTCGAGGAGCTCGCGCAGCGAGTGGCCCTCGAGGAGTTCGCTGACCAGATAGGGTGTTGTACCGTCCGCGCTGACGTCGAAGACGGCCAGGATATTCGGGTGATTGAGCGCCGCGGCCGAGCGCGCTTCCTGCGCGAAGCGGCGCATCCGATCGGCGTCGGCGGTGACGTGCGCCGCGAGGACCTTCAGCGCAACGTCGCGCCCAAGCCGTGTGTCGCGGGCTCGGTACACCTCGCCCATTCCCCCGGCCCCGAGTGGTGCGACGATTTCGTAAGGGCCGAGACGAGCGCCCGAACTGAGAGGCATCGCCGCAAATTATGCATGAGATGCCGTCGATTCGGTGGCGTCCGGCTTCAGCCGGATTCCGAGCGACGCGCGGCGGCAACTCACCACGAGCCGACGCCGAGTTCGAAGATCAACCGCGCGTCGTGGATCGGATCGAGGCCGCTGGCACGAACACCGATACGCGCACGAGAGACGTCTTCAGCCGCGCGGCCACTCGCTGCCGGCGGAAGACCCGCAAACGCGAAGCCATGGCCCCTCTTTGCGGTACGAGAGGCTGAGGCGAGGTTCATCGGAGAATCGGCGCGGCGACCGCCGCGATCCGCCGAGACGAGAGCGGCCGCTCGCTCCCATCGGCAATCCAGCCCGGCGGCCCAGAGCCGCGACGCCGGGCCAACGCTCGACACTCCGCGAGACCAATTGCAGGGTCCAGCTTGAGTCAGCCCCCGGGGGGCTAACCCCATTCATTAATCTTGCGTAAGGAAAAGCCCGTCGGTACGATGGCGCGCCGGGGCTCGAAAACTCGGCAGTCATGTGGAGGAGGCCAATGAGGCGAGTATTCCTGGCATTCGCGTTTCTCGGTTTGACCGTCGCACCGGCGCTGGCGCAGGTACCGACGATCCCGTTCGAGTCGATCCCCGATCCGTTCAAGATGCCGGACGATGTGTACTTCGGCGAGATTGGCGGCGTGGCGGTGAACTCGAAGGGACACATCTTCGTGTTCTCGCGTGGCAACTCGACCGGGCCGTCGTACATGGCGACCGCGGCGCAGCTGCTCGAGTTCGACAAGAACGGCAAGTTCGTGCGCGAGATCGGCAAGAACCTGTACGCCTGGTCGTACGCGCACGCCGTGCGCATCGACAAGGACGACAACATCTGGGTCGTCGACAAGGGATCGGACATGATCATCAAGTTCAATCCCCAGGGCCGCCCGGTGTGGATCTTCGGCCGCAAGGGCGAAGCGTCGCACTTCATGACACCGCCGGACTACGCCTCGACGCTCACTGGGCTGCTGCAGCGCGCCGGCGTCGCCATCACCGCGCCGCAGAACAACAATCCGCGTAACCCCGTTCCGGTCCATCGCGACAACGTCTTCAACCAGCCGACCGACGTTGCGTGGGACTCCAAGGGCAATTCGTACTTCAGCGACGGCTACGTGAACTCGCGGGTCGGCAAGGCCAACGCCCGCGGTGAATGGGTCGCCAGCTGGGGATCGCTCGGCAACGGTCCTGGGCAGTTCGACACACCGCACGGCATCGCCGTCTCGCCGAAGGACGAAGTGTTCGTCGCGGATCGCGGCAACCGTCGCATCCAGGTCTTCGACACCGAGGGCAAGTTCCTCCGCCAGTTCGTCATCGATGTCCCGGTCGATGTCACGAAGGGCAAGGTCGTCTACGGCGTCCCGGCGCCGAACGCGACGACCGGCTCGCAGGCGCCTGGCGCGCCCGACGCGCTCTGCATGACGCCGGGTCCGAACCCGGTGCTCTTTGTCGGCGATCTGTATCCGAGCCGCATCTACAAGGTGTCGCTCGAAGGCAAGGTCCTCGGCGTCTACGGCGGTCCGGGGCGGAATCTCGGCGAGTTCGGCTGGATTCACGCGATCGCGTGCCCGTCCGAAAACGAGATCTACGTCGGCGAGTTGATCAACTGGCGCGTGCAGAAACTCGTCGCGCGCGGCGCCGGCACCAAGTAAGTTTCAGTCATCCAGCGTCAGTCGCTAGCCGTCCTTCGACGTGCTCAGGACGGCCCTGAGCTTCGTCGAAGGGCCGGAGGCACGGACTAGCGACTGACGCCTTTTTCACGCCTGCCCTGCCTGCCCTTCCCGCCCCTCCTGCCCCGCCAGCGTCAGCGCGTCCCTTGACGCGTCAACGACCACGTGAACGTCGTATCGCTGTTTGTGGCAGTCCCGGCAATCGTCTGGCCGTTACCGCCGACTTGTCCGGCGGCTTCGAGACTGTTCGCGCCCGCGACTCCGCCGATGCCGCCGAGAAACCCCGCCGAGACTCCGCCAGTAAACGATGGCACCTGCGGGCACGTGTAGGTCGCGGTCCACGCGGTGACGCCGACGCCGTGATACGTGGGCGGATTCGTGTTGTAGTCGACCTGCAGGACCCCGGTCGTGGGAGTGACCGATGCGCTGTTGGGCGCAATCGAACAACCCGGGACGGTGACCGTCACCGTGCCAGTCGGCCGGTAGCTGGCGATGCCAGCCACGGCGGTCTCGAAGGCCCAGGTCAATTGCGCGTTCGCCACATAGCCCGAATTGGTTGACGAACCAGTCCCGACCCACGACTGCGCCATCCCGGTCGTCGAGCCGCTCACAGGCGGCGCGCTGTCATCGGAACTCGGAGCCGTCGCCTCGCTACATGCGACTGACGACGCAAGCGCGCACACGAGGAAGACTCGATTCATGACCAACCTCCCGTCCGGCGGCGGGCGACAGCCGCGAGGCCGGCGCCGACGAGCAGCAGCGTCGCGGGTTCGGGAACCTGGCCGTCCGCAACTGGGGCGGCGGTCGTCAGTCCGCCGCCGGTGTTGAACGAGATGCCAGGGTCGAGGCTCGTCTGCTGGACGGTAAACGTGTTCAGGAAATTCAGCGCGTGCGGGAAGTTGGAGTTCGTGGAATCGACCGTCGCGCGGATGTCGTAGCTGTCAATCCATTCGTTGCTCTGCACGTTCCATGGCAGCGCCCAGTCGAACGACACCGTGTTGCCGGGACCGAAAACGAGCCGGTCGGTCAGACTCCGCTGTCCGGTCGTGTCCGTGAACGACGCCTCGAAGAAGTTGGCGCAGCCGGACTCGGCGCGGTCGAAGGGCGTCCCCGCTTCATAACACGCTCGGAATTCGAAACTGCCGCCGGGGAATTGATACTGGAAGAGGATCTCGAGCGACGCCTCCTCGGTGGCGGTCGCCGTCGGGTCCGTCAGCATCAGTGGATCGACGATGCCGTCGAAGGCGACCCGCACCAGCAACGGCGCCTGTGCGATCGGCCGATCGGTGAGGCAGTTGCCCGTCGGGCAATCCCAAGTGCTTTCGACATGAGCGCTGGCCACAGCGAGCTGATCCGCATCGTTGGTGCGGGCTGAAACGCCGCCTGAAAGAGCGCCGTTGAGGAGGGCGGTCGTTCGTGCGTGGGCCTCGTAGCCGCCGGCGACGACGACCTTGTCCGCGTTTTGGGTGACGCCGCCGCCCGCGAGGACAGGCGGTCCACCTCCAGCGACGGCTGACAGAAGCGTAATCGTCGCGGCCTGGCTGGTCGCCGGAGCCGCGAGAGCAATGAGACTGCTGAGCAGGAGAACGGATCGACGGCCGCGGGCAACAGGTGACATGGAAACCTCTGTCACCTAACGCGACGCGGGTCAGCGAATCGGATCAGCGATAGCCGTCAGAGTCGTCTGACGAAAATCCGGTACGGGACCAGCCTGCAGTCTGGCACCGGTCTGGCCCCAGCCTGGCACCTCTCTGGCTCCGACCCGGCACCAAGCTGACCCTAACTCGGAGACATCTCACGGAAGAGCCAGGCGCGGGCGGCGGCCCACTCGCGCTTCACCGTGCCAGGTGACGTGCCCAGGACGGCGGCGGATTCCTCGATCGTCAGGCCGCTGAAGTAGCGCAACTCGACGAGCCGGCCGAGACTCGGTTCGATCTCCGCCAGACGATCCAGCGCATGATCCAGCACCAGCAGGTCGACGCCCGACGCCGCGGCCGGAACCTCCATCGCCGCGTCCAGCGAGAGAGTCGGCACGGACCCGCCGCGCTTCTCGCGATGCGCGGCGCGCGCGTGATCCACGAGGATCCGGCGCATCATCTGCGCCGCGATGCCGAAAAAGTGCGCCCGGTTCTGCCACTGGACGCGACGCTGATCGATCAGCTTGAGATACGCCTCGTGCACGAGCGACGTGCACTGCAGCGTGTGGCCGGCACGCTCGTGGGAAAGGTAGCGCCCCGCAATCGCCTTGAGCTCGCCGTAGACGAGCGGCATCAACTGGTCCAGCGCCTGGCGGCTCCCCTGCTGCCACGCCAGCAGCAGTTCGGTGACCTCACTCGACTCGGGCACACGGAAGCATAGCAGGAGGCGACGCGCGGGGCGGTCGTCCTGCCGGAGTAAGATTTGACGGATTCGCACAGTTTGGACCGGCCAAGATTTCTCGCCCCGTGACTCCCGAACGCTGGCGCCGCGCGCTGACCGTGTTTCAGTCGGCGCTGACCGACGATACCGTCGCGCTGGCCAGCCGCCTCGACGAGTTGTCCGCAGACGATCCGGCCATCCGCGAAGCCCTCGCGGAATTGCTGCGCGCCCACACGTCGGCGGGAGACTTTCTCGAGTCGCCGGCGGTGCTGACGATCCCGATCGACGCCCCATCGACTCCGGCAGATCCCTTTGCACGCAGCGCCGCCGCACCCTTCACCGGCACGGACCGTTACCAGATCCGTCAGCGTCTCGGCGAGGGCGGCATGGGCGTCGTCTACGAGGCGCTCGACACGACGCGACAGCAGATCGTCGCCCTGAAAACGCTCCGCGACGCCCACCCTGCCGATCTGCTGCACTTCAAGCGTGAGTTCCGCAGCCTCGCCGACGTCGCGCACCCCAACCTGGTGCCGCTCTACGAATTGGTCGTCGAAGAGGGACACGGCTTCTTCACGATGGAGCGGATTCACGGCGTCGATCTGCTGGCGTATCTCGACGACCCGGCGCACGCCGCGGACCGGATCGAGCGGCTCCGTGACGCCTTCGGCCAGCTCGCGGATGGCATCGATGCGCTTCACCGCCACGGCAAGCTGCATCGTGACATCAAGCCGTCCAACGTTCTGATCGCAGCGGATCGGCGTGTCGTCATCCTCGATTTCGGGCTGGTCGCTGATGTGACTCCGGAACACGGAGCGGCGGCGGACCGCGTCGCGGGCACGCCGGCGTATCTCGCGCCCGAGGATCTCGCCGGCGGCCGACCCTCCGAGGCAAGCGACTGGTACGCCGTCGGCGTCACGTTGTACCGCGCCCTGACTGGCCACCTCCCGTTCGCCGGCTCGTTCGCGCAACAGCTCGAACACAAACGCACGACGCTGCCGGAGGCGCCAGCTGGCGCGTTCAGCGTTCCGTTCGATCTGAGCGAAACCTGTATGGACCTGCTCTCGATCGACCCGGCCCGGCGGCTGTCAGCCCGCAACGGCTTGCTGACGACGAACCGGCACGCTCGCCTGCGGCGCACGCCGTCAACGCCGGTGGCTGACGCCGACGCGCGAACGCCGTTCGTCGGCCGCAACGAGCCGCTGCGTCTGCTCGACCGCGCGTTCGCCGTCAGCCGCCGACGCGCCGCGGCGGTCGCCGTGCACGGTCCGTCGGGAATCGGCAAAAGCGCGCTGATTCGCGAGTTCCTCGATCGGATCGCGAAGACTCCAGACCTGGTGATTCTGCGCGGGCGCTGCTACGAGCACGAGACCGTGCCGTACAAGGCGCTCGACATGATCGTCGACCGTCTGAGCCAGCACCTCGCCGGGCTTCCGCCTGAGGGCGCGCGGACGCTGCTGCCGCCGGGGATACAGGCGCTGGCGCGCCTCTTTCCCGTCCTCTTCGACGTCGCGGCTATCCCTGAAGCGGTACCGGACGCGGGGATGGATCCGATCGCGCTCAGGCGCCAGGCCTTCGCCGCGCTCCGGGCACTGCTCGCGGCGATCGCCGAACATCGACCGCTCGTCTTCGTCGTCGACGATCTGCACTGGGCCGACGCCGACAGCGCGCTGCTCTTGGACGAACTGCTCCGTCCGCCGCAGGCGCCGACACTCTTGACCATCCTGTCCTTCCGCAGTGAGGAAACCGCCGCCAAGCCGTTCCTGCGCCGGTTTCTCGATCGCGCGACGTCCGACACCTGGTCGACGCTGGCGCTCGGCCCCATCGACGCCGGCGATGCGGAGCGGCTGATGAACGCGTGGCTCGCCGGCGCGCCGATCTCGGCGGCCGCGCGGCGGCGGCTCGAAGTCGAGGCTGCGGGCAATCCGTTCTTCATCGAACAGTTGGCCAGCCATGTCGCGCGTCGCCGTTCCGCCGCGGACGAACCGGCATCGCTGATCGGCATGATAGACGCGCAGTTGGACGCGTTGCCTGAAGCCGCGCGTCCGCTGATTGAAACGCTCGCGGTCTGCGGACGCCCGATGCCGGCGGATCTCGTTCATCAGGCCTCGGGACTTCACGGCGACGACCGGCCGCTTGTCTCGTTGCTCCGTTCCGCGCATCTGCTGCGGAGCAGCGGCTCCTCGACGCATGTCGAGGTCTATCACGACCGCATTCGTCAAGCGTTGACCGCGGACCTTTCGTCCGAGCGCACGGTCCAGATTCATGGCGACGTCATTCGGGCGCTGCTCGCATCGGGCATCGACGATCCGGACGCGCTTTTCGAGCACTATCGCGGCGCGGGGAACCGTCCCGACGCCGCCATCCAAGGCGCGCGCGCAGCCGTCAAGGCTCATCGGTCGCTCGCCTTCGATCGCGCGGCGGAACGCTATCGTGCCGCACTGGATCTCGACCCAGGCGCGGCGGCGGCTCAGGCATGGAAACAGGGGCTGGCCACGGCTCTCGCCGACGCCGGACGTCCCGCCGATGCCGCGGAGATGTATCTGAACGCCGCCTCGGGAACGAATCACCCGGGCAGAATCGAGTGGGAACGCCGCGCCGCGGAACAGTTTCTGGTTGGTGGGCACATCGATCGCGGCCTGCAGGTCATTCAATCGGTGCTCTCCGCGGTTGGGTTGCGCCTGCCGCCGGGACCGCGCTCTGCGCTCGTCTCGCTGCTCCTGCGCCGGGCGCAGCTTCGGCTGCGCGGCCTCGATTTTCGCGAACGGCCCGCCGCCGCGGTTCCGGACGAGACCCTGCTCCGCATCGACACGTGCTGGTCCGTGACCACCGGGTTGGCGCTCGTGGACGCAGTGCGCGCCTCGCACTTTCAAACCCGGCATCTGCTGCTCGCGCTCGACGCCGGCGAACCGTTCCGCGTCGCCCGCGCGCTGGCGATCGAAACCCTCCTGCGCGCCACCAACCCGTCGGCGTCGGACCCGCCGATTGCCGAGCGGGCGCGCGCGCTCGCCGATCGCGTCGCGAATCCGCATGTGGTCGCGCTCGCGAGCCTGACCGCCGGCGTCGGCGCGCTGCTCGCCGGCGAGTGGCGCAAGGCGACCGGGCTCTGTGAGCGGGCGATCGAACTCTTGTCGATCCGGACCGCCGGCGCCACCTGGGAACTGACAATCGCGCAGAACTTCTTCCTCGGATCGCTGCTCTTTCGGGGCGAACTCAAGGACGTCGCCGAACGAATGCCGCCGCTGCTCGCCGACGCGAAGGCGCGTGGGAACCTCTACTTCGAGACCGAGCTCAGGACGCGGATGAATCTCGTCTGGCTGGCCGCGGATCGGCCGGACGAAGGCGAGCGCGAAGCCAACGAAGCGATGGCGCGCTGGGCCCAGACCGGTTTCCAGCGCCAGCACTACAACCACACGCTGGCGCGCATGCAGACGGCGCTCTATCGAGGCGATGGCACGGAGGCGTGGCGGCTGATCGACACGAACTGGGCGGCGATGAAGCGCACGTTTCTCTTCCGCATCAAGTTCCTCCGCATCGAAACGTCCTACCTCCGCGCGCGGGCGGCATTGCTGCAGGCGGAGGCGGGGCTCGACGTCGCCAGGTTCCTTGCGGTCGCCGGCCGTGACGCGGACCGCATTGAACGCGAAGGGACGCCGTGGGCCAATCCGATCGCCTGGATGCTGCGCGCGGCCATCGCTGCCTTTCGCGGCAAGCAGGATCTCGCGCGCCAGGAACTCGTCCGCGCCATCGGGGGGTTCGAGCGCGCCGACATGCAGTTGTATGCCGCGGCCGGACGGTCTCGCCTCGCCACGCTCGTAGGCGGAGACGAAGGCCGCGCCCTGTCCGAGACGTCGATGGCGTGGATGACCTCACAGGCGGTCGCGAATCCAGATCGACTGACGGCGATGCTGGCTCCTGGCTTCGTTCAACCTAGAACCTAGAACCCGCACCCGGCACCCGGCACCCGGCACCCGGAACCGTTTTCGTGTTACGGTCATTTGATGCCCCTCGACCTCGCCGACCTCTCTGCCACGGCTGCTGCCTACGCGTCCAAGGAACCCCGGGAGATCGTGAAGCTGGCGCTGAAGGAGTATTCGCCCTCGATCGCGATCTCGTTCAGCGGCGCCGAAGACGTGGTCCTGATCGATATGGCGTCGCGCGCCGGCGTCCCATACAAAGTGTTCTCGCTCGACACCGGACGCCTGCATCCCGAAACCTATCAATTCATCGACAAGGTCCGGAGCCATTACGGCATCACGATCGAGACGATGTTCCCGGATGCGAACGCCGTGCAGGCGTTGGTCCGCGCGAAGGGACTGTTTTCGTTTTATACCGACGGCCACACCGAGTGCTGCGGGATTCGCAAGGTCGAGCCGCTCCGCCGCGCGCTCGCGTCGCTGCACGCCTGGATCACCGGCCAGCGCAAGGATCAAAGCCCTGGCACACGCGCCGATGTACCCGTCGTCCAGCTCGATCGCACGTTCGGCACCGACGAGCGGCCTTTGGTCAAGTTCAACCCGCTCAGTTTCTGGACCTCGAAGCAGGTCTGGCGCTACATCCGCGAACACGACGTGCCATACAACGCGCTGCACGAACGCGGCTTCGTCTCAATCGGCTGCGAACCGTGCACGCGGGCGATCAACCCTGGCCAGCACGAACGTGAAGGACGCTGGTGGTGGGAGGAGGAGACGAAGAAAGAGTGCGGGCTGCACGCGGGGAACGTGGCTGACGTCTGACACTTGGGATTTCAGGATTTAAGGATTTAAGGATTTAAGGATTTAAGGATTTAAGGATTATCGCGAACTCATCGCGCCACGGACAGTTCGGCGCGATAGGTCACGGTACGCACGGCACGAATTCGGCTCTCACCTGAAAATGCCTTCGCCGCGCGCGATTCGTTCACGCGCGTGACTTCGATGCCGAACGACGCCACGCGCTTCTTGCCGATCGCCGCGAAGTAGCTCGCGGGCACGGTCATCTTTCCGCTTCCCGGCCCGGCGCTCTGCCGGATCACGTCGTCGGCATTCACGCTGCCGCTTTCCTGCACCATGTTGTTGAATTCGTCCGGGTACTCGAAGCCGTGGAAGGCAACGATGTCGACCTTCTCGGCCAACTCGCGCCACGTGATCTCGAGCGGCAGGCCAGCGCGATGCGTCTCTGGCATCGTGATCTGCTCGAGCGCAAGCGCCTTCGGCGTCCGAACGGTTCCGGCTTCGTAGGTCTTGCCGTCGGTCCAGACGACGCGGAAGGCATACTCGGTGTCCGGGCGTATCACGGCACGTTGACCGTCGGGCAACCTGTAGCGCGGATGGCGGTCGTAGTAGTTGCCCGTGCCCACGCCAAACATCAGCGGCTCGCCGTTCATCAACACTTTGATCTCTGGCTTCTCGATGGCCGCGCCTTTGCCGTCGGACAGCACGACCTCGACGTGGATGAACTCGTACGGATCGCGTCCTTCCGGCTGCCGCTCGGTCCGCTGCTCGATGTTGACGTTGAGTCGCACGTCGGCGAGGGAACCGGGCACCTCGGTCGTGCTGACGCGACATCCCGGAAATGAAAGGAGAGACATGATCGCAGCGAGACCGCTTGCTGCCTTAAATCCTGAATTCCCGAATTCCTGAAATCCTAAAATCAAGTCTCACCGAAAGTTGTCCACCATCACGAGATCGCCGCCGGCACGGTCGGCTTGCGCGAACAGAAGATATCGTCCATCCGGCGACACCGCGAAGCCGAGATCCGCTGGCCTGGTGAGCGTGTGCAGTGAGGTCGTCTTCCCATTCGCGAAGTCCAGGAACTCGATGACGGACGGCTGGCCCGGAGTCCCGTAGTAGATGCCCTTCTCGGCCAGCGCGTAGTTGTAGCGGTAGATCGCCGGAATGATCTGGACGGCTTCGCCTCCGCCAATCGGCATCCGCCAGACGCTGGCGCGATTGGCTCCGGTCTCCCGCGTGAAGTAGAGCGTCTTGCCATCGGCCGATTCGGTCGCGGCCACTCCACTGGTGATTTCGGTCGCGTTCTGCCCTTGCGGCGTGATCTTCCAGAGACGAGGATTCGTGTTTCCGCTCGAGTAGTACAGCCAACGGCTGTCGCGCGACCAGCCGGTGACGAAATTATTGGCGCCGCCGGTCGTGATCTTGGTCACTTTCCCGCCGTCCGCCCGCATGACGTAGATCTGCCAGTCGCCGCCGCTGTTCGAATCGAAGGAAATCTGCGTTCCGTCCGGCGACCAACGCGGCGTGCCGGTGATCGTCCCTTCCAGCGATGTCAGCTGAGTCGCGCCAGTACCGTCGGCGTTGCAGACCCACACCTGATTCAATCCGCTCCGGTTCGTATAGAACGCGATGCGTGAACCATCTGGCGAGTACTGAGGGAAGGCTTCGCGGAAATTTGATGTGATCAACGGCTGCGGCGGACGCGACAGATCCTGGAGGTCGAGCCGCCAGAGATTCGAATTGCGAATCTGACGCGTGAAGGCCAGCCGGCGCCCGTTCCGCGACAGCGACGGCGTCTCGATGCCGTCGCCGAGGCCAACGATCGCCCGAGGCGGCTGCGAACCGTCTGCACGGACACGGTTGATACTCGAGCGCAGGTCGATTCCGGCGGTGTAGAGCAGCTCCTGTCCATCGACCGTCCACGCTGGACTTCTCACGAAATCGCTCGCCGCGTTCACCTGTCGGGGCGCGCCCTCAGGCACGAGACCCGCGCCGACTCTGAGCACGAGCAGCCGCGAGAGATTCATCCCGCCGACGCGGATGAAGGCAACCGCACGGCCATCTGGCGCGACCGCGGGGTCGATGTCCTGCTCCCCGGTTCCGACGGTGGTCAAGGGATGGATGTCGCCGGAATCAACCGAGACGGCCTGCAGCGTCGAAGCACCGCGAGGCGCGCCGGATGGGAGCGCCGAGACGACCAGCCACTTGCCGTCGGGCGTCCAGTCGAGAAATCCGAAGGGGCGCGCCCCGGAGAAACGCGCCAGCAGGCGATCGGGACCGCCCAGCGCCGGTATCAATCGCAGTTCCACGCCGTCGGCAACATAACGGCCGAACGCGATGGTTCGACCGTCCGGCGACCAGCGCGGATTCAGATCGCGGGCGGGATCAGTCGTCAACCGCAGCGGCGCGCCGGACCCGACCACCTGGAGGTACAGGTCGTAGTTGTCCTCACGATCGCCGTTCCAGGCAAAGACAATCTGGCTGCCGTCCGGAGAAAAGCTCGCCATCCCTTCATCGCCAGGCGAACTCGTCAACGGCGTGGGCCTCGTCATGGTTTCGGCGGGTGCCGTTTCCGGCCGGTACAAATACATGGCGGCGACGGCGGCCAGCGTGAGCACGAGCGCGCTCGTCGACGCGATCGCCAACAACAGGGCGCGTGACCGCTGCGGCTCCCTGGTCTTCGGCGCGCGAGTCAGCGTGCCCGAATCCGACTCCTCCTTCAGCTCCTCGAGCGCAACCTTGAGATCCGCGAATGTCTGGAACCGTCGTCCGGGGTCCTTCCTGAGACAGCGGCGAATGACACGCTCGATTTCCGACGGGATGTCGCTCCGAATCTCAGACACCGACTTCGGCTCGTCGCGCAGGATCGCGGAGATTGTCGACATCGCGGTCTCGCCGCGAAAGGCGCGCTGCCCCGTCGCCATCTCGTAGAGCATCGCGCCGAACGAAAAGATGTCCGATCGCGCGTCGACCGATCGGCCTTCCGCCTGCTCCGGCGACATGAAGGATGCCGTGCCGACGACGAGGCCCGGCTCGCTTCCGGTCGCGGCCTCAGTGGTATCGCCGGCGCGTGTGGCCTCCGGGTCGGTGACGGTCTGCAGCAGCTTCGCCAGTCCGAAGTCCAACACTTTGACCAGACCGTCTCCGGTCACCATCACGTTGCCAGGCTTGAGATCGCGATGGACGATGCCGGCGGCGTGCGCCTTGGCCAGCGCGTCGGCAATCTGCACGCTGTAGCGGAGCATCTCGGAGAGACGGAAGCCGTCCTTCGGCGTCAACTCCTCGAGCGTCTTGCCGGCGACCAGTTCCATCGCCAGGAACTCGATACCGTTCTCGTTGCCGACGTCGTAGATCGTGACGATGTTCGGATGGTTGAGCGCGGAGGCGGCGCGAGCTTCCTGGACGAAGCGGCGTTTGCGCTCGGGATCGGCGATCTTGTCGGCGGGCAGGACCTTGATGGCGACGAACCGATTCAGTCTGGCGTCGCGGGCCTTGTAGACCTCGCCCATACCACCGGCGCCTAGCGTGGAAACGATCTCGTACGGACCGAGGCGGGCACCGGCAGACAGGGGCAAGACGGAACGATTATATGAGGTGACGGTGGAATTTCAGGATTTCAGGATTTTAGGATTTTAGGATTTTAGGATTTTAGGATTCAGGACTTGAGGATTTGGGGCACGCCTCACTCGACCGCCTCGGGCCTCAAATCCTGAATTTCTTAAATCCTTAAATCCTGAAATTCGCTATCGCGGCACCCTCACTCCCGCAACGTACACCGCGTTGATGCCGCGGATATTGCGGATCGCGTCGAGCGGATTGGCGTCGAGGACGAGCAGGTCGGCCCACTTGCCGGGCGTCAGCGTGCCGAGATCGCGCTCGTGGTCCATGCAGCGGGCCGCGTCACGCGTGGCCGACGCCAGGACCTGGCGCGGCGTCAGACCGGCGTCGGCCATCATCTCGAGTTCCATCAGCTCGAAGTAGCCGGGAAATCGACTCGCGGATGCACCGGTGTCGGTCCCCATGGCGATCGTGACCCCGCCGGCGGAGAGCGCCTTCAGATTGCGCTTCGCCATTTCGAGCGCGGCCTTGTTCCTCGGTGTGTCGGCGTTGTCGCGCACCGCCTGCTGGCGCGCCGGCTCGCGGAGCCTGGCGACTTCGCTCCGATCGGAAAACTGCAGGAACAGCGGATCCTCGAAGAACGGCGGCGCCGACTCGTAGACGAACGTGGATACGTCGCGCATCAGGGTCGGGACGTAACAGACGTTTCGGGTGCGCAGCTTCCCGATCAACTCGGCGTCCACGTTCGTGTCGCGGACACTGTGGGCGAGCAGATCGACGCCGGCATCAAGGAGCCCCTTCGCGTCGGCGAGATAGAACATGTGCGCCGCCACTCGCAGCTTCCGCTGGTGCGCTTCGTCGATCACGGCCCGATACACGTCGGGGGGCATCTTCTTCGCACGGCCAAAGTCGTCCTCGATCCGGATCTTGATGAGATCGACACGCATCGCGGCATCGGCGGCCACCTGGACGCGGGCGGCCGTTGGTGTTTCACCGGTCACGATGGGCCCGGCCGTGAAGAGGCGCGTTCGCGGCAGACGCACCGTGTCCTGCTGATGGCGCACGGCGAGCGCCTCGGGCGCGTTGCCGTCATTCCCGAGGCTGAAGACCGTCGTCACGCCGTAGCTGGCGTAGAGCCGCAGATCGCGCTGGACGTTATTGGCATGCCCGTGCGCGTTGATGAGCCCCGGCATCACGGTCTTCCCCGCCAGCGACACGCGCGCCGTATCGGCGGGAATCGGCGTCGTCGCGGCCGATCCAGCCGCAACGACTCGTCCGTTGTCGACGACCAGCGTCGCGTTGTCGATCGGCGCCGCCTCGGTCCCGTCGATCAGTCGCATGCCGGTAAAGGCGATTCGTGACGATTGCGCCGACGGTTGCATGACCAACGAGGCCGCCAACGCAACCGTCGCGGCCGAAGTTCCAACACGCATGGCTTAAATCCTCAAATCCTAAATTCCTGAAATCCTGAAATCCTGAAATCCTGAAATTCAGCGAATGGGGTTTGGCAGTTTGTCTGGGCCCCTTAGTTCCGCCGCCGTCATGGTGTTCGCCTCGTCCAACACTTTCATGAAGGCGCGGGCGCTGTAGGTGAGCCCCGCCGCCGGCACGAGTTCAGGGACGTCCAGCGTCGTGTGATAGATGACGTGATCGATCAAATGAAACGCCGGCGCGAATCCCGTCAGCGCGCCAAGCGCCCCGCCGGCGTTCCGCTCGGGCACTTTGTAGACCGAGACGTTGAAGTCCTGGAACGTGGTCTTCACCAGCTGCTGAAAGCGCGGGCTGCCGCTCGCATACCAACGCCTGGCGCTGATGGCATTCGAGGTCATGATGTCCTGGTTCACCATGTAGAGGAGCGTCTGCGACGTGTGTTCGAGATTCAGGATCAGCGCGACCTTGCTCCAGTCGTACTCCTTGATCACCACCGCGCGGCCGTGTTCGCCGTGGTGGTGGTCCGGCGTCGCCAGAAACACCATCGTCCGCTTGCGCTGAGCCCGCGGAATCTTCGCGTAGTGACGGGCGAGTTCGAGGCCGGTGGCCATGCCGCTGGCGTTGTCCATCGCGCCCTGGAAGAAGCCGTCTGTATGCGTGACGACCATGATTTGTTCGTCGGTCGCGCCTGGCAGCGTGGCGTAGATGTTCTCGGTCGTGAGGGTGGCGCGCTGTTCGATCGCGAGCTTCACCGAGAGCTGCACTTTCTGACCCGAGGCCAGCAGGTCACGGAGCATGAAACCCTCGTCCTGGCTGATCGTCAGCGTCGGCACGGCGTCCGGTCCTTCCGGCGCGCCTTCAGGATTGAACTGGCCGTTGCCGGGTACCGCCATCACGTTGATGATCATCGCGGCGCCCGCCTTGGTGACGAGCGTGTCCGAGTTGAAGATGCCGGCGCGATCGCTCGCCGAGTGGCTGCGGCCGCCGGGCACGAATGTGCTGTAGACGAGGACCGCCTTGCCTTTCAGATCGCGGCCGATGAGATCCGGCGCGGCCCCGACACCAACCCATACGGCGTCGGCGGTGATGCCGGCCGCGGGCGTTGGCTTCGTGCTGTCGATCGGATACAGCGTCTTCAGCGTGCCGGTCTTGGCTCCGGCACTGTACGACGCTGTCAGGCTCGTCGGATACCACATGGGCGGCAGCGCGACGGGTTGACGACGGATGTCGAGGCCAATCTTCTTGTATTCGTCGGCCATGAAGTTCATGGCCAGCTGGTGCCACTTCGATCCCGGAATCCGTCCCCAGTACAGCTCACCGGCGTCCAGGCTCATGAGCGAGAAGGCGGTGATCTTTTTGATGTCGTCCTTGATCCGGTAGCCGTCGGCGTCGGCGTACGCCTCCTGTCCGGGCTTGAGCGGATAGACCGGATACTCGGAGTCCGGAATCAGCAGCTTGTCCATGTCCCGCGGCAGGCCGAGCCCGTAGGTCTTCTCGACCGTCGCGCCCGGACGCATCTGCGCGCCGCCGATGACATTGCAGAGGATCGTGGCGGCGATGGTCAGGGTCAGTCGCGCGCGGGTCATGGGGTCACTCCTGGAGATCGCCGGAATTCTACGTCAGGGGTCAGACAGGTGCCGGGTTGGTGCCAGGCTGGTGCCAGGTTGCAAGCTGGCACCGTGTAGGGGTAGATGTAGGACGGATCGCTCGGCAGTACGCGACAATCCGGATCCGTGACGCTGATTCTGACCAGTCAACCGCCGCTGCACTGGGCCCTCGCGGGCGCCGGGATCGCCGCAACCACGCTGATTCTGCTGTTTGTCGCCAACCGACGACTGGGAATCTCGAGCGGACTCGAGGACGTCTGCAGTCTCGTCCTGCAGTCCCCCTACTTCCGCCGACCTGAGATCCGCGGGCGCACATGGCGGCTGCCGTTTCTCGCCGGGCTGGTGCTCGGCGGATTCCTGTCCGCGTGGCTCGCAGGCGGCTGGACACCGATTTGGGCGCTCGGGTTGTTCGACGCAGCGATCGGCTTGGGACATGCCGGCAAGCTCGCGTGGATGTTCGCCGGCGGTCTGCTGATCGGCTTCGGCACGCGCCTCGCGAACGGCTGCACCAGCGGTCACGGCATCTTCGGGCTCTCGAACTTCGAGCTCCCGAGTCTGGTCGCCACGGTCACCTTCATGGCGAGCGGGATACTCACGACGCAGATCCTCTACCGCATCATCTTTCGCTGAGGACCAGTGACCGCTCTTTTTCTCGTCCTCGGCACGTTCTTCGGTTTCATCCTGAGCCGGTCAGGCGCGGCGGACTACGACTTCATCCAGGGGATGTTCCTCTTCGAACGATTTCAGCTCTACGGCATCATCGGATCCGCGGTCGTGCTCACCGCTCCAGGCTTGTGGCTGCTCAAGCGACACGGCCGCACGCTGACCGGCGCGCGCCTGCAGATCGATCGTAAGTCGCTCAACCGCGGCACGGTCCTCGGCAGCGTCCTCTTTGGCGTCGGCTGGTCGATGACTGGGATGTGTCCCGGTCCGATCCTCGTCAACATCGGCGAAGGCAAGGTTTACGCGTTCGCGGCGCTCGGCGGCGCGCTCGTCGGGGCGGGCGCCCTCGGCCGCCTGTATCCGTACCTCCAGCGTCCGCTCAAACTGCCAACTCTGGTCATCGCGGCCAATCAACGGGTCGTCGCGGCCAATCAACGGGGTCAGACACGTGTCTGACACCGTGTCTGACCCCGACTTGTGGGCAAGCCGGGATGGAACCGCATATGTTGTGGTGCGAAGCGTCGCGACGAGCGCATTCTGCCAAAAACTGCCAGGGAGCGGCCAACCGGCTGAGATTTTTTGACAAGGTGTCAGACGGGGTGTCAGACACGTGTCTGACCCCGAGCCAAACGAGCCAAACGAGGAGCGATGTCACACGAACTTCCACCGCCCGCCGTCATGTTGCAATTCGTCATGGGATCCTGGGTTTCACAGGCCGTCGGGGCGGCGGCTCGTCTCGGCATCGCCGATCATCTCGCCGACGGCGATCGCACCGCCGAACAGCTGGCAGCCGCGACGCACGCAAACCCTGACGCGGTGCATCGCCTGATGCGCGCGCTTGCGAGTCTTGGGATCTTCACGATGAAAGGGACGCACTTCGGGCTGACGCCGGTCGGCCAGACGCTGCGCAGCGGCGTCCCCGGCTCGATGCGCAACGTCGCAATGGCGGAAACCGACGCGCCGCACTGGCTGACGTGGGGACACTTCACCGACGCGATTCGGACCGGTCACAAGATGTCGCAGCAGGCGCTCGGGATGGACCCTTGGGAGTACTACGGCAAGCACCCTGAACTCTCGGTCCAGTTCAGCCGCGCGATGCAGGACATTTCGTCCATCGCCATCGAACCGGTGCTCGCCAGCTTCACGTTCCCCGAACACGGACACATTGTCGATGTCGGCGGCGCACACGGCACGCTGCTCGGCGCAATCCTCCAGCACTATCCGAAAACGCGCGGCACGCTGCTGGATCTCCCGCACGTCATCGACAGCGCGAAACCGGTCTATACCTCCTCACCGCTTCACAGCCGGGTCACGCTCGAAGGCGGCGATTTCTTCAAATCAGTCCCCGCGGGCGGAGATGTGTACTTGCTCAAGCACATCCTCCACGACTGGGACGATGAGCACTCCCTGAAGATCCTCAAGAGCATCCGTCACGCGATGAAGCCCAGGTCCGCGCTGCTGATCGTGGAGCTGTCGCTGCCGGCAGACGCGACGCCCTCCGCGGCGCACCTCATGGACTTGAACATGTTGGTGATGATCAACGGCCGCGAGCGTACCGTCGACGAGTACCGGACGCTGCTGCACGGAGCGGGGCTGGAATTAGCGAGAGCCATTCCGACCCAGAGCCCGATGGTCCTGATCGAGGCCAAGCCGAAGAGCTAGCCGGTGCCAGGTTGGTGCCAGGTTGGTGCCAGGTTGGTGCCAGGTTGGTGCCAGGCTGGTGCCAGGCTGGTGCCAGACAGCAGGCTGACCCTATCCGCAGCCCGGGGTCGAATACACCGGAGCGCCGGGGATCGCGGCGAACGTGCAGTTGCCTTCGCTGCTGACGACGGATCCGCTGCCGTCGCGCCAATGGTATCCACCGCCCTGCCCCCGCTGCATGGCCTGCCGCATCGCAACCGCGAGATTCGCGAGCGGCACCGGATTGCCCTCGACGCCCATGAATCCGGTGTTGCCGTCGAGCCAGAAGTGACCGGCATACACGACACCGAACAGCTGCTGGAAAAATCGCGCCTCGGTCAGATTGATTTCGCGGCCGTTGAGGAAGCTGCCGGTGTTGCCGTTGGACGCGCGCGGCGACAGCTGACCGAAGTCGTGGCCGGGACGAATGTACCCAGCCGCCTCGAAGCCCCAGTATCCGTACAGCCCGCTGCGCGGGTCGTACCAGTACGTACCCTTCGGCGGCGCGGCACCATACATCTGCCCCAGCGAGTCCAGTTGCTCCGTCGTCAACTCGTGCTCGTTGACGATGACACCGGTCCCGCTCTTCGGCGCCTCGGCTGAAGCGCGCGTAGAGGCGCCGCCCGTCGATTCACTCGAACACGCAGCCATCGCCATGACGGCGGTCAACAGCACGAATCCAGCGAGCTTCGTCATCGCGCCTCCTTCTTCGACCGACCTCAGGCCTGTCGAGCCGCCGAGACATGCCGGGCCCGCGACGACAGCCACGAGTACAGCCACACCACCAGTCCGGTGAACGCCAGGACGCCGAGCGGCTTGGCGAGCCCGAATTCACCCGACACGAGCGCCATCGGCGCATCATTGTTGAAGGAAACGATCAGCCCCGCGTTCACGACGCCGAACAAGCTCTCGCCGACGATGAGTCCGGACGCGACGAGCGTGCCGAGACGCTCGGACCGCGCATAGTTCTTCGAGCGCCTCGCCACGCCGTCGTACCACGTCGCGACGAGCGCGCCCACGACAACCGCGAAGGTCGCCGACATCGGCAGGTAGATCCCGATCCCCACGGCGAGCGGCGGCAGGTGCATCTTGCCCGTCGTCTTCAGCGCGGCGTCGATGGCAATCAGCGCCACGCCGACCAGCGCGCCGATCCCGATCATGTTCCAGTCAAGATTCCCGCCGATGACACCTTGCGCCAGCGCGGAGATCAGCGTGGCCTGCGGCGCTGGCAGCGGATTCGCCGCCACCACACCCACGTTGGCGGCGCCGGCAAACCCGTAGGCGCGCGCCAGCAGGTTCAGCACCGACGGGATGACCGCCGACCCGGCGATGACCCCGATGATGAGCGCAATCTGCTGCCGCATCGGTGAGGCACCAACGAGCTGACCGGTCTTCAGATCCTGCAGGTTGTCGTTCGAGATCGTCGCGCAGGCGAAGACGACACCGGTCACGAGCAGGGCGAACGCGACCAGCGCCGGACGCGTCGCGTCAGTCGGTGTCACCGCGAAGAGCAGAATCGACGAGCAGCTCACAATGCCGAGAATGCCGATCCCCGACACCGGACTGTTCGACGCGCCAATGAGTCCCGCCATGTAACCGGCGACGCCGGCGATCACGAACCCGACGATCAGCACGAACGGCACCGCAATCAGCGTGAGCGTCAAAGTACTGCTTTCGAGCACCGTCCCGCGCAGGAACGTCACGGCGAGCCACGCGGTGATGACCATGCAGACGGCCGTCAGCGCCAGGATCCAGGAGGGCGACAAATCGCGATCGCGGTCGTCTCCGGAGGCGGCCGTCTTGGAGGCCGCAAGCGTGCTGACCAGACCACCCACCACCGGCTTCGACAACTTCGCGAGCGTAAAGATCGCCGAGATGCCGATCGCACCCGCGCCGATGAACCGCACTTGCGTCCGCCACACCGTCAACGTGTGCGCCGCCCATTCGACGTTCGCCGGCGTCGGCTGAAGGTGCGTCAGGATCGGCACCGCGATCGCCCACGCGATCACGAGTCCCGTGAGCATTGCCATGCCAACCGCCAGCCCGACGAGATGTCCGGCGCCAAGGAGGGCGAGCGACCAGGCGATGTCATACCCGCTCGAGCCGAACGATCCGATGCGGAAGAACCCGTTCAGCTCCGCCGACACCACGCGAGTCGCCGCGGCGATCGCCAGCCCGGCCGATGCCAGCGTCCCGTAGACGACCGCCATCAACCCTTCGCGCGCTTCGCCGGGATCCGCTTTCGTTTCGCCCCGCGTCTCCGATCCGACTTTCAGTACTTCGGCGGCGGCAACGCCTTCGGGATACGGCAGGTCGGAATGGGTGACGAGCGCGCGACGGAGCGGGATGGTGAACAGCACCCCGAGAACGCCACCGGCCAGACAGACAAGAAAGGACGGCCAGAACGGAAAGCCGGTCCACCAGCCGACAATGACCAACCCCGGCAGGACGAAGATGATCGCCGACAGCGTCCCCGCGGCTGACGCCACGGTCTGGACGATGTTGTTTTCGAGGATCGACGAATCCTTGACCGCGCTCAGGAGCGCCATCGAGATAACAGCCGCGGGAATAGACGAAGCGAACGTCAGTCCGACCCTCAGGCCGAGGTAGACATTCGCGGCGGTAAAGACCGTCGTCAGGGCGACACCCAGGAGTACGCCGCGGATCGTCAACTCTTTCGGTTGCATGGGCCTGATGGTAGCTGAGGTCCGGCTAAAGCCGGACCCTACAACTTGGGTTCTAATTGAACAAAGGACACACCATGCGACGCGCCGCGCTCTGGCTCTGCGTCTTCCTCGCCGCCACCGCAACTGGACTCCTCGCCGGACAATCCGGGCCGCTGACCATCGTCAGCACTGGACCGAACGGCGACATCCGGCAACTGCAGGACGCGAATGAAATCCGCGTCACCTTCTCCGAACCGATGGTCGCGCTGGGACGGATTCCGTCGAATCCGGTGCTGCCGTGGTTTCACATCACGCCGGAGATCAAAGGGGCCTTGCGCTGGTCCGGGACGACGACGCTGATTTTCACGCCCGATCCGGCGGCGCCGCTCCCCTACTCGACTCCCTACCAGGTCGTCATCGACGCGGAAGCGAGAAGCGCGGCCGGCAAGAGTCTCGAGCGCGGATTCGTCTTCACCTTCACAACGCCTCCACCGCTGCTCGAATCGGCGCGCTGGTATCGTCGCGGCGATCGGTTCGACCAGCCGGCCATCCTCATTCTCGATTTCAACCAGCCGATGCGCGCCGAGGACGTCGCCGCGCACGTCACGGTCCGCTATCGCCCGCACGACATCCAGATCCCGGAATGGACGCCGCAGGCGCGCGCTCGCGTGATCGCCAGCGATCCCGCCGGCATGCAGCGCTACGAGGAAAAGGCCGCGGCCGCGCGCAATACCGCCGCGCGCCAGGACGTAGTCGCCGTCCATGTGACGCCGGATTGGGATCGCGCGAGGTTCCGCGACTTCGGCGAGCGCGGCGACCGTGGTAACGACGACGACCGGATCGCACTCGAAACGAATACCGTCCCGCCCCCCGGGGCCTACCTCGAGGTCATCGTCGACACGGCGCTTCGCGGTCTTCAGGGACCGGCAACGCCGCGCGTGCCACAGGCGTCGACCGTGGAACTCGACCCGGTCTTCTTCGCGGGCGTCGAGTGCACGGTCCGTTGCGATCCGTCGGGTTACAACGGCGTCGAGCTGACGGTGCCCGTCGCGCAGCCCGAGATGCGAAAACTCTCGGTGCGGGATGTCACGAATGCACCGCCCGAGACGCCGGTTGCGCAAAGCGCGTCACGCGCGCGTGCGGAGCTGGACAGCAGTCCGTTCTTCAATGTCGAAGACGCGGGATTCCCGCGTCAACCGCCGGCGACGACCTGGGTCTATCAACTGCCGCCAACGCTCCTGGCTCAGGACGGCCAGACATTGGACTATCCATGGCTGGCGGTTGTGAATACGCGTCGGGAAAATGCCTTCACGAGTTTCGGCGACGGCCACGGCGTCTGGGAAACCGGCGGCGGCCCGCTGCCCTTCTCCTCGCGAAACTTCACCACCATCACGCAGTGGATCGCCCCGCTCGCACCGCGCGACCTGATGCCGCGGATTCTCGCGCAACAGTCGAACGGCTTCGAAGAAACGCCGCCCGGACCGGGCACGCTGCGGCGTCTGCCGGTGACGCCCGACGCCATTCAGGCGCACGGACTCGATCTCGCACCGCGGCTCTCCCCCGCCGGGACCGGTCTCTTCTGGCTCGGCATGAAGAAGGGCGACCGGATTCCCAATGCCGACACCTTCGGCCGCGACGCGACGACGACGATCGTCCAGGTCACGAATCTCGGGATTTCGATCAAGGACAGTCCGGACTCCACACTCGTGTTCGTCACCCGGCTCGATAACGGCGAGGCCGTTTCCGGCGCGGCCATCACCATCGTCGACAAGACCAACACTCAACTGTGGCGCGGGATCACCGGCAACGACGGTGTCGCGCTCGCGCCGGCGCTTTCGCTGCGAAAGCCCGGACGCTACGAGCCCGGCCCGGACTTCATCGTCACCGCGGAAAAGAACGGCGATCTCGCTTATGCGGCGTCCGACTGGGACGAAGGGATCGAGCCGTGGATGTTCAACCTGCACTACGACCTCTTCCAGGCGAACGACATGCTGCGTGGATCGGTGTTCACCGATCGCGGCGTCTACAAGCCGGGCGAGGAAGTGCACGTCAAGGTGATCGCGCGGAGCGACACGACCAAGGGCATGAAGCTGCTCGCGGCGGGATCGAAGCTGGACATCCGGATCAGGGACAGCCGCAACAAGGAAGTCGACGCGCGGACCGTGACGGTCAATAGCTGGTCGAGCGCCGAGTGGACGTGGACGGTTCCGGACACCGGCGCGCTCGGCAGCTACTACGTCCAGGCGGCGATGCCCGGCGCGATCAAGCCCGAAGGCAACGACGTCCAGGAACGCGTCCTCGAGGGCAACTGGCTGAAGCAGATTTCCGGGTCGTTCCTGGTCGCGGCCTATCGGAAGCCCGAGTTTCGCGTCGACACCACGCTGACGAGCGATCGTCCTGTGGCGGGTGGCACGCTCAGCGCAAGCCTCGATGCGCGATATCTCTTCGGCAACGCGATGTCGCAGCGACCGGTGCGGTGGTCGCTCATGCGATCGATGAGCCTGGACGTGCCGGATGCGATCGAGGCGAAGTTTCCAGCCGACAGGTATGCCTTCGGCTATTACCCGCGCGGCAACGGCGCCAACGAGCGTGTGGCGGGCGGCACCGAAACCGTCAACGCCGCCGGCCGGTTCGTGACGACGCTGCCGAGCACGCGCGGCGACGACTTCGCCTATCGCTACACGTTCGAAGGTGACGTCGAAGACGTCTCGCGCCAGCATGTCGCCAGTCAGGCCTCGACCGTCGTGCATCCGGCGCCGTGGTACGTCGGACTCAGGCGGCCAGCCTACTTCGCAAATACGACTTCGGGGACGGCTGTCGATGTCGTCGCGGCAGACCTCACTGGCCAGACGGTGCCAGGCGTCACCGTGAAGCTGGAACTGATCCGGATTCAGTACAACTCCGTGCGGCGCGCCGAAGGCAGCGGCTTCTACACCTGGGACACCGAGCGGATCGAGCAGCCCGCGGGCACGTGGACGGTCACCACCACTACCTCGCCCGTCAATCTTCCGATTCCAGTTCCCGATGGCGGTTCGTATCTTCTGCGCGCGACGGCCGGAGACGACGAAGGTCATTCGACGCGGACCGAAGTCAGCTTCTACGGCCTCGGCGCGGGCTACACGGCGTGGGAGCGGTTCGATCACAACCGGATTCAGCTCGAACCCGAGAAGAAGACCTGGAAGCCTGGAGACACGGCGCGGCTGATGATCCAGTCGCCGTGGGAGAGCGCGACGGCACTGCTGACGGTCGAGCGCGAAGGGATTCGACGTTACGAACGGTTCCAACTGACATCGACGCAACAGACCGTGCAAGTCCCCGTGAGCGAGGCGGACATCCCGAACGTCTTCGTATCGGTCCTGCTGATTCGCGGCCGGACCTCGAAGGACGTCGACAGGGACGGCAACGATCCGGGCAAGCCGGCGTTTCGTCTCGGTTACGCCGAACTGCTCGTCGAGGACGCCACGAAGAAGCTGAAGGTGCAGTTGACCGCCGACCGCGAGGAATACCGGCCGGCGAACAAAGCGCGCGTCTCGGTCGCGATCACCGACGCGGCGAACGCACCGGCGGCCGGCGAGGTGACGCTCTGGGCCGTGGACTACGGCGTCCTGTCGCTGACCGGCTATCAACCGCCGAACGTGCTGGCGGCCGTGTACCAGCGCAAGGCGCTGCAAGTCAGCAACGAAGACAGCCGGCAGAGGATCATCAGCCGGCGCGTCCTGACGCCGAAGGGCGAGAGCGACGGCGGTGGTGGCGGCGAGGGCGCGCTGACCGCGCGTCAGGACCTCCGGCCGCTGGCGTTCTGGCTCGGTTCGGTCGAAACCGACGCACGCGGCCGCGCGACGCGCGAGGTGACGCTGCCCGAAGCCCTCACGACGTATCGCATCATGGCCGTGGCCGCAGACCGGGCGTCGCGGTTCGGATCGTCGACGGCCGAAGTCACGGTCACCAAACCGATCACCCTCACGTCGGCATTTCCACGCTTCATCACGCTCGGCGATCGCGCGTCCATCGGGACGATGGTCGCCAATACGCAGACGACGGGGGGCGACGCGGTCGTGACGATCCGGAGCCTGACGCCGGCGCTGCTCGACTTCGGCACCTCGACGACGCAGACGATTGCGCTCGGCGCAAAGGCGACTGAGGCGGTACGGTTCAACGCGACCGCCCGAGGCATCGGCACGGCGCGCGTGCAGGTCTCCGTCAGGCTCGGCAACCAGACCGACGCCTTCGAGAGCAGCATTCCGGTGACGTCGCTGAACCCGCTCGAAACAAGCGCCGCATTCGGCGACACCGCCGGCGCGCGTACCTCCACGCCGATCACCGTGCCGGCCGGCATCGTGCCCGGCCTCGGCGGATTGCAGATCGATCTCGCGTCGACCGCGCTCGTCGGCCTCGGCGAAGGCGCACGGTATCTCGCCGATTACGGGTTCGCCTGCGCCGAACAGAAAACCTCGGCGGCGCTGGCGCTCGCGCTAGCAGCGGATCTGGGCGACGCGTTTCAGATGGGACGCATCGCGCCGCGCGACTATCGCGCGAAGGCGACGACGCTGCTCGCAGAATTGCCGGCGTTCCAGTGCGGCGACGGCGGATTCGGCTACTGGCCCGGCGGGTGCCTCTACGGGAACGCGTACCTCACCGCGTACATCCTGCACGTCATGAAGACGGTCAGCGGCGTGGGCATCACCGTGCCATCCGACGTGGTCGCTCGCGCCGTGGCCTTCCTCGACGAGGAAACCAAACGAGCCGAACCACAACAGGTCCAGTGGCTGCCGATGTGGAGCGCGTCGCAGGCGTTCGCCGTCAGGGTCCTCGTCGAGTACGGGCGTAACCAGGATTCGAACATCAACCGCCTCGCGCAGCTGCCCGACCGGCTGCCGGTCTTCGCGCTGTCGTATCTGGCGGATGCGATGGCCGAGTCCACGAGCCGGAACCCGCGCTACGCGGACGTCATCCGCCGGCTCGGCAACGGGCTGCGCGTCGAAGGCGACCAGGCGTTCGTGCAGGAAGTGGAAGACGACTCGCTCTACTGGATCTGGAATTCGAACGCACGATCGACCGCGATCGTCCTCGACGGGCTGTCCCGCCGCGGCGATCTCCCCGATCAGGTGCCTCGGCTGGTGCGCTGGCTCCTGGCCGCGCGCAAGGACGGCCGCTGGCGCAACACCCAGGAGAACGCCACGGCGCTCGAAGCGCTGGTTCACTACTACAAGGCGTTCGAGCGGGACGTCCCCGACATGAAGGCGTCGGTCGCGATCGGCACGACCACGATCGCCGCGGCCACATTGCGCGGACGTTCGTCAGTGGCGCAGCAGGTGCGGCTGACCATGCCGGAGCTCGCCCGCCAAGTCGCGGCCGGCGCCGAGCGCGATCTCGTCTTCGAACGAACCGGCACCGGGCATCTCTACTACACCGCGCGCGTGCAGTTCGCGCTCACCAGTCCGCTGCCGGCGCTCGATCAGGGGATCCGCGTCGAGCGGCGCTACGAACGCTACGTCGAGAACGGCAGCAGTCCCGCGGCGACGGCGTTCGACGCCGGCGACCTGATTCGGGTCACGCTGACGGTGACGCTCCCGAAGGAGCGCCGCTACGTCGCGGTTCTGGATCCGCTGCCGGCGGGCGTCGAAGCCGTCGACGGCTGGTTCCGGACCACCGCAACCGACCTCGCGCGCGACTCGTCGTCTTCAGGCGACGGCGGCTCGTGGATTGAACGCTACCGGCGCGGCGGCTTCGACCACGTCGAGAAGTACGACGACCGCGTGGCACTGTTTGCGACACGGCTGAGCGAGGGCCAGCACGAGTTCTCGTATCTGGTGCGCGCGACAACGGCCGGCACCTTCCGCGCGTCAGGCACGCGGGCGGAAGAGATGTATGCGCCCGAAGTCAACGGCCGCGCGGATGTGGTGGAAGTGGTGATCCGATGACGAGGCGGCTGTGGGATCCGGCTTCAGCCGGATTGCACGCAAGGCTCCGGTGGCGTCCGGCTTCAGCCGGACTACTCCTCGCAGCGATCGCGTTCGGATTCTGGCTCCGGCTTGGTCCGCTGCCACCAGGGCTGCTGGAAGATCTCGCGCAGCCCTCCACTGTCATCGTCGATCGGACCGGCGAAGCGCTCTATGAAGTCCGGTCTGATTCGGGAACGCGCGGAACCGCGTTGAGCGCGAACGCACTGCCGCCGATGCTGAGCGCGGCGACGCTCGCGGCCGAGGACGTGCGGTTCTACTCCCATGTCGGCGTGGATCCGGTCGCGATTGCGCGAGCGTTGTACCGCAACGTGCGAGCGCGGCACATCGTGCAAGGCGGCTCGACGATCACGCAGCAGGTCGCCAAACTGCTGCTCGCCAGACAGGAGGGCGGACAGCGCACCAGAGGCTGGCGGGCCAAGGTCCACGAAGCGATCGTGGCGTTGCGGCTCGAGCACCGGCTCACCAAGGCGGAGATTCTCGCGATCTACTTGAATCGCGCGCCGTACGGGAACCAGATCGACGGCGCGGCGCGGGCGGCCGAGGCCTACTTCGGCCGCGACGTCGCGACATTGACGGCCGCCGAAGCCGCGTTTCTCGCGGCCCTGCCACAACAACCTGGGCGCTTCAATCCATGGCGAACCCCCGGCCGCGCGGAGCCGCGCCAGCGCCGCATTCTCGGCACGATGGCGGCGCGCAACTGGCTGAGCGCAGCAGACCTCGCGAGCGCCAGGGCGGAGCGCGTGTCGCTGAATCGCCGGACAACCACTCTGCTCGCCCCACACTTCGTCGAGCGCGCGCTGGCGGATGCCGGCGAGCCGCGTCCCCGCCGCATCGAGACCACGCTCGATGCTGCCCTGCAACGCCACGTCGCCGGCATCGTCGCGGCCAATCGCGAGGCGCTCACTCAACATCACGCAATGAACGTCGCCGTCGCGGTGCTCGACAACCGCAGCGGCGAATGGCTGGCGTGGGAAGGCTCCGGCAACTACTTCGACGCGGCGCATGGCGGCGCGATCGACGGAGTCAGTGCGCCACGGCAGCCGGGGTCGGCGCTCAAGCCGTTCACCTACGCCGCGGCCTTCGAGCGGGGCACCACGCCGGCGCAGGTTCTGGCCGACGTGCCGTCGCAGTTTCCGACCGCCGAGCCGGGCGTCCTTTACAGTCCGCGGAACTACGACGGCCAATTCCGCGGACCGCTCCTCGCCCGGACGGCGCTGGCCGGTTCGGAGAATGTCCCGGCGGTCGCCCTCGCGTCCGACGTCGGCGTCTCCACCATCGCGCGGCTCCTGAGAAAAGCCGGGCTCACGACGCTCGACAAAACGGCCGCTCATTACGGGCTCGGTATCACGCTGGGCGACGTTGAAGTCCGCCTCGACGAACTCGTCGCGGCGTACGCGGCGTTCGCCCGCGGCGGCGAAACGATTGCCCCAGTCTCGTGGCGGCGGGCCGACGGGCGTCGTCCCAAACCGGCGGCCGGCGCGCGAATCGTGTCCGCCGCAACGGCCTTCTGGATCACCGACATCCTCACCGACCCCGAGGCGCGCGCCTACATCTTCGGCCGCGGCGGCAGCCTGGAGTTTCCGTTTCCGGTCGCCGTCAAGACCGGCACATCGCAGGCGTATCACGATAACTGGGCGATCGGGTACACCCGCGAGGTGACCGTGGGCGTCTGGGTCGGCAACTTCGACCGGACACCGCTCCGCGGCTCGTCAGGTGTGACCGGCGCCGGACCGATCTTTCACGACGTGATGATGGCGGCGGTCGAGCGGGCCCGCGAATCGGTCGTGTCTCGCCCGAACGCACCGATCCTCGAACCGCCGGCGCATTTCCGTCGCGTCGAGGTCTGCGCAGTCTCCGGACTGACGCCGACCGCATCGTGTCCAACCCACGTTCTGGAGTGGTTGCCCGCCGGTGCTCAGACCACGGTGTGCGACTGGCACGTCTCGGACGGTCATGAGACGACGGTCGTCTGGCCGGAACCGTTTCAGCGATGGGCGCACGCGAGCGGACCGAGCGGGCGGCGAACCCTTCCGCTCGCCGCACCGTCCGCTGCTGCGGCGAAACAAGTCGCGGCGGCACCCGAGTCACGCGACCTCGCCATCACCGAACCGCTGGCCGGAGCGCTCTATCTCTCCGACCCCACGCTGCGGGCGGAATTTCAGACGCTGGCGCTGCGAGCGCGCGGCGCCGACGGCGCGCTCCGCTGGTCGGTCGACGGACAGGTGGTGGGAACCGCCGAAGAGCACGAGACGGTCCGATGGTCGCTCGTCCGCGGCGTCCATGTGATCACGGTCGCCGATGTACGCGGACGCTCGGCTTCAGCGGAAATCACGGTGCGGTGAACGGACAGGCTTTCGCCTGTCCGCATCGAAGAGGCCCGGCCATGACGCCGGTAGGGACAGGCTTCAGCCTGTCCGTTCACTTGAATCGCAGAACCAAGTGCTCCTGACTCACCAGGTCAGTCTTCAACGATTCACGACCCGCCGGGACACCGTTCGACTGCAGCAGAAAGGCGATCAAGTCCGCGTACTCCTGACTCGTGATGTCGCGCTCCGCGGTCGGCGGCATCGACCGGCTGACGAGATCGAACAGTTCGGCCACGGTCCGCTCGTTCCAACGTTCCTGAAAGATCTCGCCTTTGAGCGGCGGCCCGCCGTTGCCCTCATCGAGAGTGCGCCCGTGACACGACGCGCACGCGCGTTGATAGACGCCGCGCCCGGTTCGTACTTGTGAGGCGGCGTAGAACGACGGCTGTTGTCCGTCGAGAATGCTCGAGGCCGCGACAACGAAAACGACTCCCGCGCACATGAACCACGGCCCGCGACCACTCACGCGTTCTTCCCCTCCTGCCCTTCCTGCCCTTCCTGCCCCTCCTGCCCTTCCTGCCCTTCCTGCAATCCGGTTAAAGCCGGACGCCACCGTAACAGGCGCACAAGCCGACCGGGCGGTCGGCATCACATGCGCCCATCTTTAGAGTATGACGCACCGCGACGGACGGCTATGATGTGGCGCCTTTCCGCCTTCGCCAACGCTACGGCGCTTCGACAAAGCTCAGGGCCGTCCTGAGCGTGTCGAAGGACGGCGGACGAGCACCAGGCGATCGACGCGACTCGCGGCTCACGGCAACGGCGGTTCTTTCCCGAGGCACCGATGGCACCTGGAGCGGTCTACGCGCTGATAGTTCTGTTCTTCATCAACCTGATGAACTTCTTCGACCGCCAGCTGCTCGGCGGCGTCGGCGAAGCGGTGCGGCGGGAATGGGGACTGAGCGACACGATGCTGGGCGCGCTCGGCACGGCCTTCACGCTGCTCTACGCGGTCGTCGGCGTCCCGCTCGGGCGGCTCGCCGACCACATGATGCGTAAGCAGATTCTGGCCGGCGGTGTCTTCGTGTGGAGCGTACTGACGGCGCTCTCGGGCGGCGCGCGCAGCTTCGCGCAGCTGTTCGTCGTGCGGCTCGGCGTCGGCGTCGGGGAAGCGACCTGCTCACCCGCGGCCAACTCCATCCTCGGCGATCTCTTTCCCGTGACCATGCGCGCCCGCGCGATGTCGATCTTCATGCTCGGCCTGCCGATCGGCCTCGGCGTCAGCTCGTATGTCGGCGCACGTATCGCGGAAGCCTACGGCTGGCGGACGGCGTTCTACATCGCCGCGATTCCCGGCATCCTCTGCGCGGTCGCCGCGCTGGGGATCAAGGAGCCACCACGGGGCATGACCGAACCGACCGCGATCGGCAGCCGGCGCCGTCCAGGATCGCCGTACCGCGTCGTCTTGTCGATTCCGACGGTGTGGTGGGTGATCGCGTCGGGCGCGCTGCACAACTTCAACATGTACGCCCTTGGGGCGTTCCTCGCACCGCTCCTGGTGCGTTATCACCGCATCAGTCTGACCGACGCCGGCTTCGTCGTCATGTTCGTCTACGGTCTCTCGGGCATCGCGGGTCTCGTCGGCGGCGGCATGATTGCGGACAAACTGTATCGCCGGCGGGTCGACGGCCGCCTGCTCGTCGCGACCGTGGCTCTCGGACTGTCGGCACCGTTGATGTTCCTGGCCCTCCAGCAGCCCGCCGGCAGCACGTGGGCGTTCAGTCTCCTCATGGGCACTGGCATCGGCGTGATGTACGCGTATTACTCAACGGTGTACTCGACGCTGCAGGATGTCGTGGAACCGGCGCTTCGCGGCACGTCGATGGCGCTGTACTTCTGCGCGATGTATCTCCTCGGCGCTTCGCTGGGCCCGCTCGGCACCGGCGTGATCAGCGACTACTTCACGTTCCAGGCCGCGGCTGCCGCCGACGTCGCGCCGGCGCGATCGATGGGCGTGCTCCTGACCGATCTGCTGCCGACACTGATCGGTCGTTCGAAGCTCGGCGTCCTGCCGGCCGTGGAGCCGTTCCGCGCCGCCGGGGTCCATACTGCGATGTACGTCGTGCCGCTGCTCGCGGCGATCCTCGCGGTCGTCCTCTTCATTGCGTCTCGCACGGTCAAGCGGGACGTTGATAATCTGCAGGCATGGATGAAGGCGGAAACCGGCGGACGCGGCTAGTTCGATCGGCGCTCCTGCTTTGTCTCGCGCTCACGCCTCGCGCCGCATCGGCGCAAACCTTCACGCTGGGCGGTGGCGGCGGAGTCAATGTCCAGCGCTTTGACGGCGACCGTGACTTCAACCGCCTCGACGGATCGTCGGCGTCGGTATTCCTACAGGCGGGCACGTCGATCGGACCGCTTGGCGCGGCAATCGAGGCGTCGTGGGACGCGCCGTCGGCCAACGAGGAGACGACCGAGGTTGTCGTCAACGGACGACCGGCCACGATCCTGTCGCAGCTGCGGCGGTCGGCGCGGTCCATCGCCCTCTACGGCCGCTATGCGCATGCACTGTCCCCCCGTGTACGAGTCGCAGGCGTGGCGGGCGTTTCCTTCCTCAGCGTCGAGCGTGGGTTCACCACCAACGCTGGCAATCAGGTGCTCTCCACACCGTCCCAGCCCGTGTTCGGCACGACGTTCTCCGACGACTTCGCTGCCTGGAGCGTGGGGGCTGATGTCCTGATCGACAGCCGCCGACCAGACGTGCGCTATGTGGCGGGTTTCCGCGTCGAACCGCTGACGCTCGAAAGCGAGATCAGCGGCTACCGCTACCGCGTCCAGGCGGGGTTGGTGTGGTCGTCGCGCTAGTCGGTTCTAAAATGCGCCACAGAGTCACGGAGACACAGAGGGCCACTTCAAGTTGGCACCGTGATCGAGACCGTTGCTTCAGGCTCCTCGATCTAAGTTCGCCACGAAATCACGAAATCACGAAACTGGGCTCGACGCGGCGCCGCGAAGCGGCGTGTCAGCGTGATCGAATCTCGAACACACGAGACAGGTTGGTTGGTGGCTGCAAGTCTCGTGTGTTCGGGATTCGATCACGCTGACAGCGGGCCTGCTACGCAGGCCGCCCGCGTCGCGCAATTCCCTCCGTGCCTCGGCGCCTCTGTGGCGCATTTGTGACAAGCAGCGCCAGTCTGTATTTCGTGTTTCCGTGTTTTCGTGGCGCATTTACGCTTCACGCGCCCAGCGGACCAGCGTCGCGAAGTTCGGCGGCTTGCCGTGCATCAGCAGCCCGATCTTGAAAACCTTCGCCGCGAACCAGACTGCGGCGGCCGCGGCGGCGAGTCCGACGAGAATCGTCAGCCCCACCTGCCAGAACGGCGGCGGCGCATCGGATGCGAGCCGCGCCATCATCGCGAACGCATTGATCGGCGGGATGAAACTGACCGCGACGCTGAACGTCGAGTTCGGCGCGCGGCCGATCATCGGCGTCAGGATGTACGGCGCGACCAGCAGCAGCATGATCGGTCCCATCAGCGACTGCGCGTCGGCCATCTGGTTGACCGCCGCGCCGATCGCCGACATCAGCGCGCCGAAGATCAGGTACGACAGCAGATAGAACACCAGCAGGTAGAAGACGAGCAGCGGATCGAGCAGCCCAAGGAGCGCGAACTGGAACAGCAGCAGCATCCCCAGCCCGATATAGACGCCCATGATGACGAGCCCGACGCCGAGTTGGCCGATCAATTTGCCGGCCATCAGTTCCAGCGGCGACACCGCCGCCAGCAGCACCTCGACGACACGGCTCGATTTCTCTTCGACCGTTGAGGTCATCAGCGTCTGTCCGCCGATCATCACGCCCATGAACAGCATGATCCCCATGATGAACGGCAGGAGGCGCGTCAGCCCGCGGGCCGTCTGCTGTTCGCCGCTGGCCCCCACGAGGACCGATCGCGCACGAGTCACCCGCATCGTGTCTTCCAGCGCCTTGGGATCGAGCTGACTTGCGGTCAGCCGCGCGTTCACCAGCGACATCCGCAGCCCCTCGAAGAGTGCCCCCTCCGTCGCATCGTCGAGCAGCGACGAGACATACAGATCGTAGGTCCCGAAGTCGGCCTTGCCGGCGGCCCGGACCGCCGCATCGGGATGAACCACGATGAGCGCCAGGTGACGTTCACCGGGCGGCCGGTTTGGATCGGCGATGAGCCACGACTTCTCACGCGACACATCGGCATCGGCCGGCCGCTCGATGAAATTCAGGTCCGGAATCGGCGCCACGGCCGTGGACGCACCGGCGGCGGACGAGACCTGCGCCCCGGAACCCGGGATCACCTGTTCGGCCGCGCGGCGCGCGGCCTCGAGGCGGCGGGCGGCCACTCTCTCAGGGTCGAGCGCCGTGCGCAATTCCGCGAGCACTTTGCCGGTCGGGTCGATCACGGCCACGTCGCCGCGCACCTGCGGCGAGCGGCTGTTCATGATCCGCGGTCCGAGCACGCCGATGATGGTCACCAGCGCCGGCATGATCAGCAGGCCAATCAGCAGCCCCTTGTTCGTGATTGATACGATGAACTCGCGGGCGGCAATCAGTCCGATTCTGTTGATCATGCCGTCGCTCCTTCGGTTGCCAACCCCTGCAGATTGGCGCGCAGCGCCTGCGCAGAATCGACGCCCGCGCCTTCGCTCACCAACTTGATGAAGACATCCTCGAGCCGGATGCGCGCCAGCTCGATCCGCGCCGGCGCGACGATGGCCGCGATCGCGCGGATGGCCGCGGCCGGGTCGGTTCCCTGGGCCAGGCCGATCTCGTAGCCGTCGGGCCCCGGCTCGAGGCGCACGACACCGGAAAGATTCCGGATCGGTGACGGGTCGGCCTTCAGGTCCAGCGGTTCGAGACAGATCGTCCGCGGGTCGTACTGCCGCCGGAGCCCCGACATCGGCTCATCCAGAACTTTCCGCCCTTTGTGAATCATGACGACGTGCTGGCAGAGCTCCTCGGCGTGCGGCATGACATGCGTCGAGAAGAGGATCGTGGCGCCGCGGCGATGCTCATCCGCGATCAGATCCTTGAGCATCCGGACGCTGACCGGATCAAGACCGCTGAACGGCTCGTCGAGGATGATGAGATCCGGCTGATTGATGATGGCGCCGACGAACTGGATGCGCTGCAGCATTCCCTTGGACATGTCCTCGAGCTTCTTCTTCTCGACATCGGCCAGCCCGAGCCGGCCGAGGAGACGGGACGCGCGAGCCGACGCCTCTTGCAGCGAGACGCCTTTCAACTGGCCGAGATAGCGAAGGAAGGCACCGACTTTCATCTTGCGGTAGACGCCGCGCTCTTCGGGCAGGTACCCAATTCGGTTCTTCGCCTCGAGCGCCGACGCCCTGCCGAGGACGGTCAACTGGCCGGAATCCGGGAAGAGGATCGACATGATCATCCGGATCGTCGTCGTCTTACCGGCGCCGCTCGGGCCGATGACACCACACATCATGCCGCGCGGCACGACCAGGTGCAGATCGTCCACAGCACGCGTCTTGCCGAACGTTTTCGTGACGCCTCTGACCTCGAGGGCATTCTCCACGCCGGATTCTCCTGGAAGGGATGCGGATGATACCTCAGCATCAGACGCAGACTCTGTCAGCGAGTTCCTTCACGCGTCGCTCTGCCCGGTGAAACACCCGTTTGGCACGGCCAAGGGCGTCAAGTTCCCGGCGGCTGGTTCCGATAAGAGGTGCTCCATGGCCCTGCCGCCCAGGATCCGCCTGCGTGCCGCTGTACTTTTCGCCGTCACGCTCTTCCTTTTGGCCCCCGACCGTGCGCGCGCCCAGGAACCGGTCCCGCCGGTCACGATCACGACGCTCGGCGGCTTTCTCGGCTACATGGACGGCCAGCGCGCCGATCCCGGAGAAATGTACGGCTGGACCGACAAGCCGAAGGGCGGCGTGCTGGGCGCGGCCGACTGGCTGACCGCGCATCGCAAACCGGGCGACATCCTTGTCCTCACGGCCAACAACCTGTCGCACGATTCGAGCGGCGCGAAGCTGCGCGAGGCGGTCCTCGGCATCGGCCGGCCGCCGGCGTCGTATCCAGGACACGATCACGCCGCGCTCCGCGCCGACGCCGTCGCGTTCGGCATCGACGACTTTCTCCGCGCACTGAAGCAGGGGAATCGCGCCGGTGCGCTCTACGACGCGTTGCGCGATCCGCAGGCGCCGCCGTTTGTCATCTCGAACGGCATCGTGCGCCTCAGCAAGTCACATCTGAACGTCGTGGATGCCGGCGGCTTTCACCTCGGAGTGCCGGAAAACGAATCGGTCGGCTGGATCGACACGCTCGAGGTCACGTGCCATCCGTGTCCGAACGTGACCGCCACGCTCGAGGAGAAACGCGCGGGACATCCCGACGCGACGATTCCGGTAGCAATCACTCCGGACCGCACGTTTCGCCGGCTGACGCTGACGCTCAGGCCGTCGCTGCGCCCCGACGCGGTCTACCAGTTGACGCTCACGCCGTACGGCGGCCGGCGGTCGGCGGTGTTCTCCTTCCGAACGCATCTGGCGCTGGCGCCGATCGCCGCCACCAGCTCGGACGTGCCCCAGCCGTTGCGCGGGCTGCCGGTGCGCTACTTCACGCGTCCTGCCACGGTGGTCACCGACGCCGGCACGGATTCGTGTAAGGCTCCGCAGTCCAGCGCCGAGTTGCCGATCGTCGCGATCGGCATGGCGGATCCGACCTCGAGTTCCCGGTCCGGCGACGAGATGTGGAACTGGGAGGGTGGGTCGTGCCCGGCCGGCATCTGCGAGATCGACTTCCTGCCGCCGCTCGACGCGCTCGCGGCGATCAAGACCTGGACCGCGGCAGACAGCTGCGCGCCGCCGACGACCTATCTGCTGCTGAGCGGCCTCACCGAAATTCAGATGGAGCCGGTCATCACACAGAACCCCGACATCCGCTGGATCGTGATCGACTACGACTCGCGCGCACTCGGCCAGCATCGCGGTCGCGACGGCATCATCAACCGTTCGAGCCCCGACACCACGCAGTTCTGGGCGCGGCCGCAGTGGGTCGGCAGCAGCGCGTCGACGATGACGGCGGCGCTGACGTGGCATCGCCGGCCCGGCGACGCGGATCGGCCGTCGACATGGGACATGACCGCGGCGGATGTGAAGACCGAGATCGTCGCGGGCAAGGGGCTCACCTGGCGACTCGCGCCGCAAGTCGGCCGGCCGCCGTCGATCATGTATTTCCCCGAGGGCATGCCGGACATCCCGATCGCCGGGCCGGTGGACGTCTACCCCGCATTTCCCGGCATGCTCAACGCGCGCACCTCCCAAGGCCAGCTCTGGACCGACACCGGCGAAATGGCGGCGTTCGTCCTCGACATCATGCGCGAACGCGGGCACGCCGATCTCGCGGTCCTGCCGGCGGAATTCGTCGACGGCGACACGATGAAATGGCTCGCCGACGAATATCAGACGGCGGGCCAGCCGCTGACCTGGCTCTCGCGGTTCGTCGCCGAGCGGGTGTTCTATCGCCAGGAACAGATCGTCACGGTCGACGTCGCCGGGAGCAACCTCGTCGCCGTCGTCAACGGGATCATCGCGACCGAACACCGGCGGTTCGGCGACGTTTACGGCGCCGGCTTCGGGACCAACGCCTGGCTGCCCTCGCTCGGCACGACGCCCATGCTCAACGGGCGGCCGCTCAATCCCAATCACTACTACCGCGTCGCGATGCCGCAAAGCGTCGCCGAAGAACAAGGCCTCCCCTCGCGCCACATCGTCGTCACGTCGCTCCTGGACGAAATGGATCGGCGGATGTTGAAGGCGAACGGCGCGAAGGCGGCAACGACCGGCAGCCTCGGCGAACAGCTCGAAGAACAGTTCGCGCGGCGATCGCGGCTGTACCTCAGCGCGATTCCGGCGCGGATCGACTTCGCGCAGGAAATCGTCGACGAGGGCAACGCCGGCGCCTTCTCGAACATTCCGCTCGAAGGGCGCAGCGCGCAGGCGCAGGAACAGTGGGGGTTCTCTGGGCAGGCGGAAGTCGGCCTCGACTACCGCGGCATGGCCTACCGGCTGACCGGCGAGGCGACGTTCGCCAAGCAGACAATCGCCAACACGATCACCTACCCAACCGACGAGTGGACAGCGGGTTTCCGCATCGATTGGAAACTGCGGCATCTCGGCATTCAGCGGCTGTTCGGCGGCCTCTTTCGCCAGTCCTGGTTCAGCGATCACGTCCAGAGCGCGCTGACGCCGGTGCGGACGGTGCCCAACGCGATCGATCCGGCGCACGGGCTCGCGCTCACCGATGTGCAGGTCGCGGGGCCGGCCATCACGCCCCAGATTCAGCGGCCGCTCTTCACCTTCCTGCGCGCGGGCCTCGACTTCGAAGACTCGACGCTCAAGGCGTTGACGCTCAAGGGCGTCGCGGTGTCCTTCGACTTCGGCGAGGTGGAGCGCGATCGTGACTCGGTGCGGATCGCCAACGGGCCGGTGATGGACCTCGACCTGATGTACAGGGACGGCCTCGGCGAACTGCTCAACCGCCAGTTCGCGGCCGATCCGGCCGGATTCCTGTCGGATCCCGAGGTCAGATTCGGGTACGCCAACCACGATCAGCGACGTCTGCAGGTCGACGGCGGCTTCGAGTTCGCGCCGGCGCGCGTCGTCTGGACGCTGACCGCGCGCTACCGCAAGTACTTCGACGAGAGCAATCGGGCCAACTTCACGCCGAACGAGTCGCTGCTGCTCAAGTCGCAGTTCGAATGGCGGCTCTTCGGGCGGGTCAAGGCTGGGCCGTTCATCGACTACTACCGCGTCGAGGCCAAGGGGGCCAACGGCCCGTTCGAAGATCGCAAGGTCGGGTTCGGCTTCGAGATCCCAGTCCACTTCGCGATGCGCCCGGGGATGTGGTTACGCTAGACGCGCCTCGCCCTCAGCACTTCGGACCGCACCGCCGGCGAGCCTCCCCACCAACCCTGTCATCCGGCTGACTTGTCCGCCGTAGCCTTGGCGGCCGTGCGGCGTAGGAGTTCAGCAAGTCTTCAGGTGAATCAGCCATATCAGGCTGGTAGCATGGCGGAGGTTTCCCGTGGCGTCCGGCCCTTCGACGCTCAGGGCCGTCCTGACCTGGTCGAAGGACGGCTTCAGCCGGATTACTGGGAACAGCAGTCAGGAGTTGTCGGGAGGGTTCATGAAACGTGCAATGTTCCTGCTGGCCGCGATGGGGATGGCGCTGGCGAGTCGGCCGGTGAGCGCGCATCACTCGTTCGCCGCCACGTACTTCGAAGACAAAGTGCAGAAGATCGAAGGCGACCTGGTGCAGTTCCTGTACCGGAATCCGCACTCGTTCGTCCACGTCGAGGTGCCCGACGAAAAGGGTGTGATGCAGCGCTGGGCCGTCGAATGGGGCGCGGGGCAGCAGCTCACCCAGCAGGGCGTGACCCGGGTCACGCTGCGCGCCGGCGATCACGTCGTCATCGAGGGCAGCCCGGGCCGCAACCCCGAGGATCACCGCCTCCGCATGCGCAGCATCGTCCGGCCGTCCGACGGCTGGAAGTGGAGCGGCACCTTCCAATGATGATTGATGAATGATGATCGATGATTTGATTGGTCTATTTGATCAAATCATCAATCATCAATCATCAACGGCGCGTGTCACCTGCCCGTATCTCGAAGACTACGAGCTGCGGTGGCAGGTCGTCGACCGATACTTCACGAATCCCGCAGATTCTCTTCTGCACCTTTCACCGCCACGACACCGCCGACGCGCAGGCGCGCGCGGTCGGATTACTGAAGGGCCGGCCCCCACAACGTGAGGTCATTCGTGATATATCAACGCCTATAGATTGCGTTGGACGGCAGACGCATGTCACAACACAGCCGCTCCGGCTCGTGAACGGACAGGTTGAAGCCTGTCGCTACCGAACTGCCGGTTGAAAGGTAGGAAGACGATGCGCAAGACGTTGTTCGGCGCCCTCGCCGTCGCGGCGGCGTTGACGTGGACGCTCTCCGCCCAGGACGCCAAGACGGTCATCGCCAACGCCTCGAAGGCGATGGGCGTGGACGCCTTGAAGACGGTGCAGTACTCCGCGACCGGCTACGACTTCGCGCTTGGCCAGGCGCCGAACGCCGCGTCGCCCTGGCCGAAATTCATCAACAAGAGCTACAGCCGATCGGTGAATTTCGAGACGCCGGCCTCGCAGGTCAACCGCGTGCGCGCGCAGGCCGAGAACCCGCCGCGCGGCGGCGGCCAGCAGCCGATCATCGGCGACCAGCCGCAGAACCAGACGATCATCGTCAACGCCGAGACGCCGTGGGTGCAGCAGCTCGAAATCTGGATGCTGCCGCAAGGCTTCCTGCGCGCCGCGGCGACGCGTGCGGCAACGCTCGAGACCAAGACCGTCAGCGGCAAACGGTACAGCGTCGTGAGCTTCGTCGGCGACAACAAAGCCAAGGTCAACGGGTACATCAACGCGCAAAACATGGTCGAGCGCGTCGAGACGTGGATCGACAACCCGTTCCTCGGCGACATGCTGTTCGAGGCGATCTACAGCGACTACAAGGACATCGGCGGCGCGCAGTTCCCGATGCACATCGTGCAGACGCAGGGCGGCTATCCGATCTTCGACTTGACGCTGAGCGAGGCCAGGGCCAACGTGCCGGTCACGATTCAGGCGCCTCAGGGTCGCGGCGGTCCGGGCGCGCCGCCCGCACCCGCCGCCGCCGGCGGCGCGATACCGTCGGAAAAGCTCGGCGACGGCGTCTACCTGCTCACCGGCGGCTATGCGGTGATGGTCGTCGACTTCAAGGATCACATCGCCATCGTCGAGTCGGGACAGACCGAAGCGCGCGGCCTCGCGGTCATCGCCGAGGCCAAGAAGCTCATTCCGAACAAGCCGATCAAGTACTTGATCAACACGCACAGCCACATCGATCACTCGAGCGGCCTGCGCGCGTTCGTCGCTGAAGGCTCGACGATCCTGACGCACGAGTCGAACAAGGCCTATCTCGAAAAGACGCTGAGCCTGCCGCATACGCTCAACCCTGACGCCGCGCAGAAGAACGGCAAGAAGCCGATCGTCGAAGGCGTCGGCGACAAGAAGGTGCTGACCGACGGCACGCACACGATCGAGCTCCACCGCCTCACCGGCTTCGGGCACCACGACGGCATGCTGATCGCGTATTTCCCGAAGGAAAAGATCGTGCTCGAGGCCGACGGGTACAACCCGCAGGCCGCGACCGCGACACCGCCGAATCCGGTGAGCCCGTACACCGCCAGCCTCTACGCGAACATCCAGCGGCTGAAGCTGGACGTGCAGCGCGTCGTGCCGGTGCACTATCCGGCCGACAACCGCCAGATCACGATGGCGGAACTGGGACGGTGGGCCGGAGCCACGGGCTCGACGCGATGAAGGACGTCACTGCGGACGTCTGAAGAGGCCGCCGTACACGGCCTTACCGAGAATGTGACCCTGGATCGCCTTCATCACATTCGCGCGCGTCTCGAACGCGTCGGCGGTTGGCTGCACGTCGAGCGTCGTATCCAGCGCGAAGAGTTCGAAGACGTAGTGATGCTTCGGCCCATTCGCCGGTGCGCCGGGTCCGCGGTAGACAGCCCCAGTCGCGCTGACCTGAAAGGCACCGTTCGGCAGCTTCGCGCCCTTGGGCTGCCCTTCGGTGAGCCCGGTGGCGGTCGGCGGAATGTTCCACACGACCCAATGCGCCTGATCGTCGCTCGTTTTGTTTCGCGCGAGATCCATGTCGTGCATGTGCAGGAACAGCGACTGCGTGCCGGCCGGCACGTTGCTCCAGGTGATCGCGGGCGACAGCCCCTCACCGGCGGCCACGCCGGGCGCCGCCTGGCTGTACTTCACCGGCACATCGCCGCCGTCCGGGAATCCATCGACGGTCAGAATCATCGGCGCGGCGGGCGCCGCTCCGCCGCGCTGCTGCGCAAGCATTGGCACGGACGCCAGCACAAGGGACGACACAATCAGAGACACTCGAGTACGCATGTGGACTCCTGAGGGCGCGATGGTAGCACGCTGATCAGTGGCCGCCGAAGACTCGAAACCCGCGCTTGCGCGTTCGCTCGGCGTTCAGCGTTGAGACAGTGAAGCCTGATCCAGATAGCGCCGCAGCAGCGCGGCCGTCGCGGGACGGGGCCGCGACGGATTGCTCGTCGCGACGTCGAGCGGCGTCCGTCCGCGCCGATCCTTGGCGTCCGGCTTCGCGCCCTTTTCGATCAGGAAGGTCAGCACCTCGTCGACCCCCATCTGCACGGCGTAGTGCGCGGCGGTCTGCCCTGACGTGTCCGCGGCGTTCACGCTGTTGCCCAGCTCCATGCAGAGCGTGACCGCCTCGATCTGCCGGCGCTGCGGCGGCAGGCGCGATTCGTACTGATGCGCGCCGACTGCGGCCATGAGCGGCGTGACGCCGAGCGTGCTGGGAAGGTTCGGATTCGCGCCGGCGGCGGTCAGCAACCGCATCGCCTGGAGGTCGGACGCGGCCGCCGCGAGGAAGAACGGCGTGGCCCCGGCGAGACCGTCGCGCGCGTTGAAGTCACCCGGCAACGGCAGTTCGTCGCGAGTCATCCGGGCGTCGAGGTTGGCGCGATGCGTAATCAGCGCCTGCATCAGGCGGTACTTGCCCTTGCGAACGGCGAGATGGAGCGCGGTGTGCCCGAACTCGTCGGCGGCATCCGGATTCGCGCCGCGCTCGACGAGCAGGATGGCCGTATCCTCGTGGCCGCTGGGATAGGCGGTGCGCTTGAAGTCCTTGCCGGCGATCGCCGATTCACCTTCGGCGGCGAGCAGCAGCGCCGTGCCGCCGACCGGGCCCGCGTCTTCGAGGCGGGCGCCGGCGTCGACAAGCGCCGCGGCCACGACTGGATCACCGACTCGTCCCGCGAACATCAGCGCCGTGAAACCGCCCAGCGACCGGCGGTTCACGGCCGCGCCTTTGGCGATCAGCAGACGCACGACATCGGCGTGGTGCTCGCTCGCGGCCCACATCAACGCGGTCTGGCCGCGCACTCCATCCGCACCGTTCACGTCCGCGCCGGCTTCCACCAAGGCGCTGACCACGGCGATCCGGCCGCTGCGTGCCGCCGTCATCAACGGCGTCTCCCCGCTGACCGCGCGGGCCTCGACGTTGGCGCCGTTCTTCAAGAGCAGCGTCACGAGGGCGGGATGGCCGGCCGCGCACGCCAGATGGAGCGGCGACACGCCGAGGTCGTTGACGACGTTGACGGTGGCGCCGGCGGCGATCAGCCGGCCGGCGGCGTCGGCATCGCCCCAGTGCGCCGCCCAGTGCAGCGCGGTGGCGCCGTCCGCCTGGGGCGCGTTCACATCGGCGCGCGCCTGCAGCAACCGGACGAGCGCCACACCGTCGCGCCGTTCCACCGCATCGGCGACAGCGGATCGATCCGCAGCGCGCGCAGCCCCAACCCCGCTCATCGCCACGAGCAGCGCCAGCGCCGTCGCGTGAATCGCCAGCTTAGACATCCAGCCCGTTCAGTCTGCCGTCGCTATCGCCAAGCTTCTCGGCGGGCACGCCGAGCTTGTCGAGCAGCGTGAGAAAGAGATTCGAGATCGGCGTGTCTTTCCTGTAACGCAGGTGCCGCCCACCTTTGAGACGACCCGTACCGCCGCCGACGAGGAGCGTCGGCAGGTCGTGATGGTCGTGGCGGTTGCCGTCGCTCATGCCGCTGCCATAGAGCAGCATCGTGTGATCGAGGAGCGTGCCGTCTCCGTCCGGCGTGGCGGCCAGTTTCGCGAGGTAGTAGGCAAACGCGGCCGCGTGATGCTGATTGATCTTGATCAGCATCGCGATCTTGTCCTGGTTGCCGCCGTGGTGCGAGAGCGGATGGTGGGCGTCGGGTACGCCGATTTCCGGATAGGCCCGCGTGCTGCTCTCGTGGCCGACCATGAAGCTGATGACGCGGGTCAGATCGGCCTGATAGGCCAGCACCTGGAGGTCGTACATCAGCTTCGCGTGTTCGTCGAAGAGCGCGGGAATGCCGGTCGGCCGATCGAGAACCGGCAGCGCGCGATCGCTCTGCTCTTCGGCGCGCGTAATGCGCCGTTCGACGTCGCGGATCGCCTCTTCATACTGCCCGAGCTTGTCGCGATCCGCGGCCGGCAGGTCGCGGCGCAACCGGCCGAGTTTCTCGTTCACCGCGTCCAGAATGCTGCGGTCCTCGCGGATCCGCGTCAGTCGCGCGGATCGATCCGTGCTGTCGCTCGAACCGAACAGCCGCTCGAACACCGCGCGCGGATCGTTTTCCATCGGCAGCGGCGTGGTTGGACTGCTCCAGCACAGCGTGTTCGCGTAGGCGCAGCTGTAACCGGGATCGCAGGCGCCGACGTTCTCGCGCGATTCGAGCGAGAGCTCGAGCGAGGCCAGCTGCGTCTGCCGCCCCATCTCGCGCGCGGCAATCTGGTCCATCGACACGCCGCAATAGAGGTCCGCGCCTTCGGTCTTGCGCGGGTGCATGCCGGTCAGATACGCCGCCGCGGCGCGCGCGTGATCCCCCGCGCCTTCGCCGACGTGCTGGTCGGCCTCGGAATTGGAGAGCCCGCTCAGCAGAATCATCCGATCGCGGTACGGCCGCAGCGATTCGAGGAGCGGCGTGATCTCGAGCGTCTCGCCGTCTCCCCCAGGCGTCCACTGCCGCATCCACATGCCGTTCGGCACGTAGATGACGCCGAGCCGGTTGGCCGGAGCCGCCGCCGCGACGCGCACCCCGAAGGCGGGCACCATGCTGTCGAGCAGCGGCAGCGACAGCGCGGCGCCCATGCCGCGCAACACCGTCCGCCGCGAGAGCTGCTTGCCGGTGTGGATCCTCATGGCTGCTCCGTTCTCGTCATCTGAAACGGTGTGCTCCGCGCGATCCCGCCAATCAGGTCGGACCAGCGGTAGCCGTTGGTCCTCGCCTCATTCCGGATCCGCCGCAGCGCCGGCTGATCGTAATACTCCACGCCGCGGCCCAGGGCGTAGGTCATGAGACGCTCGGTCAAGGCTCCCGCGACCTGACTGGGGTCGCGCAGCAGGTACTCGCGGAGTCCGCTGACGCCCTGGAACCTGGTGCCGTCCGGCAGCACCGCCGTCGGGTCGATGGCGGTTTCGGTCGCGTCGATCGATCGCCAGCGGCCGATCGCATCGAAGTTCTCCATCGCGAACCCGAATTGATCCATGCGCGCATGACAACTGGCGCACACCGGATTCTTGCGGTGCACGTCCAGCATCTCTCGCACCGTCGGCGTCCTGCCACCGAGGTCCGCGGCCTCGAGCGCCGGCACATTCGGCGGCGGCGGGGGTGGCGGCGCGCCCAGCAGGTTCTGCATGATCCACTTGCCGCGGAGCGTCGGCGCGGTGCGATGCGCGTACGACGTCACGGTGAGCACACTGCCCTGCCCGAGCAGTCCCATCCGGTTGGGATCGGTCAGCGCGACGCGCCTGAACGTGCTGCCGTAGACACCGGCAATCCCGTAGTGCCGCGCCAGCCGCTCGTTCAGGAACGTGTAATTTGCGGTGAGGAGATCACCGACTCGCCGGTCGTCGCGCAGCTGGCTTTCGATGAAGAGCTGGGTCTCCTGACGAAACGCTTCCCTCAGGTTCTCGTTGAATTCCGGAAAGGCCTCCGGGTCCGGCGAGACCGTCTGGACATTGCGCACGTACAGCCACTGCCCCGCGAAGTTCGCCACGAGGGCGTTCGAGCGTTCGTCCGCCAGCATGCGTTTGACCTGGCGGTCCAGGACCGCCGGTTCGTGGAGTCGGTTCGCCAACGCGAGGTCCAGCAGCTCGTCGTCCGGGATGCTGCTCCAGAGGAAGAACGACAGACGCGATGCGAGATCGAGATCGCTGATTCGCTTCACGGTGGCGTCCGGCTTTAGCCGGATTGCAGCGTTTTTCGAAGAGCGTTCAACCCGAAACAGGAAGTCCGGATCGACGAGCAGCGAGCGTACCGCCAGCTCGATCCCGGATTCGAAGCTGCCCTTCGCGCGGCCCGTTCGATAGAACCCGATCAGCGTGCGCACGTCAGCGTCCGTCGAGGGACGCCGGAACGCGCGGCGTGACAAGGTCGAGAGAATGCGCCGGGCGCAGGCCTCTTCGGCGGCCGCGGTCTCTGGACGGCACACGAACACGTTCGGATTCGCACCCTGCGCTTTCGGACGCGCATCGTCGGTCGCCAGCGGTCCGCGAATTTCGATCGTCGCCAGGCTGGCCTCGCCCTCGCGATGCATCGCCCACGCATACGAGGAGGTTGCCAGTCGCGGCTCCATCGGCTCCTCGGGCACGCCGGTCCCCGTCAGGAACGCCGAGCCGACGAGATGCGTGCCAGCCTTCACCGCCAGCTTCACTTCAAGCCCATCGTCTGCAGTCTGTTCGTACACCGAAGGATTCGACACTGCCGCCCACGGGTTGATCGTGCCCTCGCCGCCAACGCGCCACACTCCCAGCCGTTGCCGATCCATCCGGAGTTCGAGTGTGTTCGAGCGGTTCACGCCGATGATGGAATCGTTGGCGGTCCGCATCATCCGGAGCTTGATCAGGTACTGGCCATCGACCGGGAAGTAGTGCCGCACCGCAAGGCCGCCGCGCGTGCCAAACGGGAGATCCTCGCTCATGCGATCGTTCTGAATCAGTTCCCGGTTGGCGGTGTAGATCTTGGCCGCCGTCTTGAGCGACGCGTCGCCGACCGCGACCCGGCTGATCTTTCCGGCGGCGGACATGTAGCGATCGAGCAAGGCCGGCGACACCGACAGCACGTCGGCAATGTTGTCGAATCCGTACCCGGCATCATCTGCCGGGAGTAGTTCGCGCACGTCGACCTCGACGCCCAGGAGATCGCGAACGGCGTTGGCGTACTCAGTGCGGTTCAGGCGATGGGCGACGGTGCGGCCCGGGTTCGGGTGCGTGGCAGCTATTTGATCCAGTGAGGATTCGAGCGAGGCAACGAACGCTGTGCGCGCCGCTCCTTCGGGCGCCCGCGCCCCGGCCGGGGGCATGTCGCCGCCGCGAACCTTCGCGACGACCTTTTCCCAGGTTTCCTCGTGTCCGGTCAACGCCGCAGCATCGAGCTGATCGAAGGCGAGCCCGGCGGCCGGTCGCGCACGCCCGTGGCAGGAGACACAGTACGTGGAGATGAAGGTGGTCCGATCGGGGCTCTGGGCAGCCGGTCGCGGCGCCGCCACCGGCAGCGATACCAACGCGAGGCAGACGCAGAGCAGGCGAAGTCTGACCATCACCATACCGGTGGCACGAGCAGTCTCGGATTGTTGGCCTTGCAACGGCCGCTGTCAATCTGGAACCGCGATGAAGCCCTATCTCGACATCGACGCCACCCGAACGCCGATCAACAGTAACAAGGCGCCAAACAGGCGATCCACGGTTCGTTGCGAGCGCTCGATGAACTCCCGCACCCTCCGGCGGCTCAAGGTGTGCACGAAGAGCAGCCAGAACGACGCGCTGACCGCCATCATGACGAGGACGAGGAGCAGCATGACACCCGCCGATGTCTCCGGCGTAATCACGATCGTGAACACTCCGAGATAGAACAGCGTGCCCTTCGGGTTCAGAAGGTTGCTCACAAACCCCTGAACGAACCACGACCTTCCGCGCGGCCTTTCGTCCTGATGTGATTCGAGAGTTCTCGAGCCAGCGCGAAGGCTCATCATGCCGAGATAAATCAGGTAGAGGGCGGCAGCGTACTTGAGCACGTTGAACGCCACGATGCTGCGCGAAATGATCAGTCCAATGCCGAGCATGCAATAGGTGATGTGAACCAGATTGCCGGAGAGGACTCCGAGCGACGTGTGCAGGCCCGCGCGGCGACCGCCAGCGAGTGTGTTGCCGAGGACAAGAATCATGTCCGGGCCAGGGCTGATCATCACCAGAGCCGTCAGCGACACGATCACCGCAAGCTGCTGGATCATGTTCTGCGTTACGGAGTCAGCGGGCAGGAGGTCCGGTTTGTCCACGCGCCACCGCGGAGGAGCGCGGCCGGAGCCTTGTCCACTTCGGCAATGAAGAAGGCGTGGAACCGGGCGGCGCGTTCGAGCGCCTCGTCCGGCACCGCGTCCACGGTCTCGCCGCTCGTGTGATACGTCGGTCCGGCGGAGATCATCTGCGTCGCCGGAAACGGCGCATCCCGAAACGCGCCCAGTTCGCCGGGATTCGACGTATCGACCACGCGCTGCAGGTTGAGGCCGAAGCAGGCCGCGCCCTGGCGCCACAGATCGATCAGGAACGGCGCGCGATTGCTGACGCCCACCTGCTTCGGGAATTCCGCCGTCGTCGCCAGCGGCTTCAGGCCGAAGTTGTTGGCCTGACGCTCCACTGTCGACCTCACCATGCCGGCCACGCCGACGTGCTCGAGGTTCAGCACCAGATCCGCGTTGGCGACGTAATCGGCGCCGTGGACCTTCTTGAATTCGTTGAGACCGTTGCCGGGTGAATGATGGCCGGCGCTGATGATGAAGACGAGCGTGCGCTCGGGCTGAGGCCGCTTCGCGAAGTGCCGAGCCAGCGCCAGGAGCGTGGCCACACCGCCGCCGTTGTCGTCGGCGCCCGTGAAGAACGCATCCGCGTGCGCGTTGATGAGGACCGTGCGATCAGTCTTGCCCTTGATCGTCGCCACGCCGTTGGCGGTCAGCTGATTGGTCCGTTCCTCGCTTCGCGCCGTCAGCGTCGCGGTGATCGACGTGCCGGCGGCGCCTGCCTTGCCGAGCACGCCTTCGAGGAAGAACCCGTCTTCGCCGCCAATCGTGAAGCACAGGTTCGGACTGCAGCCATGGCGATCGCCGTCGAACGACTGCATGTTCCCCGGCTGCTCGAGAATTTCGATGACCGCCGCTGCGCCACGCTGCATCAGCACCGCGAGCCGGCCGTTTTCATTCGTGCTGTAGACGCCGGGGTTCGGCGTCGAATGCACGACAGCGATCTTGCCTTTCAGATCGCGCCCAACCAGATCCGCATCGGTCGCGTGACCCACGAACAGCAGCGGTGCCGTCACCGTGCCGTTGACCGCGTTTCTCCCGCCGACTGTCGCCGACTTGAGCACCAGATCGGTCGTTCCCGCGCCGAACTCCGCGCTGCCCGTCACACGCACTTCACCCGCGACCGGAATCGTCAGCGGCGCCCTGAAGTCCTCGACGTGCGCATCCGTCAGCCCCGCCTTCTTCAATTCCGCCACGGCCCACTGCACCGTCTCGTGGTACTCGGGCGTGCCGCTGATTCGCCCCCAGAGGAAATCGCCCTTCGCTTTGCTCTTCAGCGAGAATCCGACGACGGTGCGGAGATCGGACTTGATGCGCGATCCGAGCAGTTCGGGATCTTTGGGCCCGGGCCCAAACGTCGCCGCCTGTGCGCCAATGTCAGTCTTGAGCGTCTCGAATGCCGGCGCGACACCATCGCTGATGGGTCCAGGCAACGGCTGACCGAACCACGCCGTCGGTACGGGCGCCGCGGGCCGGACTTGTCCGACGACGGCTGCGCCAGCGCCCGTATTCAGCGCAGCGACCACGGCGACGATGTAACGAATGGATGTCATATGCCTGGACCTGGAATCGTTCGGGTGTGATGGAACGCATACTCTCCGATGAGCCGCTCGACGCCGTGGGTGTCCACGGCCAGGAGGCGCGCGATCAAGGTATTGGACGCGGATGCCTTCGCAAAGGTGATCGACTGCTGACAGATCACCGCGCCGACGTCGCTCCGCACTGGAATGTCGGCCATACGGAGGAATTCGACACCGCGACCGTCGCACCAGCTCAGATCCACGCGTGCAGCGCCGGTCAAGTCGGCTGCGAGCCGACCCACCAGAAAATCATCGTCGGCGGCGACAGTGCAGTTCACACTGCCACCCGCCGGCACCGAGTATTCCCGGACACGCTGCCCCACTTCGCTCGCGTGCTTCACGAACCCGTCGCTGAGGACGACGTGCAGCGATCCGGATCGTGCCAGCGTGCGCAGGCCTTCGGCCAGTGCAATCGTGTCGCGCAGGCGATCGCCGCAGCGGTCGCAGGTCATCAAATGGGTTTCGACGGTCTCCTCGTCGGCTGCAGACAGCGCTGCGAGCCAGTAATCCATGAGCGTCGCCGCGTCGATCGGCTCCGCGCAGGCGTCGCGTTCCCGGCCTGATGCGGTCATGCCGCCTCCATGCAGGCGCGCAGCTGGCGGATGGCGCGATGACGGATGACACGCACATTGGCTTCCGAGATGCCGAGAAATCCGGCCGTTTCCGCGGCCGATTGCTCGTCGTAAAACGTCAGGACGACTACCGAGCGCTCCCGCTCCTTCAGCGCCGACACGCAGCGTGCGAGCTGCCCGTCATCGAGGCGCGGCAGCGCTGGCTGGTTCGGGATCAGATCCTGGGCAAACTCGGTCAGCAGTTCGTCCTGGCGGCGCGCGGTGCGGCGATGGTCAACGACCGTCATCCGGCAGGTGCCGAGCGTGAAGTGCGCGAGCTTCTCCGGATCGCGAAGCCGTCCGGCGCGCAGCGCTTCGATCACTATCAACAGCACCTGCTGAACGAGATCGTCGGCGGCCGCCGCCGAGCGCAGATGGCGAAGCCCGTACAGGTGAATGCGCGGCCCCATCCGGCGGCACACTTCGCCCTCGGCCTCGGAGTCGCCGCCCGCGATCCGCACCGCAAGATGCGCGTCGCTCACCTCGGTGATCAACGCGCATCATTCTACGCAACACCGCACCCGGCAGCCGGCACCCGGACCTTGCACCTAGAACCTTGCACCTTGAACCGTTACCCAGGCAATCCGTTGAACGTGTCGCGGAGGACCCGGACGCTGCCGTCGGCAAGACGGACGAAGACGGTGAGATAGGTCCCGCCGCCCTGGACGCTCTCCGGCCCCGCCTTCGGCTTGAAGGTCGCCTTCCAGGTGCCGTGCTCGATGGCGAGGTCGCCATGCACGTCAACCGAAGCCGGCTCGAGCTCGAAACCCTGCGGACGGAAGTTCGTGAACACCTGTGTGAACCAGGCGTGCAGGGCCTCGGTACCCGTGAGAGCAGGCGCGCCCGGCGGCAACAGGATGCCGTTCGGCGCAAAGATGCTGGCCGAAGCGTGAACGTCGCCGGCGTTGACGGCGGAGACGTGCCGGCGGCGGATCTCGTGAACACCGGAAATCATGGAAGCAGGGGCGGCGGCGGTCGTCATCATCAGGTTCTCCTTGTTGGCGGAGGCCGTCGTTGGCATCCGCGCTCCAACCCTGATGTGTGACGAGCCTCGAATTCGTTACAGCGTGCTGTTCGCCAGAGCCTTCGAGGTCACGGTTTCGGCTGGTCGAGATTGCGATATCCCTGAACACCAGGTGGAACCTGGTCAAGGAACGACCACTTGACCCTCAGTCCGATGTCACCCGCGCCGGCGACATGCCACGGCGACTCTCCAACCACGGTGGCTGACGACTCCAGCAGAAGCCGGGCGCCGACCGGCTCGAGACGCACGAACGCCGTCATGGGCGATGCGGACGCGAGCCGTGCCTTGAGGACCACGCGGTGTTCGACCTTCACTCGGACATCGACCGCCGGCCGCCCCTCGGCCAGATGAAGACTGATCGCCAACCAGCGTTGCGTTGGATCCAAGAGCGCCATCGCCGCCGCACGGGTGATCCGGTAGCCGCTCGTCGCGCCCTCCTGGTCCGGGGGCGCGAACCCGTACGAAAACGGTGCGCCTGACGCGCGCGCCCGGGACACAGGCCGCAGTTCCCCGACCGCACTCGTCACCGCGGACCCGGCAAAGATGACCAGCCCAATCGCACCGGCGATCCAAGGTCCTCGGCCAATCGCGGCTGACGCCAACGGTTCGCCGTTCAAGCGGACGCACCAAAAGGCCAGCGTCCAGAAGGTGATCGCGACCATGACGTCCTGGCCGGGCATCCCAAACAGCGACATCACGCCAAACGCCGCCACGGTCACGCGGGCCAGCGCGGCGCCGCGCGCGGCTCGAGGATGGGGCGCCAACAGAAACGCAGTGAAGGTCGCCACCCAGACGATCCACCCGAGTGCACCCAGCCATCCCAATTCCGCGATCTGGTGGCGCAGCCAGTTCTGCGCGTTGTCGGGCGGCAACAACCCGAGCCGATCGCTGCGCGGATAGGCCGTGACGAACGCGTAGAACCGTCCAATGCCAATGCCTGACACTGGAAACTGGCGAATCATCGCCGATGCGGCAGCGCCGAATCCGTTTCGGACCCAAAGCTCCGTCAGCAGGCCGGCGGGCGAACCGAATGCGGCAACGTCGCGCCACAACCGCGCACCGGGATTGCCCAAGCGGGCGCTGGTCGGCCCAAGCCATACGATGCCCAGCAGCAGCGCCGCCGCCGTCACCACGGTGGGAATCCACAGCTTTGGCCGAAGCCTCGACCGCGCGTCGCCTAGCGTCAGCGGGATCGCCGCCGTCACCGCGATCGCCGCGACGAGCGCGGACTTGGCTCCAGACCCCCACACCGCGACCCCACTCAGGACCATGACGACGAACCCGATCCACATGCGGCGGCCGCCGGCCCGCGCGCCCCACAGCGCTGCACTGCCGATCCACAACACGCCGAGCGTCCCGAGCACATTCGCATCGTCCATCGTGCCCGTCGTCCGGCCGCGACCATAGAAGGCGGTCGCATTGAGGAATCGCATGTCCACGAACAACTGGACGGCGGCGACGCTCGCCATGAGAGTCGCGCTGACGATGAGCGGCGTGACGACGACATGCTCGACGTCGCACTGGGTGCTGCAGAGCCACTCGAACCACAGCACGCCGAGCACGAGGATCAGCGCCACGTGCAGCGTCCACATCGCCACGAACGGCGGCGGATCGCCGCCGCGCCAGAACATCCGCTCGGAGTCGAACAGCAGCGCCGCCGCCCCGTCGCTCTCGCGCCAAATCACGACACCGGCGCTGACCATGACGGCGCAGACCGAGAACACGAGCGGCCCGCGCCACCGCGACGGCATCGTCCACGAGCGGCCGGCGAGATCCGGCAGCATCACACCAAAGAGCGCGGCCATCCACAGGACGGTGTAGGGGGCAAACGCGACGCCGTGCAGGCGTGAGATCAGCGCCGGCGTCAGGTAGGAGAAGACGAGAACGCCCGCGACGGTGCGGCGATCGAGAAGACGCCCACCGCACGCGAGGGCCGCGGCGCCAGCCGTCAGAAATGGCAGGGCCGGCCAGCTGCGAAGGAGCCACGCCTGGGCCACAAGCGCGGCGGCCGTCCAGAGCAGAACCAGCCCTTTCGTGAAACGCTCCACGACGGCCTGAGCATACATGCTAGTGTGTCCGGGAGTTTTCCTTGGCGGCCGCGATGGACACGCGCGAACAGGATCAGCCGGCGTTCAGGTTCGAGGGCACGCTCGGCGCACCGGTCACCACGATCCGCAACATGAACGCGTACGCGCAGGCGTTCCTGCCGTACAACCCGACAGTCGTCGAAGTCGGCGCTTCCACTGGCACCGGCACCGCGATGTTGGCCGAAACCTACCGCTACGGGCGGGTCCTCGCCTGCGAAGCTGACCCTCGGGCGTTCGTCGAACTGCGGGACCGCCTGCGGCCCTATGCGCATGCGACGGCTGCCCATGTCGCCATTGGTCCCGCCGGCGGTACCGGCGTCCTGTCGATCCCAGCAGGCGACCGGGGCGCTGGCACGCTGCTGCCGCTTCACCAATCGCCGGACCCGCCCGGCGGCATTGAACGCGTTCGGGTACCGGTGATGACGCTGGATGCCTGGTGCCAGGCCAACGGCCTGACCACACTGGAGTTTCTGCGCCTGGACGCCGGCGGCGTCGAGTGTCAGATCCTGCAGGGGGCTCGGCGCATCCTTCGAACGACGCTCGTTGTCGTCACGCGGACGAACATGCGCCGTGGAACGGCTGCGACGATCTCCTTTCACCTGCTGAAGCACTATCTCGATCTTCAGGGTTTCGAATTGTTGTCGCACTGGTACGCCGTGGACGCCCACGGCGAAGCGACGTTTGTCCGCCGGGCCCTGTACGATTCGCTCTTCCGCTGATGGCCGCCGACGATATCCTGGCCGCCGCCCGGTCGCTCCAGCGGATGTACTCGTCGCTCAACTCGCTCGAGCGCCATTTGAAGCGCGCCGCGGGGAAGGGCGACGGTCATTCGATGCGCAACATCGACTTCATCTACATGATCAATCTGGATACGCGGCCGGAGAAGTACGCGCTCGCGCGCCGCCATCTCGAAATCTACGGGATCACGCCGTTCCGCTTTTCAGCCGTCAACGGCTGGGAACTCTCGAAATCCGCGCTGGACGACGTCGGACTGAAGTTCCGGCCGGACATGACCGCGCTGCTGGCGACCACCTATCCGCACGAGGTCGACGAGATGATCCCCAGCCACGAAATGATGGCCCCGGGCGACAAGACCTACTTCAAGCACTGCCTCGCGCCCGGCGCGATCGGCTGCTCGCTCAGTCACATCTCGGTGCTGCAGGACGCATACGATTCGGGATACGAGACCATCTGGGTGCTCGAAGACGACATCGAGGTGCTGGACAATCCCCATCAGGTGTCCGACCTCATCGCCGAACTCGACCGCGTCGTCGGCCCCGCGGGCTGGGACGTCCTCTTTACCGACGTCGATTACCGCTCCGGCGTCGGCAGCTATCTCACGGCACATGGCATCGCGAAGCGCCCCGACTTCGACTGCCGTGCCGAGGCTCGCTACGCCGACAAGTACACGAAGGTCACGCCGGTCAACGAACACTTCAGAAAGATCGCCGCCCGTTTCGGGACCACGTCGATGGTGATCCGCCGCTCGGGGATGGCCAAACTGCTCGCCTTCTTCAAGGCGCACCACATCTTTCTGCCGCACGATCTCGACAACCACCTGCCCGAAGGTATTCAGCGCTACGGTTTGACGTTCGACCTCGTCACCAACATGCTGCACTCCATCTCGGACATCGGTGTCGGCGGCAGCGGACAGAGCGGTACTCGGCTCGCCGAATCGTTCGCGGAAAAGTATCGGGATCCGCTGTACCAGGATCTCGTCATCAGGGGCGAGATTCATCGCGTCGGCACCGACGTGTGCGACGCCCGCTACGAGCTCCTCCGGCCGGTCTTCGACCAGCTGCCGGACACCTTCACGCTGCTGGACGTCGGGGCGGCGCAAGGATACTTCTCGTTTCGCGTCATCCACGACTACCCGCGGGCGTCCGCAGTGATGATTGAATCCGACCACACGTCGTACTACGCGCATCACGGCTCGATGCTTCTCGACCTGTGTACACTCAATGAGCGCACCAACGTGACGTATCTGAACCGGCAGTTGGATGTCGCGGATCTGGTGTATTTGAACGGCGTCGAGCACTTCGACGTGGTGCTGGCGATGCTGGTCGTGCACCTGATGGACGACCGGCTGCGCGAGCAGATTCGCATCCTCGGCCAACTGCTGGAACTTGGCGATCACCTCATCCTCGAGGTCGCCAACGACGTTGGCGTCCTGCACACCGCGTATGTGGATTACCTGGCGGATGCGCTCGGCGCGCGGGTTCTCGGCGAGGTGCGGCGCCACAAGAATCCGGCGTCGACGGCGACCGGACGGCTCCTGTGGTTCCATCGTGCGGACACCCGACCGTCGGTCTCCCCGGATCGCTGGCGACGAAGGGCCGGCCGGCCGATCGCAGCGGCGACATTCACTCACCTGAACGGAGCGTATCCGTGATCGCACAGTGGTATCCGGAGTGCTTGTCGCTCGCGGGCGAGTACGACCTCGCCGTCCTCGACACGCCCGCGTTTCGCGACCTCGAATCGCGCATCATCGCCGCCCTGGAACACAGCTGGTGCTCGAATCAGAAGGCGAAGCTGCTCCTGCAAACGGTCGTCCTGACGCGTCCATCGGTCGCGGTCGAAATCGGCGCATTCACCGGCTCGTGCACGCTCCCGATGCTCGCCGGCCTCCGATACCAGGGCCACGGCCATGCCTACGTGATCGATGCCTGGTCGAACGAGGAGGCGGTTGGTGGTCTCCCTCACGACGACGTGAACGCCGTCTGGTGGTCAGGGCTGGACATGGCGGCGATCCGGACACAATTCAGCGACATGCTCGACACCTGGGCGTTGGCTGACCTCTGCACCATCGTGGCCGAGCCTTCGGCCAACGCGGCCGACCGTGTCGGCACCATCGACTTCCTGCATCTCGACGGCAACTTCTCCGAAGCGGGCGCGCTGCTCGACGCGGAGCTCTATCTGCCGAAGGTGGCCGGCGGCGGATATGCGCTGCTCTCGAATGCGCTCGTCACGGTCGGCGGGCTGCCGACGAAAGTGCGGTCGCTGCGTCGGTTCTTCGAGGCCTGCGACATCGTCGGCGAACTGGACGGCGGCAACACGCTGCTCTTTCGTAAACGGTAGGCACGGCATGATCGCGAGCCGCGCGCCCCAGGCCTGGGGCTACATCTCGGCGCTCACCATCAACATCGGTGACGATTTCCAGGCCCTCGCCGCGAAACGCTTCCTGCCCGAGGCCGCGATTCCGATTGGCCGCGAATTCGTCGCGCAGTTCAGCCATCCCACTCGGGTCAAGACCGTGGTCAGCGGCTGGTTCATGCACGAGAAGGATGCGCCTGGCGATCTACGCGTCGCGGCACCGGACCCCTGCTGGCCACCCGCGCCGGCGATCGATCCGTTTTTCATCTCGATTCATCTGACGCGAACGTTTCATCCCAACGTGTTTGCTCCGGCCCACCTGGAGTACCTCCGTGCGCACGCGCCGATTGGCGCACGGGATCTCTACACGCTCGAGGAGCTGCAGCGCCGGCGGATCCCGAGCTACTTTTCCGGCTGCCTGACTCTGACGCTGCCCCGCCATCCGGTGACGCGCGGTGACGTGATCTATCTTGTCGATCTCGACGAGCGCACGGTCGCACACATCTCGCGGGTGGCGCGATCGCCGATCGCCGTGGTGAGTCACGGAAAGTCCGTTCTGCCGTTTCTCACTCCGGAGCATCGGCTGCGCTATGCCGAGTTTCAACTCAACCTGTATCGGCGCGCCAAGTGCGTCGTCACGACGCGACTGCATGCCGCCCTGCCCTGTCTGGCGTTCGACACGCCGGTGCTGTTTCTGGCCTCGGAAACCGCCGGTTGGACGAACCCACGATTCGAGGGATTGATCGAACACACCTGGCACGCGTCGAAAGAGGAGCTCTATGCGGGCGCCATCGACTTCGATTTCGACGCGCCGCCGCCAAATCCTGGAACCCATCTGACGTTGCGCGATCGGCTGATCACGGCGATGAACGATTGGGTCGGCGGAGGCTCGGTCGCAGGGACCGTCGTGGCCGAGGCGGCCAGCGCAAGCGCCGACGGGTCGGTGCCGTTTGATCAGCGAACCGGGCGGGCCGCGCTCGTCCGTTCGTTGATCAAGCCGGGCGATCGCGGCGCCGAGATCGGCGTGCAGGTCGGCTCGTTCGCCTACCATGTGCTGCTCGCATGCTCGCCGGCGGCTCTCTATCTGATTGACCCCTGGCAGTACGGCCTTCAGGCCGACATGGAGACTGACCTCACGCCCGCCAACCAGGCGGGGCGCGAGGCCCAGTATCGCGAGGTCCGTGCTCTCTTCGCGCCATATCCGCACGTCGAAGTCATCAGAGCGAAGTCGCAAGAGGCAGTGGCCCGATTTGCCGACCACTCGCTCGACTATGTCTACATCGACGGCGAGCATTCCTATGACGCCGTTCTTCGGGATCTGACGGACTACTTTCCGAAAGTCAAAATCGGCGGCGTGTTGATCGGCGACGACTACAGGTGGACCGGCGTCGCCCGGGCCGTCGACGCCTTTCTCGCGGTCCGCGGCAACAGCGTCGCCATGCTGGTGGATCCGGACAGCGAGGAAGGCAGCGGACAGTTCGCGATTCGCCGGCTCAAATAGGCGGACGGCTCTCGCGCATCATGGCAATGAGGGCGCCGGCCGTGGCGTCGGCCTCGCCGCGCGGACTGCTGAACCCTGCGGCGTCCGCCGCAACCGCGCGCAACGCGCTCATCGTCTCGGCGGGACGGCCGCGGACGCCCAGACAATGGCGCAGCAGTCCGAGCACGATCTCACCTTTCGACGCCGGCACCGGGGACAGATCCGCGCCGGCGCTGAACCCGGTGAAGACCACGGCGCCAGCCGGAAGCGCACGCGCAACGACGGATCCGCCCAGGTCGGCCGCCCTCACCCGGGTCATGCCGCTCGCCGTGCGAAGCGCGAGCGGACGCGCATATGGATGGACGCGACCGGCGCGGTCAATGACGGCGAATTCGTCGGATCCGTACCCGGCACCGTGACGGATGAGCGCCGCCACCAGTGTGCTCTTGCCGCCGTGGGAGCGTGCTGGCAGCACCAGCGCCCGGCCGTCGATCTCGACAACGCCGGCGTGAACAAACGTGTAGCCGGCGGCTTTGCGCGCGACGGCCGACTGGAGATCGGCGACGAGCGCGATCGACGCGGCCGGGACATCCTGGACGAGCGCCAGCGTCCGGCGCCCACGCAAGACCGCCACGCCGCCGGTCGTGCGGACCTTGATCTGGTACGACAAGACGGGGTCCGCCTCCTCCACGAGCGGAAACACTGGAAGCTGCGGTTCGAGGATGTCGAACAGGTCCGGCGCATCGCTGTGAATGGCAATCCCGACGCCGAATGCGCGGACGACGCGCCGGATCATGCCGCCGTCCCTCGAAGGAGCGCCCCGGCATGGCGGGCCAGGCGTTTCACCAACGCCGCGGACGTCTCGACGCCGATCGCTGCCGCGAGGTACCGGGGCCACGGTGGCGGCGCCACGCCTGCCGCCCTGGAGCCGCGACGGATGCGGAGCCAGCCACTCCAGACCACGAACAGTCCAGCGACGCTCACCACGGGCCGCCCTTTCAGCCGGCACTCCCAACCTTCGTTCCAGGCCACCGGCAAGGCGGCCAAGGCGTCGATCGCCGAGTCGGGGACCGGTACATGCCCGAGACGACGCACCAGTCGCATCGCCTCGGCCATCTGCAGTCCGAGCTGGCGGCGGCGGGCCTCGTCCACGACGACGTCCCAATCGACCGACGGACGTGCCGACTGAATCACGCGCGCCGCATCGGCGATCCAGCGCCCGTCCTGGACCAGGCTCCATCGCAGCCCATGAATGCAGGAGTGCAAGAGCTGATCGGCCGGACTGAGCGTCAGCATGCCGGGCCAGGATGCGAGCGGCTCGGCCCGTTCCCACATCCCACGATCGACGCCGGGCCAGCAGCATTCACGCAGCAGATACCAGTGCAGATCCAGGGCGCCGTGGGGTGGCCGCCGCAGGTCGGCCGCTTGCACCATCCGCCGATCGAGCGCATGACGTCGGCGCAACGGCTGCCAACCAAACGTCCCCAGCAGAGCCTCCGCACGGTCCGCCTGTTCGAGGTCGACGAGCAGGTCGACATCGCCAATCGCGCGCAGCCCGGGCGATTCATAGAGGCTCAGGCCGAGTGCCGTGCCTTTGAGGAGGATGATGCGGATGCCGCTGGAGCGAAGCGCCTCGATCCCGGGCCGGGCCTCTTCAACCAGCCGCTGGTTCGATGCCCACGTCTCGCGATGCGCCGTTCTGAAGAGCGCCGCGGACTCCTCATCAACGACAGCCGAGCGCAGGTTCCACCCAACCAGGGGCAGCCAACGCTGGGCGATCGGAGTCAAGGGGGCCGAACGCCGACGACCCCACTCCTGCCAAGCCGCCAACGCGGCCGCGGGCGGCTCGAGCGCCGCCGCCATCAGCAGATCGCGATCGGCGTCTGGACCACCGAGCAGGTCAGCCGTCCGCCGAGCGGCTGTGAAGCGCATCACGCGGGCAGTATAGCGACATCACTCTGTCAGCCTTTTGATGACACCGGTCGCCCGAGTGTCGTGCACGTGCAATTTTTACGGCTGCATTGGAAGGCGAACGACGTTATATTTCGCATCCAGCGGTCTCGATTCCGTTCCTTCTTCGAGGTGACGATTGAAAGCATTCCATCCGGCCAGACGACAGCACGGAGTACGCGTCGAGGAGTTCCAGGGTGAGGTGCTGGTCTACGATCTCGATCGACACACCGCACACTGCCTGAACGGTGCCGCCGTCAAGGTGTGGGCGTATGCCGACGGATCGCGGACGACCGAAGCGATCGCTCATCAGATCGCGGCCGATCAGGGCACCGAACCTGACGAAGCCCTCGTCTGGCGCGCGCTCGAGGAGCTCGACAAGGCCGCGCTGCTCGACACGCCGTTGAACGCCGTGCCGACCGAGCTCTCCCGCCGTCACCTGTTCACGAAACTGGGATGGGCGGCGGCCATTCCGCTGGTCTTGACGGTGTCGGTTCCCACGCCGGCTTTCGCGCAGACGGGCGCAACCGCCGGCTAAGGCGTCGTCCGATCGTGCGCCCGCCCGAGCGGTCGCCGCGGCTGGAGCACGGCTCGGTCGCCAGCGGCGTCACTCCGCGCATTTGTCTCTCGATGATCGTGCGCAACGAGCGCGCGATTCTCGAGCGCTGCCTCGACGCCGCTTGTCCGCTCCTCGACGCCGCCGTCATCTGTGACACCGGCTCGTCGGACGACACGCCGGCCCTCGCCGAGGCGTATTTTCGCGCCAGACAGATCCCCGCTCGCATCTGCCATCACCGCTGGCAGGATTTCGGCGCCAACCGCACCGCCGCCATCGACGAAGCGGCGTGTCTGGTCGCGGAACTCGGCTGGTCGCTCGATCGCACCTATTGGCTGTTTCTGGACGCCGACCACGAGATCGCGCTGACGCCGGCGTTCGAACGCCGCAGCCTGACCGCTGATGCCATCGTCTTGCGGCAGCATGCCGGCGATCTTCGCTACTGGAATCTGCGGCTGGCGCGCGCCAGCCTCGGCTGGTCCGCGATCGGACGGACGCACGAGCGCTATTCGTGTGCGTCGAGTCCCCGATACGAACAGCTCGCCACCGCCTGGATTCACGATCACAGCGATGGTGCCTCGCGAGTCGACAAAATCGCTCGAGACATTGCGTGGCTGACCGCGCAGCTCGCCGAGACGCCGCAAGATCCGCGCGTGCTCTTCTATCTCGCACAGTCGTACCGGGCCGCCGGCGATCCGTTGAAAGCGCTCGTGCTCTACCGCCGCCGGCAGGCGCTCCGCGCCCACGCCCAGGAAGTCAGCGAGGCGGAGACGTGGTACTCGGGGTTGTGCATCGGCCAGATCCTGGCCGGCACTGATCATGCGGAACTCGCCGCGGCAGCGCTCACCCAAACCGCGGCGGCGGACCCGGCTCGGGCCGAGCCACTCTACGAGTTGTCGAAGCTCGCCCTCCGCCAGAACCGGATCGAGGATGCCGTCGCCTATGCTTCGCGCGGCCGGCGGCTTCCCCGGCCCGACGCGGTCATGCATTTCGTGCACGCCGACGTCTATGAGCATGGACTCGATCTTCAGCTCGCGGAAGCCGCGATTGGCACCGTTCACGCGGAGACCGGCTTTGCCGCCAGCGAGCGCGTCGCGCTGTCGCGCCTGGCCCCGGACACGGCGATTGAAGCGGCGCGACGCTTCGCGGTGTGCTACGTGTCGCCGCTCGAAGGCGTCGAGTACCTGGGGTTGCAGCCGGCAATCGAGGAGGGCTGGCGCCCGTGCAATCCAAGCCTGCTCCGCACGGCCGATGGCTATACCGTCATCTGCCGCCTGGTCAACTACGAGCAACGGCGGTTGTACTACCGTTCGCTCGACGGCAGCGGCGTGTACCGCACCCGCAATGTCCTCATGCACCTGGATCGCGCCTTCAACGTCCTCGACCAGGACGAGATCAGTCTGGACACGCCTCCGTTACGAGACGCTGCCGTGCGCGGGCTGGAGGACTGCCGCCTCGTGGCCACGTCACAGGGGCTGGCCTTCACGTGCGCGACCGTGGACCGTCATCCGAGCGGGCGCGTGCATCAGTCGATCTGCACGCTGGCGGATGACGGACGCGTGGTCACTCATCATCCCCTCGTCGGCGGCTTCGACGACACGGTGCAGAAGAACTGGCTGCCGTTCGTGACCGGCGACGGTCCGATTCGCGCGATCCACAGCTACGATCCGCTGACCATCCTTCGCTTCTCGTCCGCACACGGACAGTACGACATCGAGCCGCCCGTCGCCTGCCCGGTCAACGGTTCGCGGTGGCGTGGCTCCGCCGGACCCATCGGGTGGCCTGGCCCGACGACGTCGATGTCGGATCGGCAGCTGGTGCTCGTCCACGAGGCCGTCAGGCGCCAAGGCAGCGACGGCCAGTGGGAGCGCGTCTATCTGCACCGCTTTGTCGAGTACGATGCATCCTTCCATCTGACGCGCATCTCCCGGCCGTTCGTGTTCGCCCACAAAGGGGTCGAGTTCGCGTGCGGCATGGCCGCTGCGCACGGCGGGCGCGATCTGATCGTGACCCTCGGCATCGAGGACCGCGAGGCCCATCTCGCCCGCATACCGTTCTGGCGGATTGATATCCTCTTGAACACGACAAGGCTCGAATGAACCAGGAACTCTATTCGCGCATCGACGCCGCCCTGGCGCCGCTCCATGGCTGGACGACGCCCGACAAGGGGACGCGGCTCGCCGAACTGGTCGAACAGAGCAAGGCGGACATTTCGGTCGAAATCGGCGTCTTCGGCGGACGCGGCACCATCGCGATGGCGATTGGCCACCAGTTGCTGCACAAAGGGTATGTCGTCGGCATCGATCCCTGGACCGCGGCGGCATCGCTCGACGGCGTCAACGACACCGCCAATGACGAATGGTGGCGCAATATCGACTACGACGCGATCTACGAACACTTCCTCGCCGCGCTCCTCAAGAACGGCGTCGCCCGCTATTGCCGCATCATGCGCGAACGATCCGACACCGCGGTCCGGCTGTTCGTTGACGAAAGCATCGCGGTGCTCCATCAGGACGGCAATCACTCCGAGGCGATCTCGTCGCAGGAAGTGGAACTCTGGGCGCCGAAGCTCGCCCGCCAGGGCTACTGGGTCGCCGATGACGCCGACTGGCCGACCACCCAGCTGGCGATGAAGCGGCTTGTCGAACGCGGCTTCGTGCTGGTCGAGGACCATGGCGGCTGGCGCGTCTATCAAAAGCCATGAGCGCGGAGATCAGCGTCGTCTACCTCACCCATCGCGTCGACCCGCGCTTCGAGTGGTTCGCCGAGGCCTTTGCCGCGGGGCTGGGCGACGAGGCGGTCGAAGTGATCGTCGTCGACGGCGTCTACTCGCTGGAACGGACGGCGGTCTTCGCGGCGATCGTGCGCGGCCGCTTTCCGTTCCGACACGTCCCTGCGAAACCGACGCCGTACGCCGGTGCCTTCCGCCGGACGTCCCGCAACTTCTTCTCGGCCGCGAGTGCGCGGAACACCGGCATCATCCACGCCACGGCCCCCTACATCGTGTTCGTAGACGATCTCTCGGTGCCGATGCCGGGGTGGTGGGACGAAGCGCGTGCCGGCGCCCGCGCCGAACAGCTCGTCGCCGGCGCGTATCAGAAGCATTTCGAGATGGTGGTCGACAACGGCGTCCTCGTCTCGAGCCGAAGCGAGCCGCACGGCTACGACTCGCGGTGGGGGCAAGGCAGCGACACCGGCTTGACGACGATCGGCGGGTCTCAACTTTTTGGTTCGAGCGTCGGCGTGCCGCGCGACCTGCTGCTCGAGGTCAACGGCTTCGACGAGATCTGCGACTCGATTGGCGGCGAAGACTGGCACTTCGGTGTCCGGATCGAGTGGACCGGTCAGCCGATTTTCTACAGCCGGCGCATGCTGACGATTGAAAGCGAGGAGCTACATCACGTCGGTCCGCCGGCTCGCCGCCTCGACAAGACCGCGCCGCCGAGCGTCTATCTCCGCCGCCTGCGCGAGTTCGGCGTTCCGCACCGGCAGTTTGAAGGGCACTGGGACAGCTCGCACATGATGCTGGATATTCTGTTCGGCACGCGGACCACGCAGACCCAGGGCAACTACTATCTGCTGTCGTCACTCCACCCGGACACCCTCGAGGATATCGTCGCGCGGTTTCCGCGCTACCACTGGTTCGATGGCCAGCCGCTCGGCGAACTATGAGTGTTGCGTCACGACGCCGGCGGCTGTTGAACCGCGGCGATCTGCCCGGCAGCAACGGCGGTCTCTACAATCCGGGCGCCCTGCTGACCGCGGACGCCGTCTGGCTGCTCTGCCGGCGCGAAGTCGACTACCGCTTTCGTCATAACCTGGTCTTCCCGGAGCTGGTGATTCTGGAGCGCGGCACCCTCGCCCTGCGCGACTATCGCACCCTTCCCAAGGTGGGATTCACGCACGACACGCGCCTCGAAGACTTCCGCTGCCTGGCGTTCAACGGCATGAACCTCGCCGTCCACAGCACGGTGACCGCGACGCGGATCAAACCCACCATCTCGCGGATGTTCGGCGATGCGCTGCAGCGATTCGACGACTTCACGCTGCCGATCACGACGAGCCGAATCGAAAAGAACTGGGTCCTCTTCGAGCATGACGGCGCCCTGCACTGTCTGTACAAACTGGATCCGCTGACGATCTTCGTCCGTGGCGCCGAGGGTGGATGGTCGCTCGTCAAGGAGGAGGACAACGGTTGGTCGGGTGAGCTCGAACGCGGATTGAGCAACTCCACCAACCTGATCCCGTTCGACGACGGTTATCTGGGGTTCTGGCATACCATCGCCAACGAGCGCTACTTGCAGGGCGCGTTCCTGCTCGATCGCCACCTCGCGCTTCGCTATCGCACCGGCGCGCTGCTCGACGGTGGCGACGTCGTCGATGGCTTCAAGCCGGGCGTGCTCTACGTCAGCGCCTTGATTGAGGACGGCGGACAGGTGCTGGCGTTCTACGGCGAAGCCGACGCCCATACCGGTGTCGCGTTTTTCGATCGTGCCGAACTGGCGCAGGAGCTCTATCGGGCGCCGTTCGCGCGCACCGACGCCTTACGAGTGCGCTTCGAGGGCGCGTCCCTCAGCGATGCGTTCCGCGCCATCCAGGGGCTGCGGGCGTTCGCCGAGCAGCAGAAGCGCACCCGGGTGCGCGTCTACGTCGCCGAGCCCGAAATGCGCGCCACGATGGAGCGGCTCGCGCCGGCGCACATCATCGTCCACGACGTGTCGCCGTCGGACGACATTCATTGCACCGTCGTCGGCGCGACCGGCGATCTGAAGTGGAGATGACAATCGGTGGGTATCGTCGCCGCCAGCTTACAGGGCCGCTTCGGCAATCAGATGTTTACCTACGCCTACGCTCGCGCCTACGCGGAACAGCACGGCGCCGAGTTCCAGTGCGAACCGTGGGTCGGCCAGCGGATCTTCGCGCTCGACGACGCGCCGATTTCGAACCCGGATCTGCCGCGGCGTGACGAGAATACGCTGACGCCTGGCGAGCACGACATCGCCATCCGGACCTACGCCCAGAATCAGCAGTGTCTGCTCTACACGAAAGCCCAGACCCAATCGTGGTTTGTGTTTCGCCCGGACGTGGCGGCGTGGCTCGAGGCCGGCGTCGAGAAATGGCCGCTCGTGGCGCACCGCCGAGTCGGCGACTACGCGGGCTACGGCTATCCTGTGGTCTCGGAGGCCGCCTACCGGAACGCCTGCGTGAGCTTTGGTCTGCCGGTGGATGAACTCCGATTCGTGACCGAGGAGACGGCGCTGTCGCTCGAACCCTTCCAGGACTGGGCGCCGTTTCTTCCCGACTTCTACCGCCTCCTGAAGGCGGATATTCTGCTCCGCGGCAACTCGACGTTTTCGTGGTGGGCCGCGACGCTGGGCAACCACGCGAGGGTCTTTTCGCCGGTCATCGACGGCCTCGCCGGGGGCGTCGAGCACGACTGCGAATTTCGCGAAGGCAACAGCGCCCGCTTCTGCAATCTGCACTTCATCACGGACCTGCACTTATGAAACCGTTCACCGAAAACGAGCGCTACGAATATCCGCTGACGCCGGAGTCGCTGGTGATCGATTGCGGCGTCTATCAAGGCACCTTCTCGCAGACGATCCATCAGAAGTACGGCTGCCGCATTCTCGCCTTCGAGCCGATCGAGCGCTTCTACCGCGCTGCGGCCGAACGACTCCACGATTGTGCCGGCGTGACCCTGAGACACGCCGGGGTCGCCGGCACGACCCGCACGGCGCGGATGAGCATCAAGGGTGATATGACCGGGATCTTCGCCGACAATCCCGACTATGAAGAGGTGCAGCTGCTCGGCATCAACGAGATCCTGGCCGGCCTCGGCGGCGTCGACTTGATCAAGATCAACGTCGAAGGGATGGAGTTCGAAGTCCTGGAGGCCTTGATCGCGACCGACGGCGCCGCGCAACTGCGCAACATCCAGGTCCAGTTCCATCCGATCGTGCCCGACTGCGAATCGCGGCATGCCGCCATCCGCCGGGCGCTGCTGCGCACGCATCATCTGACCTATGACGCGCCGTGGTGCTGGGAGAACTACGAGCGTGACTAGTCCGAACGACTATTTCACGCGGGTGTTCTGCATCAACCTGGCGCGACGGACCGACCGTTGGGCGCATGTCGAAGCGCAGTGCCGGCGCTGGAACCTGCAGGTGGAGCGCTTCGACGGCTACGATCAGATTCTCGACGGCGAGGGTCGACGCAACGGCAACAGTGGCTGCACCGCTTCGCACCGTGCGCTGCTCGAGATCATCGCGTTTCACCGCTGGCCGCGCGTGCTGGTCCTCGAGGACGACTTCGAAGTGTGCGTGCCTGATTTCCACGAGCAGTTCGACCGCGCGATCGGCGAGCTTCCCGACGACTGGGACATGTTCTATCTCGGCGGGAGCTACGGGGAACCGCCGCAGTACCGGCACAGCCCGCATCTCATTCGCACGAACCGGGTCATGACCACGTCCAGCTACGCGATCACCGCCGGCACGGCGCGGCGCATGGCCCCGTACATTTCCGGCACCGGGCCGATCGACAGTCTCTACGGCGGCTTTCACGCCGAGCTGTCCTGCTTCATGGTGCAGCCGCGCCTGATGATCCAGTGCGCCAGTACGTCCGACCTCACGGAGTACTACATGGACAACGGCCCGAGCATGCTCGACCCGCACCACGAGGACATGCTGCTGTCCGGCGAGTGGATCGGCGCGCTGCCGAACGGGTTCCGGTGTCTCCGATCGCGGTTGGAGCGCCTTGAGTTGGCCGCCTGGCAGGACATGATCGGGCTGCCGGTGATCGTCGGACGCGAGCGGTTCATCGTCATCACCGTCGAGGAGTTGCCGGATCATCCCCCGCCCTGGCGCCGTGGCGAGCCCTGCGCGTACATCCTCGCACCGGCGTCCCTGGTCCCGGCGACGCCGTGACGTTCCGATAGACTGGCTCCGTGAAGATCGCTTTCGACAACACCTACGCCCGACTGCCGGAGCGCTTCTTCGCCAGCCAGGCCCCCGCCCACGTCCCCGCCCCGGCGCTCGTGCGCGTAAACCGCGAGCTGGCCCGTGAGCTCGGGCTCGATCCCGAATGGCTGGCGTCGCCTGACGGCGTGGCGATGCTGGCCGGCAACGAGATGCCAGGCGAGGCCGAGCCGATCGCCCAGGCCTACGCCGGACACCAGTTTGGCGGCTTCGTCCCACAGCTCGGCGACGGCCGGGCGATCCTCCTTGGCGAACTCGTGGGGACCGACGGCATTCGCCGCGACCTGCAACTGAAGGGCGCCGGACGCACGCGCTTCTCGCGCGGCGGCGACGGCAAGGCCGCCCTCGGCCCGGTCCTCCGCGAATTCATCGTCAGCGAGGCGATGTTCGCGCTCGGCGTACCGACCACTCGCGCGCTGGCGGCGGTGACGACGGGTGAATATGTCCTTCGCGCTGAGGGGCGGCTTCAGGGCGGCGTCTTCGCGCGCGTGGCCGCCAGCCACATTCGCGTCGGCACCTTTGAATACTTCAGCGCCCGCCAGGACATCGACGCGCTCCGCCGTCTCGCCGACTACGCGATCGCCCGTCATCATCCGCAGGCGGCAACCGCGCCGCAGCCGTACGTCGCGCTGCTTGAAGCCGTCGCGTTCGGCCAGGCGGACCTCATCGCGCACTGGATGTCGCTCGGGTTCGTGCACGGCGTGATGAACACCGACAACACGGCCGTTTCGGGAGAAACCATCGACTACGGTCCGTGCGCGTTCGTGGACACGTTCCACCCTCGCGCGGTGTTCAGCTCGATCGACGCCGCCGGCCGCTACTCGTGGGGCAATCAGCCGTCGATCGCCCTGTGGAACGTCACGCGGTTGGCAGAAACGCTGCTCCCGCTCTTCGCCGACGATCACGCGACGGCGATCGCCATGGCCGAAGAGGTCCTGGCGCGATTTGCCGGGCGCTTCGACGAACAATACACGGCGCGCTTCCGAGCCAAGCTCGGTCTTCCCGCCGGGGCGCCGCTCGAAGTCATTCGCGACGGCCTCGATCTGATGGCCGCGCAGCAGATCGATTTCACGCTCTTCTTCCGTCACCTGACACGCGTCGCGGCGGGCGCGCCGGAAGAAGGACTGATGGCCCTGTGTGACGGAACTGAACGCGGGTCCACCTGGTTCGCTCGTTGGCGGGAAGCCGTCGGCGGGAGTGCGAACCTGGCGGCGATGCGCGGCGCCAATCCGATCCTGATCCCTCGCAATCACCGTGTCGAACAGGCGATTCAGAGCGGTTACCGCGGCGACTTCGCACCGTTCCACCGCCTGGTCGACGCGCTGGCGTTGCCTTACGCCGACCGCCATGAATTCGCCGACTTGGAGACTCCGCCCCAGCCACAAGAAGTCGTCCGCCAGACGTTCTGCGGTACGTAGAAGACAAAAACGGTCTTTAGCTGTCCGCTTGAAGCAGCGCTGTCAGCTTGTCGGTGAGCGCTTGCCCGAGGTCGTCAACGCGAGAAATGCGTGTGGCGTTGCGGTAGAAGGTCGACACGTCGTGGCCGATGCCGATCGCCGCGAGCTGCACGGACGATTGGCGTTCGATGTAGCGAACGACGGCCGCCAGATGCCCATCCAGGTAGTCGAAGCCGTTGGCGGCGCACGTCGCTTCGTCGGTCGGCATGCCGTCGGAGACGACGATGAGGATGCGCCGCCGCTCGGGGCGTGCCGCCAGTCGCTGATGCGCCCACGCCAGCGCCTCGCCGTCGATGTTCTCCTTCAGGATGTCGTCACGCAGAAACAGTCCGAGCGCGGGCCGCGCGCGGCGCCACGGCGTGTCAGCCGCCTTGATGACGATATGCTCCAGCGCGTTGAGACGGCCCGGCTGCTCGGGATAACCGGCGGCAGCCCATAACCGCCCCGGCTCCCCACCGTCCCACTCCCGCGTCGTGAATCCAAGGACCTCGCACTTCACGCCGCACCGCTCCAGGACACGCGCGATGATCTCGACCGTCAACGCCGCAATCTTCATCGGCCGCCCCTTCATCGATCCGGAGTGATCGATCAGCAGCGTCACCGCCGTACTCGGAAACGGCGATTCGAATTCCTGCTTGAATGGCCGCGCCGCGCCTCCGCTCGCCACAAATACGGCCAGCCGCGACTGATCGAGCAGCCCGTCGTCCAGGTCGAAGCGCCACTCGCGCGTCTGCTTGGCCATCAGCACGCGCAGCAGCCGTTTCGACAGCCGCGACACGAGCGACCGCATCGGACGGAAATCGTTTTCGAGCTGAAGCCGCAGCGCGGCCAGTTCGTCGCGCGTCGCCAGCTTCTCGGCGTTGACGATGCGATCGAAATCACGTGTGAACACTCGGTAGCCGGCGAGCGCCGCGACCGCTTCATGCGCTGCGCCGGTGGATCCGTGGCCCTCATCGGCCCGTTGACGCGTCACCTGCTCCCGACGCGCCGACGGCCGGGCGAAACGCCCTTGACGCGGATCCACGCCTGCCGAACCGCGAGGAATATTGAAGCGCCTGGCGGTATCCCGAGCCGAAGGCATCGGCGCGTGACCGGTCGCTTGCGCGCTCCATACGGCTGCCGCCGCGGCGAAGCCGGCGTGATCGCTCAGAAGCGCCGTGAGCGCGGCGAGCGCTTCGAGAAGTCCCGGCGTCAGCGCCGATCGCGCCGCCAGCGTCGCGCCCGCCTTCTCGCGCGGCACCGCTGCCCCGCTGAAGCATTCAAATGCCAGCCACCGCACGCCGTCGTCATCCGTCCCCGGGTAGGCGAGCAGATTCTTCTTCACGCCCGCCAGCCAGTTGACTCCGAGCGCATCGAGCCTCGCCATGGACAAGGCGTCATAAAGATCGGCCGCGGCCTCATGGTGCGGCCGGTGGAGCGCATCGACACGGTCGTCGCGGAACCGCCGCCGCAGCGCGACGCGGTCGGCAAAGGCGCGCAGCGGGCCAACGGTGACGGCTTCCGAAAACGGCAGAAACGTGTCGGCGTCTGAGATCCCGGACAGCGTACGCGTGCACGCGCCAATCGCGTCCAGCGTCCGGCTGTTCATGTCAGCGGACCGGCGATCCGTGCGGTGAGCGTTCGGCCGGAAGATCCTGGCCGATGCAGCGCTGGTAGTACTCCGCTACCAGCGCGCGCTCGTCCTCGTCGCAGCGATTCAGAAAGGTCAGACGAAAGGCCAGCGCCAGATCGTGGAAGAGCGTCGCGTTCTCCGCCCACGTCACCACGGTGCGCGGCGACATCACCGTCGAGAGATCGCCGTCCGCGAATCCCCGGCGGGTCAGATTGGCGAGCGCCACCATGGCGCTGACCGTCATCCGGCCAGCGTCGGTCCGGTACTCCGGACAGCGTGCCAGCACGACGTTGATCTCCTGATCATGCGGCAGGTAGTCCAGCGTGACGACGACGTTCCAGCGATCCATCTGGCCTTGATTGAGCGGCTGCGTACCGTGATAGAGACCGGTCGCGTCGCCAAGACCGACGGTGTTGGCCGTGGCAAACAGCCGGAACGAGGGGTGCGGCTCGATGACGCGGCTCTGATCGAGCAGCGTCAGACGTCCTTCAACTTCCAGCACGCGCTGGATCACGAACATCACGTCGGCGCGCCCGGCATCGTATTCGTCGAACACCAGCGCGCACGGACGCTGGAGCGCCCACGTCAGGATGCCGGGCTGGAATTCGGTGACCTGCTTACCGTCGCGCAGGACGATGCCGTCCTTCCCCACCAGATCCATGCGAGTGACGTGGCCGTCGAGATTGACGCGGACGCACGGCCAGTTGAGCCGCGCTGCGACCTGCTCGACGTGACTCGACTTGCCGGTGCCGTGGCGGCCCTGAACCAGGACGCGGCGATTGTGAAGAAACCCGGCAAGGAGCGCGAGCGTCGTGTCGCGATCGAAGACGTAATCGGGATCGACCGGCGGCACGTGCTCTTCGGCGACCGAGAAGGCTGGTACTTTGAGGTCGGTGTCGATTTTGAAAAGGTCTCGGGCGGAAAGCGTCAGGTCCGGAGCGGATGGGGTCACGAAGGGTGATTATTTCACGTCCGCTTCCGCGGCCCGGCACAGTAGACTGAGCGCACTGAGCGGACTGAGCGGACAGCCTGAAGGCTGTCCCTACCGGAACCCCGACATGACCCAACGCCTCGCCGGATTCGCAACGCCAGCGGCGGTCCTCATCTGCAGCGCGCTGCTGACGGCCGCACCGCAGTCACCGCCGAAGCCGGCCGCGAAGACGTGGACGGTCGGCCGGACGCCGGACGGACAGCCGGACCTGCAGGGCATGTGGACCAACTACGACCAGACACCGTTCGAGCGGCTCACGCCGGAAGAAATGGCACCGCGCGGACCGGCCGTCAGCACGCAGGACTGGCTGATTCAGGACAGCCCGACCAGTCCGCGGCGGCCGTCGATGGTCGTGGATCCGCCAAGCGGGCGCATTCCGCTCAAGCCCGAAGCGATTGCCCGACGCGACAAGGCGTTCGCGCAGGAGAACTCGCTCGAGCGCTTCGGCCCCTGGGAGCGCTGCATCACGCGCGGTGTTCCTGGATCGATGTGGCCCGGCGCCTACAACAACGGCCACCAGATCATCCAGACCAAGAACTACGTCGTCCTGCACTCGGAAATGATCCATGAGGCGCGGATGATTCCGCTCGACGGCCGCCCCGGACTCGGGCCGATGGGGCGATCGTGGGACGGCGATTCGCGCGGCCGCTGGGACGGCGACACGCTGATCATCGAGACGAACAACTTCAACGGCAGGGGCTGGCTGGCGACCAATGCCGCGTCCGGCCGCCTGCGCGGCATTGAACTCAGTCAAGCCGCGCACGTCGTCGAGCGGCTGACGCGGATCAGCGAGAACACGATTCAATACGAAGCGACGATCGACGATCCGAACGTCTACACTGCCACGTGGAAGGTCGCCTTCCCGCTGAACCGCGACGACCCGTACCGGATCTTCGAGTACGCGTGCCACGAAGGCAACCACGCGCTCGAGAACATGCTGCGGATCGGCGCGAAGCAGTAGCCGCTCGGGCGCTACTTGCCCTGATTCACCACGTCGCTGATGAAATCGAGCTTCGGCTTCAGGAAGTCGCGCCGAAGCTGCGCGCCTGACTCGCCGAATTCCATGAACGCATACCGGTCCGCGGTGACGGGTTCCCACGCCGGACCGCCGGCGCTGCCCGGCGTCCCGGTCTTCGCGAACGCGACCCAATACGCGCTCATCGCGCGGGACAGATCGCGCGCGTCTGCTGGTGCCGCGGCCGGAAGCGTGCCGAAGACGTATCCCAGTTCGGCGCCGTGGGACGCGCCGGGGACACTGGCCCGGCGTTCTGCCGGCACGTACGAGAAGTAGTACGCGTAGGCCGGTTGTCCGGCCTTCGCCATCAGCCGCGCGAGATAACGATTCGGCTCCGTGACGTGGAGATCGGTCGTCAGGTCCAGCGCACCGAGCCCGGCGTCGCGCCGATCGTTGACGTACAGCGCGGCGGCACGGACGCCGTTGCCGGTGCGATCGAACGCTGCCTGCGGCTGCTGGCGAACGAAACTGAACAGACTCGCCTCGTAGCTGTTGCCGCCGCCGATGTACGGCACGCGCGCCTGCTGCCCGCGCTGGAACAGATCGGTGATCTGCGCGGGCATCACCTTGCCGTCGATGATCGGATACGGAATGCCGCCGGGTGCGCCGCCAGGCTGCCGCGGCACGTTCGGGTCGGCGGGCGGTGCAGCGCCACGGCCCGCCTGCGCCGAGGCTACGGCGGGCAAGCCCCCGGCAGCTGGCTCCTGCGCGAGGACATCAGCCGCCGAGAGCGCTCGCAACGCGGCGGCCGCGTCAGGGCCGGTGCCCTCGATGCGGTGGCGGGTCGCGAAGGCGACGCCTTCCCGCTCCGCGGTCTGGAGCGTCATTCCCGACGAGCGTCCAAAGCCCGACTCCGAGATCGCCTTATGAAAGAGCCCGCGCGCGAGCGGCGAGGCCATCAACGCGTGGATCGAAATCCCGCCGGCCGACTCGCCGAAGATCGTGACGTTGGCGGGATCGCCGCCGAAGGCGGCAATGTTGTCGCGCACCCACTCGAGTCCAGCGATCTGATCGAGGATGGCGTAGTTCCCCACCAGGCCGCCCTTCGCCGTCTGGGCGATGGCCGGATGCGCGAAGAAGCCAAACCGTCCGACGCGGTACTGCACCGAGACCAGCACGACGTTCTGCTTCGCGAAATTCGCGCCGGAATAGAGCGGCGGACGCGTTGAGCCCATGGTGAACCCGCCGCCGTAAATCCACACCATCACCGGCAGCCGCTGGCCGCTGCCCGGCGCCCAGACGTTCAGCGTGAGACAGTCTTCGCTCTGTTCGGCGTCCTCAGGAAACAGCGTCCGCGCGCCCTGCATGCATGCCGGGCCGAACGCGTTCGCACTTTTGACGCCGCTCCAGGGCGTCACCTGCTGCGGCGGTTGCCAGCGCAGCGGTCCAATGGGGGCCGCGGCAAACGGAATACCGCGATAGACCCGCAGTCCGTCTTCGATGCTGCCGCGGACCTGCCCGCCCGTCACGGCGACCGTCGGGCCGGACGCCGTCGACGCGGTCACCTGTCCGGCCTCGCGGTAGTAACGCGCCGCGCCCGGGTGCAGCGGGACGCCCTGGCTCTCGGTCACCGTCCGCGGATCGATCGAGTAGCGGCGAATCAGCCAGATCAAATCACCGCGCGACTGATCGACCGCCTTCGCTATGTCGTATGCGGCCTGCTCCGGCGTGTCCGCCCGCGCAAAGATCGCTTCACCCGAGCGTCCGACCGTGCGGATCGACCGGTCGACGCCGCGCACGAGCCCCCATTTCGTCGAGACGATCTTGTAGTCGGGCAGTTGGGCGAGCTGCTGGATCAACGGCTCCGGCAGATCAAGAAATCGCAACTCGTGACGCTGCGACAGTCGCGTCCACTGCGCCGACTCCGGATTCATCGCCGGTCCGGCGAGGTCGTCGATGATGACGTCGAATTCCGCGTCGGCCGCCGCATTCATCGCCCGACCCATCGAGCCGCCCCAGCTCTGCAACGCCTGCGGCGTGATCCCGTAGTACGCCAGCACGCGGTCCGCGCCGCCGCCGCCGAGAATCTTCACCGGCATCTTCCGATCGCGAATCTGCGCGAGGTCGGTGATGCCCGTTTCGGCCCGCACGGCGACGAGCAGGAACGACGGGTCCTCGATCTTGGCGATGAGTCTCAGATTGTTGTAACGGGTCGAGTAGCCCGCGGCGAGGATGCTGCTCGCCGTGACGCCGAAATCCACCGGCGCGTCGAACCGCTCGACAGTGCCGACCCGTGCGTCGCCCGCGTCGAGCGGCGGCGGAATCCCGGCTGTCGACACGAGCTGAGGTCCTCTGTCGCGGTTGCAGTTGCGGCAGAGGATGACCTCGTAACCCTGCTTCGCCATCGCGTCACGGACGAACTCGCCGATTTCGCCCCATGGGCAGCCGTGAGGACAGGCGGCAGCGAACACCGGCCGCTTCACGTCCCAGCCGGTGCGCCCGACGTCAATCGTCCCCGGCAACCGGCCCCCGGGAGCAGGCTGCTGGGCAGACAGCGAGACACCGATGAGCGCGAAGAGTACAGTGACTCGGCGAGCTCTGCGGCCTCTGCGTTCAGCGTGACCCATTCGCGCCACGGGTGTCATACGCATCGATGAAGCGCGTCATCGACTCGATGTAGAGCGGCGGCGCGCCGGTGCTCGAGATCGCGGTCAGGTGCGTCTTCCCCGCGAGGATGACGTTCTGAAAGACCGGCGCTTCGCGCCAGATCCGCTGCGTCTTGGCGTAGGGGCTATCGAAGGACCCGTTGACCGCGAGAATCGGAATGTTCAGATTCGCGAGATCGATCTTTAGTGGCGTCGCGGACACCGCGGGCGTACTGGCAGGACGGGACGTCGCCACGCGGTTCCGGAAGCGATCCATCGCGGCAGCATCCTCACCCTGCGCTTTCGGCAGCGCGTCGTCCATGGCGACGGCCTGCGCGCGGAGCTTCGCGTCGGTCTCCTGAATGCCCGATCCGCCAAAGCCGGCGGTAATAAAGCGCTGTGGGATCATCGCGAGCAGCTGACCGGTGATGCCGCCGCCCATCGAATAGCCGTGGATGTGGGCGCGGTCGATCTTCAAGTGATCCATCAGCTCGACGACGTCCTGCACCCGGCCCGTGCCGCCCGGCTGCGGCTTGTCGCTCTTACCGTGATTGCGGTTGTCGAGCGCGACGATGCGATGGTTCTTGGCGAGCGCGGGCGCGATGCCGGTGCGGAACCACATGCGCTCGGCGTTGTCCGAGTAACCGTGAATCAGCACGACCCACGATCCCGTCGTCCCAGTCGTCAGGTAATGAATCTTCACGCCGTCCGAGGCGGTGAAGTAATCCTCTTTGGGCGCCTGTTGCGCGAACGCCGCGGTGGCGAACAGCATTGCCGCCGCCGATATCAAAGCGCGTCTCGTCAGTGCCATCGTCGTGACTCCTTCCCCGTTAGGGGTTCTTTTTCAGTTTGCCGCCAGGCGCCGACGCCATCATCCTCACGAGGGCCTCGGTCACCTTCGGCTCCAGGCCTTCGGTGTGCCCTTTGTCCATGCGCAGCACATCAAACACGATCCGATGGCTGTCGCAGCTCGGATATTCATACACCTGCGCGGTGCCGGGCCGCGCGTCGCGTCCCCAGCTGGCAGGACGGCCTGGCGTCGCGCCAGTTAGGTACCCTTTTTGTACGTCGAGGATGTCGGCACGGCGGACGCGCGGCTTGCAGTGATACCGCTCGGCGATCGGCGACGCCCCGGGAAGCCCGGTGATCTCCATCTCCCCGGACGTGAAGATGTACGAGATATCGCAGCTCGGCATCGCGCCGAATCCGGGGCGCGGCGCGTTCGGATCCGAGGACTGCAGCGCCCGCGGCGGACCGCCTGGCCCGAAGAAGTCGGGCGACACCGTCGCGGCCCCAATGCGTCCGCCGGACAGACTGAGCCAGCCGTCCACCTTGGCGGCAAAGAAGGGGGTGCAGACCAGACGGTTCGAGGTCATCCCGCCCTGCGAGTGCCCGGCCAGCCAGAACGACTTGATGTTCGTGCGCCCGACGTTTGTGATGACCCAGTCCGCGACGTTGCGGATGTATTCATCGTCGTTCTCCGGAATCCACATGCGCACCGACCGCGCCTGTCCGCTGGCGACTTCGCCCGAACCCGCGGCCGTCGGCGTGGCAATGACCAGCCGGTACTTCGCGGCGTAGTCGAGAATCGGAAAATAGTGGCGCTGCCAGTTGCCGCTCGCGCCGGCGCCGTGGAGACTGAGGACGAATATCACCGGCTCGTTCGGCTTCAGGTCGCACGGAAAGTCGAGAAAGAACTGACGGCCGGTTTTTGGCTCGACCGCGTTGCCGCGCTCGCCGAGCACCGCGCCCGTGCAGGCGCCGATTGCGCAGTGCGCCGGCGGCGGCTCGCTACATGCGACGTTGCCGATCGTCCGTCCCGCGGCGCTGGCTGTTGAAGCGAGTGCGAACCCTGCTACGACGAGCGACGCGATCCGAGTTGTCATCACTCATTCTCCGGTGGCGTCCGGCTTTAGCCGGATTCCATTTATCTCGGCGCCACGGCCGGCGCGATCGTCCCGTAATCCCAGTGCTCGTCGGCGCGTCCGTCCTTCATTCGCCACATGTCGAACCAGGTTGTCGTATAGGTCTTGCCCGGCTCCCGAGGATTCGGCAGTTCGCGCACGATGGCGACGACGACGAGATCGCCTTCGGCGGTGACCGAGACGACCTTGGTCCGCCAGCTGTGGCGATCCGGGATCGGCCGCGACGGCCGCGCGCCGAACGCGCGGGCGATCGTCTCGCGACCAGACGCGAAGTTCGGATTGTGCTGAATGTAGGCGTCGGTGAGGTACTTGGCCGCGTCCTCCCAGTGGCCGGCCTCGAGCAGGTCGCGCATGATGTGCATCACGACCTGTTTATTGGCATGCAGCGTTGGATCAGGACTGGTAAACAGCGACTCGGGATCCGCCGCACCAACGACCGGCGCCGCTTGTCCGTGGACCGTCCCACCGGCGAGCAGGAGCGACGCGCACACCGCGGCCAGGATTGGCCTCACACCACGTATCGACATCACGCACTCCTCGCGGCCACCCCGTCCAGTTACTTTGCCGAACAAGGTAAGAGACCTTATCGTCGCGCCACCGCGCTGTCAAGGCGCCGGCGGGTTGGTTGACAGGTGTTTTACACTGCCTCGATGGACTACGACCGCGAGTTTTTGACCGGCACGACCACCACGCTGCTGCTGTCGCTGCTCGACGAGCGGCCGATGTACGGCTACGAGATCGTCCGCGAGGCGCATCGCCGCAGCGCCCGGGCGCTCCAGATGAAGGAGGGCACCCTCTACCCTGCGCTTCACAAGCTCGAACGCGGCGGGTTGCTCAAGGCCGCGTGGCGGCCCAGCCCCGAAGGCCGTCAGCGCAAGTACTACAGCCTCACCGCCAAAGGCCGGAAGGCGGCGCGCTCCAAACGTCTGCAGTGGGAAGCGATCTCGGCGGCGCTCCGCGCGATCTGGAGCAACGCCTGAGCGGTGCGTCATGCATGACTCCAACCACCTGATCGATCGCATCGTCTACGACGCGCGGCTGCCGTCGACGCGGCGGCGGCGGGATCTCCGTCAGGAACTCACCGATCATTTCGCCGATGCGGCCGCTGATGGCGTGTCCGCCGAACAGGCGATCGCGCGGTTCGGCAGCGACAGATCCGTTGTGGCGGCGTTTCGCGGCGTCTACCGTGCCGAGTATGCCGTGTGGACCGTGCTGCGACTGGCCGCGGGTGCCGGGCTCGCCGCCGTGGCCGGCCTGCTCCTGGTGTCACTGAGCGGCGTGCGCTTCGACGGCAATGGCCTGCAGACGGAACCCTGGTTCATCCACCGCGCGCTCAACGTCGTCAAGCTGTCGATCGCAGCCGTCATCGGCTGGGAGCTGAGCCGGCGGAAAGTGACGCTCACGCGCGTGGTCGCCGGCGTCGCGATCTACGCGGTGCTGGCCGGCGCACTGCAGCTGACGCAGTACGGCACCCTTCGCAACTGGCACTTCTGGAACGTGCCGATCATGGCGGCGCTCGGCATCGCGTGCATCAGGATCGAGCGGCGCTTCCTCGGTCTGGCGCTCACCTTCGCCGGGTATGTCCTGACGATTCAGGTCTTCCTGCTGATGCGCGATCGGCAAATCGTCACGTCGATCGTCGCCGGTCCGGATCGACTGCTGCTGACCGCGCTTGAATGTTTTGTCGCCTGGATTACGCTCCTTGCCGTCATGCCGCGGTTCGACCACACCCTGTCGCCCGGTAGGGACAGGCTTTAGCCTGTCGGTTCACGCCATCTTGGCGGCTCAGTAGGAGTAGCGCGTCACAACGATTTCGCCGCCATTCGACGACGGCCGCTCGAGCAGCGTGTTTTTGTCACCCTTGAGCGAGCGTTCGAGGAACGCACGCGTGACGCTCATGGTCAACTCGAGGTTGTGACGCGCGCGAGCGCGAGCGACCTCACCCGCGGCCGACAAGACGGCATCGCCGAAACTGCCGTGGTTCATGCCGGGTGCGCGCAGAACGACCTTGAAGCTTCCTCCCCGTCCACTCCGCAGCTGGCGGTCCTGGGTCGCGACGACCGTCTCAACATTCCGCGTCCATTGTTCACGCGTGATCCCACGAGCCGCGAGCTCCTGATCCGTGAAGGTCGGCAACGGCGTCGCATCGACATACAGGATCGGCTGCGGCCAAGGACGGATCTCCGGGTAGAAAAGGAAGATACCGTCCGGCGTGCCGCCATCAAGGTTCGCGCAGGCCTTGAAGCGCTCGTCGAGCTGGCAGGCACGAATCGCGCTCATCCCGCCCAGCGAGTGCCCCACCGCGGCCACCCGAGTCAAATCGAGACGGCCGACAAACGGTGATATCCCCGAAGCGTTCGCGTCGCGCAACTGATTCAGCGCGAAGACGAGATCCGCTGCCTGAACCTCGTTGGCCCGTCGCTGGTCTCGCATCGCGAGCTCGACGCCTTCGAAGTACGGCACATTCGCCGGTCGATCGCCGAGCAGGACGCGGCGATCCGCATAGCGCGCGACGTTCCCGTCGTCATACGCCACGCCGGGAGATGAGTACGGATGCTCGACGGCCGCGACCACGCAGCCGTGGCTGACGAGGTCTTCGATGGCGGCGGTATAGCTGAAACTGGACGTGCCGTTGCCGGGTGAGAAAATCACGAGCGGATAGCGCGGCTCGCGCGGTGACAACGCGGTGCGATCCTGCGTGTGCGAAGTGATCCGCCCCTCGACGATCGCCGGCCAGACCGATCCCGCTCTCGAGCGGTCGAAGCCCGGCGACCGATCGATCTGGTCAACCCGCGGCCAATAGAGTCCGCTCGTCGTGTGCTGTTCCGACGGGTACCAGACGTACACCATCAGGTGTCGCGCCCGGTTCACCTCAGGGCTGAGCGGATCCAGGCGCGACGCGTCCGTCCAGTCATAGCCGCGGCGCCCGATCCCGAACGGACCGCTCGGCTGTGGAAGTTGCGACGGGACGGGTCCTTGAGCGGACACTGTGGCCGCAGCGAGGACGGCGAGCGCCAGCGCGCGACGCCACGTCCGTTCGCTAGTCGTCAGGATTGTCATCCCTGAGCGGTGAGAACCGCTCACTTGGCTTGGTAATCACCGGCAGCGTCCGGCTGGCCGTGAGCCACGAGACACCAAACGCGAACAGACCGGTGGCTTCACCCCAGAACTTCAGGCTGGTGAACCGCTCGGCCAGCGCGTCTTCCAGCAATCCGTTGACGGCCAGCACCACAATCGACGCGACGATCGCGACCCCCGATGCCACGTAGATCCACGACCGGGCGATCGCTTCGGGATGTCCTTTGCGGATCGCCCGCTTGTAGAAGAAGTAGCAGAAGAAGACGAGCAGGACGAACAATGTCGCGGCCGATGTGTAGTGCACGGTGGACGATGAAATCGTACCGGCTTCGTCGCACTGGCACGGGAACAAGGCAACGCCCAGGCTGGCCACCGACGCGACCTTGCTCGAGATCATTTCAGGCCGCGAGAAGCCGTTGTACGCGAGCAAGAACGAGGCGATGGCGAACAGGAAGCCGATAAAGACGCCGCGCGCCGGTCCGCCCGACCAATACGCCGCGCTGATCGAAGTCAAGGCGGGGCCGCCAAAGCGCCAGCTGAGGAACCACGTGAGAAATGGCAAGCTGAGCGCGACGATGCCGACCACGAGCTTCATCGTGCGGTGGTCGATTTCCTTGCGTCTCGGTATCCAAACCATTCGTGCTGCACCGGTAGGGACAGGATCCGTCACGATCCTAAGCCACCGTCCCGGTGTCGAATCAATTGAGAACCCTGCGGGACGGGTCCTACACACCGCGGCTCATGCTCGAGCACCACGCATCGACGCTTCGGCACGGCCAGCTGGACATCGCGCCGAGCCGCCCGCCGGATCGCTTCTGGCCAGTTGCCGACCGGTCCAAAAGCGCCATAGAGACTCGATCCAAATTCGCCACGAAAACACGAAATCCCGCCGCGGACAGCTATACTGCTCGCGATTTCGGGCGGGGCGGTCGTCTTGCCGGAGCAAAATGTGACTCATTCGCAAGGATTTGGACCGATCAAGACTCCTGGTCACGCGGCGCTCCTGACGCGGATTCTGCTGGTGGCGGCAGTCACGGTACAAACGGCGCCGGCCTTGGCCCAGACCGCCACGTCGACCGCCTCCGCGCCACGCCGCGCGGCGCCGCTGCCGCGAACGCCCGACGGCAAGCCGGACCTGCAAGGCGTCTGGGACTACCGCACCGCGACGCCGCTCGAGCGGCCGCGTGAGTTGGCGAACAAGGCCTTCTTCACGAAGGAGGAAGCCGCTGACTTCGAGCGGCGCAACGCCGAACGGATCGGCAACACCGTCGCCGTACACCCGCCAAGCTGGCTGGACTACGGCATGACGCTGCTCGGGGATCTCCGCACCTCTCTCATCAGCGATCCACCCGATGGCCGCATCCCGGCACTGACGCCTGAGCGGCGCGCCAGCGTCGCGGCGCGGCAGGCCGAGCGGCGCGGCAAACAAGACGACGGTCCCGAGGACAGGAACCTCGGCGAGCGATGTCTCATCTTCAGCGCCGGTCCCCCGCTCCTCCCGGGTCCGTACAACAACAACTTGCGCGTCGTTCAGACCGGCCAGGCGGTGGTACTCGAAACAGAGATGATCCACGACGCGCGCATCATCCCCATGGACGGGCGGCCGCACCTGACGGCGGCGCTCCGCCCGTGGCTCGGCGACTCGCGCGGACGCTGGGAGGGCGACACGCTGATCGTCGAGACGACGAACTTCAGCGATCGCACACCGTTCAGGGGATCGGACGAGCATCTGACGGTCATCGAACGGTTGTCGCTCATCGACGCGAACACGCTCAGGTACGAGTTCACGATCGACAATCCGACCGCCTTCACCCGCCCGTGGACGGCGACGTTTCCGATGATCCGATCCAGCGAGCAGATGTACGAGTACGCGTGCCACGAGGGAAACTACGGCTTGCTGGACACGCTGCGTGGTGCGCGGTATGAGGAACAGCATCCGCCGCGCAAGCCCTGATCGCGGCTGCTGGTGTTGAATGCGCCGGCTGGTACTCGGCAGTCGTCTTGTCGCGCCGCTTGCCATTTGCGCGGCGCCGTTCGACGATGGCACCAAGGAACCCGTCGCTCGAGGAGCCACCGTTGAATCCCACAGTCGCCGTCATCGGCACCGTCAGATTTCCGCCCGAACGGATGTCGGAGGTACTTCCGCATCTGCGAAAGCTGGTGGAGGCCACGTACCAACACGACGGATGCGTCGCATACGATGCCGCCGTCGATCCGTTCGATCCGGGACTGATTCGCTTCACCGAGCTCTGGCCGGACCACGATGCCCTCGCCAGGCATCTCACGGCACCGCACATCGAGCCCTGGCGGGCTGCCGTACGGAGCTGCGGATTGCTGGAGCGCAGTTTCACGGCGTACGACATCGCAGCGGCCCGGGCGGTCTGAAGCACCCGGGCCCCTTTGTCTGGCGGGCGATAGCCGCTGGTGGCATAATCGCTCCGCCATTGCGGATCAACCAGAGGAGCCCTCATGCAGAAGAAAACCGCGGCGCCGAAGAAGTCGCTGAAATCCCCCGCTCGCGATCTGTCTCCGCTCGTTGAACGGGCCGGAAAGGTCAAGGCCGGACGCGGCAAGACGATTCGGACCCGCAAGTAAACCGGGCCGGTCAGCGGGACGCCAATTCGTCACCTCGTCGACGCAGTTCGCGCATTGAAGAGTGAGCTCGGCCCGGCGTCGGCCGGGCGCGCTCTTCGCCACGCCGGGACGGTCGCCGGCCTGCTCACGCTCGTTGCCCGCGAACTGGGCCGGATACACCTCGTCACCCTCGCCTCGACTCTCGCACGCGAGCTCGCCGTCGACGTGGACGGCTTGCGCAGTCTCCGACTTCCTGTCGATCTGCTGGCCGCCTTTCCGCACTGGCGTGAAGGCTCGGCCAACCATTTCACTCCGCGATCGCTCGGCCTGCGGCTGTCGCCCGATCGGATCGACCGCGCGCTCCCGGGGCTCCGGCTGCATGTGTCGCCGCGCCTCAGCGGCGCCGCGCTGCTCTTCAACCTCCTGCACGATCTCCGGAACACGCTCGACCGTTCGACACCGATCGCCGTCCTCGTCGATTCGGTGCACGACCCGCGCAGCTTGCGGCGCGCGGCGTCCAATCTGTTTGGCCCGCTTCCGCACGTGCGCTTTGTCGCGGTGGACTTCGGCAGCCTCTTTGCCCGCGATTCGGCGCTTGCGGCTCGCGACCGGCGCGACCGTCCAGTCCTCTTCGTTCCCAGACGGCTCCCGCCTGACCATCGCGACAAAGCCGAGGCGTTGGACCGACGCGCCGCGGAGCGGACGCTCGGTGTGCGCGTGATGCAATCGCGCCTGCACTGGCAGGCCGGCAATATTCTCTTCGACGGGCGGACGCTCGCCGTCGGCGCAGACACGATTGCCGAAAACGTCAGCCGCCTTGGCCTCTCGATCGACGAGGTGACGAAACTCCTGTCCGCGGAATTCGGACATGCGATCACGGTGCTGGGCGATCCCGCCGCTGGACGCGTGGACGACGAGTACGAAGGCATGCGGCCTTCAGGGCAGGCGTCCTATCACATCGATCTCGACGTCGCGTTGGTCGGAGCTTCGGAGCCGACCGCGCTCGTCGCTGACGAACGCCTCGGCTTGTCGCTGCTGCCGGCGGCGCTCGCCAGTCGCGCGCTGGAGCGGCCTTCGTATCTCGAGTCGCCGAGTCGCGTCCGCAAGCTGATCGTGCAGGAGTATCGCACCGGCGCCCGTCAACGCGCGCGCCGCTTGCAGCAGTACCGCGACGCGTTGATCGCGCGCGGGTATCGCGTGGTCTCAGTGCCCGATCTCCGAACGCGCGCACTGAACGAGAGCGTCGCTGGAGTCCGCGACATCAGCTACTGCAACGTGCTGGCGGCAAGGGTTCGAGGCCGTTCGTCGCTGCTCTACGCGGCCTGGGGGATTCCCGCCCTCGACGCCGCGGCCGTCAAGGCCTATGGCCAGGCGGGCGCGACACCGATCAGGATCGGCCGCGCCGCGCTGGCCCCAGCGATGATGGAACGAGCCGCCGGCCTGCGCTGTTATTGCGGCGCGATGCCGTAGCGCGCTTTTCCATCAACGGCGCACGACTTCGACGCGCCGATTCTGCGCTCGCCCGACCTCGGTTTCGTTCGACGCAATCGGTTTGGTCTGCCCCAGGCCCGACGTCGTCAGGCGGCCCTCCGCGATGCCGCCGGCGACGATCGCCACCTTCACGGCCTGCGCGCGCAGCTGACTGAGTTCCTGATTGCGCGCGGCATTGCCGGTGGAATCCGTGTGCCCTTCAATCGCGACGTTCCAGCCCGGGTTGGCCTTCAGCGCCGCGATCAGCTGATCGACCGCCGGCCGCGCATCGGCGCGCAGGCGGTCGCTGTCGACATCGAAGTTGATCCCGTACAGCCGAACGCGCCCTTCAGCAGCGAGCGACGCGGCGACGACGTTGCCGCTGGCGCCACGCGGATTCCAATGGCGGCAGGAACCGACGGTATCGCTGGTCTTGCGCAGGTCCCAGTTCGCGCGCCAGTTGGCGCTATCGCCATCGGCCCACCAACCCTCGAAGCTCTTGCCGTCGCGCTTCTGCACCATGACCGCCGGGCCGCTCCGATCGGCTTCGCGCCAGGTCAGGCGGATGACGTTCGACTCGGCACCGCCCTGCACGAGACCGTCGTGGAACTCGTAACAGCCGGTAAGCGTCGCGCCGTCCTGTTGCAGATGGAAATCGCCATAGCTTTCGCTGTGATAGGTTCCGGACAGATTCGCCGGGAGCGTGGCGACGCTCTCGGCACGGCCGAACGCCCGGAACTCCATCAACTGGCTGTACGCCGTATCGCCCTGGTTGCTGGTGATCGTGAGCTTGATCCAGCGCCCGCTTCCCGGACGCGCCAGCGGGAAACGCTGCCGGTCAGCGCCCGGCTTCAGCGACACGGTCGCCACCGACGCGAACCCCGCCGTCGCCGACGTGTCGGAGACCGAGACGTCGACGTCTTTGGCCGCGCGTGATGGCGTTTCGGTGGATGCCGTGTCGAATTCGACCGCGCGAATCTCCGCGCGCCCGGACAACGAGATGACGATCGTGTAGGGGCCCTTCGTCTCCTGCGCGTTCGACCACCCGCGCCGGGGATTCTCGTCGGTCAGCCACCGCGCCTCCCAGCCGGCACCGTAGTCGGAGGTGGAAGTCTCGACGAGCGCTCCCCGGCCGAAGGCCGCCAGGTTGACATCGGCGGGCGCCTGCGCCCCGCCGTCAACGGACAACGCCACCACGCCGCAGACGCCGACCAGTGCAAGGACCGCGCGTTTCATGCCTCTTAGGATAGCGTCTCGGCTGGCCTCGGGCGAGAGCGGTCCCACGAACGCGCTAGGCGTTCCTGGATCGCAATTCGGCGGCGATTTGCGCGATCAGCGCCCGTTCGTCGGCTGACACTTTCCCAATCCCGAGGATGCCCCCCGACGCGGCGGCGATCTCTTCGCAGTATTTGACCAGGTTGTCGGCGTTCAGGTCGGCCAGCGCCGTCGCGCCTGACGCCATCATCGCGCGAATCAACCGCGTCGATCGCGTGAACACGTGCGCGTCGGGACGGACCGCGAGCCACGCCGCCAGTTGACGATCGCCGCCCGTCCCCGCCTCGATCCCTCGGGCGCGCGCGAGTGCCACGATCAGTTGGCGCTCCGCGGCGCTGACACCGGACTCGCTCCAGGCCACCTGAATGAGCGGCATCAACGGCAGGAGATCGACCGTCTCGATCGTGAACCCCAGCGCCGCCAGTTCCTGAATCAGTTCAGGATCATCAAGACCGGCCTTCGCGCCCATCTCGCGCGCCGACTGCTCGCTGGCGGCGCGCCGCCGCAGCTTTTCGATGATCTCCTGGTCTCTCCTCCAGAAATGCTCGTCCTCACGCGACCGCGCTTCGTCCGTCATCGCTGCCTCCCCGTGGCCCTCACTCTAGCGAGCCGGCGCGGTTTGCGCCATGGGCCGCCATCCGCCCGCACCTCGATCCCAATGGCGACACCGGTGTGCTGTTGTGCACAGCACCGCCGGACACGAACAGATACGCTCGATGCGGAGGAGTATCCCTATGGGCGCAAGCCACCGACCGACCGACATCCATCTACGTCAGCAGCGACTCAAGAAACGGAACAAGCTGCGCGCGCGACTCGCGGCCAATCCATCGACCGGCCGCGCCGTGCTCGAAGCCAAGCTGCAGAAGACGTACTCGGTCTTTCACGTCCGGGCCGAAGAGAAGCCACAGTAGAATCGCCCCTCATCGGGGTGCCAAACGCGATCACACGTCGTCGGCGGGTAGCGCTCGCGCTTACGTTCATCGCGGCGTGCGCAGGTCTGACCGGGCTGTCCGCCCAGGGTCGTCCGAGCGCGACGCCTGAGCCGATCGCGCGCGCCCTGACGATCGTGGCGCCGGCGGCGCCGGGCGGCGGCTGGGATCAGCTCGCGCGCGAGATGCAGCGCGAAATCGATCGGCAGCAGCTCGCATCCCCCGTGCAGGTCGAGAACGTCCCTGGCGCGGCGGGGACGATCGGTCTCGCGCAACTGGTCAGCGGCCATCGCGGCGACGACGGCATCCTGCTGGTGAACGGCCTGGTGATGCTCGGGGCGATCCTCTGGAATCAGTCGCCCGTCTCGATTACGCAGACGACGCCAATCGCGAGGCTCACCGGCGAATACGAAGTCGTCGCCGTGCCGGCGGCCTCGCCGCACCGCGACATGCAGAGTCTCGTACGCGCGTTGCGCGAAAATCCTGCGGCGGTGTCCTGGGCCGGCGGGTCGGCCGGAGGCACCGACCATATTCTTGCCGGACTGATCCTGGCCGCGGCCGGCGTCGATCCGCGACGCACCAACTACATCGCGTTCTCGGGCGGCGGTGAAGCGGTGACCGCGCTCCTCGGCGGTCAAGTGACCGCCGGCATCAGCGGCTACAGCGAATTCGCGGCCCACATCGAGTCCGGACGACTGAGAGCCCTCGGCATTTCCTCGCGCGAGCGCGTGCCGAGTCTCGACGTGCCGTCGCTCGTCGAGCAGGGACTCGACGTCGACCTCGCGAACTGGCGCGCGGTGGTTGCGCCACCCGGCCTGACTGCCGCGCAGCGCGGCACGCTCACGGCGCTGGTCGACCGCATGGCGCACAGCGACACCTGGCGCGCCACACAGACGCGGCTGGGATGGACCGATGCCTACCTGGCAGGCGACGACTTCGAGGCATTCCTCGATCAGGAACGCGTGCGCATCGGCCGAATCGTGGCGCGGCTGCGCGGGGCGAGCGGCGAAGCGGCGCGCGCCGGCGAATGGGTGTTTCCCTTCATCGTGATGGCCGGCAGTCTCGTCGTGCTGGTCCTCCTCATGCTCCAGAAAACGGTCTCCGGCCCGAGCGCTGACGGCAACGTCTCATCCGCACTTCGCGTCGGCGCTGGACTCGTGGCCTTTGTCGCGCTCCTCGACGCCGCCGGGTTCGTGGTCGCGGGCACGCTGCTCTTCGTCGCCACCGCCGCCGCGTTCGGCAGCCGCCGATGGGTTCGAAACCTGGCCATCGGACTCACCCTGTGCGGCGTCGTCTACGTCACGTTCACGCGTGGGCTCGGCGCACCGCTTCCGCCGGGCATCCTGTTCGCCCGCCGCTGACGACGATTGTGGAGACGCTGACCGCTCTTGCTCACGGCTTTGCCATCGCGTTGACGCCCGCGCATCTGCTGTGGTCGCTCGCCGGCGTGACGCTCGGCACGGCCATCGGCGTCCTGCCAGGCATCGGACCGGCGATGACCGTGGCGCTGCTGCTGCCGGTCACCTATTCGCTCGATCCCATCTCCGCATTCATCATGTTCGCCGGCATCTACTACGGCGGGATGTACGGCGGATCGACCACGGCGATTCTGCTCAACACCCCTGGCGAGAGCGCATCGATCGCGACCGCTGTCGAGGGGAACCTGATGGCGCGCGCCGGCCGCGGCGGCGCCGCGCTGGCCACAGCGGCGATCGGATCCTTTGTCGCCGGCACGCTCGCCACCGCGGCACTTACCGTGTCGGCGCCCGCGATGGTGGAGCTGGCGCTCCGCTTCGGGCCGGCGGAGTATTTTGCGCTGGCGGTCGTCGCCTTCGTCGCGGTGTCGGCGCTGCTCGGCGAATCGCGACTGAACGGCTTCGCCAGCCTGCTGTTCGGGCTGCTGCTCGGCGTCGTCGGGATCGATCCACTGACCGGTGTGCCGCGGTTGACGCTGGGCCTCCCGCAGCTCTACGACGGTATCGATGTCGTGATCGTGGCGGTGGGCCTCTTCGCCGTCGGCGAAGTGCTCTATGCATCGCAACAGCATGCGGCGGACGAGCACGTGATGTCGCGCGGCTCGCTCTGGATGACAAAGGACGAGTGGGCGCGCTCGTGGAAGCCGTGGCTGCGGGGGACGGCGATTGGCTTTCCGCTCGGTGCTCTCCCGGCCGGCGGCGCGGAGATTCCGACCTTTCTCTCGTATGCGATCGAGCGTCGCCTGGCACGCAATCCGCGGGAGTTCGGACACGGAGCGATTGAAGGCGTCGCCGGACCCGAGGCGGCTAACAACGCCGCCGCCGCAGGCACGCTGGTGCCGCTCCTCGCGCTCGGGTTGCCGACGACAGCGACAGCGGCGATCATGCTGGCCGCGTTTCAGCAGTACGGCCTACAGCCGGGGCCGCTGCTCTTCCAACACGAACCCGGTCTGGTGTGGGGGCTCATCGCCAGCCTCTATGTCGGCAACGTGATGCTGCTGGTGCTCAATCTGCCGCTGGTCGGCGTGTGGGTGCGGCTGCTGGCGATCCCGCGCCCGATGCTCTATAGCGGCATTCTGCTGCTCTCGAGCGCGGGAGCCTATAGCGTCAATCGCTCCGTCTTCGACCTGGGGCTGCTGTTCGCGATTGGCGGGGTCGGCTACCTGATGCGCCGACGATCGATTCCGCTCGCGCCGGCGATTATCGGCGTCATTCTCGGGCCGATGGCCGAACAGCAGCTGCGGCGCGCGCTCGCGATTGCGGAAGGATCGCCGGCGGTGTTCGTGACGCGCCCGATCTCGCTGACGCTGCTCGTGGCCGCGGTAATGCTGCTCGTCGGACCGCGCGTCGTGCGCTGGGGGCAAACGCGACAAAGAGAGTCTTAGCAAGCACAGCAGAATCACCAACGCTGCGCGCGGGAGTGTTTAGGCTTGCTTCATCAAGGCTGGAGGTCTTTGCGCGCGGCCTTGGCGACATCCTTCACGAAGTAGGCATAGAACCTGGCCGCACGTTCGAGACCGGGCACCGAGATCGACTCGAGCACGTCACCGCTCGTGTGATACATGGGCCCCGAGTGAATCGCCTGCACGCGCGGGACACCGAGCGGCGCGTAGCCGCCGAGATCGCCGGCGGTGGAATTCGAGAACTGCGGCCGCAGATTGAAACCGTAGCGCTCCATGCCGCGTTTCGCGACCGCGGCGATGTACGGCGCTTCGTTGGAGATCCCGAATCCCATCGGCTGCTCGGTTGCTTCGACGCGCCACGGATCCTGGCGGAAGTAGAGCTGCGCGACGTGCTCGAGATTGAGCACCAGCACGGTCTTCGATCCAATCTGCGGGTTCATGCGGACGAAATTCTGCGGCCCGTTCATGCCGCCGCCGTGGTGCCCACCGCTCGCGACAAAGACCAGCGTCCGCTCGGTCTGATTTGCGGGCTTCGCGAAGTGGCGGGCCAGGGCGACGAGGACCGCCGTGCCGTCGCCGTTGTCGCCCGCGGCATCGAACCAGCCGTCGGCGTGGGCGTTGACGATCACGATCTCGTCGGCGCGGCGTCCAGCGACGGTGCCGATGGTGTTGTTCCCCTTCAGACCTTGGAGCATTTCGGTCTGCAGGCTGATCGTGACGCGCAGCGGCGCACCGGCCGCGGCCGCCTTCAGCATCGCCGCTTCGAGGAACTTGCCGTCCGCGCCACCCAGGTTGAAGCAGGGGACGCCGCAGTTGCTGAAGTCGCGGACGTGCATGTTGCCGCCCTGCTCGATGACGTTGAGCACGGCGACCGCGCCGCGTTTGGCGAGTTCGCGGGCGCGCTCGGTCGCCGAGGTGCGTTCAGAAAATGCCCCCGCGGCCGGCTTCATGTGCTGAACCGCCGCCTTGCCCTTGACGTCGACGTCAGGAATCGAGGTGTCACGCGAGTTGCCGACGAACACCAACGGCGCGGTCAGCGGCGCATTCAACCGCGAGCCGGTCGTCGGAAACGCCGACTCCAGCACCACGTCGCGGGTGCCGGCGCCATACTTCGGGTCGCCGACCAGCTTCACTTCCCACGCCTTCGCCGTCCACGTCGCGGTGGTCGAGTCGTAGCGCTGCGTCTCGACATTGGTGAGTCCGGCCGCCTTGAACTGCTGGTTGACCCAGGCGTGCGTGGCGTCAGCCGCCGGGAATCCGGTGATGCGTCCCCACGCCTTCTCGCCGTTGGCGCGGCTCTGTTTCGAGAAGCCGATGATCGCCTCGAGATGCTTCCAGATCGCCGCGCCCTCGAGTTCTTCGTACTTCTCCTCGCCGGCCGGCACTTTTGCCGCTGGCGCCTTGGCCGCGGCGACATCCGCGACCGGCCTGTGCGCTTCGAGTCCGGGCGACAGGGCAAGACCGAACCACGGTGCGGACAGCGATTGCGCCACGGCGATCGTCCCCGTCGCGACTGCGACCGCGCCCAGCGTCAGCATCATCACACGCCGCATCGTCATCACTCCTCGAGGTCCAGCTGAAGCCGGACCCTACCGCGCTCCTGTCTGTCGGTCACGCGTCGCCCGGGGAACGAGGGGCGCTCGTGAGTCGAGCGAAGTCTAGTTCACGCATATCAGAATGTGAACGGGTCCCCAGCCGCTGCATCGGCGACCTGGCTACTCGCGGAATCCTGGTTCGCCCCAGATGAACCCCTGGAGCCGTGGTTGCAGGTGCTCGTCAATTCGCGCCAGCGCGGCGGCGAGACCCGCCCGATCCAGTACGAGCCCCGTCGAGGAGCCGGCGCGAACCGGATCGATGACCGCACTTGGAAAACTTCTGAGCGCGTGATCGAAGACCGTGTCTCCGCCCCAGCGCGTCACCGCTTCGCGCGGCTGGAAGCCGCCGGCGGCGAGATTCGGCGCCTGAGCGATGTAGGCGCGGGCGCGCGCTTCGCTGCTGAAGAGGCAATAGCTGGTGTCGTTGTGCGTGACGACACTGAAGCCCTGAGTGGCGTCTCCGCGGACGCCAAACCAGTAGCTGGGAACGTCGGCGGCCAGCCGGCCCACATCGGTGGCGGCCAGCGCCCCGTCTGCCCGTAGCCGTGCGGCATCCGCGAGGATCGCCTCCGGCGTCGGCGGAGTGGCTGAACGCATCGCCCAGCACGCAATCACCGCCAAATCCGATCGGCTGATCAGAAGTGGTGCGCTTCCGGCCGGATCGAGCACCATGCCGTCTGCCGCCCCGAGACCACGCAGCCAGCGATGAAAGGGCGGCTCCGCGCCCGCTGGATCCACGGCGACTCGGGGCACGCCCGAACTGGACAGGTAGGCGAAGAAGGACTCCTGGCTGGAGAACAGCGGCACGTACTGCCCTTCGCCGATCGGCACGCTGACACGGTCCTTCACCGACAGGAGTGGCTTCCAGCCAAGCGCCAGCGTCCGCAGGACCTGCGGTCGCAACGCGTGCACGCCCGGCAGCTTGCCAAGCTGCGCCCACGGAACCGGCGGCACCTTGGCGAGGTCGTCGAACTCTGCAGCCGCTGGGAACAGCACACGACGAGCCCAGGCCAAGGGGAACTGCAGCGCGCCAGGCTGGGCGTAGTCAACCGCCATCGAGGCCACGTCGGCTGGCGCCGACCACGTCCACCGCAGCGCCTCGATTCCCATGAGCGACGTGAATCGGCGGAACTTCGGATGGACGCCGGCCAGCGCGCGACGGATCTCGCTGGCGCGGGTGAACACCGCGCACATCTTGCGCGGCGGCGATTGCGGATCCGTTGGACACTGAGGCCAGGCGAGGCCATCGATCGCCTCGCCGTACACCGGCACGTGAACGACGGTTTCGAAGGCGAACGCCTCCATGAACTGCCAGGGTGCGAGCCGCCCTTGCGCGAATTCGAGTCGCAGGCGGTTGAAGGTTGCGGACGCCACCTCGTCGTCGCGTCCGAGCAGCGGCATCGCGTGCGGCGCCAGCGATGACGTGACGCGACGGACCTGGGCCGACGGCGCCGCGTCGTGATCGGCCGCCGCATCCGGCCCGGCGGCCGCTTCGATGAGACTCAGGATCCGGACGAGATCGGACCGGCCGTAGCGGCGTTCATCTGGCAGCGCGAAGTTGACGACCAGCGCCGCGACGTCGGCCTCGAGGATGCGACGGACAAACCGATAGGTTCCGACCTCTTCGGCATCGAGCACGGCACGACCCGATTGCAGTCGCGACACGGCGAACTGCGCCGCGTCTTTGCTGTCGTAGGCAAACGCCAGCCGCAACTCGTCGGGCGTCCGTTGCGTGTGATAACTGCCGTCGGCCCGCAACACTTCGAGACATTTCAGACGAGAGAAGTCGTCGAGTGTCAGCCAGGCGTACGCCTGGGCGACGTCGTGCCGATCGAGCGTCACCGCGCCGTCGGTACCCGCATCGATCACCACACCAGCGCAGCCGCGCCGCAGACAGTCCTCAAAGCCTCTACCCCAACTCGTCGTCTGTGTGAGCACCGCCTCTTCCCCGCCGTAGCCGCCGGCCTGCCGCGCGTAGGCCACGGCAGGCGCCTGCTCCGTGAACACACAGGGCCGAACACCGTCCGGCCCGGTGACGCCAAGCGGAAGCGGTGCGGGCGCATCGGTCGCGCGAACATCGCCGTAGTGTTCGAGACCCGAGCCAACCGCCCCACTCAGGGCGTTCAGGTACGTCAGCATGTCGTGTTTGGACGGCACGACGACCATGCTGGCGTGAGCCGTCAGCGCTTCGACAAGCGTTCGCAGTTCGCGTTCAGGTGTGGGCATGCGCCTGAGCGCACAGGGCATTCTGCACGGTCTTGCTCCGAGATCGCCCCGGCGGCTCCACTCCAGACTATCGGCCGAGGTCAGGCGGTCAGGACTCCTGGCCGCCCCGGAGTGGGCGGCGAGATACGACGAGGTCCGGCTGAAGCCGGCCCTTCAGGTCCGCCTGAAGGCGGACCCTACAAGGGTCTACGTCTGCAGGACCGGACGAAGCTCGCGGATGTTCCGAAGATTCTCGAGGCCGTACACGGCATCGATCAACCGGCCGGTCTTGTCGGCGCCGAGGACCGGCACAATCAGGTCGCGCGCCTTGTCGACAATCTCCGGGCGCGTCATCTGATTCCGCACGGTTCCACGCACCGCATCGACGCGCTCGGTCAGGCGCGTACCATCGGTCAGCGTGATCTCGACGATGGCGACGCGCGCCGGCAGGAACCGCACGAGCGATTCGTCCTTGACGAGCTGTACTTTGGCCCGCTGGCGAAGAATGGCGGCGTCCTTCATGCGCGCCTTGTCGTGGGCGGCGTGGAACGACGCGGTCTTGTCGACAAGCATGACCGCCACCATGTGCTGCACGCAGATGTCGGGGATGTCACGGTTGTCGACGACCGCCGCCACCGTCGGCGCGAGCCTGACATCAACTCGCTGGACCTGATCGACCTCGAACGGATGTTTGGTTCGCGCGTTCTCAATCGCATCGAGCGGGGCTTGAATCGGCGTGCCCACCGTCCACTTCTTGATGTCGGTCTGCGTCACCTCGTAACGGCTGCCAAGGCCGTTCACAAGCTGTAAGGCATCGGCCTTCGGGTTGTTGGCGAGAAAGAAGTTGTCGTCACCAGAAAACACGTCGTCCACGCCGTTCCATCCGAGCTGGACGAGGAGCGCCGCCGTGACGCCGCTCCGCGCCGGCATGCCGCCGAAGACGAATCCTTTTTCGATGTGATCGATGTCGCGGCCCCAGGAGCCCAGGCCGGACGACTGCTGTGCCGCGTAATCCAACATCCAGCGCATCTGTTGCCCGTCCAAGCCCGCCGCCGATCCCGCCGCGGCGGCCGCGCCAAACCCACCGGCGATCGCGTGGGTGCTCTGGTGGCTCTCGGTTCTGAACGTAGTCCCACCGAGCGCAATGGTGACGCGCGGTCCGACGTCGTAGCCGAGCGCCACCGCCCGCATGAACGCCTCACCGCTGATGCCGAACTCTTCGCCGGCCGCCAGGGCCGCCGAAACGACCGGCGCGCCGGGATGGCACTGCGACGGACCGTGCGAGTCGTCGGTCTCGTCGCTGTGCGCGAGCACGCCGTTGGCGAGCGCCGCCTCAATCGGCCCGGCGAGGAGATTCGAACCGACGACGGTGCAGGTCTGCTTGCCACCTTGGGCGCGGGCAAATCGCAGCGCCGCTTGTCCGGGCAGCAGTTCAGTACCAGAGATCATCGCAGCGAAGGTGTCGAGCACGTGATGCTTGACGTGCTCGCCGACGTCCGCCGGGAGGGCATGCGTTCGTGCTGCCGCCATGTAGGCGCTCAGCGTCAACATCACCTGGCCCGGCGCCTGCGCGAACAGTCGGACCGGACGCACCGCCGCAGCCAACGTCAGCCCTGCGGCTCTCAAAACGTCACGGCGTGAAACTCGCGTCATGGCTTCGCGTCCTCAGATCGCATTGGAACCGGGGCTATGGCGCTGAACCCGCCCACTCGGCCGGGAGATCCAGCACCGTCTCGCGCAGGATCTCCATGACGGCTTTCCGATCGGTCGCCGACAGGCGCGCGTACCTCGGGCGCGAATCATTCCCCGACAGCACGTCCCACGCCCGCCGAAATACGGCGTCCCTGAGTTCGACCGGTAACGCACGAAACGCGGCAGAGTAGATCATGTAGCTGCACGGATACCGCAGCAGCCGCTCTCTGAGATCGAGTTGTCGGAGCGATCGTCCGGTGTGATCGCGCGGACCTTCGGCCGCGAAAATCTCCGCAAACCCCGAGGTGCCTGCGACTGGAGCCGTCAGCGGCGCTTCGTCGACGAACAGCATCGCATCGACGAACTCCTCGACGCCGTCCTTGAGGGCCCCGCTCGCGAAATCCAGCCGATGCTCGGCGATCGCCACGCGAACGTCCCATCCGACGCGGGTGATGAGGTTCATCATCCGGGCCTGATGGCCGAACACCAAGAGAGCGACGATGTCGCTGTGGGGCGCGAGGTAGGCGCTGTTGTCAAACGCCCCTGCCGGGTCTTTGCCCAGGTGGGGCATGTCGCCGGACGTACCGCTCACGTACCAGCCGCCCCAGCGATCGGCAAACGCCATCCGATCGTCCATTTCATCCGCGCCGCCGAGGGCGGGGCTGTCAGGTCTGGTGAACGCACTGCGGAAGAGCATGCCCGGCACGTACAGGGCGGTGGCGACGTTATGACACGTCAGGCAGTTGGACCGCCGCTCGAGTCGCGCGGCGGGCTGCGGCTTCTGCTCGACGGTGTAGAAAATGACGCCCTGTCGCGGATCCTGCACCGCGAGTTCGAGGAGCGGCGCGCCGCGGATGTAGCCAACCGTCACGGCGTCGTTGAAGAAGATGGCGCGTGGATTCGCCGGACTGGTGTAGAGCGCTTGAATCCCCGTTTTCGACGTCACGAGCATCTGCGATTGCACGGGGACGTGCAGTGCGTCGAGCACCGATCGCAGGTACCCAGTCGTGTCGTCGAAGGTCAGGCGTGCGGTTCCGGCGGCAATGCGGGCGTTGAGGTCGGCGACCAGGTCGGTGGAGGGCGCCTTTTCGTAGTCGATCGCCGGATGCGCAAACGTCGTGACGAGTCGACGCGAGAGCTGTTCAGCGGCGACAACCGTCGCGCCCGCGCCCAACGCCACGACTGCCGCAGCCGCGAGGGTTGTCGCCCGGGACATCAAGGAAATCTGAACGCCACCAGCGAGAAGTCGTCGTCGAGCGGTCCGGGTTTGGCGGCCTGTTTCACCGTGCGATACACCCGGTCGGGCTCGGTCGTACCCGGCACGGCCGGCGCCGTCAGCAGCGGTAGCAGATTCTCGAGCTCCCAACGATCCTCGTTCTTGGTTTCGATTTCGTACGCGCCGTCACTGAACACGAACAGCGTGCTGCCCGGCGGCAGCGTCGTCTCCTTCACGTCGTAGGTCTGGTCGGGCAACATGCCGATCATCAAGGCCGGCATGCCGAGCTCCTCAGTTCCGCTCTTGTCGGCGGGCACGAGGATGGCGGGGCCGTGACCGGCGGTGCCGAAGGTCAGCGTCCGGCTCTGCGGGCGATACACGCCGTACCACATCGTGAAGTACAGCCCGTTGTGTTCGCTGCGCGGAAACCGCTCATTGAGGCTGGCGAGCACCTGTGCCGGATTCGTGAAATCCACATTCTGCAGGGCGCGCTGACGGAGCACGTTCAGCACGCTGACCGAGTGCATCGCCGAACCCACGCCGTGGCCGGACACGTCGAGCAGATAGAAGACAAACGTCTGGGGATCGAGCCAGTGGTACGCGAACGCGTCGCCACCGAGCTGCGTTGACGGGACGAAGCACCACTCGGTCTGAATGGGTCCGGCGGTCAGCGGCGCCGGCAGAAGCGAGAGCACGTAGTCGCTCGCCTTCTTGATGTCCCGCTCCAGTTCCTGCGCCTTCTTGACGTCGGCTTTGGTGCGGCGCTCGTACTTGATCGTCTGCGCGCCCAGCCGGATTGTGGCGCCCTCTTTCAGCGTGAGCGAGCCGTTGACGCGCGCCCCATCGACAAACGTCCCGTTGGACGACAAGTCCTCGACGACGACCGAATCGCCGGCGAGCTTCACCTTCGCATGGAGCCTCGAGACTTCACGATCGTCGCAGACGAGCGTCTGTTGCGGACTGCGGCCGATGGTAATCGGCTCGGCGCCGATCTCGAGACGCGCGCCAGGACTGGTCCCTTCGAGCACGACGAGATAGTGCAGCAGCGGTTCGGTTGCTGAGAGCGCCTTGAGCAGTTGGTCCCGGGTGACCAACATCGTGCCCTCGGTGTGGTCGTCTTGTTCCTGTGGTGTCACAGCCCGGCTATTCTACTTGGGGATGGGACACACGTACGTCCAGGGCTACCGGGCACGTGAGAGCCCGCGGCTGAAGGACCAGCGGGAATCCCGGAGGGGCTCCTCCAATTCGGACACTTCGTGTGTTTCGTATTGGAACATTTGCCGGATCCCGATGGAGGGCGCCATCCCGGCTCGCCCACCGCCCCTGTAGGGACGCGAGGAACATGTGTTCGTTCGCGATCCGAGCGGTATCCTTGTCGAACTGGCGCAGCGCCACTGACCAATTCGCATGACTCAGGCTGGTCGTCTCCTTTCGGCTACGGCAATCGCCCTCGTGCTGATGCTGGTGCTGTCAGGAGCCGAACTGGCCGGCATTGCGGTCTGGAAGATGGCACTCGCCGCCTGCGGACTCGCGATCATCCGCGCCGCGCGCTGACGACCAGATGCACAGGAGCCGAGTGATGCCGATCTTCGAATACCGCTGTCAGGCCTGCGACCATCTCTTCGAAAAACTGGTCCGTCCCCACGCGCCGGAACCGATCGTCTGTCCGTCATGCCAGGGCGACCGGTTCGAACGGCTGATCTCCGCCTTCGCCGTCGATTCCCAAGAGGGCCGCCAGAAGAATCTGCAAAAGGGGCGCGCGCTGGCCAAGAAGGCGAACCGCGACAAGGAAGTCGCCGAGGCCGAACACGTCCGCGACCACGTGATGGGACACGATCACTCTCACTGACAATGGGAACTCAGGAAGCCCGGTTTCGCGTTCGGCCGCCACTGCGGCGGTCTCAGCGCGAAGCGTCGAGCACGCGGCGGATCCGGTCGGTCAGCAGATCCAGCGAGAACGGCTTGCGCAGCAGCTCGATTCCGGGATCGACACCACCGAGCTGCGCGATCACGTCGTCGGGATAGCCGGACATGTAGAGCACCCGCAGACCGGGGCGCTCACCGCTGGCTTCGCGCGCCAGATCGAATCCGTTGCCGTGCGGCATCACGATGTCGGTGAGGAGGAGATCGATGTGCTGGGCGGGCTGCCGCAGCAGTGTCCGCGCTTCGTCGGGATCGGCCGCCGCGATCACGCGGTATCCCTTCCGCTGGAGATGCCTCTCGAAGATGTGGCGGATCTGGACGTTGTCTTCCACCACGAGCACCGTGGCCGCGGCGTGGGTGGCTGACGCGCGACGCCCGGGTTCGTCTGCCGAGGGCAGGTCGGTGGCCATCGGCAGCTCGATCACGAACGTCGTGCCGTGGCCGGGCGCGCTCTCGATGCGAATCGTGCCACCGGCCTGGTGGACCAGACCGTGCGTGATGGCCAGCCCGAGCCCGGTGCCCTTCCCGCGTTCCTTCGTGGTGAAAAACGGATCGAAGGCCCGGGCCTGCGTCGCCGCGTCCATGCCCTCGCCGGTGTCGGAGACGCGAAGCACGACGCCGCCGGCGCCGTCGAGCGTCTGGATGCGAAGCGTGCCTGAGGCCGCGATCGCATCGTTGGCGTTGGCGCACAGGTTCATCACGATTTGTTCGAGGTGGGTCGGATCGATGCGCACGAAGTGCGGCGCGGCGCTGAAGGCGGTGCGGATCTCGATCGTCTCTTTCACGAGCCGGCGCAGCATCGGCAGGAGCTGGCCGAGCCTGCCTTCGAGCGACACGACGCGCGGCGTGGCTGCCTGGCGGCTGGCGAAGGCCAGCAATTGCTGCGTCAGCGCCGATCCGCGCTCAACCGCGAGTTCGATCTCGGCCAGGTCGCGGGCCGCCGGATGCGCCGCGTCGAGCCCGTCGCGGGCCATTTCGGCGAAGCCGCGCACCGCGGTGAGCAGGTTGTTGAAGTCGTGCGCGACGCCGCCCGAGAGGCGCCCGAGCGCTTCGAGCTTCTGCGCCTGAACCAGCAGCGCCTCGGCCTGATCGCGGCGCGCCGCTTCGTCCTTCAGCTGCGCGACGGCGCGTTCGAGCTCGCGTTCGTGGCTGGCCGTCAGCGAGTACGACTCGCGCAGCACGGAGCCGAACCGGTCAGCGATCGCAGAAAAGAGCGCGGCAATCAGAATCAGCCGAATCCAGGGGCCGAGCGCGGGCGTCGGTTCGGGGATTGGCGACGACCAGACGTTGTCGTGCGCGTACCCGAGCGCCAGACCCGCCAACAGCAGCGTGAACACCAGCCACAAGGCGCGGCGGCCGAGCAACAGGCCGGGCAGGATCAACAGCACCGCGAAGGTCCGCGCGACGAACCCTTCGTGAAACGCGAGGCCGCGAAGCGCCAGACTCAGAATGAGGACGCTCGCGAAGGCGAAGATGAGCGCCCGGTAGGCGGGCTCGGGACGGCCGCCGCGAATCTCGCGGATCGCCCAGAGACACGCGAACAGCGTGGCACCGAAGACGCCGAAGCTGCCGGCCAGAACCGGAGCGCTGGAGAAATCGCGGCGATCGAAGGCCAGCCCAGCGAGGCTGACCGCCATGATCACGGTTAGCCCGATGGCAAAGACCTGAACGGTGCGGGCGTTACGGCGCTCGAGTTCTCCCTCAATCGGGAGCTGATTCAGCCAGGCGTTGAGGCGTGAGAGCCCGCCGCTCACAAGCGGGCATGGTAGCGCAAGGACGAGGTTTGCGGCCGGTACGGGTGACGATCGTCCCGGCTACGGTTTTCCGCGCAGAACCGCCAGGGCCGGGAACGCCGACGCCGGGCCGCGCGGTCAGGACTGCGTCGCGGGACGGAGGCGACGGCGCGCCGCAGTGGTCCGCGGCTTCGCCCGGAGTGCCGACGGGCGCGAGCCCTCGGCGCGATCGACGCCGTTCACCGGCCGTGACTTCGCCGAACGGCGGCTGGCGGAGCGTCCCGCGCCCGGCGTGCGGGTCGTGTGCTTCCGCTCGCGGCGGACGAACTTCGTCCCGTTCGCCGTGCGCAACTCGAAGTACGGACCAAGCTGTTCGAGCGCGTAGTCCTTGCCGAGCGTGATGTGGTCGCGAACGGCCTGCGTTGCCCGATCGGGATCGCCGCTGATGAGCGCCTCCAGCAGATCCTGGTGCCAGCGCGGCGGGTTGTCTGGATCCATCTGGCGCGTCACGCAGTACCAGGTAGACGCGAGCGCGTGGGTTTTTTCAATCGCTTCGCACAGCGCGTCGCAGCGCGTGCATTCGGCAATCCGCTGGTGCAGCCGGTTGTGGAGAATGACGAACACCGTCCGATCGGAACGTGCCGACAGCAGGTCGACGCGCGCGGCCATCCGGCGCAGTTCCGCGTGTTCCGCCGCCGTCGCGTTCTTCGTGAAGAGCACCGCGGCCTGGACTTCGAGCGCCTCGCGCACCAGATAGTGGCCGAGCACGTCTTCGCGCGACGGAATCCGGACGCGCGTGCCGGCCCGTGGCCGGCTTTCGAGCAGGCCTTCGAATTCGAGCCGGAGCAAGGCTTCGGTCACCGGCAGGAAACTCATGCCGAGTTCGGCGGCGATTTTGCGGCGCGAAATCACCTGCCCCATCGCCAGTTCGCCGCACAGGATCCGCCGGCGGACATTGCCGTAGGCTTCCGCCGCCAGACTGGAGCTCTCCGGCAGTTCTTTCATCGACGTTGCCACACTGAGGCGCAACTATAGCAGCTTCACTCGCGTCCCGGCCGCAGGACACGATGGGCGCTGCGCCGAGCACGCGGCAGATGAAGGCGGCGGCGTAATTTGCAAGGCGCCCTGAACCGTTACAATTCGGTTCAGGGTCATGAGAGGTTCCTCAGCGGAGGCGGACAGGCTGAAGCCGGTCCCTACCGGAAGCCGCCGTTGCTGGCGCGTGTGCGCGCTGGTACTCGCCCTCCTCTCCGCCGCCAACCGTGGGTCCAGCCAGGAGCTGAACGCCGGCAAGTACGGCGCGATGTTCTCGTGGTGGTACGACCGTCTGCCCGCCGCCACGAAGTATCCCCCGACGATCCGCTGGAACGCCGCGGACTCCGGGTGGTGGACCAACGTCGTCAAGCAGGCCCGCGAGGCCGGACTCGGCTGGCTGGCGGCAGCCTCCTGGGGTGACCCCTCGAACGCGGACCCGGCCACGCTCGCTCCGCTCGTCGCCGCGATCGACCGAGCGGCGCCAGGGATCAAGATCGCGCTCTTCGACGACACCGCCTCAGAAGTCCTGCGCAAGAACCTCGCGCGCGGCTACGGCTGGAATCTGGACACCCCGTTCGATCTCGCCGACCTCGCCGGCAGCGGCGAAGGCGGTCTGCGCTTCTTCTACGACCACCAGTGGAAGCGGTACTTCGAGACGGTACCGCCGACGCATTGGTTGACCGTCGACGGACGTCCGGTCGTCTTCATGTGGCACGGCGGCTACGCCTTCTACTCGAGAACGAATTTCTTCCACGAGCTGATCGACGCGCTGCGCGCCGCAACCCAGCGTGACTTCGGCGTCGACCCGTTCATCATCGTCGAGGAAAGCTGGCTGGTGCTTGATCCGGCGACGCGGGCCGACGCGGTGTACGACTGGTTCGGCGCAGCCAGTTCCTCGGCGACGGTGATGACCCACAACGGATTCCGTGTCGGGCACGTCGTGCCCGGCTACGACTGCACGAGCTGCGATCCGCCGAGTCCGTACATTCTCAATCGCCAGAACGGCGATCTCTATCGCGCCGGACTGCAGGCGGTCGCGCCTGAGTCCGATCTCGTCCTCATCGAAGGCCTCACCAACGTCGACGAAAACGCCCATCTCCTCGAAACGTCGACGTGGGGCAAGCTCTACTTGTTGATCACGCGCTGGTTCGCGACCAACCTTCCGTAGCCGAGCTTTCGCGGCACAAACGTTGCGACTCACCGCATCGGAGGATGGTGCGATGAAAACGTTTTGCGCAATCACGCTCTTGGCGTGCTCAGTTTGGGGTGCTGCGACGCCCGCGCTGGCTCAGTCGGGGCCAGTCGACCGGCGGACGATCATGACTTTCAGCAACAAGGTCGAGTTGCCGGGGGTGACACTGGACGCCGGCCGGTACATCTTCCGGCTTGCCGACCCGACCTCGGGACGAAAGGTCATTCAGGTGCTCGGCGCCGACGACGAGAAGAAGGTCTACGGCATGTTCCTCTCGATTCCGCTCGACATGGACGAAGCGCCAGACCGCGCGACGGTGCGGTTCATGGAGAACGCGGCCGGCACGCCAGCACCGATTCGCGCCTTCTGGTGGGCGGGCACGCGGACCGGCAGCGAGTTCATCTACCCGCGCGAGCAGGCGATGCGCATCGCTCGCGCCGCGGCCCAGCCCGTGCTGACGACCGCCACGAACACCACGCGCGTTGACCAGACCAACTCGGACGATCTCGCGCGCATCTCGTCAGCGGGTCAGGTGACACCGGGATCCGGCAGCGCACCCGCGCCGGTGGCGCAGAATTCCGCCAACCGCACCATGCCACCCGCGAGCGCCTCGCCAGCCGCGACCCAGGGCACGTCTGGGACGAGCCGCGCGCCGGAATCGACGCTGGCACGAGCGGAACCACGAACGGCGCTGCCGGCCACGGCGAGCGGCGCGCCGACCATGCTGGCGTGGGGCGCGACGCTGTTCGCGGCTGCAGCGATGCTCCGTGTCTGGCGCGCGTTTCGACACTAGATCCCGGGAGCCTCGAGCGCAGGCAATGCGAGCTCAGGGCGTTGGCGTCATGGCCGGGGCGGTCCTGCTGTCCGCGATCGTCGCGGCGCAGGATCGCCCGTCGTTTTCAATCCAGTCCGAGCTCGTGATGCTCCATGCGTCCGTGAAGGATTCGCGCGGCCGCTTCGTGGCCGGCCTCAAGCCGGAGGCCTTCTCAATCTTCGACAACAACCGCCCGCAAACCGTGCAGCTGTTTCTCGACGAGGACTCGCCGGTGACCGTCGGACTCGTCGTCGACAGCAGCGGCAGCATGGCCGCCAATCGCGACCTGGTCGTCCAGGCGGCGCGGTCGTTTGCCAACAGCAGCAATCCGTACGACGAACTCTTCGCTATCGCCTTCGCCGACGCTCCGCGTCCGGCGCTGCCGGCAGACACGCCGTTCACGAACGACGCTTCGTATCTGAGTGAACGGCTGGGTAACGCGATCGCGTCGCAGGGGCGCACCGCGTTCTGGGACGCGCTCGATGCGTCCCTGGACTATGTCGCGAAAGGCTCGCAACCGCGCAAAATCCTGATCATCGTCGGCGACGGCGCCGACAACGCGAGCCGTACCACGACACTCGAGCGCATCACGAGCCGCCTGCAGACGTCGAACGTGGTGGTCTACGGCGTCGCGATCGTGGATCGACTCGACGACGACGCAAAACCAGGGCGACTCCGCGAACTGGCGCAGGCCACCGGCGGCGAGATGTTTCGTCCTGAGTCGCCGAAGCGGGTCGTCGAAGCGCTTCGGGAGATCGCGCGCGACATCCGTCACCAATACGTCCTGGCGTACGCGCCGGCGGCGGCGGCGCCCGGCGAGGGCCCGCGGCGGATTCGGGTTGGTGCCGTCGATCGCGACGGCCGGCGCCTGACCGTCCACACGCGAACCGGCTACCAGCCGAGGTCCGCGCCGTGAAGACGACGGTTGTCCGTGTTCCCCGGACGCTGGTTCGCCTCGAGTGGCTGCTGCTGGTCGTCTCGCTGGTCTTGTTCGCGGCCTACGCGGCGGTTCAACTGCGCCGCGAGTGGTATCAGCGATCCGAGGCGGTGCGGTTCGAACCCACGCATGAGATCCCTGAAACGATCGTCATCGTACCTGAACCGCGACCGGCGCCGGCCGCGCCTCTGGCGATCGGCACGCCGATCGGACGGCTCGAGATTCCGCGTCTCAATCTGTCGGTCGTCATCGCCGAGGGTGACGACAACGCGACACTTCGCCTCGCCGCCGGACATCTGCCGGACACTCCGCTCCCTTGGGAGTCCGGCAACAGCGCGATCGCCGCGCACCGCGATGCCTTGTTCCGCCCGCTGCGGCACATCCGGGTGAGCGATCGCCTGCGCATCACCACCGACCGCGGCGTCCTGGAATACGCGGTCACGGACACGCGCATCGTGATGCCCTCAGACCTGTCGGTGCTGGCGCCGACCGACGGCGCGGTGCTGACGCTGGTAACCTGTTATCCGTTCAACTACATCGGCGCGGCGCCGAAGCGGTTCATCGTTCGCGCCGAGCGGCTACCGGGTGAGGGCGGCGACATCCGCTGACACGATCGCCCAGCCATCGCGGCCAGGCTGCAATCGGAACCGCCACCGGCGCGGTTCGCTCTGCGAAGGCTCACCGGACTTCAAAGCAGACCAGATCTCACCGACGCATGCGGCGGTCGCTCCGTCGTCGGCGAACTCGATCGCGCAAGACTCGAAGTCCAGCTCTTGAGCCGCCAGCTGGTCGAACGCCCTGGTAAGCGCGATCACATCGACAGCCGGATAAATCTGACGCGCCGCATAGGGATCCAGTTCCGAGTACGCGGCACGGTAGCGCGCCAGCACTTGCCGCACCGCGCGCTCGTCGGCGCTCATCAGCAGCACGTCGGTTCCGTCGATCGTCGCGGCGGAGGTTCCGACGACGCCGCGACCGCCGCGGTCGTCGTCCGATCGAGCCGGCGTCGCCAGCTTCAGAACGGGCGCTCCGCTCGCGGCGCTGAGCGTTCGCGTGAGCCGCGCACGATCCCGTACGTCGCTGGCAATCCAAAGCACGACGCCAAACACCACGCCGCCGAAGATGCTGAACGCGATCAGCCGTGCGACGGATACGGCACTTCTTTCCCGGGTCACGTCGTGGCGATACCGACGCGTGCGCCGGCGATGACGGGCGGTGTGAGCCTCACTTCGAGATGCGGCAGACATGTCCGACACGGTAAGCCTCCGAGGTAACTTCTATCGCGTGCTCAACGTGAATGGACGGCGTCAATCGTCCAGCCATCCGGTCCTTTGTGAAGGTCGAACTGCCACTGACGGGCTTCGGTGCGTGACGAACGGCCACCGAGCTTTGGTTTGAACGACGCACTACCCGAACAGTCCGCTCGCGCGCTCGTGTCGGAGAGGGCGACGGTGCACTCACGGAATTCGAGTCGCTGATTCGCCAACTGATCGAACGCCCGCGTCAGCGCCCTCATGTCGACGGTGGGCCACACCGCGCGTGCCGCGTACGGATCCAGTTCCGAATAGGCGGTGCGATATTGTCCAAGCACGGCCCGGACCGAGTCTTCGTCGGAAGTGACACGAACGACAGGGCTGACGGGCGCTGCCACAGGCGGCGAGCCCGGAGCGCGGCGGACTGGCGCGGCCGGTGTTACGACCGCGCTTGGCGCCGTCGGGGCGGCGATCACTTCGCCTACTGGTACAGTGAAATCGAGCGACGACTCCGTCGGCACTGCCGGCAGTGTTGCGAGCCGCGGCGGCGCGGCGGGCGACTTCCCGGATGTTGCCTCGACATCGCGCAGCAGCGGTGCCGGCGCGCGACTCTTTGTCAGCACGACCTCCTCACGCGGCTTCGGCCGTGCGCTTGGCGCCGCAGCCTCGACGCGCTCCGGCTTGGCGGGTTCCACGTGCGGCCGATAGAGCCTGGTCGGACTTGCGAACACCGATGTCGAGGGGCGGGGGCCGGCCGACGAGCTGGTCGACCGGCCAGCCCGCGGTGCTGCGGTCTCAGCGGCACGTCCCGACACGTCGCCATCCCCAGCCATCCAGAGGATTGCCCCGAGCAACGCACCGGCAAAGGCGATTGACCCTGCCAACGCCGGCATCGAGAGGTGCGTCCACTCGGCCCCCTCCGACGGCGGCTGCCGCTGGTCCTCTTCCGCCGCCAGCTCGGCCTGGACGCGTGCCTCTTCGAACCACGCGAGCGCATCCTCATCCATCGGCCGGTCGCGCAGCGCCGGCGGGTGAACCCGCGGCGCCTCCACCGGAAACAGATCGAGAGCATCCCGTGAGTCGACGTACGACAGTAAGGGCCTGGCCATCGTTATCTCTCGAAGGAATAGTCGACCGTGACCGACGGCACCCACGCCGCATACAGCCCGGACGACGTGAGCGGACGAAGAACTTGTGCGTTGAACAGCAGGCTGCGCAGGACGTTCCACTTGAAGCCGGCAATCGCGACGACGCGCTCACTGGTCTCGCCGGTGCTCGTCAAGCGCAGCGTTTCGACGTTGGCGAGCGTCGGATGCGCCGTCGCCGTGTAGCTGAGGGGGCCGATGCCGCGACGCTGGTGTCCAGCGATCTCGGCGATGGCGGTCAGTCGTGGCAACGCGACGTAGGTGACGGCGCCGCGATAGTCCAGCTCGGGCCGGTCGTTGCCGAGCAGCACACCGACATTGCCGTGCAACGAGAGCCGATCGCCTTCGAATGATCCGATCATCCGCGGCGTCACCGTGGCGTGGCCGAGGCCGAGCAGGTTTTCTGCCTGGCCCGTCGGCAGTCCGACGTCGGCGCCAACCGCGCCGCCGACGGCGTCGGTGCGGTAGAAGTTGTACTTGGCGCGCACCATCACGTCGCCGATTCCCCTCGATTCGCCGGCGACGGTCGCCTGGGTCGAGACGAATCCGCGGTAGGTGTCAACGCGCGCGCCGTGGAGTTCGACGCGGACCATCGGCAGTGCCACGCCGAGATCGAGGCGATCGTTCACGCCGACCGTGCTGATCAGCGTCGTCGTGTCGGTCCGGATCGCCAACGTGATCGTCTCGCTGTCGAACGGCGCCGGGTCGTCGCGCAGCCGGCTCGCGGTCGACACGAGATGACCGTCGCGAAGGTCCATGCCGTCGAGCCTCGTGAAGACCGCCTGGTTGTAGGCCAGGCCGAACGACCATTGCCGCGCGCCCACCGTGACCGAGCGATCGCTGTAGAACGGACCGAAATTCGTCGTCGACCGGGCCACGACACCGAGCGACGGATTGAGCCGGTACGTAAAGCCGCCGGACGACGCGCTGATCGGCAGCGTCCCGAGTTCGCGGGTCACCAGTCCAGCGATGGTGTCGCGCGCGACCAGCGCCGCCTGACGATCCCGGACGAAGTCGTCGGTCGGAATGGAGCGGTTCGTGAGCAGGAATGACAAGGCGTCGGTGAGCGTCTGCGCATGCAGCGGGGTCGCGGGCGCGACTAGTGCGAGGACGACGACGAGCGGGCGCCAGCGTCGAGCCATCACGGGTGTCCTTCCGCGACGGTGAAGGTCTGGCCGGCAATCGTCAGCGTACCGGTGCGATCGGCGCCGCCGGTATTGGCTTCGGCGTCGAAGGTCACGGTGCCGCTCCCCATGCCGCTCGCACCGGTGGTGATCGAGAGCCACGAGTCGTTGCTCACCGCCGTCCAATTGCAGGCAGCCGTGGTCGTCACGGTTACCGACGCGCCGGTGACGCCGGCCGCGGGAATCGATTGCGAGGTTGGTGCGATCTGGAACGAACACGGCGGCGGCGGGGGCGGCGGCGCGGCATCCTGCGATACGGTGTAGGTGCGCGTGGCCACGGTCAGCGTTCCCGTCCTGGCCGCGCCGGTGTTGGCCGCGACACTGAACATGACCGTGCCGTTGCCATTTCCCGTCGCGCCGTTCGTCACCGAGAGCCAGCCATCGTTCGCGACCGCCGTCCACCCACAGAGTGCGGTCGTCGTCGTCACCGCGATCGTTGCTCCCGTTCCGCCGGCGGCGGCGATCTGCTCGCTGGTGGGGTTGATGGCGTACGAGCACGGTGGCGCGGCCTGCGAAACGTCGAGGGTCTGACCGGCGATCGTCACCGTGCCGGAACGCGCGGCGCCCGGGTTGGCGATCGTGGTCAGACTGACGGACCCGTTACCCGAGCCCGCGGCGCCATTCGTCACGGAGATCCAGCCCGTGTTGCTCACTGCCGTCCAGCCGCAGCCCACACCGGCCGTGACGGTGATTGGCGTCAATGGACCGCCGGCCGGATCCGCCGCGGTACTCGTCGGATTGATTCCGTAGGAGCAGGGCGCTGGCGGCGGCGGTGGCGGTGGCGACGGTGCAGCGGCCGCCGCCTGAGAGACAGTGGCCCGTTGCCCGGCAATCGAGATCGTTCCGGTGCGCTCGGCGCCCGAGTTCGTCGCGACCGTAAACGTCACGCTGCCACTCCCGGTCGCGGACGGACTCGAGGTGACGGCGATCCAGCCGACGTCGCTGACGGCCGTCCACGCGCAGGTTGCCGGGAGTGTCACCGTCACCGGAGTCCCTGCACCGCCGGCTGCAGGACTGGACTGCGACGCCGGCTGCAGCGTTGCCGTGCAGTCGACGGGTAACGCCGCCTCCTGCGACAGCAACACCGACACACCCGCGACGGTCGCCGACGCAATCCGCGCCAACCCCGGATTCGCGGGAGCCGTGATGGTGACGGTCGCGTTCCCGCTCCCGGACGCCGGATTCAGCGAGAGCCAGGATGCTTCGGTTGATGCCGACCATGCGCAGGCCGCAGGCGCGGCAATCGTGATCGCGACGTTGCCGCCGGCGCGCAGCACGGTCGCTGAGCGCGGCTGCACCTCGAACCGGCACGGCATCGCCGCCTGACTGACGCGGAGCGCGACACCATTCACGCTCAGCGAGCCCTGACGCGCGGAGGGATCGGTATTCGCGACGACGCGGAAGCGGACATCTGCCGCACCTTGTCCGGATGCGGGAGTGACTTCGTTGATCCAGTTGACGTCCGCGCTCGCGGTCCACGCGCACTCGGGTTGAGCGCCGACGTGCGCGGTCGACAGATCGCCAGCTGCGTCGATGGTTGTGGCCGTACCGTCGAGCGTCACCTGACAGCGTGGAACCGTGGGCGCGGCGCCGGATGAAAGCTCGGTCGAGGTCGAAGTGCAACTGGCAGCGCTGGTCAATGCCAGCAGAACAATGAGACGGCCGAGCTTCGATGCAGAGCTTGGAATGTGTAGTCGGTTGCTACAAGCGTACTCGGCGCTTTCGACGCGTAGCAACCCTCTCTGGGCAGACACACGCCGAAACATCGACTGGAGTACGGGCCTGAAGCACACCACGAGGCAGTTCGCCCTGTGCCGTGCAACCCTTATTCCTAGTGGTCCTCTCCCGCATTCATCTCGGGTTTGTCCATGTCGCCAGTCCGTCTCGGCAGTGGCTGCTTGGGAACCGGATGGCGCTCGTCGAAATCCTTCATCGGCGGCCGCCGTGTGCCGGGCTTCTGCGATGGTTCGCTCTTCGCGTGTCTCATGTGTTTGTGAGCAGCAACCCACGAGCCACTTCGCTGGCCGGCCTCTTGCTCCCGTCAGAGATAGCTGGGCCGCGAAGGAGGACCGATGGCGAAGTACGGCAAGAGCGCACAACGCCGGGTGAAGTCGGCGATGCACCGCCGCAAGAAGGGCACGCTCACGAGCAGTTCGGGCGCGCGAGTGAAGAGCCGCAAGCAGGCCATCGCGATCGCCTTGAGCGAAGCCCGCGAAAAGGGCGGCAAGGTCCCGCCGCGGAAGTCTTCAACCCGCCGCCCATCCTCCCGCTCCCGACGGAAGAGCGGCTAGCAGATGTCGTCGATGGCGATCGTTCGCACATTCGGTCGCGCCCTCCAAGCGTGGTGGAGCGACAACGCGCTGAGGCTCGGCGCATCGCTGGCCTATTACAGCCTGTTCGCGATTGCCCCGATGCTGCTCGTCGTGATCGCGATCGCCGGTACGCTGTTCGGGGCGGAGGCGGTGCGCGGCGAGATCGTCGGACAGATGGAAGGGTTGGTGGGCGTCGAAGGCGGCAAGGCCGTCCAGGCCCTCCTTCAGGGTGCGATGCTGCGCGGCGACAGCGGGCTCGCGGGCACCATCGGCGCGATTACGCTTGGCCTGGCGGCGTGCGGCGCGTTTCTCGAATTGCAGGCGGCGCTCAATACGATCTGGCGCGTGAAACCGGCCGAGCGCGCGCCGGTGAAATCGTTCTTTCTCGATCGCCTGCGCTCCTTCAGCCTGGTCGTCGCGATCGGCTTCCTGCTGCTCGTCTCGCTCTCGGTGAGCGCGGCGCTGAGTGCCATGGGCGCCTGGCTCGGGCGCTGGGCGCCTGGCGTGCCGCTCGTGCTGCAAGCCGCCAACATCGTACTCTCCGTCGGCGGCACGGCGGTGCTGTTCGCGCTGCTCTTCAAGTTCCTCCCGGACGTGGAACTCAAATGGCCCGATGTGTGGACCGGCGCGCTGATTACGGCGTTGCTCTTCACCGCCGGCAAGCAGCTGATTGGCGCATATCTGGGACACAGCAGCACGGCGTCGAGCTACGGCGCGATCGGTTCGGTGCTGGTGTTGCTGCTGTGGGTCTACTACACGTCCCAGCTCGTCCTGCTCGGCGCCGAGTTCACGCGCCTTTACGCGGACCGGATGCGGGGCGTGGTGCCGCCGGCGCCGTTTGCCGAAGCGACCGAGGCGCGGCCGCTGGCGCCGAGCCCGTCGCAGCCGTCAGCCTGAAATTATCAATGGTCAATTGGGAATTAGGCATTCGTTCACAGATCGCGGCATCCGCGCCTTGCGACGCATCCATCGCGCAAGAGTTCCTGACACGCATTAACAATTGACTATTCATCATTGAAAATTACCCGCGCCGCGCGCGCCAGATGAACTGATACGCGCCGATCCCCGGCGCGCGATCGGCCAGCAGCCGTAAGGCGCGGCGCCGGGCCCGATCGAGGACCGCCAGTCGCAGCGGCCGTAGCGTCGCCGAGTCGATGGACGACCGGCGCGTCTCCACCGCCAGGCCGTGGCGCCGAAGCAGGCGTTCGAGCGACGCCTGCGTGTAGAACCGCAGATGCGTGCGATCCAGAAGCCCGGTGTCCGCGTAGTCGAACCGTCCCGAGGCCAACGCCCACCGCATCGTGTAGTGAGCGACGTTGGGCACCGACAGCACCAGCCGGCCGTCCGCCGTCAGATGGCGCAGCAGCGACCGCAGGAAGGCGTCCGCATCGGCCACGTGTTCGAGGACGTCGGCCACGAGGATGGCGTCGAACATCTCGTCAGCGGCGACGGTCTCGTCAACGGTTCCAACACGGACGTCGGCGCCGCGTCCGCGCGCAATCGCTGCGGACGCGGGATCGATCTCGACCGCGACGACGCTGGCCCCCTGCGCCGCCATCGCTTCGCTCAAGTAGCCGGTCGCGGCGCCGACATCCAGCACCCGCCGGCTCCCCTTCATCAAATCGAGCGTGAGGACATGCGCATGATCCGGATCGTCGTAACGGATGGTGTAGTGCAGGACCGGCGTCGTGATGCTCGGCGGTGCCGCGGGACCGGGCGTTCTTGCCGTGTCCCGCCCGGCCAACGCGTCACGCGTGGCCACGAGGAACGCGGTGCCCCACCGCCGGCACGGCTCCAGGTGATTGCCTTCAGCCCACTCATTCCACGCGTTCACGAAGACGATGGGCTCGCTGGCGCGCGCTTTTTCACGATCGAGGACTTCGCGCAGCCAGCGGCCATAGATCTCGGGCCGGGCGTCGTGCAGGATGAGTGCGCCGCGGTCGCGCCGGGCCGAATTGTCCCACCCGGGCATCACGCACGGCAGTCGCCGATAGGGCGGCGGCGCGCTCGCCAGCATCTGCGCCGCCACGTCGGCATAGGTGAAGACACGATGGCCGCGCTCGGCGAGTGACGTGCCGTGCTCCGCCGTCCACTCCGGCGACGCGCTCAGCGGCGCACCGAGCCGCCAGGCGTCGGGCTGAAATTCGACCGCCGCGTCGAACCCGAGATCGGCAGGATCGCCGCGCTCGTCGAAGCTCTCGACCCGTCCGAGAAAGAGTTCGCCGATGCCCAGCCGCACGGCCTCTTCGCGCCAGCGCGCCGTGGCCCGCCGGGCGTCCGGCAACCGGCTCGCGCGATACACGAGGAACAGCGGCCGACCGTCGACGCGGATGTAGCGCGCATCCTGAAACGCCGCGGCGAGCCAGCGGATATGTGCCAGATCGTCATCCTCGCTGTAGGTCGCCTCGACGAGGATGTCCCGATCGCCGCCGTCCCACGCCCGCGTCCAGCTCTCGTTCGCCCAGCAGAGGCAAAACGGAAAATCCGGCGCGCCGCTCGAACGGACCTCGTCGAACGGCGTCTGCAGCAGACGGCGGCCGTGAAACCAGTAGTGGAAGTAACAGAAGCCGTGAATGTCGTGCGCGCGCGCCAGATCCGCCTGCGCCTGCCGCGCCGCCGCGAGCCGCAAATCATAGAACCCGAGATCCGCCGGCAGGTGCGGCTGATAGTGGCCGCGGAAGAGCGGCGCCGCCTTGGTGACGTTCGTCCACTCAGTGAACCCGCGCCCCCACCAGGCATCGTTCTCGGGGATCGGGTGAAACTGCGGCAGATAGAACGCAATGAGTCGAGGGCGGCCAGCCACGTTGACGCGATCAGGCGATGTCGAACGAAACCGGCTCGTTGATCAGTCCGCGGCGTTCGGGCGGGAGCACCGAGTTCTCGCTCGGCAGCACGGTCAGGAGCGGTTCCGCGAGCCAGTGGTCCCAGATATGCCACTGCTCTCCAGTCAACGTCAGATCGACGCGGTAGCGGCCGGTCTTGAGCGGCAACCGCACGGTCGCTCTGATCCGCGTCGTGCCGGCGCGGATCGTGAACCGCTCCTGAAAATCGTCGATGCTCTGCGCGGAAATCAGCCGGTCGCCTTCGAGCGTCCGGATCACGAAACCCAGATGCGCCCGCTCGATCTCCCGCGTCGACTCCACTTCGATCTCGAACGTCGCCACGGTCCGCGACGGACACGCATGCTCCTCCCCTGGCGGCGTCCCGCGCAGCTTCCAGGAGACAATGCGCGCCTCGCCGTCGGCGACGACGATCTGGCGCCGCTCGTCGCTCGTCCTCACACGTCCCGACAGATAGCGCTCGAGCACGCCGCTGACCGCGCCCTCTTTGACCAGGCGTCCTTCCTCGAGCAGCACGGCCCGGGTGCACAGCCGCTGCACCGAGGCCAGTTGATGGCTGACGAAGAGGATGGTGCGGCCGGCCTGGCCGACTTCCTCCATCTTGCCAAGACACTTCTGCTGGAATTGCGCGTCGCCGACCGCGAGCACTTCGTCGACGATGAGGACCTCGGGCTCGAGGTGCGCGGCCACCGCAAAGGCCAGCCGCACGTACATTCCGGACGAATAGCGCTTGACCGGCGTGTCGATGAACGGTTCGCACTCGGAGAAGGCGACGATCTCCTCGAAGCGGGCGCGAATTTCCGCCTTCGTCATCCCGAGAATCGAGCCGTTCATGAAGACGTTCTCGCGGCCGGTGAGATCCGGATGGAAGCCGGTGCCGATCTCGAGCAGGCTCGCCACGCGCCCCCGCAACCGCACGCGGCCGCTGGTCGGGGCGGTAATCTCCGACAGAATCTTGAGCAGCGTGCTCTTCCCGGCGCCGTTGCGGCCGACGACGCCGAGCACCTCCCCTTCGTGGACTTCGAAGCTGACATCGTCCAGGGCGCGAATCGAGGTGCGGGCGCGCGGCCGATCCTGGTCGACCCGCTGGTGCGGATCCGGACGGCGCCGGACTCGCGCCCACCAGCGCGCGACGTCCTGCTGCAGCGTCGCCCCGGTGATGGCCCCGAGCCGGTAGGTCTTGGTCAGCGATTCGACGGAAACGATCACCGACACCGGTCAGACCGTGTCCATGAAGGTCCGCTCGACGCGCGTAAAGAGCAGCATCCCCGTCAACAGCAGTGCCACCATCGTCAACGCGCTGCCGGCCAGGTGCCAGGCGGTCACCGTACCCACGCCGAGCAGCCCCAGCCGGAGACTTTCGAACACCGGCACCAGCGGGTTGACCAGCGCGAGCCAGTGGTATTTTTCCGGAATCGCCGACACCGGAAAGATGACCGGCGTCACGTACATCAGCGACTGCGTGACGAACGAGACGGCGTAACCCAGATCGCGATACCGCGTAGTCATCGCGCAGACGATGATCCCGCCGGCCAGGCCGAAGCCGGCCAGCATGACGAGCAGCAGCGGCAACAGCAGAATGAACGCCGTCACCTGCGGCGGCTCGCCGTTGATCGCATAGATCGCCATGGCGCCAAGCAGAATCACGAACTGAATGGCAAAGGCGATGAGGCTCGAGAGCACCGTGGCGAGCGGCATCACGAGCCGCGGGAAGCTCACTTTGCCGAGCAGCGGGGCGTGGGTGACGAAGGTCTTGGCCGTGTTGTCCAGCGCCGTCGCGAAATACATCCAGGCGATCGTCCCGGTCAGATAGAAGAGGAACGGCGGCGCGCCGTCGGTCGACAACCCGGCAATGCGGCCGAACACCAGCGTGAAGAGGAGCGTCGTCACGAGCGGCCGGACGATGTGCCACGCGGGACCGATGATCGTCTGCTTGTAGACCGAGACGAAATCGCGCCAGACGAAGAGGCCCACGAGCTCGCGATAGCGCCAGACCTCGCCCAGCCTCCAGTCGAACCAGCCGCGGTGGGCCTCAATAGTTCGTATGGAAGTTGTAGTCCGCTCCGTCCCGGCGATCATCGGCGACATTCTACCGGCCCTGCGTCACCGCTCAGCCGGGAGTGACATAATAGTGCCCCAGTGTCGTTCGCGTCCCGTCGTGTCATGTTGTTGTACTGGGGTCGGCGTGGTGCCCTCAGCCGCCTGACCCTGGAACTTGCGCGGGCGGCGCGGACGGTCCCCGGAGTCAACGCGACGATTTCGGTGTCGCGCCAGAACGAAGTCTTCGAGGTCTTCGAGCGTTCGGGCTCGTCGCTCTTCCCCGTCACGACGTTTGAATCCAGTTTGGGCGCAATCGCCGGGATCGGCCAGATGCTGGCGGTACGGCGCGCGCTGGCGGAGCGGATCGCTCGCGATCGCATCGAAGTCGTCATCGCCTTGATGCCTCACGTCTGGGGACGGCTGATGCTCGATGCCGTGCACGGCGCCGGGGCGCGGTACGTAACGATCGTGCACGATGCGATCCACCATCCCGGAGACAAAAGCCGTCGACTGCATCAGTGGCTGCTCAAGGAAGCGGCGGCCGCCGATCACGTCATCACTCTCAGTCACACCGTGACGGCGCAGCTCCTCGAACGCGGAGTCGTCGATCCGAGCCGCATTTCCACGAGCTTCCTGCCCGAGATCGACTATCGCGGCGGCACCTGGAGTCCGGAAGCGGAGCTGCCGTTCTCGCCGCTACGGGTCCTGTTCTTCGGGCGGATCCTGCCGTACAAGGGGCTGCCGGTCCTCGTCGACGCGATTGCGCGGCTCCACGCGACGGGACTGCCCATCAAGCTCGGTGTCTACGGCGAAGGCAATCTGTATGACCTGCGGCCGCGTCTCGACGCGCTCGGCGCCGAGGTCGTCAACCGCTGGATTGCCGAAGACGAAGTCGCGGCGGTGTTCCGGCGCCACCATGCCGTCGCGTTGTCGCACACGGAAGCGAGCCAGTCGGGCGTCGCGGCAGCGGCGCACGGCGCCGGCCTGCCGGTCGTCGCGCTGCCGGTCGGCGGCATTGTCGAACAGATTCGCCACGGCGAAACCGGACTCCTGGCGCGGTCGAACGACGTCGCCAGCCTCGCGGAAACGATCGCCATTCTCGCCCGCGACACGACGCTGTACCGCCGTCTGGTCGCCGGCGTCGAGCGCACGCGGTGGGAGCGATCGATGGAGCGCTTCCTGACCGACCTCGTCGCGATCGCCTGCGCGCCTGAAGAACGCGACGCCAACCGCCGCAGCGCGTGAACGCTCGTGGCGCGGCTCGTGTTCGATGTGTCGAGCCTCGCCCGCTGGGCCGGACCACCGGGCGGTATCGTCCGCGTCGAGCGCGAACTCCTTGAAGCCGCACGCCTGGATCGTCCCGACATCATTCCTGCGGTTTTCGATCCCAGTCGGGAGATGTATCGTCTGCTCCAACCCGCCTGGCGCGACCTTGTTCTTGGCAGCGATGGCGCGGTGGTGCTCTCCGACGGTCCGGCGCTCGCGCGCCGCGGCTGGCGAGCGGCGGTTCCGCGTCCGGGCGACGTCTTCCATACCCTCGAGCGATGGCGCTTGTCGACACACCGCCCCTGGTGGGCATCGACGATCGACCGCGCCGAACGCCTCCTCGCCCTGACGAAACGCCACTCGGTGCAGATGACGACCGCCTCGGGCGCGCGCTTCGCCTACGTGCCTGGTCACCTCGCGCTCGGCGATGAGGTCACCCTTCACGCGGGCGATACGGTCCTCACCGCAGGCTACGACTGGATCAGAAAATCGCCCGCTGCCGTCCGACGCCTCAAGTCGGAGACCGGCACGCGCTACGTCGTGACGTGCTACGACATGATTCCGGTCCTGTTTCCCAGCTTCTACCGCCCCGACGAGGTCGCCGGATTCCAACAGTACTGGCGTGAAATTCTGCCCCTCGCCGACGCCGTGATCGCGATTTCGCGCCGGACGCACGACGACCTCGCCGCGTGGGCGCGTCGCGAACAGCGGCCTCTTCCGCCGACGGCGGTCGTGCCGCTAGCGTCGTCCATTGGCGACGCTGACGCCGACCTCGAGCCGGCGCTGCCGGCTGGCCTCGAAGCCGGACGCTATGTGCTGCTCGTCGGCACGATCGAACCGCGGAAAGGGCATGGCATGATGCTCGACCTATGGCGGCAGCTCCTGTCGCGCGGCGTGCCCCAGGAGACCCGAATGACGCTGGTCTTCGCCGGCCGGCGTGGCTGGATGACCGGACCTCTCCTCGAGCAGATCGCCGCCGCTCGCGGCGCGCGAGTGCTGCACCTGGACGAAGTCTGGGACGCCCGTCTCGAGCGCCTCTACGCGGACTGCGCGTTTTGCGTGCTGCCCTCAACCTACGAAGGCTTCGGTCTCCCGGTCGTCGAGGCGTTCGCGCACGGCAAGGCCACGATCGCCTCGACTGGCGGCGCACTGCCGGAGGTGGCCGGCGATCTATCACCCTGCATTCCCCTCAGCGATCGCGACACCTGGCTGGAGACGTTGGCGCGCTGGCTTGTCGACCCCACCGAACGGCGCGACTACGAAGCGCGGATTCGCCAGGCGTTTCACCGCCGGACGTGGCGCGAGGCCGCGGCCGGCTTCTGGCGCGCGGCGACCGAGCAGCGGTCAGCGTGACGTCTGCCTTCGCCAAGGCTACGGCGGACACGTGGCGCTGACCGACCGCGCCTGGCGGCTCGCACTCGTCGTGGCTGACCATGCCATCGGCGGCGTCAGCGGACGCGTACGCGCCGTGTGCCGCTACGGCATCACGCTCATCGACAGCGGTGGCGGCCAGGAATTCCAGGCGCTCGTACGCCATCGCCTGCGCCGCGCGCTCGGCCGCCGCACGGCAGAGACCGGTCGCGTCCCCAGCGGTGCCGGCATCGCCATCGACGCCCGCACCGAACGTCTGAACAACGACGGCACCGTCGTGAGCAAGCCGTCCCTGCGGTTTCCGTCAGACGCGCCGCTCCTCGCCACGGTCGTGATCCCCTGTTACAACTACGGCGCCTATCTGGACGAGGCCGTCCGATCGGTGTGCCAGCAGACCCTCACGTCCCTCGAGGTCATCGTCGTCGACGACGGGTCCGACGATCCGGCGACAAGGGCGGTTCTCGAGCATCTGTTGTCGGACAGCCCAAAGGCTGTCCCTACCGGTGTCTCGCGTGACCAGCGAGTGCGGGTGATTCGCCAGGACAATCGCGGCTTGGCGGCCGCGAGGAATCGGGGCATCGAGTCCGCACGAGGCGAGTACGTCTGCTGCCTCGATGCGGACGACACGATCGCCCCGACGTATCTCGAGCAGGCGATCGCCGTGCTCGAGACCGACGCGGCCGCCGGTTTCGTCTCGAGCTGGGTGCAGTTCTTCGGCGATGACTCGTCGGTCTGGCGGACGGAGGATTTCGACCCGGAGCGGGCCTTGATCGGCAACTTCACGTCGGTCGCCGCGGTGTTCCGTCGCGACGACTGGCAGCTCGCCGGCGGCTACAGCCCGACCATGGCCGGCGGGTTCGAAGACTGGGAGTTCTGGATCCGCCTGGCATCTCTGGGCCGGCGCGGCCGGACGATCGCGCGCCCGCTCTTCCGCCACCGCCGCCACGGCCTCACCATGACGCACACGGCCAAGGCACGGGAACTCGAACTCCGGGCGCGGATGCGCAGCTTGTGTCCGGCGTTCTATGAGGACCGAGAGGTCCGGAGCCGGATCTCACGGCTGGTGGCGAAGACGGACAGCTCGCACTCGCTGGCGACGCTGACCGGATCGATCGTTCCGCCTTCTGACCAGAAGCCGGGCTTGCTCGTCGTCGTGACGGGACTGCTCGAGGGCGGCGCGCACTCGATGCTGCGCGACGTGCTTGACGGCGTGCACGGACACCGCCACATCGTCGTCGTCACCACCGGCGACGGCACGCACGCGCTCGAAGACGCGTTCGCGACGATGACGCGCGACATCTTCCACCTCCACGGATTTCTCGCGCCGTCGGAGTGGTGGGCGTTCGTCGCCCACCTGATCGCGTCCCGCCGAGTGACAACCGTGTTGAGCAGCGACTGCCTCTGGTGGCTCGACCGGCTCGACGATGTCCGGCGGAGGCATCCGGCGCTCGGTCTCTTCGACATCATCCACAACCACGTGCCGACGAGCACCTTCCGATCAGGCATCGCGCACAGCCGGTCGCTGGATCGGCATGTCGTCGTCAGCCAGGCGATCACGAGCGCGCTGACGGCCGCCGGAGTGCCGCGCGAGCGAATCGTCGAGATCCCGAATGGCGTCGACACCGCGATGTTCGATCCGGCGCGCAAGGACCGCGCGTCCGCGCGTCAGGCTCTCGGTGTCGATCCGGATACGCTGCTGCTGGTCTGGGCAGGACGGCTGAGCGAGGAAAAGCGTCCGGCGCTCTTCGTCGACCTCGTCGCGACGCTTTCGAAACGCATCAACATTCGAGGGCTGATCGTCGGCGCAGGCCCACTGGGAGCCAGCGTCGAGGACGCGATCGATGCCGCGGCACTCCGGCCATGGATCGGCCGTCGGGGTCATGTCCCCCGGGCGGACATGGCGGGCCTTTATGCTGCCGCCGACCTGTTCGTCCTGACCTCGCGAGTCGAAGGCCTGCCGCTCGTCGTCCTCGAGTCGCTGGCGATGGGATGTCCGGTCGCGGCCACGGATGTCGGCGACGTCCGCCGGGCCGTCAGCGACGGCGTCAACGGCTTTCTCGTGGCCGTTGATTCCGTGCCCGCGCTCGCTGACCGAATCGCCGGCTGGTCGCACGATCCGGCGAAACGATCAGAGATGCGTCACGCCGCCGCAGCCACAATTCGCGATAGTCCGTATCAGGCGGAACGGATGTGCGCCGCGTACAACCGGCTGCTGCTGACGAGCGCGATTCACGATCCAGGCACCCGCTGACGGGGCGGCCAGGCAAGCGGCGGCAACACGGACGTGACGGCGAGATTGACGTTGAACGCCGGATCGCGGTCCAGACGGCCGCCCCAGCGGCCGCGCAACTGCTCGAGCGCCCTGGCAAACCGCTGACGATTGGCGGAGACTTCGTATGGACCGCGCGACGCCGCCTCGCGGTGAATCAGCTCCGCGTACGGCGTCCACACGTGGCGATAGCCGCGCGCGCTCAGGCGGAGACAGAAGTCGACGTCGTTGAAGTCGACGGCGAACCCTTCGTCAAATCCGCTGACTGCGGCGAAAACCTCGCGGCGAACCACCAGGCACGCACCCGTCACGACCGAGACGTTCTGCGTCAGCACACCGCGGCCAAGATATCCGGTCGCGCCGCGGGGCAAGCGCTTGTTGACATGAAGGGCGCCGGCGTCCGGAACCAGCACGAGCCCACCGTGCTGCAGCGTGCCATCGGGGTACCACAAACGCGCGCCGACTGCGCCGATATCCGGCCTCGTCGCGTGGCCAACCATCTCTTCGAGCCAATCGGGCGTCAGCACCTCGATATCGTCGTTGAGGAAGCAAAGAATCGAGCCCTGCGCCAGACCGGCTGCCGCGTTGTTCAGCGCCGCCCAGTTGAAGGGGCGCGCGTCGCGATGAATTCTCACGGCCGGCATCCCGGCGAGTTCGCGGATGTACGCGCACGCTTCCGCGTCGTCGCTGCCGTTGTCGACGACCAGGATCTCGAATCGCGGATACGTGGTGCGGGTGCGCACGCTGTCGATCGCGGTCTTGAGCAGCGCCGCCTGATTCCGGGTCGGAATGATGATGGTGACGAGCGGAGCCGGGTCCGGCACGGGATGACGGACGCGCGCGCCACCTTGCCACTCCGGCGCCGGTTCGACGCGCGCACTTGGTTCGAACCGTGCGAGGTGCCGGCGAACGAGCTCTTCGTACGGGGCTGGCTCCAGCAGGTCGTTCCGGTCTCGGGTCGTCGAGGCGTGATAGAGCACGCGCGGAATGTGACGCCAGGCGCGTGGTGCAAGGCGGCCCGCCAGGCGCAGGACCAGCGCGCCCAGGGCGACGGTATCCACCGCCGCGCGGTCAGCTGGTTCGAGCGCCGCGCCTCGGACCAGCAGCAACTGTCCGACGTACGGCGTGGACAAGAGCAAGTCGGGATTAAAGTCCGGCTTGAATTGCGGCGCTTGCCGCTCGCCACCGGCGCCTATCGCGTCCTCGTCTGAGTAAATCGCGTCGACTTCTGGATGGGCGTCCAGCTCGTAGGACATTTCTGACAACGCATGGGGCGCGAGCGCGTCGCCGGCGCGCAACCACCCGTGGAACATGTCTGCCCCAAGGAGAACCGTCGGGTCATTCAGGTGCACTCGCTGGTCGGCGCCGAAGACCGAGAGCAGAAGCGCTCTCGCGTCGTCCTGAAGGGCTGTCGAACTCTCGACGGCCAGTGTCCATCTGCTGTAGAGCTGATCGCGAAGCGCGATCAGCGTCAGCGGCAGAAGCGGCGGCGTGATGTCGTCGATTCGCAGGTGCAGTGTGAAGGCCGTCCCGGCGCCGGAGCGTCCCCCGGTAGACCGGATCGACGCGATTTCCTCGTCCGGCAGCACGTCGTAGCGCGACATCCAGACGGCGTAGTCGCCGGCATCGGCCGGGACACCATCAACGAGGCCAACGCGCCGGCCGACCGCCCGCAGCGCTCGCGCGACCGCGGCTCCGAACCCTTTCGCCGTTACGTCCGACATAAGTGAAACGTTAGTGACATCATTGTCTCGCGTGAACGACGGATGCGGACACCTACGTCTTTCATGTATTGTGAGAGAACGCATGCGACGGTGCGCCGCTTTCACAATCGTTCAGAACGAACCGACCTTCCTTCCGCTCTGGCTTGACTATTACAGCCGCTTCTTTGCTCCCGCCGATCTGTACGTGCTCGATCACGACAGCGACGACGGGAGCACGGCGAATCTCGAGACGCGCTGCCGTGTCGTGCAGGTCCATCGCGATCGCAGCTTCGATCACTCGTGGTTGAACGGCACCGTGAGTGCCTTTCAGGCTTTTCTCCTGCGCTCCTACGAGCGTGTGCTCTTCGCCGAGTCCGACGAGTTCATCGTGCCGGACCCCGCCTTTTTCGACGGGCTGCACGACTACATCGCCCAGTGCACGGCCCCGCTCGCGCGGTGCACCGGCTATGAAGTCGTGCACTATCCGGACGAGGAGCCGGCGCTCAAGTTCGACGAACGGCCGCTCCTGAAGCAACGCCGCTACTGGCACGCGTCGCGTCTCTATTCGAAACCGCTGCTGTCGGCGTTTCCTACTCAGTGGTCCCTCGGATTCCATGAGGCGCCGGCGTCGCCCGAAGTCGAGCCCGATAACAAGCTGTTCCTGGTTCACCTGCACCGGATCGATTACGGGTTCTGCGTCGAACGCCACCGCCGCACCGCGGCTCGCAAATGGAACGAAAAGGACCTCCAAGAAGGTAACGGATTCCAGAACCGGCTGGTCGAAGGAGATGAACGCTTCAAGACCTGGTTTTTCGGCGGCGTGGACAACACCGGACGCGCACGCATCCCCGAGCGATTGAGAACGCTGCTATGAATGTGCTGGTCCTGCCCACGAACCGCCCCGAGAGCGCGCTGGCGTTTCTCGACGCCTGGCGCCCCTGGCCCTGGGACGCGCTGGTCATCGTCGAAGACGCGCCCGAACCGCTGCTCCCGGCCCAGGACGGCCGCGTCGTCCAGTGCTGCTGGCGCGATATCGACGGCACGCTCGCCGACCCGGGCATCATCTCCAGAAGAGACAGCGGCATCCGGGCCTACGGGTTCTGGCGGGCCTGGGCGATGGGCGCCGACTACATCTTCACGCTCGACGACGACTGCTTCCCGACCGGATCGGACTACGTCGGCCAGCACCTCGCGAATTTCGAGGCGACGCCGATGTGGTGCACTTCGCTGCGCGGCCTTCGGGTCCGCGGTCTCCCCTACGAAAACGTCGGCGTCACCGCGAGCGTCCAGGTCAGCATGGGTCTGTGGATCGGCCATCCGGACATCGACGCCGTCCAGTCGCTGGCCAACCCTGGCCAGAGGCTCGATACGGTCCTCGATCGCGGCCGATCGTCGTGGCTGATGCCCAGCGCCCAGTACTTTCCCTTGTGCGGAATGAATCTCGCGTTCAGCCGCGCGGCGGCCTGTCTCATGTACTTCCCGCCGATGGGCGAGGGGTCGCCGTACGGACGGTTCGACGACATCTGGGCCGGCCTCGTGGTCCAGCGGATTTGCCGTCACCTGCACTGGTCCATCGCCTGCGGCCACCCGGTCGTCGACCACCAGCGCGCCAGCGACCCGTTCGCGAACCTGGTGAAAGAAGCGCCCGGCATCCGGGCCAACGAGCGCATGTGGGAGATCGTCGACGCGATTGAACTCCGCGGCCAGGACGCGTTGACCTGCATGGGCGAGGTCGGCGAGGCGCTGAGCCGGTTCCGGACCGACGACTACGTCGCACGGTGGGGTCGCGGGATTCTCGAATGGTGCAAGCTCTTCGCGTCCGCCGAGACCCCGGTGGCTCTTACGGGGGCTGCGACGAGCGGACATGCCTAAAACCGTCACGCTGACGGGCGGCAGCGGCTTCGTCGGGCAGATTCTCCAGGTCGGACTTCGGCGGCGCGGCTACCGGGTGCGGGTCTTCGATCAGTTCAAGGGCCCAATCGTCAATCTGCTCCGCCGGCGGCATTTCGGAACATCCACCAACCCGCTCGGCCAACGGCTGGCGCATACCATCGCGCGGGTTCAGCGACGCGCCTCGCGGACCCTCCTCGGCAGCGCGCTCGTCCCGCCGTCGTCGGATCAGATCCTGGACTTTCGGAGCCGGCTCGCGGCGGCGTTTGCCGGGAGCGACGCGGTCATCCACCTCGCAGGCATTCCGCACCCGCACATGCCCGGTGCGACCGCGGCAGACTTCCAGCGCATCAACTACGACGGGTCGATCAACGTCTTTCACGCGGCACAGGACGCCGGCGCCGCCAAGTTCATCTTTGCGTCGTCGGGGCAGGTGTACGGAATCAACAAGCCCGTGCGGATCGACCAGTTCCCGATTCTCGAATCGAACTACTGCCCGACGCGCGAAGACGGCCAGAGCGAGTACGGCGTGCTCAAGCGACAGTTCGAGGACTACCTTGCCGGTGCCTGTGCCCCAGGCCGCACGCAGGGGATCTCGCTGCGCCTCGAATATCCAGGGTTTCAGTCGAACACCCCGGACAACTTCTACGTGAGCACGGCCATCGAGAATCTCGTCGCCGGTTTTGCGTGCGCGGTCGAGAACGCCTCACCATTCACGGCGGAGGCGTTCAACATCGTCGACGGCCACGTCGACGACCGCATCGTGGACGTTCAGCAGTTCGTCCGCGATCGCTGGCCGCGGGTTCCGAACCACTCACAGGGGAACGAGTCGCTCCTGAGCGTCCAGAAAGCGCGAACACTGCTCGGCTATGACCCCATCCGTCAGGGCTCGTACTTTCCCGTCACGCTCGTTTGGTAGCGGTGTCAGACGGGGTGTCAGACACGTGTCTGACACCCCGTCTGACACCCGCCACGTGGCAGAGCTCTCCACAGATTAGGTAGCCGTCTGCCCACTGGTCGGGCTGCAAACTGCGCCCGGACTGAAGCACGACCAAAATTTGTTCGTAAATCAAACGAACGTCCAACTTCAGACAACCTCAACAGTTGGGCATTGCTTTTGCTAAGACGGGGAATCCTCGAACGACTCGGAAGACTTTTGCTCAGCTCGAATCGCTGCAGCACTGAAGGCTTGTGCGGCGACGAGCCCGTGGACACGTCGTGACGCGTGGAGTCAGGAGCTCATGAAGACCCGCATTGAACCGACCGCGAAACTTCCTCGCCGCACACCGCCGCCGCCGATCTACTCGAACGGTCATGCCTCCTCCCCATCGAGTCCCCACCTCAGCGCGCTTCTCCAAGCGCTTCAATCGGTCAGCGACGGTGACTTCTCAGTGCGGTTGCCCGGCGACTGGCCGGGTATCGAGGGAAAGATCGCGGATCGGTTCAATGCGATCGTGACGTCCAATGCCCGGATCGCGCGCGAACTCGAGCGCGTCGGTCAGGTCGTCGGGCGGCAGGGTCTGACGAAACAGCGTGTCAAGTTCGTGCAGTCGATCGGCGCCTGGGGCGAGATGGAGGAATCGGTCAACACGATGATCGACGACCTCCTCTGGCCGACCACCGAAGTCACGCGGGCGCTGGCGGCGGTCGCGCAAGGCGACCTGCTGCAGACCGTCCGGCTGGATGTCGACGGCCGGCCGCTCGAAGGCGAATTCCTCCGCTCCGCGACGATCGTCAACACGATGATCAAGCAGCTGGGCGTGTTCACGTCGGAAGTGACGCGCGTCGCGCGCGAAGTCGGCACCGACGGCAAGCTCGGCGGACAGGCCCAAGTCCGCGACGTGAGCGGCGTCTGGAAGGAGTTGACCGAATCGGTCAACTCGATGGCGAGCAACCTCACCGCGCAGGTCCGCAGCATCGCCGAAGTGACGACCGCCGTGGCCAACGGCGACCTGTCGAAGAAGATCACGGCTGACGTGAAGGGCG